>JBJTQF010000330.1:0-2781 GCA_046075485.1 Myxococcota bacterium | reverse complement strand
CTGGTCCTTGCCCTGCTCCACCATCCCCCCGAGTGGCTGCTCGATGGAACCCCCGGCAACAGCACCCGCGCCGAACATGCGCTGAGCACCTTCTTACAAAAACACCCCCATGTGCTACTGGTGGGGCATGTGCATCAGCAGGGAGGGCTCGTGTCTCATCCGCTGCATACCGGAGGGCTGCTCCGTTTTGTGGCCGGCGCGGGACACGAGGCAGCGCACGAAGGCGGCAAACATGCCTACGCCTGGGTGCGTCTCCACGCACAAGGCATCCACTTCTACCCCCGCATGTGGAACGCCGAACGTCAGCACTTTCAACCCGAAGCCAACCGCTTTGAGCTGGAAAAGGGTCAGCAGTACACCCTCCTCAAACGTAGCAAGCTGGCCGATAAGCTGGAGAAGTGGCTGGAAGTCGCATCGCCCACTTCTAATCCCACGCCCACCCCCACGCAGGCCCCCACACCCACGCGAGATCCGCTTTTACCCCAGATCTGGGAGAAGGCCCTGGCCTACTTCCTCCTCAAACATGCCCACATCGAACTTCAGGGCATTCGTCGCACAGATGGCGCGGTTCGTTTGCCCCTCGAGCACGTCTACGTGGAGCTGCGGGCTGACCGGGCCGGAGCAACACACCGTCCGGCGCACGCGGATGCGCTCCCAAAGGCCCAACCTGAGCGCATCGAGGAGATGGATCGTACCCTCACGCTGCATGAAGCCCTCGCCCAAAGTCCACGGGCTATCTTTGTGGGCGATCCGGGCTCAGGCAAGACCACGTTGCTGCGTTATGTCACCCGTATCTTGGCGGAAGGAGCCCTCCGTGGGGGCGACGCGGCGCGCCGTGCGCGTAAGCTGCTGAAGCTCAACGACGACCAGCCTGTGCCGTTCCCGGTTTTTACCACCCTCGCGGACCTGGATCGTTGGCTGGAGGAGCGGGAGCTGAAAATCCACCAGCTCACCGGCAAGCTCAGCCAGGGTTTTCTATGCTCGGTGTTAGAAAGTGCGGGCCTGACCTTGACGGTGCCGGAGCTTCAGGTGGTGATTGACGCCGGGCGGCTCATCGTGCTTCTGGACGGCTTCGACGAGATCCCCGGCCATCGAGAGCGTCAGCGGGCGGCCAAAGCGGTCTCCGAGCTGCTGGCGTGTTGTCCCTCACTTCGAGTTCTCATGACCAGTCGGACCCGGGCCTTCGAGACCGACGTTCAGAGTGTGCTCTCGCAGCTTGAGCCCTGGCGGTTGCAGCCCATGTCCGATGAGGAGCTGCTCCGCTTCCTGCGTGTCTGGTATGGTGCCGTACATGCACCCGACACGGCCCTCGGGGAGAAGGTGGCGCACGAGCTGCACGTCGAGATCCAGCAGCATCCCGAAGTGAGGCAGATGGCCACCACGCCCAACATCCTGACCTTGATCGCGATTCTGAAGCACAACCAGGCGCGCCTGCCCAAACGTCGAGTGGAGCTGTACCGAGAGGTGATCGACCTCTTTCTGGAGCAGAAAGACATTGCGAAGGGGCTGGGCGACGTGTGGGAGGCGGAGCTGAGCATTCGTTTTGACTTGAGCGAAAAACGTCAGCTTCTGTCAACACTTGCCCTGGAGATGCATGGGGGAGGTGAGGCTGGACGCACGGTGCCCACCAAAGTGCCGGTGATGTGTTTTGCAAAGCAGCTCCTGGAGACGCGCAAGGTGCCCGATGAGCGACAGGCGCTGAGCAAAGCCGAGAAGCTGCTCGACGTGCTGGAGCTGCGGTCGGGTCTGCTGCGAAAAGAGGGGTATGGGGTGCAGTTTCGGCATCTGGGGCTACAAGAATATCTGACCGCCCTGGCGCTGTCAAAACAGCGTGACGACAAGAAGCTGTGGACAACAATTGAGCCACTGCTCCTGGAGGACTGGTGGAATGAGGCAATTCGACTGTTGATTGCCATTTTGGAGGATCAATCGGGGTCGCTGCTACTGAAGCTGGCCCATGTTGGAACAGAGCGGGGATGGTTGCAGTCACTCTGGAAGAAGCAGGACTGGAAGCGTGCAGGAAAAGGAATCGCACTATCGATGGGGGCACTCAGTGACCTCCCCGAGACGCATGTTCAAGGCCCGGTACGGGACCAAGTGATGTCCAAGCTGTCGTTGCTCACGGCACGGGAGACGCGGGTGCCGGTGAAAGACCGGGTGGAGGCCCTGCTCGCCCTCGGTCGGGTGGGCGACCCTCGCCTGGGCCTGGAGAAAGCAGAAAACTGGATCATGATCCCCCCCGGTGAGTTCATGATGGGGTCGAATGATGGGCCAGAGCACGAAAAGCCTGTACACAAGGTCACACTAACCCAGGGGTTCTACCTGAGCCGCTTTCCGGTGACGAACCACGACTTCAAAGCCTTCGTTGATGCCGGAGGCTATCGGACTCAAACATGGTGGAGTGAGGAGGGGTGGGCTTTCTGCCAAAAGGAGAAGCTGGGAGCCCCCTGGTTATGGACCGACGCCCAATGGAATGTCCCCAACCAGCCGGTGGTGGGGGTCTCGTGGTACGAAGCGGAAGCCTTTTGTCACTGGATGACCCAGAAATGGTCGTCAAAGGAAGCAGGACGTATCGTTCGACTGCCCTCCGAGGCGGAGTGGGAATACGCAGCGCGGGGGAAAGAGGGCCGGAAATATCCGTGGGGCAAAGAGAAGCCGACGGCGGAGCGGGCGAACTACAATCAGACTGGCATCAGCCAGACCTCACCCGTGGGAGCCTTTCCGCTTGGGGCCACACCGGAAGGGGTATACGACATGGCGGGAAATGTGTGGGAGTGGTGC
>JBJTQF010000329.1:0-4606 GCA_046075485.1 Myxococcota bacterium | reverse complement strand
CAGCATGTGAATCAGCGTCGATTTCCCAAACCGCCGAGGTCGTAGGAAAAGCTGGAACTTGCCATACCAGCCAATATTTTCCATCAACGGAAGAAAGGGCGTCTTATCCGCATAGAACATGCCTTCGCGCCGAATCTCCGCAAAATCACACTGTCCATACGGGATTTTCATCTGGACTCCTCACATGCGGGCTCAGAGGGGCCGGTTTAACCCGACACTTCCACCCTCACTATAGCCTCCAGCGGATTTCTCGTCATGGAAATCAGCTCGAGCACACCCGCACACGCGAGGGTCTCCGCACCTCCGCACCGTCGGAGGAAGAAGCGCAGCCCTCTTCCCACCGAGCTTCATCTTCTCACAACCTCAGCCCATGCTGCTCGAGCGCCTGCCACAAGACCTCTCCGGCTGAAGCGCGAGCGGCCTCCCCTTCAACCCGTGGACAGCAGATCACCGGCGAGACATACCGCCGAAGCTCCTCCACATTGGTCTGAGCCGCCAGGCTTTCCGGCTCCGGTCCCGGCGTGAGCACCACCCCCAAGAGCGGCAATCCCTCCGCTCGTAGAATATAGTGCGCGCTGAGCACCTGACTCAACATCCCCAGACGATTGGTGGAGACCAGCAGGACTCCATCCGGGCGGAGCCTCCGTATCAGATCCAGCACCGTCTCATGATCATTGAGTGGCACCATCAGCCCTCCCACGCCCTCCAGTAAGACCTGCTCAAACTGCTGACGCGCTCGCTCCACCAGTGCCAGCACCGGCTCCAGCGTAAGCACCACCCCTGCTTGTCGAGCCGCCACCGTGGGGCCCACCGGCGGCTCAAAACGATAGACCCCGTTGGGAAAGCTCGAGTCGCTGCTGTAGCGAGCGTGGAGCACACTATCCTCTCCGACCCATTGGTCATCCTGACGCCAGCAGCCCGTCTCAAAAGGCTTGAGACCCACGTGCCCGCCCGCATGACCGTGCGCCCTTGCACGCGCCTGAAGTGCCGCCAGCAGACTGGAAGTCACCACTGTCTTACCCACACCGGTATCCGTTCCGGTGACAACATACAGCTTTGCCATAACCCGTGCGTTCTCCATCTCTGAGGGTTGACCTAAGCAGATGACGTGGCTATCCTTTGCCACACACAGCGCCAACCGGCGCACCTGCTCGCCGCACTCATGTAGCATGTCTGGAGGAACTCATGAAGCCAAACCGATTTGCTGGGATCTCCCGTCAAGAAGCGACCCAGCGTTACACAGGCTGGCTCACCAAACGCATGCCCCGCCACGCGGGTGGAGCTGTGGTGCCCCTCCTCCCACATCCGACGCCGTGGCACTATTTTCAGCAGTGTTACCATCGCTGGCTTCAGCTCTGGCTCGACAAAGCCGGAGAGCTTCACGACGTCACCGTCCTGCCCTCCGTGGGCAACCTCAGCGTAGACAACTTTGGGACTTGGCGCGATGCCGAAGGCCGCCTCTGCTGGGGCGTTTATGAGCTCGACGAAGCCTGCCGCCTTCCGTGGACTCAAGATATCGTCCGACTGGCCACCAGCGCCGTGCTGGCGTTGGAGGCCCTCGGCCAGCCCTACTCCCGCGAGAACGTGTGCGAGCTCATCCTCGAAGGGTATCTGCGGGGGCTCAGCGCCGCCGGAAAACCGCTGATCCTCGAGTCGCGTCATGCGGAGCTGCGTATCATCGTCACCGCCCAGCTCAGATCGTCTGCGGAGTTCTGGGCTCAGCTCAAGAACCTGCCGGATGTGCAGAGCCCGCTGCTCGGCTCGCTCAAGAAGGCCCTCTTGCGCCGTCTGCCCGACACTGAAGCCGATATCCGGGTGGTGGTGCCTCCGCCCTCTCATTCGGGTCACTTCCGGGTGATCGCGCTGCTCGACCACCAAGGTGGTTGGATGGCCCGCGAAGCCAAAGCCACCCCGCCCTCCGCCCTGAGCTGGCTGACCGGCAAACGAGAGCCCGAGTCCCTTGCTCGAGAGCTCAACCGCAACGCCGTGCGCTCCGTCGATCCCCGTTATTATCCAGGCAAACGCTGGCGTGTGCGACGGCTGAGCCCGGACTGTGGCCCCATGCCCGTCGAAGCCCTGCGCTCCCTGGGTTTTATTCCGGTTCTGTTGGAGAGTATGGGCATCGAAGCCGCCAACCTGCACTTGGGGAGCCGCAAAGCGCGTGGCCTGCGCGAAGAAGTGCTGCGCCTGCCTGCTCAGTGGCTGCTGCACGCCGTCAACCTCTTCACCTCGCTGATCCAAGAAGACTGGGAAAACGAGAAGCACGCCAGCCCGTTAGAAGCCAGCTCGTCGGAAGCCAGCTCGTCGGAAGCCGCGCCCGAGACCGAGACACCGGGTCAGCAGGGCATTGAAGCAGCGCCTGCATCGGTCAAACGCAGCAAAAAGCAGCGGAATGCCGACCCTCAAGACAGCCAAGAAGCCTCATCTGCGTCCAAACGCAGCAAAAAGCAGCGGGATGCCGCTCCAGAAGACCGAACAAATAAAAAAGCCAGCTCCTAAAAAAGAGATGGCTTCCTATGGTGGGCCCGACAGGACTCGAACCTGTGCACCCGGCTTCGGAGACCGGTACTCTATCCACCTGAGCTACGAGCCCGCACACGCGGCCATACAAATAGCCGGAGCCCCTGCGGATGTCAAGGAAAAACCCGCAAGGCATCCGCCAGGAGTCCTTATGCATTCCATATCATCACGCGCCTCCATTCGACACCTCGCCTGCTGGACCCTGCTGAGTGGCATGCTGCTCAGCGCCTGCGCCACTCCCGGCACGACCAGTAAAGACGGCATGAGCAGTAAAGACGGCGTGAGCAGTAAAGACGGCGTCGGCAGCAGCAACAGCGCCCTCCCAACACCCGCCTTTGCTTATGACAGCTTGGTGAACCTCCACGGCAAGACCTGTTATGTCCCGCCTGATTTTGAGAACCTCAGCCCTCAGGAGCGGCGAATGGCGCGCAGTCGAGCCATCACCACCGCCAGCCGACGGTGGCAGGGAGAGGTGGATCCGAGCTTTCAGCTCCCAACCTGGCTGGCCGAGCGTCTTGAAAACGCCGCCATGTCCCAGAGCGAGCGCATCGAGAAGCTCACCCAGGCCGAGCTCCCCATCTGTCAGCAGTATTCAGAAGGCAAGCTGAGCCTCGACGACTATCAGAGCTGGCTGCGCACCACCCTGGAGACCCTCGAGCAAGATGACTGTAGCCATCCGGCCTTTGATCTCATCACCCAATATCTGGAGGTCAACAAACGCTGGCAGATCGAGACCCCTTTATGCCGAGGTGAAGTGGTGCTCCTGCGTGCCTCCGCAGGTGAGTACACCGTGGAAGGCCGCGAGCGTGACGAAGACACCCTCTGGATCACCGCCGACGGAGACCGCAACCAGCCGACCCGTGACCCGCTCTATCCTTGCCACACCGAAGGTTGTTTCAAAGGACAGGTGATCGCCCGTTTTGTGGACCGTGCGGGCAACGAGCGCATCATCCCGATGGGGCGGCAGACCTTCTTTACCGTGCCAGCACATGGCAAGCTCTCTTTTGGGGTCAACGACGACCTGCTGGTGGACAACCGCTTTCGGATCAAAGAACAGGTGCTCGATTACCTCATGGTTGAAATTTTTCCAGCCGAACGGCAAGACAGTCCCTGACCCCGGTGATTTTGGGGTTCTATGTGCTGTCAACGGGTTGAGCCCCTTCCCTTAAAGTAGCACTTTAAATAATGCAGGTGCTTGATTTTATTGAATTTTCAGCTTGACCACTGCTACAGGTCTTTGTTAGGCTCTTCCTGAACCCCAGGCAGGAGGAGCGAATGCAGCAAAAGACTCTCCTCTCGGCCCTCCTTGTTGTGGCGCTGATGGTGGTAGGAGATACGAAAGCCCAGACGCTGAGCGGGCTCTCGATGTCTTCAGCGGAAGCGGGCGTGGAAACAAGGAATGACCGAGAGTCCCTGAACCCCGTGGTGTGGTGGAGCCCTGAGACCTTCTGGCAAAACACGTTCTGGCATACGTGTTTCTCTCAGGCCCTTGAGCAGACATCGCCTGAAATTGGCTTCACCTCGGCGCAGCTTCCCGCCCCCCCCGAGCGGTGCGGGAGTACCGCTCAGACCTCACCTCAAGCCGTCGAGCTGGTGGTGAATCCTCATCCTTCTGACCCTCGGCACCATCCGATGATGGAGCCTTACATCCAGAAAGCCCTCTCGACCATGAAGGGGCGTCAGCTTCGGACCCTTCAGGTGGGACTGGAGCGTTATGCTACTTTTGCTGCCGACATCAACCCGATCTTTGAGAAAGCGGGGCTTCCCACCTGGTTGAGTGGGATTGCGATGGTGGAAGCCAACTTTAACCCCAAAGCCAAAGCCCCCAGCCAACACGCGGGCCTATGGCAGTTCAGCAGCGACACCGCGCGACGATACGGCCTGCTCGTGAGGGGTGGACGAGACGAACGTTTGGAGCCCATCCGCAGCACCGAAGCCGCCGTGCGTTATCTTCGGACCCTCTACGAACGATATGGCGAGTGGCCCTTGGCCTTGGCCGCCTACAATGCCGGCTCTGGACGGGTGGACCGTGCGCGTGCGGGCCAGCCGAATGCCGGACTGGCCACCCTGGTCAAACAAGGTCGGC
>JBJTQF010000328.1:0-3313 GCA_046075485.1 Myxococcota bacterium | reverse complement strand
TGAGGCGGTACGAGCACCAACGACTGCTGAGCATGGTGAACTTGAAGCAGGCTCAGGGCACTGCGCTGTCGCGCAAGCTGGGTGTCACTCACCCGGGATGGAGGGATGTGCCGGGCCTGCTCCACCAGGGCTTCGGAGAGTGCGTGTGTCACCTGCTCCGGGGTCACGAGGGCATTTTGCTCTACGAAGATCACGTTGCCCGCGTATCCAGGCTCCGGAGTGCCCAGGAGCACATCCCGCACGATGCCTCTGCTGAGGGCTTTAAGTCCTTCCCCCGCCTGGAGCCCCGAGCGCAGCAGCACGGTGACGCTGCGGGCTCGTCCCAGGGCTTGAGTCGGCAAGGCAGGTGCCAGCCGCAGGAGCCGCTTCAGCTCGTCGTCAGAGCCCCAGGTGGTGAGCTGGCTGAGCTCTTCCAGCCATCGGCGCTGTGCCTGCTCGTCGGAACCCAGCACGGGCCCCGTCACGGCTACACTCTCGGCCAGTCCTTTCTCGAGCTGTGCGAGGCTCTGAAGCAGCAACGAGAGCAACACACCCGTCTCGGAGTCGGCTTGCACCAACACGGCGGAGCGCACACATAGGGCTCTCACCAGGGCGAGCAGGGCCAGCTCGGGGAGCCCCTGTGCTCGAACGCCCACCAGGGAGGGCCCCGTGCGCCGTAGTCTCACCCCGTGGCCTTTGAGCTCCCAGAAGTCTTCGAGGGGCTCGAGAGGGCCATAGACACTGCTCAACCGCTGCTCGAGGGTGGGGGCGCGTAGGGCTTGAAGGCTGCTGTCGAGTCGTGCGGAGAGTAAGGGCACGGTGGCACCGCTCATGGCTTCGGCGATGGCCAGGTAACGGCGTCGCTCCGGACAGAGTGGATCAAGCCATCGTCGCGCCAGTCCGTCGAAGGCGTTGAGCAACCGCACATTGGAGAGCGGGAGGAGCTCGCGGGTCCGCTGCTCGCTCAAGAGCTGCTTCAACCGGGTGATGGCGGCGCTGGTGGGCTGCGCCGAAAAATAGAGGGTATGCCCGAGGGGGCGGGCGCTGGGGGTCTGGCCTCCGAAGATGTCTTCAAAACGGAGGCTGACGGGCATCCACCAATCTCTCAGCGAGCGCTTATCCATAAAAACTCCCACAGACCCATGCGGGGTCTGAACGTGCGGGTTAAGGGGTTCCCGCGTCGATGAGGCCACCTTCTCGATGCACGCGGGCCAGCTCATCGCTGAGCAGGGCCACGGGACGCTCGACATTGGCCAAGTTGACATAGAGCATCAGTCCTGCTTTTCCAGGAGGCAGCGGGTGGAGGGACTCAGGGTCGAGGGCGCAGGCTCTCATCCAGGGCGGCATATGCCAGCCGGGGCGGATGCGGCGTTTCTCACGTTTTGCTAAGAGACCGTCGGTGTAGAGCTGTCCGGGAAGGCCGGGACGGTCGAGCACATGCACCACATGGATGGGGTCCAATCCCAGCCGCTCTTGCACGGCGGTCATCACACTCTCGAGTCCTTCGAGGGGGCAGAGCTTGTCGGAGCGTTCCACGATGAGGGCTCTGGTTCCTGCCGGGAGCTGAAAGCGCACCCCTCGGTGCTTCAGCAGTCCGACCACCTGTTTAATCCCTTCTCGTGAGAGGGCCAGGATGATGGGCTTTCCACTCTGGCTGGTGTTCTCAAGCGCATTTAACATGGCCGAGATGAACACACCTTCGGAAGTCCCCAGATACTGAGTAGGTCCGAGCCCAAAAAACATCTCCAGCCGGGTCAGATAATAGGCCAGCCGGTTGAGGCGGGTGGGGCCGGGAGGGCGCGAGAACGCAAGAATCGGTAAACGCTCCTCCGGGTCGAGGGCCAAAAATCGACGGGCTTGCAGCACCAGGGCAGTATCGGAAAGCTGCAATCCCGCGCGAGAGAAGCGTACTTTCCCCCCTTCTTCGATGGCACCGTCAAAACGAAGGGGAATGGCGAGGCTCCAGGGTCCGGTCTCTGCTTCTAGGGCGTAGGCGTGAAAGGCGGCCATCGGCATGGGCATGAGCCCTTGCCAGCCGGGAGGAGGGCCTCCTGTGGCGGCGGCTTGAAGGAGGGCCAGGCGCTGCATGGCACCGATGGACTGGCACTGAAATTGGTGGAGCCGCTGAGCGAGCTGGCTAAAGAGTGCCTCGTCGGTGAGGTCAAGCCGGGTCATGCAGGTCTGGATGAGCTGGCTCAGGGCAGGAAGCTGAGCCACTACGTGCTGATATGTGGAGGGGAGTGTTCCTCCAGGTGTGAGGGGTTCCGTAACGTCGGTTGACACGATTGACATAGGCTCCCGCCATTGTTTTAAGGAGATAGCGGCGGGTGCATGAAGGCATCATGCATGTGTTACGAAACAGCGTGACAATGAAAACTTCTTTAGAATCAATTCCATAGAAGTATTTGTTTTCACGGTGTTTTTAGCCCGCCATTTTCCGCACGTCTCATTCTAACGCAGGGCGAAGATGGCTGCAAGGTCTTCCGTGCAAGGCGGTTATGGCTCAAGGTCGCCGTGATGGGGGGCGCGTGTCGAGGTTTCATCCGTGGCCAATTTGGAGCGTTTTGTGTCAACCATGTCTTCTGACACCCCCCCATGTAGCGTCCGCGCTCCTCGAGCGGTCGTGACGTCCACTTTTCTGCTCGGAGACGCGGACGGAGAGGGGTGGGCGGCCTGTCCCACCGGCTGGCTCGAAGAGGGCCTGCGCTGCGACTGTGATGACCTGGACTCGCGCTCTCATCCACGCGCACCCGAACGCTGCGATGAGGCGGCCCTCGACAATGACTGTGATGGCAAAGGCGATGAGCAGGATGTCATCGTGTATCTGAACTTCTATCTCGACCAGGACCAGGATGCATATGGCGGGGGAGCTTCCACCTGGGCCTGCGACGCTCCTTCTCCCGCCCATGTGCTGCTGGGGGAAGATTGTCAGGATGAAAATCCAGCGATTCATCCCAACCAGAAGTAGGGGCGTGATGCATCGCGCCCTCCGCAGCCCTCCACCTGCCTCACACCGGACTAAACGCCATCTGCTGCCGGATCCACCACCTTGACCACCTCGACGACACACTTCTTAAGCCCCACACAGACAATCGAGGCGGCTTTATACGATGTTCTCCCCAGGAGCTGCCGCAGTCGAGGGCCCTCTTCGCAGTAACGTAGGAGCTGCTCTCGGGCTTCCTGCTGTTTGGCTTGGATCACCGCTTGGGAAGCACTCTTTTTGACGTATTTAAACTCCAGGATCCAGCCCCAGCGCGCCTTCGGATAACGCCGATCCAGTCCCAAAAACAGGTCACAGTATCCGCCCGAGGTCAGCTCCGGCTCGCTGATCACG
>JBJTQF010000327.1:0-58427 GCA_046075485.1 Myxococcota bacterium | reverse complement strand
CTTTGCTCGACGCGCCGCCCGAGCTGGTGGATCTGTGGCTCGGCGAGCAGCAGAATATCCCTCGGTTTTATCTGTTGGATTATAAGGGCATGGTCCGGGTGAAAGACACCGGCTTTGGAGAGAAGATGGCAAAACTGCTTCCGAACCAAGTGAGCTGGTTGCTCGAGCGTCGGAAGCAGGAGCAGAGCAGCCCCAACCCAGGATAAAGAGGCTGTCGGGAAACCTCCTCTGAGATTGAAAGTCATGAACGCCCCCACCCCGGCGCACCTGAGCCGACCGCCCCCAACTTTGGGGGAGGGTGAGGACATTGCGTTATGTCTTACGGTCTGGACTTTCAGTTAGCATCCACCCCAGAGTTTGGGGGGAGGTTGGAGGGGGGGCGGAGGGAACGAGCCACCTTGTGAGGGGTTGAAAGTCCAGTATAAGCTGACTATTTTGGGGCTTTCGATACACGCGCCCATCATCTGGACAGGATGCGCGAATATCAGTTATTGTTATGTGTATATGTAGTATAATGGTGCATATGGGTACTTTTGATCATCATATGTCTCATGACTGCGCACATTCTTGGGCCAGCGCCACATCGCCCCTTGCCCAGACGAAGAGACGAATTCTTGTAGGGCAAGAGAAATCGTGGAAATTCTCTACAATTTTGGATGGTTTTGAGAAGGTTGTGGAAATATTCGGCACACTCTCATGAGAATGACGTGCAACTTTATGGCAATCAACCCATATACAGGGGATTCTTCCTCTAAATAAGCTCCTTTTACTCAAAATACTCATTGCAGCAATTAAATTGCAAGTTCATCCACACATGGCGCTCCGGGACGTATTTTTTTCTGCACTCCGCGCAAGAGCTTGCTGGATCCTTCCCGAACGGGTGTAGACCGGAGCGCCCCCTTCTTTTCTGTCCCGCCCTCCCCTTTTCTGTCCCGCCCTCCAATTCCAGGCATCCACAAGGTCTCAGCCCCCATCGACCGCAATTTTTCTCAACTCCCTGATTGGAAAAGCCCCACTTTCCTGCTATGACTCCCTCCAGCCTGACTTCACGCCGGAGGCACCATGAACGAGCAGCACCCCCCAGACTCCTCTCACGACAAGGATACCCCGCGAGAAAGCGGGCGAGAAAGCAGGGGAGAAGGCTGGGGAGAAGGTGGGGGCCTCTCCCTCGACTCGCTGGAGATGCTTCAAAGGGTCGCCGAACACATCCGCCCCGATGATCCCGCCCAAGCCGAGATCCCCCTCCAATCCGGCATCATGCTCTATCCCACGCTGGCACTGGCAATGGCCCAGCGAGAACCCATCCCCATCACCCTCAGCCTGCTCGGTCTCTGTCTGGCCATGTTCGGCCTCACCGAGCTGCTCGGATCTTCACCCCACCCCATGACACTCTACCTCATGGGCGCCAACATGCGAGAAGCCGTACTCGGCGGAGAAACCTTTCGCTTGCTCTCAGCGGTCTTTCTCCACATCGGCGCAGCGCACCTCTTCAGCAACCTCATGGGCCTGTATGCGCTGGGCCAAACCGTCGAGCGCCTCTACGGACGCAGCCGCACCCTCCTGATCTTCTTGTCCAGCGGGATGATGGGCTGCATCTTCAGCTTGCTCCTCCACGAAGGACAAGCCGCCGGTGCCTCCGGAGCCCTCTTCGGATATATGGGACTGATGGCGGTCTTTCCACTCGGCGCCGGGCGGGTGCTCCCCAAAGAAGTGCTCAAACGTATCGCCTGGAGCATCGTGCCCTGGCTCGCTTTCAACTTGGTGCTGACCTTTACCTCCAGCCGCATCGATGTCGGTGGACATCTCGGCGGGCTGCTCTGCGGTGCCGTGCTCGGCTTGACCCTCAGAGCCCCCACCCTCAACCCGTGGGCGCGCTCAAGTCTGATCTATTATGGCGTGGCGGGTGTCGTCTTCATCGTGGTGGGTTTGCTCGCTTTACAATACGGCTTCTGGTGGCGAGGACTGCTGCTCGACTGGCCCAATGTCCGACCTCTCTTTGATGGGTGAGCGGCGCTCCGATTCATCCGCAACACACCGCTGAGGACCAGAAAATCTCTCGCTGCGCTTATGGCTGCAACAAGGCAGGCATACGCTGTTGAAGCTGCTCCCACACAAACTGAGCCAGTACCTCCTGCCCCTCTGGACTGGGATGCACATCGTCTAACATCCACTCCGGCGGCGAAGCCCTCAGCCGCGAGGCCGCATCCAAGAGCAGCACCCCCGGCACCTGCGCCAGCGCCTCCCCGTAAGCCACCTGCTCCGCTTCGAGCTGCGTGGAGTATTCCGGCATCACCCAGAGCGTTCCCCCACACAAGCCCACCAGCGTGCGCACGTTCTCCTGCGCCTCCGCCCGCGAGACCGGCGCCACAAAATGCCGCACCGCCGGGACATCTCCCCGCATCAACGCCGCAATGGTCTGTCCCGGAAACGAGCGGGTATTGTCGTTGTGGCCCGCATACAAGAGACATAACACCGGCTTGAGCTTCAGACGCTTCATCATCTCCGTCAGATGCCAGGTGGTTGCGCCTCCCTGAGTCACCGGCACCACCTGAACATGAGGCAGCCGCTCCTGCACCCGCTGCGGCCAAAATCGCCCCGGCGTGCCCCCTCCAGAAGATGAGGAGCCCAGTGCCACCACCTGCCGCAGCGAGGAGGGATTCTCCCGCAAGAACTGTTGCACCTGCGCGACCGAATCCAACACCTTCTTTTCCACCGTCTTCTGATCGGCCAGCAGCGAAGCCACCTGATAACTCGGCCACTGCATCACCTCTCGACCGCGTAAGGAATAGAGGCCCAAGCCCACCGAGAGCACCAGCATCACCCCCACCAGCTCCCGCCGCCAGCCCTGGGTCTCCCGGAGCTTCACCCCAAACCCCAGCGCCAGCCCTCCCGCCAGGAGCGGCTCCAGCGGAAGGGTCAGCCCCGGTGCCAGCAATGTCAAGGGCAACAAGAGCAGCCCTTGCCAGCCTCTCACCCCCAAGCTCAACCCCAACACCCACGCGCTGGCCACGCCCACCCCCAGCCATCCCCACGAAAATCCACGCCGTTCCAGCGGATGTTGAACCCCATCCACCCTCAGCGCCCGCACCACACTCGGCGCTTGCACCCGCACCCACAGACGCTGCGCCGAACACGGTGTGTTCTCGAGCTCAAAGGCCGGCATGCTCGGCACCTGAAAGAGCAGTCGCTGCCGCTCACAGCTCAAGCTCAGCGTGCCTTCTCCCTGCCAAGATTCTCCTCGTAAGGAGGAAAGTGGCTTCAGAGTGTGAGAGAAGAGGCCCGTGAGGTTGCCGACATGTGCAATCACCCCCTGCTCTGGGGTGATGCCCGAGATCAGATCCACCTCTCCCGCCGGAAATTGCCCTTCCAGCTCCAGCCGAGTCCCCTCCCCCACCCACAGGGTCGCACCCGGATTTAAGTGCAGCGCCTCCCCCACCACCCAGGCTTCACCCGCCACCACTGAGAGACCCGCAGGACGTGCGCCGTTCAGGTTGCCCACGGTCAGCACCCACATCACCAGCCCCATCATGCTGGCAAGAGACATCCACTCGCGCTTCACGCTCCACCTCCAGGGCCACCCTCCGCATCGCTATTTTCCGGCTAAGAGAGAATTGAGGATATACGTAAGGAAGGATTCCGGCAAGCAAGGGCAAGAGAGCAGAGGCTTAGGCCCGACCACGCTCCACCGCATCCACGATCACCCGGGCGATGCTGCTGGTCACCGCTTTGCCCGTCTCGATGTGCAAGAACTCGTTGGGTCCGTGCGCGTTGCTGCGAGGGCCCAACACCCCCGTGATCATAAACTGAGCCGCCGGGAATTTTTCGCCCAACATGCCCATAAAGGGAATCGAGCCCCCTTCACCCAGATAACAGGCAGGTGCTCCAAAAAACTGCTTCGAGGCTTCATGGGCGGAACGGTTGAGCCACGGGGCCACCTCCGGCGCTTCCCAGCCCGCGCCCGCCTTCTCACACAGAAAACGCACCTGCGCGCCATAGGGCGGATCCCGCTCGATCAAGGAGGTCAACTGCTCCTTGACCCCATCCACCTTCAGGCTGGGGGGCAAGCGAAAGGAGAGCTTCAAAGACGTATAGGGCCTCAAGACGTTGCCCGCTGAGGCCAAATCCGGCATGCCCCGCTGACCCGTCACCGAGAGGGTCGGTCGCCAAGTCCGGTTGAGGATCAGCTCCACCAACGAGCTGTTGGCAGGCTGCATGCCCGGCACAAACGGAAACTCGCGGTAGATCATATCCCCCAGCGCCTCCGCCGTGGCCTGCGCTTCTCGCACCCGGTGCTCCGGGATGTGTACCCGCAAGAACTCCGGCTTGATCTCACCGCTGGTCATGTCCTCCACACGATCCAGAATCTGGCGCACAATGCGGAAGCTCGACGGCACGATGCCCGAGGCAGAGCCCGAATGCACCCCCTCGCTGAGCACCTCCACGGTGAGATCTCCAGCAATCATGCCGCGTAAGGAAGTGGTGATCCAGAGCTGATCGTAGTTGCCACAGCCACTGTCCAGGCAGATCACCAAGCTGGGCTGGCCAATGCGCTCCGCCAGCACATCCATATAGTATGGCAGATCGACGGAGCCACTCTCTTCACAGCACTCAATCACCGCCACCAGTCGAGGATGAGCCAAGTTCTGCGCCTTGATCGCCTGAATGGCACCCACGATGGAGAACAACGCATAACCATCGTCGGCCCCTCCTCGTCCGTAGAGCTTGCCGTCTTTAAAGACCGGTTTCCACGGTCCCAGATCCGCATCCCAGCCGGTCATCGGAGGCTGCTTGTCCAAGTGTCCATACAGTAAGATCGTACCGTCGGCGGAGCCATCCACCTCCAGAAAGAGCAGCGGCGTGCGTCCCGGCTCCTCGAGCACCTCCAGGCGAGCCCCCGGGATCGGATGTTTATCCACCCAGGCGCGCGCGAGAGCCACCACCTCATCCATATAACCGTGGGCTTTCCACTCGACGTCAAAATACGGCGACTGGTTGGGGATCTTGATATAGTCCGCCAGCGTGGGCAGGATTTCAGATTCCCAGAAATCATGGGTAAAACGCTGAAGTGCTGAAGAATTCATGGGTGCCTCATACGTTAAAACAAGCCTGCTCGCACGCGCGCGAGTGGCATCCAGTGTTGAGCTGGTGCTTACGGTAGCATCGTCATGTTTGGACGGGAATCGATTTTTGATGAGGAAAGGCAGACAGCCGATGCAGGCTTGGGCTAAGATATCCCGGTCATGGAAGGTCAAAGTGCTTCATAACAGGTCTAAACGCATCATATCAGGAGGTCAGGCATGTCTCATCCCACCGATTCCATCGTGCTCCGCCGCTTCAAAGGCAGAATACGCCAACAAGAAGCCTGGGAGCGTGCCGCCCGCGTCACCCCCGCCGGCGTGATGTCCAACTTCCGCTACTGGGGCGAAGACAATACCCCCATGATCGCTCGGGGCAAGGGTTCACATATTTGGGATCTAGATGATAATGAGTTTATTGACTTCCGCAACGGCTTTGGTGCCATCATCTTGGGGCACGGCTACGAGCCCGTGATCGAAGCCTCCGCCCGCGCCGCCAAGGATGGCTCGATCTTCACCCTCAGCACGATGATGGAAGTGGAGGTGGCCGAGCGGCTCACCCGCATGATCCCGGGTCTGGAGATGGTGCGTTTCTGCAATTCCGGCACCGAAGCCACTCAAGCGGCGGTGCGGGTGGCCCGCGCCTATACCGGCAAGGATAAGCTCATCAAGTTTGAAGGACACTTCCACGGCGCGCACGATCACCTGCACTTCTCCACGGCGGCTTCAAAAGTGCCGTTGCTGGGGCCTCGAACTGCACCCACCCCTCAGCCGATGTCTCGAGGCATCGCCAGTCCGCAGCAGGGGCTGATCTTCACCTTGCCTTTCCAGGATTATGAAGGGCTGGAGCGGGTGCTCAGCGCCCACGGCCACGAGATCGCCGCGTTGATCAGCGAGCCGGTGATGGGCAATGCCGCCTCCCTCACCCCCGAGAAGGGCTGGCTCGACTTCGTGCGTCAGCAATGCACCAAACATGGAGTGGTGTTTATCCTGGATGAGGTCAAGACGGGCTTCCGCGTCTCGCCCGGCGGTGCTTCAAAGCTCTACGGAATTGATCCCGACCTCACGACCTGGGCCAAAGCCCTGGGGAATGGGTATCCGGTGGCCTTTTTTGGAGGCAAGCGGGAGGTGATGCAGACCATCAAGCCCGGCGTTACCGCTCATACCGGTACGTTCAACGGCAATGTGGCGGCGCTGGCGGCAGCCAATCAAGTGCTGGCCACCCTCGAGGATGGTACGGTGCTGAACCACATCGCCGCTCAAGGTCACAAGCTGATGGCAGGCATTGGCAAGCTGCTCAGCGAGCACAGCATTCCTCACCTTTTTCAAGGTCCAGCCCAGATGTTCGGCATCCTGCTGACCGACAAAGCCCCACGAGACTTCCGAGAGGTGATGGAAACCGATCTGGCCGGATATACCCGCATCATGGAAGGACTCTTTGATCGAGGGGTGATGGCGGAGCCAGACGTGCGGGAGCCGTGGTTCCTTAACGCGGCCCTCAGCGACGAGGATGTGGCCTATACCCTGGCGGCGCTCGAAGAGACCCTGCGAGAGAAACACCCGAAGCAGGCGTGAGCTTATGCCTGGGAGGGAGTCGCCACCTGTTGGAGCAGGTCTGCCATCGTCACACTGTGCCACGGTGCGAGCAGGCGGGCCTCTCCTGCATCAAAGAGAGTGCGGAGGGGATCGGTAAAAGGGGCGTCCTCCAAGATCGAAGGCACCTCGAGGCCCGGCGCACCCAAACGCTGCACCAACGAGGCCAACGTTAAGCCCGTGGCAGGCAGTGCCGGAATCCAACCTTCGCTGAAACCCATCGGGGTCTTCAACACCACCCCCACGCTGTGAAGCTGAAGCAGGGATGCTTCCACCGAGAGCAGATCCAGCCCACTCTCTCCCGCCAGTGTCTCGGCCTGACAAGCCCCTTTGCCCTGTTCAAAGTGGATGAAGACCCCCAGACATACCTGCACCGCTTGAAAGGTGAGACCGGAGTGTCCGCGCGCCTGTGCCTCCGCACGCTCGAGCAGACCCAGCAGGTTCTGATGCACGAAGGCCACCGAACAGCCCAACAAGAGCACCGCCATCGACAGGTACAGCCAGAGCATGAAGATCGGCACGGTGCCCATCGCACCATAGATGTTGGAGTAGCTGGCCACATCGGTCACGTACCACGAAAAACCTTCTTTGAGGAGCTGCCAGAGGCTCCCGGCGACCACCCCGGAGATCAGCACCGAGCGGAAACGCACGCGCGTAGCCGGAAGCACCCGTGCGGCGCCCCCGAACATCACCCAAGATACCATCAGCTCGGCGACGGCAAACCCTCGGCTTTTCCAGCCTTGCCAGAGATCGGGCAACGGCATATGTTTGAGCTGCTCCGTCAGATGTTGAGCCTCCTGGCTCAGCAGGACCAGCAGACTGCCTCCCACCACCACAAAGAGGAAAAACACCGCCAATCCCTGGAGACGCTGGCCCCAAGTGCGCGCACGCTCGACATGCCAGATGCGGTTGGCTTGTCGCTCCATCGACTGAAAGAGAAACAAGATCGAGACCAAAAAGATCAAGGAGCTGACGGTTCCGGCGGCGGCAGCGGCAGCGGTAAACTGGTCGAGGTAAAACTCTACTTCACGAACCGCACCGGGCAGGAGCCAGCCATACAACACGGTCTTGAGCGAGTCTTTTTCTTCGGAGAGCCCCGGAAAAGCGGTCAAGAAAGCCAGGGTGGAGGTCAGGAGCGGCACCACCGCAAAGATCAGGGTATACGACAGGGAGGCGGCATAGGTGAGCAGCTCGCTGGTCATCAGCATCCGGCTCAGCAAGATCAGGTTGAGGCTGAAGCGGGTCCGCCACGGGAGTTTTTCGCCGCGCCGAGGGGCTCGACGCAGATACTGAGAAGGATGGCCCCAAAAGGCATCCACCCGCTGTCGAAGCTGAGTGCCCCGCAGCCTCCAGGTGTCTCCTGAGAGCAGGTTCATGGCAGCCGTCTCCTCTCTGAGTGGGCAAGGCATCTCTCGGGTGTTTTTAGGTCAAGCTCCGAAGGATACCTCGGGTGTGAAAAGTTTCACACAGGCTTTTGCGCCGGAGCCATAATTCAGATAAACTCAACGTCATCTCTCAGTTCTGATGGAGATGAGGTCACTGTCGATGGTCCACTTCAACGTCTCCACTCTCAGGATACTGCTCCCCCTCTGGCTGCTGCTTCTGTTGAGCGGCTGTCCGGCACTCCCCTCCAATGGGCTGGTCCTTCTTCACGACCACTGGGAATATCAGGTGCTGAGAGGGCCTGATTTTGAGGCAGGAAAAGGGGCGGAGTGGAAAAAAATAGAGCTTCCGGCCCGCTTTTCTCATCCCGAAGGGCTTCAAGAGCCCCTGAAGGTGATGCTGCGCCGTCCGCTGCCTCCGGAGCTGATCCAGCTTGCGAAGGCACAACGTCCGGTCTCCTTGTTTACCGGCCTGACCTCGGATGTAGCCCGTTTTTATCTGGATGAAACCCTCTTGGGGAGTCGTGGGGAGATTCAGCCCTATCAATCGGGTCTGTATCGCCATGCGATCTATGATATCCCGCTGGAGCTGTTGCGCCGAGAGCCTCCCCCCGAGCTTCGGGTGGAGCTGTATACGGAGGGCATCTATCCGCTGCACCTCGAAGGACCCCAGATTTATGCGGGCCCGACTTCTCGTGTGTATCGTCGCTATTATTCGGGTGAGATCATTCTGTTTGCGCTGCTGGCCATGTATTGGGTGGTGGGTGCCTATCATCTTGTGCTGGGGGTGAGACGCACAGCGGAGCGATATTACTTCTATTTTGGCCTGTTTTCAGTGTGTTTTGGCCATTATGTCTTCTTCAGAACCTTCACCCGGGATATCTTTTTTGGGGCCGAGGTGCTGCTTCGCATCAAGCTGGAGTATATCCTCTTGTGTTTGCTGGGCATGGCGTATCTGCTGTTCTTAGAACATCTGTTTGAAATCCGCTGGAAACGCCTGAGAAATGTCCTGCTGAGTGTCAGTGTGGCCATGATCGTCTCGATGGCCTTCGGCAGTTACCACGTCACCCGTGTGACCCTTCAGGTCTGGCAGCTCTTCGCGATCCTCCTGCTGTTCTTCTCCTGTGCGTTGAGCATTCAAGCCTATCATCGAGGAAAAACCTGGGCATTTTCGATACTGTTGGGTTTTGGTTTTATGCTGGGCGCTGCGGTGATCGACAGCACCGCCACCTGGGGATTTCGGAGCTTGGGCCGAGGCACGATCTCTTACGCATCGATCTTTTTTATGCTGGGCATTGCCAATACCCTGGCGGAGCGCTTCATCAAGATCCATGCGCAGGCCAATGAGCTCAACGCCAACCTAGAGCGGATGGTGCTGGCGCGCACAGAAGAGCTCCGGCATGCGCGTGATGCCGCTGAAGAATCCAGCCGAGCCAAGACCGCATTTCTGGCGCACCTCAGCCACGAGATCCGCACCCCGATGCACGGCATCTTGGGCACCACCGAGGTCTTGCTGGACACGGAGCTTCAGGCGGAACAACGGAACTTGCTGGAAGTGATTCGTACCACGGGCCAGCGGTTTCTCTCACTGCTCAACGATGCCCTGGATCTGTCCAAGATCGAAGCAGGACGCATGGAGCTGGCACTGGAGCCCTTTGAGCTTCGCACCTGGCTTCGGGAAGTCCTCCAGCCTTTTCAGGTGTTGGGTCAGCGTAACCGGGTCCAACTCAAAGTGTTTCTGGACCATACACTTCCGGCTATTTTGGTGGGAGACTCGGTCAAGCTGCGGCAGATTCTGTCCAATTTGTTGTCCAACGCCTTCAAGTTTACCCAGCAGGGTTCTGTAACAGTCCGGGTGGAGCGTGCGCCCCTTCCACATGCCGGTGTGCTGGAGCTTGCGCTGCGTTTTACGGTACGGGATACGGGCATCGGCGTGCCCAAACCGTTTCAAGATCGCATCTTTGAGAGCTTTGCTCAGGCGGATGTCACCATGAGTCGGCGCTACGGCGGAACAGGACTGGGCACCACCATCTGCGCTCGGCTGGTCCAGATGATGAAAGGACAGATCGGACTCCGAAGCCCCGTTCGAGAAGCAGATGCCCACGGCGGCCCAGGCTCTGAGTTCTGGTGCATGGTGGTGCTGCGACGGGTGCCCGATGAGATCCTGCCAGAGCTGAGTCAAACCGGAGAACATCCACTACCGACCATGACGGAGCCGCAGCGCCCCTATCTCTCCCCCATCCCTGGCTCCGTGGCTCGGACCAGCATACCGCCTTTCGAGCGGCATCCGACGCCGGGAGAGGCCGAGGCGGTGTCATCTTCATCCGCCCACAGCTTACTCGAGCCATATTCTCCGGCACTGCCGGACGAGAGACACACCTCCGAACAGACATCCACCGTCGCGGAGCCGTCCCTCGGGGCTCCAACAGAGTGGGCTTCAAAAGCTCCGGAGCTGGTGCCGACCTTCTTGTGGGGAGCGCCTCCGGCTGAGCCGACCATCTCTGCGACCGACGCAGACACACACGCCCTCGGGAGTGATGCCTCGCTTGTTGCTGCGGCTCCGTCGTCTGCGGCTCCGCCCTCAGCATTACCGTCATCAGCACCACCGTCATCAGCACCACCGGATTTTGCCTCCCTCGGCCAAGCAGCTCAGGTGCCGAAGCTCGAGCCAGGATTTCAGCGCATCGGCCCGCCGCATGTGCTGTCTTTTCGGGAGGAGCTGCTCCATGCTCCCCCTTCTTCCGCTCGGGCAGGTGGAGGACGAACGCAGCCGGTTCAAGTGCTGGTGGCAGAGGACAATCAGGTCAATCAGCTCATCATGCAGCGCTTTTTGAAGGCCCTTCAGTGTGAATATGTGGTGGTGCCCAATGGGAAGCTGGCCCTGGAGGCGCTGGAGCGTGGCAAATTTGATCTGGTGTTGCTGGATCTTCAGATGCCGGTGATGGATGGACTGGAGACGATCCAACACATTCGGACGCGAGGCTGGACCCAGCTCCCGGTGATCGCGTTGACCGCCAACGCCGGCAGCGAGGATCAAACCCAATGTCGGAGCTTGGGCATGGATGGTCTGCTCGCCAAACCATGCACTCGAGAGGAGCTTCGGAGCTTTATTTACTTCTGGACGGGTTATCTGGCACCCGCTCAGCGCGCCGGAGGCGGATAACAGGTGTGACCGAGTGGCACAGAGGCTCAAGAAGAGGGTCAATCCTCCCAGATCTGCACCCCATAAGAACCATCTCGGCGCAAGTAGGCTCGATGCAAGCCTGAGGTATTATAGGGCATGGCGAGGCGTCCGAGGCGATCCAACGCGATCAGTCCCCCCGTGCCCTTGAGGGAGGCCAAGCGGCCAAAGATGGCGGCTTCTGCGGCCTCCCAGACGGAACAGCCCAGCAGCTCCATGCGAATGGAGACGTCATGGGCGATCACCCCTTGGATGAAGTACTCCCCATGACCGGTGCAGGAAACGGCGCAGGTCTCATCCCACGCAAAAACCCCGGAGCCTACCAGCGGGGTATCTCCGACTCGCCCAAAACGTTTATTGCACATGCCTCCGGTTGAAGTTCCGGCTGCAAGATGGCCGTGGTTGTCGAGTGCCACCGCACCGACGGTCCCCATTTTATGGCGGATGTGCTCGGGGGAGCTGGGCTCCACCTGAGCTGCTTCTGCTGCGAGGGCGGCGGCAGCGGCGGCAGCGGCATCCGCTTCTGCGTACTCTTGTTTGATTTTTGCAAGCAGGAGGGCTTCATGTTCCTGCGCTTCTTTGAGCTGCTCCCACCGCTCGGGGGTCAAGAAGAAGTGTTGGGACACCAGCTCCAGATCGAGCGCGGTGGCGAGCTGTTCCGCCCCTTGACCCATCAGGAGCACGTAGGGCGTCTCCTCGAGCACCACGCGGGCCAGCTTGATGGGATTTCGCACGATGGTGAGCCCTGCCACGGCACCTGCGCGTCGGTCTTTCCCACGCATGAGCGAGGCGTCTAACTCGGCCCACCCCTCTCCGGTGAGAACCGCCCCTTTTCCGGCATTGAAGTGTGGACACTCCTCTAAAGAGATGATGGCCTTTTCGACGGCGTCGAGGGCCTCTCCACCTGCTTTGAGTACCTCGGCACCCACGTTGAGGGCTTCGAGCAGGCCCGCACGAAAGGCGGCCTCCTTTTCGGGAGACATTTTGGTGCGGCACATGGCACCGGCTCCCCCATGAACGGCCAAAATGACATCATCGGCCCAGAAGTGATCGGCCAGAGAATGCTGCGTCGGCATAACATGTTTCCTCACAAGAACGACCCACATTTGCTCGCACACGATGCGTAAGGCTTAAAGATCTCAGCATAATCTTTTGCCACGGCTTCAAGTGTGCTACAACTCTGGTTGGCTATAATCGATAACTTGATATAAATCAAGCGGAATTCTATTACCAATATTGACGCCCATCTTTAAAATGACTTACGCTCAGCCTTTATATGATAAAGCTCGAAAGAAATGGAGCGAGCATCTCTCGCCCAAACTCACCTCATCTAACGAGTCAGCATGAAAAAAATCGTGCAACACTGGGGACTCACCGCCATTGCTCTGGGGGGAGCCTGCGCACTGTCTGTCACAAACGTCTCGGAAGCAGCCTCCTACCCCGTCGGTTTCAGTGAGCGGGTGATCAGCACGACGCTCAGCTTGCCCACTGGCTTGGCGTTTTTACCCGATGGCCGCGCGCTGGTGGTCGAAAAAGCAGGCCGAGTGCTCCTACTGGATCCTCAAGGGACTGGACAACCAAGAGAGCTGCTCGATCTCCGAGAGGAGGTCAATGGTCAAGGAGACCGAGGTTTGCTGGGCATTGCGGTGGACCCGAGCTTCTCTCTCAACCGGCGCATCTACCTGCTCTACACCGTGGATCCGGTGGCCGGTGCTCCAGACGAAGCCGCCGATAGTGTCACACATGGCCGACTGACCCGCTACACCCTCAACCCGACTTTAACCGGCGTGGTGGCCGGTTCTCGAAAGGTGCTCATCGGTGAGACCCCCCCCGAAGGTTTTCCACTCTGCTCGGTGACGCATACGGTGGGCAGTCTCGCCTTCATGCCAGACGGGAGCCTCTTGGCCAGCGCTGGAGACGGTGCCAACTATGATTATTACGTCGATCAAGGCCAGAACGAAGTCCCAGAGGACGCCCGCTGCGAAGAGCTCTTGGGAAGCTGGCAAGATCTGGGTGCTTTCCGCTCTCAGAGCCTCGAGAGCTTGGGCGGTAAGCTGATCCGCATCGATCCTGAGACGGGCCTGGGTTTGCCGGATAATCCCCTCTATACCGGAGATCCGTCCGAGAACCGCTCGCGTATCTTGGCGTCCGGTCTGCGAAATCCCTGGCGGTTTGCCATCGAGCCTCAGCAGGGGGCCATCTGGCTGGCCGATGTAGGCGAGGCACGTTTTGAAGAGCTGTCGGTGGTACGAGGGGGAGAAAATCTGGGCTGGCCTTGTTACGAAGGGTTTGCCCCCCAAAACCAATATCTGACCGCTTCTCCAGCGGCGTATGGCTGCAACACCCTGGAGACCAGCAGCAATCCGTTTACGCTGGAAGATCCCCGCTTGAGCTGGAGCCACGCCGATCCAGCCCTTGTCAGGCCGGAAGGACTCAGTGCTCAGGGGTTTACTGGCTCCACCGCGCTGATGGGCGCGTTTTATGAGGGCACCCGCTACCCTGCCAACCTACGCAGCCGGATCTTTTTTGGAGACTTCGCGGGAGGCTGGATCCGCACGGGGGTGCTGAACGCCACCGGCGACGGCCTGTTGCAGGTGGAGGGATTTGCATCCGGCATCCCCGGTATGGTGTCTCTCTCTGCCGATCCCAGCTCAGGAGACCTCTACTATCTGAGCATCTACAATGGCTCGTTGGTGCGGCTGGTGTACAACGCGGTGGGCAATCAAGCGCCTTCGGCGGTGGCCAGTGCCAACCCAACCCAGGGCGCAGCACCTCTCAGCGTGCAGTTCTCCAGCACTGGTTCGGTGGATCCAGAAGGGGATGCCCTCACCTACGCCTGGGACTTCGGAGATGGTGGCAGCTCCACGCAGGCCAATCCCTCCCACGTTTATACGGTGGCGGGCACGTATCAAGCGCAGCTCACGGTCACCGATCCACAAGGGCGAAGCAGCTCCAGCAGTCGGCTGAGCATCCGCAGTGACAATGCCGCACCGGTGGTCAGCATCTTAAGTCCGGTGGATCAGAGCCTCTTTACCTTGCCCAATACCTTCCTCTTAAGAGGACAGGCGTTTGACAACCTCACCCCCGCCGATCAGCTTACCTATCGCTGGTCGGTGACCCTTCACCACAACGACCACTATCATCCCGACTATATCGTGCTCGACGGAGCGGAAGCCATCTTGAGCCTCAGCGCCATCGATGAGAATGGCTATCTCGACATCCTGCTGGACGTCACCGATGCCGAAGGTGCCACCGGACGGGCTCAGATCAGCATCTACCCCTCAAATCAAGCACCAGCGTTTTTGACCACCTCTGCCCCGCTGCTCACCCCCGGAGCTGCGCTGATCCTGCCCATCGAGACCCTCGACCCCGAAGGAGATACGGTGTATCTGGAGGCCCTGTCGTTGCCCCCCGGTGCCACCTTGTCGGCGGACGGTGTGCTGAGCTGGACGCCCTCCGAAGGACAGGTGGGTCGTTACCTCGCCAGCATCTACGCGGTGGATGACAATCCCGCGCCGATGTCGAGCCTGCTCCAGCTCGAGCTGAATGTGGTGGATCCCAACGCCTCAACCGTACAAGTCAATGTCCAAGGCGACTGGGGGGTCGGCTTCTGTGCCGATCTGAGCTGGATCAACACCACCGGACAGCGCGTGTTGGGCTGGGAGATGCACATGCCCCTCAACGCCACCGTCACCGGAGGCTGGAACGGCGTTTTTACAGCCGTGACGGGCGGATATCGCATCACCCCCGAGCCCTATAATGCCGTGGTCGAGCCGCTGGGGGAGCTCGAGGTAGGCTTCTGTGCCGACGGCGCTGGCCGCCCTGATGAAGTCACCCTCAGCCCCATCTTCGAGACACTCCCCGAAGAGCCCTCGGTAGACGTCGAGATCTCCTGGAAAGCTGGAGCGAGCTGGCCCGGGGGAAGCTGTGGAGACATGCGCATCACCAACGTTGGGGCCGAGACCCTCAGCGGCTGGTCCATCCACTTTGATCTCCAAGCAGGCACCAGTGTCACCGGATCCTGGAATACCCTCATCACACAGCTCTCGGCAGGACATTATGAAGCGGCGGATGTGGGCTGGAATGCCACCCTCACGCCCGGCGCTTCAGCGGTTTTTGGCATGTGTCTGGCGGGGGCGGGCCAGCCGCAGGGCATGAGCTGGGCGCATGACTGAAGGATGGAGGGCCTCTCCCCTTAAAACTTGACCGGGAGGGCCCCGCTTGATAGTTCGCTCAACCTCATGCGCGTGGTGTGCGCATCAGCACAAATTCCTCCGCAGCGGTGGGGTGAATGGCCAACGTGGCATCAAACTGGGCTTTGGTGGCACCACACTGGAGCGCCACCGCCAGGGCCTGAATGATCTCCGGGGCGTCCGGGCCGAGCATATGGGCACCGAGCACTTGCTGCGTCTTTTTGTCCACCACCAGCTTCATGAAGGTACGCTCGTCGCGACCGGCGAGGGTATTCTTCATGGGTTTGAAGTGGGCATGGTAGACCTCGGGGGGGCTGAAGAGCTTACGGGCGCGCTCCTCGGTCATGCCCACACTGGCCAGAGGCGGCTGAGAGAAGACGGCGGTGGGCATATGTTCCAGGTTGACCTGCGTTGAGTTCTTGCCAAAAAGGGATTCTGCTACAGCGCGTCCTTCGGCAATCGCCACCGGGGTCAGGTTGTGTTTGTCGGTCACATCTCCGACGGCGTAGATGTGTGGCTGGTGGGTGCGGAGCCGAGCATCCACCTTAATGGCACCCCGTGGGTTGAGCTGAATGCCCAGCTTCTCCAGGCCGAGCCCTTGTGTCATGGGACGACGTCCCACCGCCAGCATCACCTGATCGGCATCAAAGCTGGCTCCCGACTGGAGCTCGACCTTCACACCCTCCCCTTGTTTATGGATGGCACTCACCCGCGCGTTGACGTGGAGCTCGATGCCTTTATGACGCAGCATGGCGGCCAGGTGCTGCCGGAGCTCGTGGTCAAATCCGACCAGTACATTATCGTCGCGCACCAGCAGGGTGACTTTGGCACCTGCGGCGTGAAAGATCCCGGCAAACTCCACCCCGATATAACCGCCCCCGATGATGACGATGTGGCGCGGCAAGGTCTTGAGCTCCAGGGCTTCGTTGGAAGTCAGCGCCAGCTCCACCCCCGGGATTGGAGGCCGAAACGGAACGCCTCCGGTGGCAATCATGATGTGCTGAGCGGTGAATTTCTGCTCTCCCACCACCACGGTGTGGGCGTCGAGCAGCCGAGCAGCCCCTTTGAGCAGCGTGACCCCACTGTTCTCGAGCAGCTTCAGATAGATGCCGTTGAGCCGATCCAGCTCTCGGTTTTTGGCGTCGATCAGCGCGCTCCAGTCGAGGGAGGCATCTTGAATGGACCAGCCGTAACCACGGGCATCTTCCAGCTCTTCAGAAAAGTGAGCACCATAGATCAGCAACTTTTTGGGGACACATCCGCGCAGTACGCAGGTGCCTCCCACCCGTTCTTGCTCACAGATCGCCACTCGAGCCCCCAGCGCAGCGGCGCGACGACTTCCCGCCACGCCACCGGAGCCCGCTCCAAGCGTGATGAGATCAAAATCAAAGCTCTGCATATTCAACTCCTGTGTGGGATGTTACTGTCCGTAGCAACAAGGAAACAATGTACCATTGATCAATAGAAAACCAAAGGGTCCAGTGACAGGCATGTCATACTGACACTGGGTGCCCTGTACAGACTAGAAGTGCTCAATTTTGAGCAGCATATCTGTTTGCACAAACCGGCTGGGCAGAGTACACTGAAGCAGCTATCGTTGTAGGCATCAGGCGCGGGCATCAGGCGCGAGGGCATCCTCGTAAGGAAGACCAAAACAAGACACAGGAGGATTTGTGCTGCGTCACCAGAAGATAAAATCTGCCCAGCATGCTTATCGCTGGACGCGGATTTCATACATCCTGTTGAGTTTATGCCACATTACTTTGATATCACCGCATTCTAGTTTGGCTCAGACATCCGCCCCTTCAACCGTTACGGCACCGACGACGGATGCACGCACTCAGGCGCGCACGGAAGCCCTTCGGCTGTGGGAGCTGCGGGCCGATGAGAAGCAGCTTCCCGCCATCATCAAGGCCCTCGAGCAGTGGGTGGCACTCGATCCCACCAATGCGGAGCCCCTGGTTCTCTTGAGCCGAGGCACGTATGTCTGGACTTATCTGCATGAGTCGGGCTCGGAAGCTCAGCGTATGGCCGTGGCCCAAAAAGGTTATGAAGCAGGCAAAAAGGCGGCGCGTCTCAAACCTGCGGATCCCGCTGGCGATTTTTGGGCCGCGACCAACTTGGCGGTCTATGGCAAGCTCAAGGGGCCCCTCGAGAGTGCTTCGTCGTACAGCGAGCTCCGGGAGCGTGTGGATCGGGCGCTGGCAAAACAGCCCGACTATTTTTATGGAGGCATCTACCGGTTCTACGGACGGCTCATTGATCAGGTGCCAGGGGTGTTACGCTCGATGTATGGTTATGGGCTCAAGGACGCGGTAGACTATCATCAGCAGGCGGTCAAAACAGAGCCTCGTTATATTCAATCGTATTTGTTTCTGGCGGAGGCGCTGATCCAACAGGCCAAACGCTCGGAGGCTCAGCAGCTCCTGGAGTCGGCGCTCAAACGGGATCCCAGCGCACTCCCTGAGATTATGCCGGAAAATAAGCTGGTGCTCAAGCAGATCCGGCGGGTGCTCCAGACGGAGTTTAAGAAGGGCTGAAGGACTCTCTCCCCAAGCTCATGGATGTGAGGCAAAACGATGGCTTCGATCTTGTTCCTGCATGGACTGGAAGGCTCACCGACCGGTCGTAAGGCCAACTGGCTCCGACAGCATTACGATGCGGTGGCCCCTGCGCTCGACACGCAGACCTTTGAGCAGGCGGTGGCGGATGGGGCGAAGGCGCTGGAGGCGTTTCGTCCTGCGCTGGTGATTGGCTCCAGCTACGGCGGAGCGGTGCTGTTGGAGCTGGCCTGCTCAGGGCGCTGGGCAGGCCCTTCGATCTTTCTGGCGCAGGCGGGCAAGAAGCTCCTGCCGTATGATCGGCTGCCGCCAGGACATCAAGCGGTGTTTATCCACGGCACGTTAGACGAGCTCATCCCGTGGCAGGAGTCGGCGGAGCTGGTGGAGGCGACCGGGCCTTCGGCGCGCCTGGTGCTGGTGGAGGACGAACATCGGCTCAACTCGGTCTTGGGTTCGGTGCTGGCGGAGGCGATCCACTCCCTGCTGCCAGAATGAATGTCACCTTGATTCTCGACGTCTGCAATGTTAGGGTGATTCAGCCCTGGGAGGCTGGGGCTGGTTCCTTCCAGCGTTACCGTCCCGAAATCGATTCTAACCATCGCGGAGAGAGGTTTTGATGAAGACCATGCATGTGCTTTTGCGTTTTCTGCCTGCTTCGGCCCTGCTGCTCACCACGCTGTTTGCGTCCCCGGCGTCGGCGCTTGAGGTGGGCGCACAGCTTCAGAATCCGACCATTCGGGACGCCAACGACAAGCCGGCCACGATTCCCGACTTCGGAAAAAAGGTGATCGCGCTGTTCTACAGCGACCCGGACAAGGCCGATCAAATGGATCCGATGGCGGATGTGCTCAAGGCCGCCAATCTGGATGAGTCGGTGTATCGAGGGGTTGGGGTGGCCAATATGGCCGATACGTGGCTGCCCAACTCGGTGATCCGCGCCATCGTGCGCAAGAAGATCGAAAAGTACGATGCGACGATCCTCACCGATCCCGAGCGCCTGCTGGTCAAAGCCTGGAACCTCGGGGACTGCAACGAAAAAGGCGTGCTGGTGATCGTGGATAAAAAAGGCAAGGCACAGTACGTCAAAAAAGGCAGCATGACGAAGGCGGAGATAGACGCAGCCCTCGCCCTGGTCAAAAAGCTGATGGCGGAGTGAGGGAGAGGGGAAGTGAGGGAGAGAGGGACTGAGAGAGCGTTTGCTCTTGATCGCAACACCTCTGTTGCCAACAGCCTTACTGCCAACAGCCTTACTGCCACCCCTCAACGCCTCACGTACAGATGCAGATAACCCGGCCCCTCCTCCAGCGGCACTTCGTCGTATAACCCTCCCCATCGCTCCGGCGCCACCGGCTCCCCGCTGATCAACAACACCTCCGCCTCCTGCACAAGCTGAGCACGCCAGCGCTCCAGCCCTCCCCCCGGAGGCCATGACACCAGCACCGCACGCCCTTCCGTCTCCAGCTCCAGCAGATATTGCACGAGCAGCGTCACGTCTGGCCCTCCCCGCTCCGTTGCCACCAGCACCCGCCGCTCGGGATTCAAACCGACCACCTGGCGCACCACCGGACGTACGCTCGGCAGCAGCGACGCCCGCGCATCCGCCCGTCCCAGCCACCACCGCTCCAGCCACCACTCCTGCGCTCGCGCATGCCGATGCGCATCCAGCCAAGCGTGCTGAGCCCACAGCCCCAGCACCACCACCAGCGGCAGCACAAGCTGACGCCCACGCGCCACCTGCTCCGGGAGCAGCAGCAGCCCCCACCCCATCCACCACGGCAGCAGCGGCATCAGATACCGTCCATCCCACTCTCGCACGAACAGCACAATGTAGAGCAGCGGCGGTAAGGTCAGCGCCAACAGCACCCCCGAGAGCCTCCAGAGCACCGGCCAGCGCCTCCGCTGTTGCAGCCCCAGCGCGAGCGAGAGCAGGACCAGCACAGATCCCAGCGGACCTAATCCCGCATCCCAGCTCGTGCCAAGCTGATATTGGAGCGCCGCCAGCGGCTGAGACAAGAGCCCCTCTTGTGGACCTCCCACCCCTCGCATGAACTGAAAAGAGCCATCCGGTTTGGTCAGCAGCGGCCAGAGCCCCACCAGCAGCAGCCCGAGCGAAATCCCCCCCTGCATCAGCGCCTCGAGCGCCCGCGCGCGTGTACGAGGCCCGCCCCACCACCATCCAGTCAGCCCCACTCCCCAGATCGGCAGCAGATACAGAACCGCTGCCCACTTGATCAGCAGCGTCACACCCGTCAGCACCGCCGCCGCCAGCACCTGAATCCAACGCGCCCCCCGCGTCGAGTACCAGCTCCCCAGCAGCAGCCCTCCCACCCCTAAGATGCCCACCGTCATCGGCAGGTCGTAATAATATCGTCTGGCCGGGAAGATCAGCCCTGGGAGCAACAGCACCCACGCCGCCACCCACAGCTTCTGCCAGGCAGGACGAGCCTCCTCCCCTTGAACCGCTTCCCCTCGAGCGCCCTGCCCTTGACCTCGAGCGCCCAGAATCACCGGCATGCTCCGCACCAGCGCATGCCCCACACTCAGCGCCCCCAGCGGCAGCAGCAGCAGGTTCAGCCCGGCGATCAGCGGAAAATCCTCCAGCCCTCCCCCCAGCCAACGCCGCCAAAACACCGCCAGGAGATGCAGCAGCGCCGGATATTGACCATCCAATGCCCCCAGCAGCTCATAAAAACCGCCCCCTTGCGCCACATGCCGCTCCGCATAGAGCCGCTGGAGATGCGGCAACACCTCGCCGCCGCCCAGACCATACGCATCGAGCGGCACCTGCTGGAGCGCCTCAAAAAAGCCCTGCGCCCCCACCCACACCGACCCCATCCACACCAGGAGCGCCATCCCCAGGAGCCCCCGAGACGTCCACCCCCCCTGCTTCGATACTTCCGACTCAGCAGGCATCTTCTGCTCACCGCCGCCGAGATTCTGTTGCTGCTCCATTAAAAATTCCTCTATCATAGGAATTTCGCCCCACGAACACGATCATTTGGAGGCTCCATGACAATATCGCTGATTCATCGTCTCGAGAAGGCCCTTCTTGTCCTGCCCTGCTTGTTGAGCATCACCTGCTGGATGGGGATGAGCACTCCAGCCGAAGCGGCACCTGCTCAGCCCGGCACCTTCTGGCTGGAGCAACCCAGTGGCGTGCGTTTTGAAGCGCGTCAAGTAGGAGATGAGTGGTGTAACCGGGTGGAGGGTCTCAGCGGGCATCCGGTGGTGCAAGCGCAGGATGGGGGCTGGTATTATCAACTCGGTCAAGTGGCAGGCCGCCCCGTGTTGGGAGAGCGAGTCCAGCCCGGTCGAACTCCGAACGAAGCGCCCTTGCCCTTGAGCTGTGCGCGTCCGAATCAAGGGCCTGCGTTTTTGCCTCATGCGGCATCGAAGACCAGCGCCGAGCCCTTCCGAGGCAGTGTGCTCTTCTTGTTGGTGGACTTTGCCGACCGCAAAGGCACCTATGATGAAGTGTCCTTCGCCCGCTTCGTCAAGGAGGAGGTGCGACAATATTATTATACGGTCTCGTATGGAGCGGTGGATCTCCAGCCTGCCGAGGAGAGCTTCGGGACAGCCAACAACGGCGTGGTGGGCTGGCTGCGGATGTCTGGCAACCATCCCAACACCGGGAGTAATACCAGCTCCGCCAATGCGCAGCTCAGCAAGGATGCGATCCTGGCGGCTGACCGTTATGTGAACTTTGCCCGTTACGACCTCAACGCAGATGGTTATGTCGATGCCGATGAGCTGGCGGTGGTGGTGATCGCCGCAGGTTACGAGCGTTCGTATGGCATGTCGTCTCCCTCGGTGTGGGGGCATATGTGGAATCTGGATGCGGTAGCGCCTCCGAAGGTGGACGGGGTGATCGTAGGAGACAGCCACAACAATAAGGGTGGATACTGTCAATTTGGCGAGATTCATAAAGCTGGACCGCGTGACGCCGGACATCAGGCCACCGTGGGCATCATGGTGCATGAGCTGGGCCATCTGATCTTCCGCTTGCCGGACCTGTACGACACCGACGGCTCGAGCAACGGTGCGGGGGGCTGGTGTGTGATGAGCTACGGAAGCTGGGGTGCCAGCACCGACGATGCTTTCAGCGGCGAGACCCCTGTGGCACCCGGTGCATATATCCGAAACAGCCTCGGCTGGAGCAGCGCGCGAGAAGGAGCGGGTGCCACCACCTTAACCGCCGTGGGCGCAAGCAGCGGAACCGCTTCCAACACCCTGGTGAAGATCCCAACCTCCGTGCCGGAGCAGTTTTTCCTCCTGGAGAACCGGAGCGCAGTGGGATACGACCGAGGGCTCGAGAGCACGCTGGGAGGCGCTCCCAGTGGCATCGCCATTTGGCACATCGACGCCTCGATTGGCACCAACCGGCTGGATCGTCGCCGCTTGGCGGACGTTGAAGAAGCCGATGGCGACACCACGGCTTTTAAGACCACCAACCTGTGGTATCAGGGCAACGGCACCCGCTTTGACGCCACCTCGACCCCCAGCTCGAGCCTCAACAACGGCACCGCCACCAACATCCGCGTGGGAAGTTTTTCGATGCCCGGCGAGCAGATGAGCTGCACCATCGAGAAGCCGTGACGGTGCTTTTCCTCCCCTTTTGAGCCCGCCTTCAGCCCCTGAGCAAACCTGACACGAAACCTAGACAAACGCGCCTGCATCCGCTAGAACGTTGACTCGGAGCACCTCATGACCTCAACGAAAAAAGGAGCAGACAATGCGTTGGATCTGTACTCTCGTGATGGTCCTCTGGCTGTGTTTTCCTGCCTTCGGTGCGGTGAAGACCGAGCGCATCGAGTATAAGCAGGGAGATACCGTGCTGGAGGGTTTTCTGGCCTACGACGACGCTCTCACGGGTAAGCGGCCCGCCGTGCTGGTCTCTCATGCTTGGAAGGGCTTGACCTCCTACGAAGAAATGCGCGCCAAGATGTTGGCCGAGCTGGGATATGTGGCTTTTGCGGTGGACATCTACGGCAAGGGGGTTCGCGCCAAAGACTTCAACGAGGCCGGACAGCTTTCGGGCAAATACAAAGGAGATCGGAAGCTCCTGCGTGCGCGGGTGAATGCGGGCTTAGACTATCTGAAGGCACATGCTCGGGTGGATGCGAGCAAAATTGCGGCCATTGGTTACTGCTTTGGAGGCACCACGGTGTTGGAGCTGGCCCGCTCCGGCGCGACCCTGGCCGGTGTGGTGAGCTTTCATGGTGGCCTGGACTCCCCCACCCCTAAAGACGCCAAAGCCATCAAGACCAAAGTGCTGGTCCTGCACGGCGGTGATGATCCTTACGTGAAAGATCCGGAGCTCTTGGCCTTCATGAACGAGATGCGGGGTGCCAAAGTGGACTGGCAGCTCATGAGTTATGGCAATGCGCTGCACACCTTCACCGACAAGGGTTACACAGATCGCAGCATGGGCGCGGTCTACGATGAGCTGGCGGATCGTCGCTCATGGGAGCACATGAAGCTGTTCTTTGCCGAAATCCTGCGGTAAAAAGAAAACGATTCCCGGAGAGGCCCTCTCCTCCTTCGTCGGAGCAGGGGGCTTTTTTGATGGTCGTGCGAAGGAGATATGCATGGGTCTCAAGATCCTCTATGGCGTGGTGGGAGAAGGCATGGGACATGCCACCCGCTCATCGGTCATCCTTGACCACCTGCTGAGTCAGGGTCATCAAGTGCGAGCAGTGGCCAGCCAGCGGGCTTTCCAGTTTCTCAAGGACCGGTTTGACACGGTGGGGCGCATTCACGGCCTCCACATCAAATACGACGATGAAGGCGTGCAGCGACGGCAGACCTTTCTCTCGAACGTGCTTCAGCTTCCCGAGAACATCGGCACCAATGTTGGGCAATACTTTGAGATGCTCGACGTGTTTGAGCCGGACGTGGTGATCAGCGACTTTGACTCTTTTACGTGGCTGTACGCCACCAACCATCGGAAGCCGATCCTGAGCATCGACAACATGCAGATCCTCAACCGATGTCGGCATGAGAACTTGCCCAGCAGCCATCAGGCGGATTTTCGGATTGCCAAAGCCCTGGTCAAGAGCAAGCTGCCCGGCTGTGATCATTATTTGATCACCAGCTTCTTTTTTCCGCCCATTCGGAAGCGGCGCACCAGCCTCTATCCGCCGATCCTGCGGCGTGCCGTGCTCGACGCCACCCCCTCCCAGGGCGAACATATCCTGGTGTACCAGACCAGCCACTCCACCAACGCCATCCTGCCCGCGCTCCAGCGCATGAAGCAGTACGAGTTTCGGGTGTACGGCACCAACCGAGAAGAAGATCTGGGCAACGTGAAGCTCTTTAAGTTCAGCGAGACCGGATTTATCGAGAACTTGGCGAGCGCCCGTGCGGTGGTGGCCAACGGCGGCTTCAGCTTGATGAGTGAGTGTGTCTATCTGCACAAGCCGATGCTGAGTGTGCCCGTGCCCGGACAGTTTGAGCAGATCCTCAACGCTCATTACCTGCGGAGCTTGGGGTATGGCGAACATTGGGAAGCACTCGACGAAGACCTGCTGGTGCATTTTTTGCGCAACGTGCCGCGTTATCAAGAGAACTTGGCCAGCTATCAGCAGGCTGGCAACTCTAAAATTTTTGAAGCGCTCGACGAGTATCTGCCCATGTTGGCGGCTGGAAAAGAAATTCCCACCCCGAATGCCGATTTCGACGGCGACGATTGAGCTGTGCTCACGCACACTTTCCCTTCTTGAGCCTCAAGACCGGCTTGACAGGCAATTCCTCTCAATGCTAGGGTGATGCGGTTTGTATCCATGCACGTCCTGGCAGGAGGAAATTTATGTCATGGCTTCGCCCGTCTCTCATTCCGGTGCTTTTGGCAGGTGCGGTTGGCGTTGGGATGTTTACGCTGCCATCCTGTGGTATTTCGGTAGCGGATCGGGATGACGACTCCCCTACGCCGTCGGGAAGCCCCAGCCCCGGCAGCGATGTCACACCGGAGCCGACCCCCGAGCCGGTGACAATCAACATTGCGGCGGAACCCAACAGCCTGCGTTTTGGGACGGTCGAGCAGTCGGAGAGCAAGACGCTCACCGTGTTTTTCCGCAATGCAGGCACCTTGACCTACAATATTCGGGAATATCAGCTCACGCAGACCTTCCCGGCTTACTCCGCGACGTGGTATCAGGAGGAACGTTGTACGCTGCCGCCCTCCAAGCTGGCACCGGGAGAGTCGGTGGGGGTGAACGTGACCTTCCGTCCGGCTCAGCCGGGTAACTTTAAAGCCAGCTTGACCTTACTCACCGAGCAGGGAGACAATCCATCGGTGGCCATTACGGGGACAGGTGCGAGCTACGATCCGACCAACGACTCACCGACTCCAGAGCCAACGGCCATACCGGAGCCCTGTAACTGAGCCCTCCTGCGTCCTTAAGATGATGTTCTCACCCACTTAATTCTTGACATCCCCCCCTCCGCATCTCATCATGTCGGTCCTTTTGTGCGTGCTTGATGCTCGATGCACATCCTTTTTCACGGTGACAGTCCCTCTTGATTTTAAGAGGATTGCCTGCCACCCATCCCGTAAGGAGCTTGTTTCATGGTGAAGTCTTATAAAGTGAAAGACATGGCCCTCGCCGAAGCCGGTCAGCTCAAGATCGAGTGGGCCGAGTCCCGTATGCCCGTGCTCATGGCGCTCCGCCAGAAGTATCGGGAGAGCCAGCCGCTGAAGGGCCATCGGGTGGCAGGCTGTCTGCACGTGACCAAAGAGACCGCCGTGCTGATCCGCACCCTTCAGGCCGCCGGTGCCGAGGTGAGCTGGTCGGGATGCAATCCGCTCTCCACTCAGGATGATATTGCCTCAGCCTTGGCCGCCGATGGGGTGTCCATCTACGCTTGGCACGGTCTCTCGGTGGACGAGTTTTACTGGTGCATCGAGCGGACCCTCGACTTTAAGCCCACCTTGACCCTCGACGACGGGGCCGATCTGATCATGACCGTTCACACCAAACATCCTGAGCTGGCTCAGTATGTGGTCGGTGGCACTGAAGAGACCACCACCGGCGTGCATCGTCTCCGGGCGATGGCCAATGCGGGCGCGCTGAAGTATCCGGTGCTTGCCATCAACGACGCCGAGACCAAGTGGGATTTTGACAACGTGTATGGCACCGGTCAGTCCTCGCTGGATGGTATCTTGCGGGCAACGTCCGTGCTGGTGGCGGGCAAAAACTTTGTGGTGGCGGGATATGGTCACTGCGGCAAAGGCTGCGCCGCCCGCGCCAAAGGCATGGGTGCCAACGTGATCGTCACGGAGGTGAAGCCGACAGCCGCACTCAAGGCCGTGCTGGAAGGCAACCAAGTCATGACGATGGATGATGCCGCCAAGGTCGGCGACATCTTCATCACCGCCACCGGCATGAAGGACGTGATCGTCGATCACCACTTCGCCAGCATGAAGGACGGTGCCATCATCTGCAACACCGGCCACTACGACTGCGAGATCAAGATCCCGGCGCTCGAGGCTCAGGCGAAGTCCAAGCGCACCATCCGTCCGGCCTGCGATGAGTACACCCTGCACGATGGCCGCCGCATCTACCTGCTCGCCAATGGCCGCTTGGTGAACCTGGCCGCCGCCGAAGGACATCCCAGCGAAGTGATGGACATGTCCTTTGCGAACCAGTTCCTGGGCATGATCCGCATGGCTGCCGAAGGCAAGGATCTCAAGCCGGGCGTTTATGACATCCCCGCCGCGCAGGACCAAGAGCTCGCCGGTGTGAAGCTCGCCACGATGGGCATCAAGATCGATGCACTCTCCGAAGAGCAGCGGGTCTACGCCGACGACTACCTCGCAGGTACCTGAGCCTGCCTGCCTGAGCCTGCCTGCCCCTACCTGACTGAAGCACACACACTCGCATCGCCCGACACGCGCTCCCGGACGCGCGCGCGCGTACACGCATACACGTACACCCGTGCCAGGATGGATTTATGCCTGAGCACCGGACCCGTCCCGTCGGCGACGCAAAAACCAGACCTCAACGGAAAGGCATTGATAATCCTGTATGCTGGTGATAGCTTAGCGCGCATAGTTGAGTTCCATATCCACGACGAGCAGGGCGTGCTCAACAACACGATTCAGAAGAACAGAGTGGATGGCCGCCCCCTTAAGTCAGCTTGAGACCGGGTTCCGCTCATCCACGACCTGTTGGACCACACCCACCAGAAGGGGGCGCGGTAAGGCCGACTACGATGGCAACCCATCCGATGAACCGAACTCCGACCAGAAATCTGTGTAGGCGGGATGGCTGAGGCAGTCAACCGTGCAAAAGGGAACCTGATCTTCATGGAAAACTTTTCAGCGGCTGCTCTTCGACATTTGGAAAGTGCCGAGGTTCTGGAACTATAAGGAAGGCTCGATGATGCCGCCTACCACTTCGGGCTTGTCGGTGAGACCGCTCTGAAAGCGGCTGTACTCAAGGCCATTGGAGGAATCCAGCCGCAGCTCCCCAAACATCTCAGGAAGCACATCTCACCGACCCCACAGTCGCTTCAGAACGCAATTGCTCAAGATAGTCAGCTCATCACGCTTTTGCGTAATGGTCGTCTTGGGGGAGCCCTCGGAGCCGAACTTCAGGGGAGCACCTTGGGCACCCGGTTTGCTGGCTGGTCTCTTGACATTCGATACGCGGATTCTCGATACTGTCCTGTCCAATCGCATGACTTGCAGCAATGGAAGAAAGATGCGGAGACGCTTTATAACGTGGGCGCATTCTGAGCCACTTTTTTTGGCAGAAGGTTCGTAAGATGTCCATTCGCTACGACGACGCCCTCCCCGCTTTGGTCCAAATTGTGAACGCTGCGGGTGTGGATCTCACGGCCCAAGACACCCTCGTTTTACGCGATGCGCAGGGACGTCTGGGCATTGCATTTGAGAAGCGCCGCCATCTCCCGGGTCTGGCAAACAAGCTACGAGAGCGATTGGGAGCCTACGCCTTGCCGGAGCCAGTCCTGCCTTCTGCCCTCTTTCCAAGCATTCAGGCCGCATCACCCCGAGAAGTTTTCGTTTGGGTGGGGGAGCGCTTGGAGCCCGTTCGGCTCGTAGAACGGCGCATTGTAGGGGCTGACTGGTTGTCCGATCTGGCCCCCCCACCACCCGGGCCGCCTCGTCTGGTCTTCGGCTCTCTCAAGGGGGGGGTTGGTAGAACCACCGCGCTGGCTGTTCTGGCGATGGATCTCGCACAGGCTGGAAAACGGGTCTTATGCATGGACCTGGATCTGGAAGCACCGGGTCTGAGCACCACCCTCCTGAGCAACCAAGCCTCTGATGATCGTAGGCCGCGCTATGGGGCTCTGGACTATCTGGTAGAGGATGGCTTAAATCCCATTCAAGACGACGAGTTATCCGATTTTGTGGGGATCAGCCACTTTGCACAGGGCGAGATTCGAGTGCTCCCAGCCGTTGGTCGGGAGACGGATGCACATCCAGAGAATATGATTGCCAAGCTCTCGCGTGGCCTGATCGAAGATGTGGGGCAGGAGGGTCGCCTTTCGGTTGCGACTCAGCTTCGCCGGATGGTAGACCGGTTTGTGGCCTATTTTGAGTCTGATGTGGTCCTCATCGATGCCCGGGCGGGCCTGGCGGAGCTCACCGCTGGGACATGGCTGAGCCTCGGGGCTCGTAAGTTGCTCCTCTTCGGAGTGGATCAACCTCAGACCTTTATGGGCTATCGATACGTGCTGTCCCACCTGGTAAGCTCATTGGGGGTTCCTCAACCGACATCCGAAGAGGACTGGCGAACACGTCTCACTTTTGTCCACAGCAAGGCCCCAACCGCCGGAAAACGTCGCTTGTTGTTCCGCGAAAAGCTATATGAGCTCTGTCTTGAGACCTTATATGAACAGGAAGAAGACAAAGAAAAGCTGGAGCCTGTGTTCAGCTTTGGCTTACATGAGTCCGGTCTCGATATTCCACACGACGCGACTCACATCACCTTTCACCCTGACTACGACGCCTTCAGTCCGCTGGACGATGGCACGGTGCTCCAGGCTGAAGTGTACGGAGGACCGTTTGGGGCCTTTCTAACACGAAGCTGGCGTCTGCTGGGTTGGGAGAGATCTTCATGAACCTTTGGACTTCAAATCTGGCGGCTCTGCGTGCGGTCATGGCTGCTTTCCCGCCTCTGGAATCCCATACCCCGCAGCAGGCCCTTTCAGTCGATGAGATCTATTTCCCTTCCTCCCATGCAGCGGCCCTGGATCCGGATCGCTCGCTCGTCATCGGCAATCGTGGGATGGGCAAAAGCTACTGGGCCAGTGCCCTGGTAGATCCAAACGCCCGAAAACGCATTGCCGACACCCTGCGGTCCTCACGCCATGATCTGGGGGACTTTGTGGTGGAGTTCGGATTTGTTGACGGAGAGGGCGCCATCGGCATCAGCCGGGACGAGCTGGCGAATCTGGTCAACCGGGGCTTCAGCACAGAGCATATTTGGCGCGCCGTGGTTCTTCCCCACATCGCTCAACGGATTGAGCGGAAGGTGCCTGAGACACGTCAAGCCTGTGTGGAGTGGGTGCAGCGCGAGCCAGAGCAGGTGCGAGAGCTGTTACGCACCGCCGATGCTAAGCTGCATGAGACAAAGGGAAAGCTCATTTTTGTCTTTGACCAACTAGAACAATTGGCAGACGAGCTGACCCAGCGTGCCGAGCTGACCCGGGGGATCTTGCGCCTCGCTCTGGCATTCAAGAGCTATCGAGCGTTGAGGGTCAAGATCTTTATGCGTCCGGACCACTATGCGGACGATGGCCTCTTTGCGTTCCCTGACGCTTCAAAAATCAAGGGCGAAAAAGTAGTCCTTGACTGGCGGAACACGGATCTGTTTGGCCTGTTATATACCCGCCTTCTTCAGGCGGAGCCCGAGGCATTTAACAACGTCCTAGAGCGTGTCCATTTGTCCGCTTCGGATGGAAACTTACCCCGCAGCCTCATGGAGGATGAAGAACAGCAACACAAGGTCTTTGCCGTGCTGGCGGGTCAGTATCTGGGCGCCATGAGGAGTGGGCGACCCTATACTTGGCTCTTTACACACCTTGCGGACGCGCGAAACCAGGTCTCTCCCCGCTCCTTTTTGCGTGCCCTGAAGTATGCCGCAGAAGCTCGACCGGAGCCAGTCGAGCAAGCCATTGACAAAAATGGCATCCATGAAGGGGTGAGGCATGCGTCGAGAAACCGGGTAGAGGATCTCCAGGAAGACTACCCCTGGGTTCCCCCTGCATTGGACGCTCTGCGCGGTCTGCTGGTGCCCTGCTTGCCGGGTGAGATGTTGGATCAGTGGGAACACGCCGACCAGCTTATGGAACGTCTCAGAAACAAGACTCCCGAAGCCAAAAGGCCACCCTGGTTGCTGAGCTCGGATCTGAGGGCACGTTCTGCGTTTGAGGCGCTTCTCAAGTTCATGGGAGATATCGGTGTGATCGAAATCCGTCAGACCACTGGCAAAGTGGATGTGCCTGACATTTTCCGACTGCCCGCAGGCATTAAGCGCAAGGGTGGCATCACACAACAGCAGCGGAGCAGGTTCGGATGACGCCCTCCCCTCCCCGTTCACAAAAAAAGGAGGGACGTGAACGCCCCTCCTTCTACACCCCACCCGAATCGATAAACGTCCGGGCTCAGCTCTGCTTGCTCAAGCCTCGTACTTCTTGAACACCAGCGAGCAGTTGTGGCCACCAAATGCGAAGGAGTTGGAGACCGCCATATGGACAGGTGCTTCGCGGCCCTCATTGGGTACAAAGTCCATGTCCTCGAAGCCGGGCTCGACGTTGTCCAAGTTGATGGTGGGCGTCACAAGATTCCGGTTGAGCGTCAACACCGTGGTGACCGTCTCGATGCCACCCGCAGCGCCGATACAATGACCCACCATCGACTTCTGCGAGCTGATCATCAGCTTACGCTTGCCAAACACTTCCCGAATGGCGAGCGCTTCACACTGATCGTTCTGCTTGGTGGAGGTGCCATGTGCGCTGATATAATCCACCTCGTCGGGTGAGACATTGGCATTCTTGAGCGCCCGCCGCATGGTGACGATCATGCCAGCGCCTCCCTCTTTGGGGGCGACGATGTTGGCCGCTTCGGAGTATGACGCAAACCCGAGCATCTCGGCCAAGATCTTCGCGCCGCGCTTTTTGGCGTGCTCGAGCTCCTCGAGGATGAGCACCCCTGCCCCTTCGCCCATCACAAAACCGTCGCGGTCGCGGTCGAAAGGACGGCTGGCTTTTTCCGGGGCGTTGTTTCGCTCCGAGAGGGCCATCACCGAGTTGAAGCTCTTCACACAGTCGTGGGTGACGGTGGCATCCGCTCCGCCCGTGATGGCCATATCCAGCTCATCGGATTGGATCATGCGATATGCGGTGGCGATGGAGTCTGCACTGGACGCACAGGCGGTTGAGACCACAAACGATGGCCCCGAGAGACCATATTTCATGGTGACCCACGCCGGAAATGCGTTCGACATGCAGCGCACGATGGCCCACGTATTGGCGGGATCCCCATAAACCCCGGCTCCCGAGACCCCCATCGGCACGCCCACCCGCTCTCGATCCACCTTATCAAAATCGACGGGGTAATCTTCGAGCATCTGCTGGACGGCCACATAACCGAACTGTGAAAACTTCAGCGTCTGGCTGATAAAACGACGGTTGCTGTATTTCTTCAGCAGCGCCTCGAAGCCCTCGGGAGGCTCACAGGCAAAACGGGTCGGGATATCGGATGCATCAAAAAAGCGGATCGGGCGAGCGCCTGACTTTCCCGCCATCATGTTGCTGAAGCCTTCTTCGACATGCAGACCAACGGCGTTGATCATGCCAACACCGGTAACAACAACCCTCTTCCTGCTCATGGGTGTGACTCTCTCCGTGAAGGTGAAAGAGACACCCTCCGCTGAGCGTGTCTCGTAGAGACCATCAGAAATAATGCAGTATAGCGGGGGAGGCGTTCATGTCAACAAGGGCGTGTGAGACGCCTCTGGCTTTGCAGACTACATCGCCGATTGATACTGAGGCAGGTGCAGGTTGGCGCGCATGGTGCGCATCTCAGTGAGATATCGCTGCATCAAGTCTGTCACCCCACGTACATCTCGTGGGCTGTCAAAATCGATGTTAAAACCCACTTGATCGTTGAGCTCGGTCAGATACCAGCCACCACTCACATCCCGCATGATGTCCACCGAGAAGATCCCATAGGGGAACATATGGGCGAGCTTATCGGCCACCTTCTCGAGCAAGGCCAGCGCCCGGGACGGAAACGCCTCCAGCGGATAATACAGCATCCCATTTGGGGTCTTGACATACGCTTGAAAGTACACCGCTGTGCCCGGCTCCACAATCGAGAAGATAAAACGTGCGTCGTGCCGCGCCGTCTGCAACCCCAGCTCCGGGATGCCCTGCGACACATTCACATACGCCTGGATGATATACGGAGTCTTCACCATCTCATCCAGGATGTGCAGCAGATGCCGATGGTCACTCACCACCTGCCCCGCCAACGTAAAGACCCGCACTTCTTTGCCTTCACGCTTGAGCAGATAGAGCCCTCGGCTCTCCCAACCCCAGCGTGGTTTGATCACCGCCACATTGTCGTGCTGAGCGTAGACCTCATCCATCAGCTCAAAGAAGGCGTCGAGCTGGTGCTCCACCGTCTCGCGGTTGGGCTCGACCATGCGGGTGAGCGCGTGCTCCTGAGGGAAGATCTCGTAACAGGCCCACTTATCGCCGGTAAACTGGTTGAGCCCATAGTGCCCAAAGATCGGGATGCGGAGCTGCATGGCCCGATGAATCACCGAGCGAAAGAGCGGATGATCTCCCCCCAGCTTGTCGAAGATAAACCCCGCCTTGAGCGGTTCCGCCACCGGCTGCCAGCCGCGCTCACTTGGCACCCAGTGCCCTCTCACCGAGCCGTCTGGCTGAAAGTCCTCGGCGGAGGCAAAAAAGAGCCGGTCACGTCCCTGATTGGCCAGGTGAAAGAAGTGTTTGTACGAGTCCGAGAGCCGCTGGTTGTAAAACGGGCTGTTTCCCGTGAGAATCCCGGAAATCTCCGAGTTGAGCATCACCTGTGTGGTGTCCACCATCTCCTCCTGCGGTTGCCTGCATTCGTTCGCTGCGCCCCCTCGATAAGGGCTCAAGATGCCTCAAAAAAGGTGAGACACCATACCATAAGCCCCCGGCAGCGCCAAGTGTGGCGTGTCGAGAGGCGTGAATTGCTTCGCAGGTTTACAAAAATCTGACCGGGTGGTCATACGAACGTGCATCTTTACCTTGCACATCACATCCACATGATGCCACCGTATGCATGGCAGTCTTCGGGGAAGCGGCATCCCGTCCGGGAATCCCGCCGCACCTCCATTCCGCGCCATGCTCAGAGCCATGTAGGAGGGCCTTTCGTGAGCGAATCCCAATCTCCACCCGGCTATAGTCGCCGTGAGTTCCTAAAAGATACCTCCACGCTGCTGGGAACCATCCCACTGGCGGGAGCGTTAACCGGATGTGCCGACAACGGCAGCTTTGAAGTCACCGATGAGCTGCCCGAGCATACCAGCCAGAGCATGGCTGCTCAGGCCGCCACCCCCGTGACCAGCCTCGCCATCACCTTAACGGTCAACGGCCAAAACCTCAACACCACCGTCGAGCCGCGCGCCACCCTCAACGAAGTCCTGCGCTACCAGCTCGGGCTCACCGGCACCAAGCTGGGCTGTGATCGTGCAGCCTGCGGTGCCTGCACCGTCCACCTCGATGGAAAAGCCGTCTACTCCTGTACCACCCTGGCCATCGAAGCCGCCGGACGCTCCGTCACCACCATCGAAGGACTGGCAGTCGGAGGCGTGCTCGACCCCGTTCAAGACTGCTTCGTCGAATACGACGCGCTCCAGTGTGGATTCTGCACCCCCGGCATGGTCATGTCCTGCAAAGCCTTGCTCAACACCAATCTCAACGCAACAGAGAGTGATGTGCAAGCCGCCACCGCAGGCAATCTGTGCCGCTGCGGAACATATCCCCGGGTCTTTCAGGCTACACTGGCGGCTGCCGCTCGCCTGAAGGGAGGTTGAACATGGCCGGAATTTTGACTCCAAGAGAAGCCCTCGAGCGTGCCCTCGACGCTCAAGAAGAGGCCCTCGACGCTCAGGAAGCACTTGACACACAAGCAGATTCCCTCGACGCGCCCACCCGCGCCCACACACACACACACGAGGACTCACGCGCCCAGGCCGATCAGCGAGCAGACGCCGCCGGAAGCAGCAACAGCCGCTACGGTCAGAATACCCCTCGCGCCATCATCGGCACGCGAGTCGAGCGCAAAGATGGGTATGCCAAAGTCACCGGGCAGGCCAAATATGCCTGTGATATCCAGCTTCCCGGGATGTTACACGCGGTGGCCGTGCGCAGTCCTCATGCGTCCGCCAGCGTCAACAGCATCGACGCCTCCGCACTCACCGGCCTGCCGGGGGTACGAGGTGTGCTCACCTACGTCGGCAAGCGCATCCGCTATGCGGGGGATGAAGTGGCCGTGATCGCCGCCGATACCCTGGCTCAAGCCCGCGATGCCGCACGCGCCATGAAGGTCAGCTACACCGTCTATCCAGCGGTGGTCACCATTGAGGATGCCATCGCCTCCGGTGCCCCTCAAGTGTACGATGACCGGAGCAACGTCGGAACCCCTCGAGTCAGCGAAAAAGGCAATATCACCCAGGGTTTCTCCGAAGCCACTCAGATCGTCGAGCGAGGCTATCGCACCCAAGTGCAGACCCACTCCCCGATGGAGACCCACGGTGCGGTGGTGCGCTGGCTCGACAGCGTGAAGGTGGAGTGTTGGATCTCTACTCAAGGCACCTTCGGCGTCCAGAGTGATCTGATGGATAAGTATGGGCTGCCCAAAGAAAATGTGCGGGTCTACTCCGACTATATCGGAGGCGGCTTCGGCTCGAAGGTGGGGCTGGGCAGTTATGGCTTGGCCGCCGCTGAGCTGGCACGCATGACCGGGCAGCCGGTGCGTTACGTGCTGGACCGGAAAGAAGAGCACCTCGCCACCGGCAATCGACCGGACTCTATCCAGCAGGTCAAGCTCGGCGCAAAAGCCGATGGCACCTTAACCGCCATCCAAGTCTCGGGATATGGCACCGCTGGCATCGGAAACGGCTCCGGCTTTGCCTCTCCCGCACGAGGACAATACACCATCCCCAACTACCGCACCGAAGAGACCCAGGTCTACACCAACTGCGGCCCTGCGGCGGCCATGCGCGCTCCCGGACATCCTCAAGGCACCTTCTCGCTCGAGAGCGCCATCGATGAGCTGGCCTATAAGCTGGGGCTCGATCCCGTGGACATGCGGCTCAAAAACGACAGCTACTCCATCCGGCGAGAGCAGTTCAAACGAGGGGCGGAGAAATTCGGCTGGTACACCCGGGTGAAGACCCCTGGTGCCTCCACTGGCCCGCTCAAGCGAGGCATGGGCGTGGCAAGCTGCACCTGGACCAACGGCGGACAGCCCGGCTGTGAGGTGTGGTGTACGGTCTCCCCCAACGGGAAAGTGTTGGTGCAAAACGGAGGCCAGGACATCGGCACCGGCACCAAGACCATGCTGGCCATGCTGGCGGCAGAAGAGCTGGGCCTCTCACCGGATCAGATTGATGTGCAGATGGGTGATACCAACCTGCCCTACGGTCCCCTCTCGGGAGGCAGTACCGTCACCCCCAGTCTCTCCCCCGCTGGACGGCAGGCCGGAGAGAACGCTCGTTTGGGCATTGCTGCGCTGGTCGCACCGGTCTTGGGAGCGACTGCTTCCGAGCTGGTGTTCGCCAACGGCACCATCTCCGCACCCAACGGCAAGAGCATGACCTGGGCCACCGCTTGTACTTACCTGACCAGCGCCACCAAATACGTGGGGACTCGCTCGGATCAGTATAAGTTCCAGCAAGACACCGTGACGGGCGTCCACTTCGCCGAGGTGGAGGTGGATATCCGCTCCGGAAAAGTGCGGGTGGTCCGCGTGCTGGCCATTCACAACGCTGGACGTATCATGAACCTGCTCACCGCCGAGAGCCAAACCTATGGCGGGGTGATCCAGGGCATGAACTACGCCCTCTTTGAAGAGCGCATCATGGAGCGGAATCTGGGATTCATGCTCAACGCCAACCTCGAGGGGTACAAGATTGGCGGCAGCAAAGACATGCCTGCCATCGAAGTGCAAGTGCTCGACTATAGCACCGGCGGCACCTACGTCGGCGCGGTGGGTTTGGGAGAAGCACCCATTATTCCCACAGCGGCGGCCATTGCCAATGCGGTCTACCATGCCACGGGCGCTCGAGTGTATGAGCTGCCCATCACCCCGGCACGGGTTTTGCAATCCCTGGGCACCTTGCCCACCGCGCGCACCGCTTCCAAGCGTACACGTCTCGCAGGCGCAGGAGGTCAGGAATGAAGAACTTTGCATACGTCAAAGCAACCACGGCAACAGAAGCCGCACAGCTTATGACCGCTGGGAGTAATCGTCAGCTTCTCGCCGGAGGGGTGGATCTGCTCGATCTGATGAAAGAGCATCTGCTGGAGCCGGAGGTGCTGGTGGCACTCTCGGGTGTGTCTGGGCTCAACCAGATTGAGAAGCTCAGCACGGGGGTTTTGCGCATTGGTGCTCGTGTGACCCTGGCGGAGCTGGCGGGCTCGAGTGTGCTGTCCTCCTCGGGGGCGAAGGCACTGGTCGATGCCGCTTCTGGCGCTGCGACCCCTCAGATTCGCAACATGGCCACCCTGGGCGGAAACTTGCTGCAACGGCCTCGCTGCTGGTACTTCCGCAAGGAGGAAGCCGCTTGTCTGAAAAAGGGAGGCTCCGGCTGTCCGGCGGTGCTGGGTGAGAATCATTACTTGGCGATCTTGGGCGGAGGTCCATGTTATGCGGTCACTGCCTCGAGTCCTTCGATTGCGCTGCTGGCGTTGGATGCGAAGCTGAACCTGACCAGCGCCACGGGGACACGTCAGCTTGCGCTCTCGGGGTTGTATCAGGGCCCGAGTGTGGATCCCAAAAAAGAGACGACCCTGGCGGCAGGCGAAGTGATCACCTCGGTGGAGATCCCTGCACCGGTCACCGGGATGACGCAGGCGTATGTCAAGCTGCGTCAGAAAGAAGCCTTCGACTGGGCCATGTCGGAAGTGGCGGTGCGGCTGATCGTCAGTGGTGGTGTGGTCTCTGACGTGCGGATTGTGATGGGCGCGGTGGCCCCGATTCCGTGGCGACCCACCAGTGCAGAGAACTTGCTCAAAGGCAAGGCACTCACCACCACCCTCGCGGCCCAAGTGGCGACCGAAGCCGTGGCGGGAGCCAAAGCCCTCAGTGACAACGCCTGGAAGATCAACGCAACCAAGACACTGGTGGAGCAAGCCTTGCTCGCCGCAGGAGGGCTGGCATGAGAGATGAATCCATGAGCTCAGAGCGACCCATTCCGTGCCGACATCTGCGTACCAAGATGTTTTACATCTCGGATGCGCTTGGGCTGCGTTACTTGGAGCGGACCTTGCCTGCCGAGAGTTACTGGTGTCTGCACACCATGACCCCGACGGGTCTGGATGATCGCCCTGCCGAGCCTGACTGTTGTGATGCTCGTCGTCCGTGTTATGAACCGGTCTCTGCTTCCCTGCTTGCCTTCGACGTCTCCGAATAATCCCTCCCCTTTCTTTTTCAGATTCCGTGTTTATTCTCTCTCATAGCAGCTCGGATGGCATCACCATCCAGTCTATGGGTATTCTATCGTAGCGTCTTGTCACTGCACCCACCAAACACTTGAAGGGAGCTGGTATGCAGATCCTTCGTTCTGAAGAGCGTGGTTTTGCCGATCACGGTTGGTTGAAGAGTTATCATACATTTTCATTTGCGAACTATTACAATCCTCAGCGGATGGGATTCCGTGCGCTGCGTGTGATCAACGATGATCGGATTGCAGCCAAGATGGGCTTTGGAACCCATCCGCACAACGACATGGAGATCATTACGTATGTGATGGCGGGTGCAGTTGCGCATAAAGACAGCATGGGGAATGGCTCGACGATCCTGCCGGGAGAAGTGCAGCGGATGTCGGCTGGAACGGGTGTTACTCATAGCGAGTTTAATGCCAAACAGGACGAAGAAACGCATCTGTTGCAGATCTGGATTCTGCCCGACCGTCGTGGATATGCTCCGGGATATGAGCAGAAGTCTTACTCCGTCGATGAGCGGCAAGGGAAGCTGCGTTTGGTGGCATCTCAAGATGGGCGGGACGGCTCTGTGACCATTCATCAGGATGCCAACCTGTATGCATCCATTCTGACGCCGGGTCATACACTCGACTATCAAGTTCAGCCGCAGCGTTTTGGCTGGCTGCATGTGGCTCGCGGCGGTGTGCGGATCAACGGAGAGCAGCTCCAAGCGGGGGATGCGGTGGCGTTGGTGGGGGGCGAAAAGCTAACGGTCGAAGGACAAGCGAGTGCTTTTGCCTCCGAGTTATTGCTCTTTGATCTGGCCTGAGCGTCTGGTGAGGGGTGGGGGAGCATGTGCCTGCCCTTCTCCCCCTCTTTCTTTCTCTTTCTCCCCTTCTCTCCCCTTCTTCATCCGCGTTTCATCCGTGGCCGAAGCCCTCCGAATGCTGCTCCGCCCGTGCCTTTCCCTCACCCCTTCAGCATCGCCCCGATGAGCTGAGGCGACTGGTTTGACAGATGAGACCACGAGAGCCCCAGCCCTTCCAACAACGTCGCCTGGATATCGGGAGGTCTCAGCACCACCCCATTTGAGCCGACCACGGCACCGGTGTTGAGCTCCACCCCTTGCCCTTCAAAACTGCGCTCATCCGTGGCACCGATCACCTGATTGCCACGAATGCCGGGCCCCGCCACCAGACACGACGCCGAGAGGTGATGATCACGCCCACTGCGCGCATTCAAATTGGGTGTGCGCGCAAAATCAGAGCTCACCAGCAGCGCGGTGTGTTGCCAGTACGACTTCCCCGTCTGAGGATGTATCGTCTGTTGCAGGTACACGATCAGATCTGCCAGTGCATCAAACCCGGCCTTAATCGCTGCAAAATGATCGGTTAAATACGTATCATCATGGTGATCGATGCCATCCGCCAGCTTGATGGCCACTCCTTGCGCCACCCCGTTCGTGAGCGCCTGCGCCGCGAGCATCGCCCTTCCCGGCGCTCCCGCCAGCAGCGTATTGATCTGATTATTGCTTCCCGAGATGTGGAATGCCTCATAGAGCGCCTGCATCTCCGGCGTGGAAGGTGTGGTGGTGAACGCAAACAGACTTCCCACATTTTCTGCCACCATATTGACCGCCTTGACCCGGCTGGCCAGATATTGAGAGACCTGCCCTTGATGGTTGAGCAGCTCATACTCACAGCGTGGCCCGGTGTGTTGCAGATACAGCTCCACCGCCGCCGCTGTCTCAGCGGGAAGGGCCGTGCCGAGCGGCGTCAACACCGTCTGGAGATCGGGATATCCCTGCACCACCAGCCCTGATGCCCACGACTCGAGCCCTTCGTTGTAGGTCTCCGTGCCCACCGCCAGGTTCGGGATGAGGGTAAAATCTCCCACCTGATGGGCCAGCTCGGACGCCAGCGCCGAGCCATTGGCTGCCAGCCCTCGTGGAAACTTGCCCGTCAAGAAGTAGCGCCGACCCACCTCATGGGTGAGTGTGCCCATATTCACCCCTCGCAGCACACACAGATCCTGATAGAGCGTGCCTTCTCCCAGCCGTCCCACCGCTGGCCCAAAGGTGATATTGGAGCCAGACGGTTTAATCAATCCGGATGGATTGGCACTCAGCAAGCTGTTAAAGTCGGGGTTGTTGGGCGCTTGGAGGTGATACGCCGGATAGATCACCCCTCCCGCGTCTTGGTAGAGCGTATTGTCTCGGGGATCCAGGCTGAGGAGCTGATCCCAGCCTCCCTCAAACGTCACATGGATAAAGTAGAGGGGATCCTGTGCCTGCCCGCTCGCCTGCCCGCTCATCCGCATACGCGCGCGTCCTTGCGCGAAGGACGGCCACAGCTCATGCGCCGCAAAAGCCGCCGAAGCCGCTCCCACCCACTGAAAAAACCGCCGTCTGGACATCGATTCCAGCTTAGATCCACCTGTCGAAGTTGAGCTCATGGAGGGCCTCCTCAGTAGAGATGAAAAGCGGGTGCGTTTAACATGCCCACACAGACTGCTTTCCAGCCTGCTTGCGCCTGCTCGCCGCTGGATTGACCTGCCGCAGCCGCCGTGGCCACCGCTTGTTCAAAGAGGGACTGCTCGGGTGCCAAACGGGCATCATCCGTCACCTTATCCCCCCAGAAGCGCAGCCGCAGATAGCGGAGGTTCTCCCGAATTGCCGCTGAGTCTCCCACCTCTGACGTCGATGCAAAACGTACCAGCGTGCGTGACGAAGGATTGGAGCGTGCCAGATCCGCACTGAGCATTTTGGCGCAGACATCCCGGGCCATATCGTCCATAAACTTGACGTACAACATATCCGGTTTAGCCGGTTCTGCCGTCACCGAGACATAATCAGGTCGTCCCAGCGTCTTACCGAGTGCTCGATCATCGGTCGCGGCGAGTGGCGTTCCGCGCACAGAATAGGTCCAGGTGATGCTGGCTCCGTTCTGATCGGAACCGGCGATCACCGGCAGCGTCGCCTCGAGCTGATCCACCGAGAGCCTGCGAGTGCCTCGAGCTTGGGTGAGCGTGGCGGCTTGATCGTCCTCGAGAGACCCTTCACCGGCGGGACTGGCATCGATGCCACCATCGGGGGACTCTGAAGGGGTTGGACTGCTCTCAGAGGGCGTCCCGGAGCAGCCTCCCCAGGTACCCAAAGCCAGCCCCACAAGCGCAAAGGCCATTATCCAGCTTCGCATGGGGATCTCCATCCGTTCTTCAAGGGGTAGAGACTGCATCATGGGCCGACCCTCCGATATTGGGGCAGCAGCACCATCCGCCGCACCAGCTTTTTGAAGTCATAGTCTTCCGCAAACTCGGCGCTGAGGGTGTTGAGTAAGCTCAGCTCCGAAGTGGAACTGGACGGATCCAGGTCGAGCGGACGCCGCATCAGGTGCTCGAAGAGATACGATACCGTGGTGGGTGCCAGCTGCCCGGTGGAGATGACTTCCTCCGCCAGTCCTGCCGGACCACTGGCAAGGTTGGCAGCAATGGCACGGTGTAAAGCGTCATCCAGCCCAGTGTTGACGTGATTGCCTTGTTCGAGCATGGCATACTGATGAGTATAGAGCCAGCCGGGGTTGAGCGCCGAGGGGTTGGTCTCATAAAAGCGCGCACAGCTTGCAGGCAAATTGCCATCCGCATCGGCGCGAGGATCACAGCCGGCATTATACGGTGCAAAATCCGACATCAGCCGCGATCCCGCTTCGGCCACCACTCCAAAATGTGCGGCCAGGGGCTCCAGCACCTGATGGCAGGAGCGGCACGTACACTGCTGGGTGAGATCCCCGGAAGACTCCGCACAACCATCTGTGGCCGGATTTTCGGTCTGGCTGGGGGGGACAAAATACTGTCCCGTGAAGGCGATGCGGAAACGATTGGCCCTCGCTCGGTTGGTCATAAAGCGGAGTGAATAACCCGGCATGGTCAAGATGCCTGCGTGTTGACCGCTTCTTTCGTACGTGCGCCAGCTTGTGTCTCGATAGTTTGGCTCCGCCGGGAGGGAGGCATCACCCGGCCCTTGATCCGGCACCAGTCGATTGACGGCCACCATATTGGACAGATGCTGATGCCAGAACTCGAGCTTCCCATCATAGTCGATCTGAGTGCCCAGCAGCAGGTCGGTATACGGTGTTTGTCCGGTGGTCACCTTATCGATGGCCCGTCCGACCTGCTCACGCATGCTCACCCACACCTCGTTTTGAGTGGTCTGACCAAAACACCAGCGGAGCTCGGGACCACAGCCACACGCGATGTCATTTTTTCCATCGCGGGTATCACAGGCCGCTCGTAGACCTCGAGCAGCGGTCTGGGCTTCAAATGCGCACACCTTGAGGGTCAAGCTGGGATCCCAATAGGGTTTTACCGGCACATAGCCATCCTGCTGATAGGTGTTTCCATTGGCATCGGTGACGGTACGTGTGACGGGCGTTCCATCGGATTTATACTCCGTCTGTTCGTAGTTGCCACAGATGGCCTGCTGATTGCCTCGATACAGATTACGGCGTCCATTTCCAAGGATCGCCCACAGCTCCACCTGCCCTGCTTCGGTCTGAGTCCGCACGGGCACCAATCGAATGTTGATGTCCACGAGCTGCGCGCCACTCGGATTTGTCCAGAGCAGAGATTCGTGATACCGTCGCATCTGGAGACGATAGGCATCTGAGCTTATGTAAGCATCTACCCAATTTTCGGGCACCTCATCGAGTGCGTCAAGCTGCTGATATTCTTCATAGGTGGGCGGAAATCCCCGCAGATCTAATGACAGACGACGTGCAAGACGATACTTATCCAGCGTCTGAGGGGTGGTGCAGTCTTCACTCGCATCTGCCGAAGTTGAAGTGCGATTGTTTTGACCACAGGTCTTCGTTTTGTCTGTACTAGAAAATGCACCGGAGTCAGCGCCTGCCCGCGTGTGTGTGTGCGTGGATCCCTGCGTGTGTGCGTATGCCTGCGCGACTCCTGAACACAGCTCCGCGCTCGCCGTGTGGCTTGCCATCGGAAGATGCATGCTCTGAGATGCAGCGGATGAGTCCTTCACCTGTGTGACAGATTTTGCTTCAGCGCGTGTCTGAAGTGTGGATATCATCGCGGCATCTGAGTGCTCGATGGGCCAGCGAAAGCCTCCACTCCATCCACTGAGCAGAGCAGCTCCGGCGCTTAGCCCGAGTCCACCCAATAGGAGGTAGCGTTTTATTCCCATGCTCATGGCATCAGTCCTCCATCTTCCCACTGTACGATCACTTCTAATTGTTCGGTGGGGAAGGCTCCCCCCGATGGCATATTGCCGGTATAGATGCGCTGAAGGATGTCATCGACCATCGCCATCACCTCATCGTATTGAGTAAAGTCATGCTTGGGCGCAGCACTGCCATCGGCATGGCAGTATGCACACTGTTGCGCAAAAATAGGTGAGATCTGTGCTTCAAAACCAATCGGAGTCCCCAGCGGGAGCTGGATGAGCTGCTGCCCTGCTCCCAGCCACATATCTCCGATGCCATTGATCGACAGGGTTGATGCATCATGGACTTGCTCTGGAGAAGCCAGCCGTTCCAGGGAGGGGCCTTCGGAGGTCAAGAGGGTCAAGCGAAAGAGCCCCTGCTCGGTGAGCGCGAGCACCCTGCCATTGGCGTCGAACGCAACCTGCTTAACTGGAATTCCGGGACTACTCCCTGAGAGGGTGTGTAACGTCCAAGCTGCTCCCGAGTGGCGCTCCCACAGCCCCTGCTCACTGGCCACAAAGAGCTGCTGATCGTACATCACAAGCTGCGTCGGCTGCTGGATGTGCTCCGCCAAAAGCCGCACCTCACCGGTGCTGAGTGAGACCTCCGCCAGTCCCTCCGCCGCCACCACCCACAAGGTGGAGAGATTGGCCGCCACCTGCTCCAGCGGAGGGGTGAGACCCGAGAGTGTCAGCCACTCAAGCTGATCGTTCTTCCAGCGCAGGAGACCTTCGGACGCCGCAAAATAGACCTGCTCTTGTGTCCCCTCGCCCACCGACACCAGCCCGTTGAGGCTTGACGGCTCGAGCAGCTCGCTGAGCGGCGAACGGAAGAGCGCACCTTGTTGGGTATAGTAGAGCCCCTCATCGGCCAGGACCAGCAGGCCCTCGGTGCGACGCGCCAAGTGACGAATGTGTAAGATCGGCGTCTGGGAGGTCTCCCCGGCATAGACCTCTAGGCGGCTGCTGCCTTCGTCAAGGGTCTGATCGAGACGGAAAAGCCCCGCCTCCGTGCCCATATAGGCCACGCCGAAGGAGTAGTTGCCCACCGTGACCGTGGACTCGAGCGCAAAAGGACGAGGCTCGACATCCGGCAGGAGCTGAGGCGCTCTCACCTCCACCGTCACCTCGAGGGTCGGGGTGGGCTCTAGGCTGGGCTCGAGGGTTGGTGAGTCGTCGGAGACACCACTGCATCCTGTGTGACCCAACACGAGGAGGTAAAAGATCACCCCTCCAGTCAGCCAGCGGCGTCGAGGAAGTTGGGAGACCAGATGCCACCACGAGGCGGGTCTCGCCTTCTCCACCAAGCTGGACGTGAGAAAATGCATGCGCTGCCCTCCTCGGTCTATGGGCACAGTTTATGGGCACCGTTTATGGGCACCGTTTATGGGCTTCATGGAGGATTGGACACGGGACAACACGAGAAGGGTTACGCAAAAATAAGGCAGGATTCAGATTCTTCTGAGCAGCTTGGAATCAGCTACAGGGGGGATGTTTCTGAAAAGAGGACGCTGTCCTCTCAACAAAACGGGGTGCCGGGGGGCCGCCGCCCCCTGCTGGGATAGTTTGAAAGGGCAAAGCCCTTTCAATAAAGAAGAAAAGCCGCTTTCTAAGCGGCTTTTAAGCTGAGAGGACGCTGTCCTCTCAGACTCTCCAGCAAGGGATTCCATCCCTTGACCCGTGTTTTGTTTAAGCTGAGAGGACGCTGTCCTCTCAGACTCTCCAGCAAGGGATTCCATCCCTTGACCCGTGTATTGTTTTTTTGTACTTCTATTTTAAGCGGAGAGGACGTCAGGCCAAGCGTTTCCATCCCCACAACCCCAGCTCCAAAATCACCGCCGCCATCCCCCAACACCCCACCGAGAGCACCAACAGCACCGTCCAAGCACTCCAGCTTCCACTCAGCGCCGTCAGCAACAACGACACCGGATGCCATCCCACCGGCCACATACTCGCAGGCAGGCCCAACAATCCCCCCCCCGCCATCAAGCTGATCAAATTGGTCATGCCCAGCCGATTTTTAGCACTCATCACATCAGGACTCGCCGCCGACACCGCACAACCACTCGCCATCAACAGCGCCAGCAGGCTCACCAGCAGGACACACAGCGGACCATATGGCAACGTCACCCCAAACAGCAACGCCATCGGCACCCACAACACCCCACTCCAGAACAACGTCGGCAGCGCCGACGTCAACAGCAACCCCAGCAACTTCCCATACAAGATCTGTCGCCGCGTGATCGGCAACGACAGCAGCGTGTCGAGCGTTCGCGCATCCCGCTCTCCCGCCAACACACCCGCCACCGACTGCACCCCCACACTGTGATACGTGAAAGCCAGCCCAAACGCCCCCAGCAACAACAACGCCTTCACCCCCCACAAGTCCGGAGCCCCCACCCGACGCTCCACCACCCGCACCTCCCGAAGCTGCCGAGGCGCATTCTTGCCCCGCTCCAGGTTAAACGCTTCCAGCCGACTCTGCACTCGACGCGCCATCAAACGACTGTAGAGCAAGCCCGGCTCCTGCTCAAGCTCGTACCTCAACGAGCCATCCCGCGCAGGCTCGAGACGCAACGCCACATCATAGGTTCCCGGCACCTGCTGCTTGACCCGGCTCCACGCCTGATCCGTGATCACCTCCAGCGTGAGCAACGATCCCAGCTCCTCCGCAGGCACCCCCCCTCCTTCTCCAGCCGAAACAGCTCCAGGTGAAACAGCTCCTGCCGACACCGCTCCTGCCGACACCGCTCCTGCACCTTCCCCCGTCGCGGAGCTCCCCTCCGATGCCTCCCGCGCAGCACTCAGGAAGCGCACAAAGCGCCGAAACAGCCGTGCTTCCTCCGGTGGCGCCGGTGGCTCCTCCCGCAAGAACTGCACCAGCTCCTCCATATACGGCACTCGACGCGGATAATCCGTCGCCTCCAACACCACCGCGATCTTATCGTGCCCCAGCGGAGAGCCCTCCTGAGCAGGAGTCGCCAACTGAACCGCCACCAGCATGGCCGTCACCACCAAGACCAGCAGTCCCAACAACCCCACCAGCAACAGCGGCGCAAAAAACAGCCCCAGATAGGTCCGCGACCGCAAAATCTCACCCGCATCCCGCAGCGCCAAACGGAACATCACCCGATGACCGGCAGCTCCTTGCCTCATGCCACCCACCTCCGAGCCAGACGCGGCATCCACAAGATGCTCAGCCCGATGAGCGCCGCCGTTACCCCCCACCAAGCACCAAAAAACGCCGCCGGAGGTGGCCCCTCCAGCGCCTTCCCCAGATGGTACAGCGGCGAGAGCGTTCCAATCACGTCGTCGGTCAAGATCAGCATCGGAAAGCCCAGCATAAACATCAGACCATTTCGCCAGCCCACCGCCATTGCATTGTCCAAGTCCCGGTAGTACCAGAAAATCAGCACCCCCGCCGGCACCAGCAGGGCCACCAACAACGCCACCACACTCAACACCCACGGACTGAATCCCAACACCACAAACGCCAGCGCCCCCGAGAGCTGCGGCAACGCCGTCTGAAACACCACAAACAATACCTTCCCCCACGCCAATCCCAGCCGAGACAGCGGCGCAGACAGTAAGGTCTCCAGAGTACGCCGCTCACGCTCCACCACAAAAGCGTCGGTGGCCCCTACCGTCAGAAAAAACCACGCAAACCCCAGCAGCAAAAAAGGAGCGACCTGCGTTAACCCCGAGCGCCCCTCTCGCGCCACCTGCTCCTCCTGACTCTCCGCCGAGATCAACGCCCCCGGGAGCCGCTGCCGCTCCGCACTCAGGAGCTGCTGCTCCACCCGCCGCACCTGGTCCATAAACAGGCTGGAGAAAAAATCATGTCGCCTCAACACCTCCAGCTCGAGCGTGCGAGGCGTCTGCTGCTCCACCCCCACCTTGAGCACTAAGGCCAGCCCCACTTCCTCCCGCTCGAAGCGCACCCGCGCATCCGACACCTGCTCGAGCTTATAAAATGGCTGCTTCGAGAGCGCATCCAGCCAGGGACGCACCGCATCGTCCGGCGTCAGCAGCGGCGGAAGGGGCGGCGGCGGCTTCAGTCCCAGCGCAGGGGATAAGGGGGGAGGCAAGGGCGTCGGCGCTTCATGCACCTCCGACTGCTCGGTCGGCGGCAGCTCGAAGGTCTCGAGGCTCCACGCTGCCCGCTGAAGCTGAAAGAGCCCCGCCGACTGCACACGCGGCAAGGTATTGAGCGCCAAGATGGTCACAAACGGAAAGACCAGGGTGGCCATCAACGTGGAGCCCGGTGCCACCCGCAGATGCCTCAAGAGCTCCGCCCGAAAGACACGACGGATTTCTCCCAGCAGCAAGAAGCTCATGTGGGAACCTCCTCGGAGGAGGTGGCACCGGCAGCCGCTCCCGCTTCGTCCGCACTGGCGAACTTTTCTCCGGTGACGGCCAGGAAGACGTCCTCGAGCGTCGGCTCTCGCGGAGAAATCCCTGTGACCGAGATTTGTTCGGGCGCTCGCTGCACCACCTCGAGCAGCCGCTGAAGGATCTCGTAGGGCTCCAGCTTGCGCGGAAAATACAGGTCCACCGAGGTCTCGGCGAACACCGCCGGACGGCTCAAGGGTAAACTCGCCACGGCACGCTCGAGAGGGCCTCGTTCACCTCGAAAGCCCACCTCCAGGACGTGCTCTTGTTTGAGCTTCTGGATGAGCATCCGAGGTGTTCCCACCGCTGCCACTTTCCCTTTGTGAAGGATGGCGACGGTCTCACAGACCCGCTCCGCTTCGTGGAGGTTGTGGGACGACAGCACCACCACCTTCCGCTTGGAGGCTTGCACGATCCAGCCTCGCATCTCCGAGGTGGTGTGAGGGTCCAGCCCATACATCGGCTCGTCGAGGATCAACACCGGGGGATCTCCCAGGAGGGTCCGTGCAAAGGCCACTTTCTGCCGCATCCCTTTGGAGAGCTTTGAGATCTTATCGTGCGCCTTGTGGCTGAGCCCCACCAGCTCCAGCGCCTGGTTGCCTTCTCGACGCGGCACGCCCATCAGGTCACAAAAATGATGGAGATAGTCCAGCGTCTTCAGATGTTCGTAAAGCCGGTGTTCTTCGGGGAGATAGCCAATCTGTCGTTTGATGCCCAGCTCGTCGCGGGCACCAAAGACCTCAATATGACCGGCATCGGGCAGGATGATCTGGCAGATCATGCGGAAGAGGGTAGACTTCCCAGCACCATTAGGACCAATAATGCCAAAAATCTGCCCGGCAGGAATGTTAAGGCTCACCCCGTCCACTGCTGGATGGTGCCCAAACCGCTTATGAACGTCGTGAATCTCGATCACCGGGGCCTCCCGTGCGAGCGCCTGCGCAGAGGGCTCAAGCGAAAAGGGCTCAAGCGAAAAGGGCTCAAGCCAAAAGGGCTCAAGCCAAAATGGCACAAGTGCAGACTCGAGGCACTCGCTGCGTCAGGCGTGCGGCATTTTTAGAGGGAGCTTACCAAAATGGAGCGGGTAAAAGGAAACTAAACCGCAGGGCCCAGCGGCAGGTCCGTATATTCTTGAAGGCGCTGACGCATGGCTTGAGCCGTCACCAGCGCCTCGGTGCGGGTCAAAAGCTGCTGAATGCCGTTGTGAAGCTCCAGCTCGAGCTGATAATGCACCTCGGGCGGCTCATCGGGGTAGAGCTGGCGGGTCTCTCGTCGCAGGTTGAGCCCCTTCACGGTCGAAAAAGCATGGGTCTCTCGGTGGAGCTGCTCCCCCTGGATGCGCTCAAGCAGCACTTCTTGTTTAGACAGGTCGAAGAAGACCCAGCCGGAGCTCGGCGGATCTTGTCTGAGCTTACGGGTCCAATACAGCAGTGCCAGCGTGATCACAAAGGAGCCAAACAGCGGCGCCAGGGTCATCCCCAAGTGCTCGCGGATGAAGAGGGTTGAGACCGTCATCAGTCCTCCCACCGTCCACAGAATCCACATGCGGCGTGTGGCCTGTTCTTCTTCTTGAGGGGTGAGCAGACGTGGCGGAATGTCCATGCGCAGGCTCTCACCGCTGCCGAACCACTCAGTATCGTTCTGGAGGGTGCGTCGCACGTCTTGGGCGAGGGTCCGCACGGAGGGCTCGGGGTCACCTCCCAAGCGGATGGCCAGACGAATGGGCTCGTCGCCTCGTAAGCCGATGAGCTCCCGCAGCGCGGCTTCACGCTCAGCGGCTTGTACCGAGTCAAAACGAGGCATCAGGGCTTGAAGGGCCTGTTCTCGAGCTTCTGGAGAGAGGGAGGACCAGTTCATACAACGTCTCCGACCCTGTCTCGCGCGGAAGGCAGTCGATCAGGGTCTCAAGAGGGCTAACAAATACGAGGCAGCGGATCACTCAGCGGACGCTCCAGCCGCCGTTCGGTGCCCAGGGAGGTGCGCAGCAGCAAGCGGGGTTGTCCCGCCACTCCCGAAGTGGGCAGGACTTCGCCGATCACCGCTGCCTGTTGGCTCACCGAGCATTGCTGGAGCGCGTGGAGCGCGGATGATACCGCCGCTTCTGGCACCACGGCCACAAAACGACCTTCGCAGGCCACACTCAGCGGGTCGAGCCCCAGCAGCTCGCAGGCCGCCTGGACTTCGTCTGAGATGAGCAGGTGCTGCTCGTGGATGAGGAGCTGGGTGTTGGAGGCTTCAGCCAGCTCGCTCAGGATGGCCACCAATCCACCCCGGGTAATGTCGCGCAGGCAATGTACCTCAACTTGCGCTTGGTGCAAGGCCAGAATGGGGTCGAGCAGCGGGGCACAGTCACTCTCGAGGGGTAGGTCGAGTCCTAAGTCAGCTCGCGCGAGCATGAGGGCCACGCCGTGACGTCCCAGATCGCCGCTGAGCATCACCCGGTCGCCGGGTTGAATCCGCTGTGGCAGGGGAGGGGGGGAGAGAAAGACCTCTCCGATGCCGCTGACACTGAGGTAGAGTCCCTCTGCTCGGCCTCGTTCGACCACTTTGGTGTCACCGGTGACGACCATGACTCCCAGGGCGCGTGCTGCTTCGGCAAAATGACGCAGGATGCGCTCGAGATGCAGCAGGGGAAGCCCTTCTTCGAGGATCAGGGAGAGGGAGAGATATCGGGCGCGTGCTCCACACATGGCCAGGTCGTTGATGGTGCCGTAGAGGGCGAGGGTGCCCAGATCTCCGCCGGGGAAAAAGAGGGGGGAGACCACATGGGCGTCGGTGGAAAAGGCCAGCGGACCCACGAGCGCGGGGAGATAGGCCCCGTCATGGGCGGGTGATAAGAAGGGGTTGTGGAAGAGGGGGAGGATCAGACGCTCGAGGAGCTGAGCGGAGAGCTGTCCACCCCCTCCGTGGGCGAGGAGGATACATTCGGATTCTAGCGGGGGAAGAGGACACACGGGAGAAAAGGTGGCGACCATCGAATGAAGACCCCAGAACGTATACAATGATGTGTAAGATTGCTAGACGCTGAGGGCTATCATAACGTATAACCCCTTCACAAAAAACAAAACACGGGTCAAGGGATGGAATCCCTTGCGGGAGCGTGCAGAGAGGGCAGCGCCCTCTTTGCAAAAAAAGCAGTACAAAAAAGCAGTGCAAAAAAAACAAAACACGGGTCAAGGGATGGAATCCCTTGCAGGAAAGTCTGAAAGGACAGCGTCCTTTCAGCTTAAAAAGCCGCTTAGAAAGCGGCTTTCTCTTTATTGAAAGGGCTTTGCCCTTTCAAACTATCCCAGCAGGGGGCGGCGGCCCCCTGCACCCCGTTTTGGTTAGGAGCGGGGTATTTGAACTTTGACCACCCGCACCTGTTGCGCCAAGTCCTTCAACAGCACCCCCCCCGTCAATCCAGCAGCGTTGAGCAACCCCACCACAGCCTCCCCCTGTCGCGCCGTTCCCACCTCAAACAGCACCCATCCCCCCGGTTTCACCCACGCCTTCACCTCCACCGCCAAGCGACGATAAAAGCTCAAGCCATCATCTCCCCCCAACAGCGCGAGGGCTGGTTCATGTTTATGGATCTCCGGCTCCAGTGTCTCCAGCACCTTCTTCGGGATATACGGTGGATTCGACGTCAGCAGGTCAAACCGTCCCAGAAACCGCTTTGGCACCGGCGCAAACAGATCTCCTTGCAGCAGCGCCACCGCTCCCGACGGCGCATGTCGTTCCGCATTCTTACGTGCAAACTCCAGCGCCTCCGTCGAGACATCCACCCCCACACAGCGCGCCCCGGTCTCTCGCGCCAGCACAATCGGAATAATCCCCGAGCCCGTACAGAGATCCAGCACCAGCCGAGGCTCGTCATTCAACACCGGCGTTGAATCCTTTCCTCCCGGCTTACGCTCCAGCCCTCCAACGACATGCTCCGCCTGGCCTCCTGGTCGCTCCGGCCCTCCGAGCACACCCGCGCCCCCAGGCACTTCTGCCGGCTCGAGCCCTTCCGTCTCAAGCTGGATCACCTTCTCCTGCCCTGCTCCTTCCGTCGCCTTCGCCGTCGCCGCCTCCTCACGCGCTTTTTCCGCGAGCGCCATAACCTCCGCATTCCAGGGAAGCGCCTTCCGTTCCGGCTTACGCAGGCGAGCGCCTCCGAGCAGCTTAATGGCCTCCTCCACCAGAATTTCCGTATCGGGACGAGGCACCAGCACCCCAGGGCCCACCACAAAGTCCAGGCTCCAGAACTCCTTCCGACCGAGCAGGTATGCCACCGGCTCACGCGCGCCTCGCCGAGTGACCAGCCCTCGCACCGTCACCAGCTCCTCCGGCGTGAGGGGCTGATCAAAGCGCGTATAGAGCTGCACCCGCGAGCACCTGAGCGTCTCCGCCATCAGCAGCTCCGCATCCAGCCGGGCCGAAGGAATCCCCTTTTTTTTGAAGAACTCCGTCGTGGTGGTCAGCAGCTTGAGCACCGTCCACTCCCCCGGATTTTGAGTCGTGCTTGCGCTCACAGCTCCTCCTGCGCCTTCAGCAGCTCCGCCTCAAAATGGGCGGCGAGCGCGTCGAGCACCTCACCGATCTCCCCTTGAATGAAGGCGTCAAGCTGATAGAGGGTGAGACCGATCCGATGATCTGTTATCCGGCCTTGCGGGAAATTATAGGTCCGAATGCGCTCTGAACGATCCCCCGTGCCCACCATCGCCTTTCGAGACTGAGCCACCTCCGCCGCCGCCTTCTGCTGCTCCCGCTCGAGCAGGCGCGCCTTCAACACCTTCAGCGCCTTTGCCTTGTTTTTGAGCTGGCTCTTCTCGTCCTGACAGACCACCACCAGCCCGGACGGAAGATGCGTCACCCGCACCGCTGAGTCCGTGGTGTTCACACTCTGCCCTCCCGGACCCGACGAACGAAACACGTCAATGTGCAGCTCGCGCTCATCGACGTGGACCTCAACGTCCTCGGCCTCTGGCAAGACTGCCACCGTGACCGCCGAGGTGTGGATCCGGCCCTGAGCCTCTGTTGCAGGCACCCGCTGCACCCGATGCACCCCCGCTTCGTACTTTAGGCGGCTGTAGACGTTTTTGCCCTCAATCAAGGCAATAACTTCTTTGATGCCCCCGGCCTCCGCAAAACTTTGGCTCAGGATGTCCAGCTTCCAGCCCTGTCGCTCCACAAAACGAGCGTACATGCGAAAGAGATCCGCCGCAAATAATGCAGCCTCCTCCCCACCCGTGCCCGCTCGAATCTCCACCAAGATGTTTTTGGCGTCATTTGGATCCTTCGGAAGCAGGAGCTTGCGTAAGGAGAGGGTCAACAGCTCGAGCTGCTGATCCAGCCTGGCGACTTCTTCTTTGGCCACCGCACGCATCTCCGGGTCATCGTCGCGGAGCAGACCTCGTGCTTCCTCCAGCTCCGCCTGCGCCTGACGATAGGCCCGATACGCGGAGACCACGGGCTCCAGCTCCGCATGCTCCCGGGAGACCTCCCGAAAACGTGCCGCATTTCCTGCCACACTCGGGTCGGCAAGCTGAGCCGTCAGCCGCTCAAACTTCGCCTCCACGCCTTGAAGTCGATCAAACACTGTTTTATCCTCCGAAACACGGAAAAAAGCCGGTAGGAACGAAGTGGAGCGGGCTCGTCAGAGCCACGTCAGGCAGGAAAAACGCTACGAGGCCGCCGCCGAAGTCACCGGAACCGCTCCATGAGCCTGCTGCCAGGCCGATTCTCGCTCAAGCGCCCGCTTCATCGCCGTGAGCGCCACCTCGAGCTGATCGTCCGTCGGCTCGCGGGTGGTCAAGTTTTGCATCCAAATCCCCGGACGGGAGATCAGACGCAGCACCGGCTGATTCGGGAATCGCCCGCTGAATCGAATCGCCTCGTAAGCGATCCCCGCCACGGGTAACATCAGAGGCAGCTTGATCACAATCATCAGGAGGTTTGAGAGCAACATCGGCATGCCCTCCAGCTTCGGCACCAGCAGCGGAAAGACCGCCGAAAACAGAAAGATGCTCACCAGCATCACAAACATCAAGAAGGAGGTGCCACAACGAGGATGTAAGGTCGAAAATCGCCGCGCATTCTCCACCGTCAGCGGAACGCCCGCCTCGTAAGCATACACCGACTTGTGCTCCGCCCCGTGATACTGAAAGACACGGCGAATGTCCTCAATCATCGAGATGGCGGCAATATAACCCACAAAAAGCAGGAGCTTAAAGACGCCATCTACGGCATGAAACAGCAGCCCATCGGGGGACAGCAGGTCTCCGCCCACCAGCCAGCCCAGCGCGTAGGTCAGCGCATGGGGCAAGACCACAAACATGCCCATCGCCATCAAAAAGGAGGAGGCCAGGGTCAAGCCAAGCTGCACATTGCTCATCGGGGCGTCGTCGGTGGGTTGAGTCTCCTCCTCGGGCGCGACCACGTTGGCGGCGAAGGTCAAGGCTTGAAGTCCATTCACCAACGCTTCCACCATGACCACGGTGCCTCGAAAAAATGGCCATCGCAGGAATGTATGCTGCTCCCACAACGAACGCCACTGCTCATCTTTCAGCACAATGGATCCATCTGGAGCGCGCACCGCCACGGTAAAGGCGTGAGGGGTCCGCATCATCACCCCTTCCATCACCGCTTGGCCACCGACGGTCATGTCACTCACGTTTGCCTCCTGAGAAGGGATATTGTGCATCCGGGCCGACGCGCTGAGGTCAAGGTTTTTGGCATCTGCCCATACGGAAAAGGGCTGAGAAACCTCCACAAGTCATTGCTTGCGAACGATTTCACAGCCCTTCGAGGATCCCACAGCGCCCCAAAGGGCGAGCAGGTTACGCGGTCTTGTTGTAACGCTTCATGAAGCGTTCCACACGGCCTGCGGTGTCGATCAGCTTCTGCTTTCCGGTGAAGAACGGATGGCAGTTGGAGCAGATTTCCACGTGGATCACCTTCTTGGTGGAGCGGGTGATGACGCGGTTTCCGCACACGCACTGGATCACGGACTCTTCATAGTTCGGATGAATACCCTTCTTCATGGTCGTCGTTCCTGCATCGGCTTGGATCCTGGGGGGATACGAGGGCGAGATTGCGCCTCGAGGCCCCGGATCGGAGATAAAACGGGGTCACAAAATACACGGAAAGCCCACCTGTGACAAGTTTTTTCCGTACACCCTGATCTCAGGCGGGCTTTGAGCAGCACGATCAACTGTTCATGGCGGCCAAGAAGTCCGCATTGTCCTTCGTGCGCTGGAACTTATCGATGAGGAACTCCATAGAGTCGATGCTGTTGAGCGGGCTGAGCACCTTGCGGAGCACCCACAGCTTATTGAGGGTATCCCCATCCAGCAGGAGCTCTTCCTTGCGGGTTCCCGACTTGTTGATGTCGATGGCCGGGTAGATGCGCTTCTCCACCAGACGCCGATCCAGGTGGATTTCCATGTTACCGGTGCCCTTAAACTCTTCGAAGATCACTTCGTCCATTCGAGAGCCGGTGTCGATCAGGGCGGTGCCGATGATCGTCAAGCTGCCTCCCTCTTCGACGTTACGGGCGGCACCAAAAAAGCGCTTCGGACGATGCAGGGCGTTGGAGTCCACACCACCGGAGAGGATCTTGCCAGAGGGCGGCACGACGGTATTATAGGCACGGGCGAGACGGGTAATGGAGTCCAGCAGGATCACCACGTCTTTTTTGTGCTCCACCAGTCGTTTGGCCTTCTCGATCACCATCTCGGCGACCTGCACGTGACGGCTGGCCGGCTCGTCGAAGGTCGAGGAAATGACCTCGGCGTTGACGTTGCGCTGCATGTCGGTCACTTCTTCCGGGCGCTCGTCGATCAGCAGCACAATCAAGATCACTTCGGGGTGATTGTGGGTGATGGCGTTGGCGAGGTTCTGGAGCAAAATGGTCTTACCGGTGCGGGGCGGGGCCACGATCAAACCACGCTGACCTTTTCCAATCGGCGTCATCATGTCCATGATGCGGGTCGAGAGGTTGGTCGGGGAATGCTCAAGCCGCAGCCGCTGCTCAGGATAAAGCGGGGTCAGGTTGTCGAAGAGCACCTTGTCGCGGGCGACATCTGGATCTTCGTAGTTGATGGATTCCACCTTGAGCAAGGCAAAATAACGCTCGGAATCCTTGGGAGGACGGATCTGGCCGCTGACGGTATCGCCGGTGCGCAGGTTAAAACGGCGAATCTGCGAGGGAGAGACGTAAATATCGTCTGGACCCGGCAGGTAGTTGTAGTCGGGAGCTCTCAAGAAGCCGAAGCCGTCGGGGAGGCACTCCAGCACGCCTTCACCAAAGATGACGCCGTTTTTCTCTGCCTGCGCTTGCAGGATGGCAAAAATCAGCTCCTGCTTCCGCAAGCTGCTGGCATTCTCGACGCGCATCCGCTTGGCGATGGCGGTCAGATCGTTGATCTTCTTCTGCTTGAGTTCCTTCAGATTGAGTGTCATTTTCTCTCTCTTCGTGGGTGACTGGGGGTTGGCTGCTCTTTGGCGGGGGAGGGGGAAGCCGTACAGGGCGACGAAAGATGAACTTCCGCCGAGATCATGTATGGCTTGAGGCCCATTTTTACCTCAACTCGCGCTCTTGCTGGTTCCTGATTGCCTGGCTCAGCGCACTTGGACAGCTTCTTCGGGGCTTCAAGGCTGAAATCGCTGCCCGATCATACCGGAAACACTCCGCGCTAGGAGCTTCCCGGAAACTCTTCCACGATCCACAGGCGACACTACAGCAATCCACGACTTCATACTCTCTGCTTTGTCTCTGTCGCGCTCTTCTCTCAGAAGATGCTCGAGGTCCAGTCCTGCCGGTGCGTTCTCAGACGTTCTGCTCTCAAACGTCATTTTCTTGAAGGCTTCTGTGCAAGTCTGGTATCTACAGGAATTCGATTCGGAATGCTGAAGCTGGTGACTCAATATGAGCCTGCGCGTTTTACGCGGATGGATGGCCCTATTATAAATCCCCGATCCTCATTGTCAAGCCCTGATTTGCGTTGATAAAAAAAATGACGCGATTTTTTGCCGCATCCCTTAAAGTATTCCTGCGCCTTTCCCGGCCCCCCGCTTTTACTTCTTCTTCTGGAGCTCCTCATGGATCGTGACACCGCGAAGTCCCGCATGCTGACCCTCTCGTCTGCGCTGCGCGAACACAGCCACCGCTATTATGTCCTCGATCATCCCATCATCTCCGATGCAGAGTATGACACCCTCTTCCGCGAGCTCGAGCGCCTCGAGGCTCAATTCCCCGACCTCAAAGAAAATGACTCCCCCACCATGCGGGTCGGGGGTGAACCCCTCGCCGGGTTTGAACGCTACGAACATCGTACTCCCATGCTCAGCCTCGCCAATGCCTTCTCCCCCGAAGAAATGCACGAGTTCGATGCCCGCCTCCGCAAGCTCCTAGACTCCGCCGCGCCCATCGAATATACCCTCGCCCCCAAGATCGACGGGCTGGCCCTCGAGCTGGTCTACGAACAAGGCCGCCTCGTGGTCGGCTCCACACGCGGCAACGGTGAGGTCGGCGAAAATGTCACGCACACGGTGCTCACCATCGGCTCGATTCCCACTCGACTGGAAAATCGGGGAGGGCAAAATACTCGCCCCATTCCACCCCTGCTCACCGTGCGCGGTGAGGTCTATATGCGCAATGACGAGTTCCGCGCCATGAACGAAAAGCGGCTCCAGCAAGGGCTCGAGCCCTATGCCAACCCCCGGAATGCATCGGCGGGAGCGGTGCGCCAGCTCGATCCGAAGGTGTCGGCATCTCGTCCCCTGCGCTTTTTTGCCCACAGCGCGGGCAGTATCGAGGGCACCTCGTTTGAGGGGGAGCACGACTTTTTTACCACGCTCCAGGGGTGGGGGTTTGCACTGCCTCCGGGCATCGAGCGGGTGAGTGGCATCGACCCGGTGCTCGAGCGGATTGATCGGTTTGAACAGGGGCGTCACAACCTGCCGTTTGATGTGGATGGCATCGTGATCAAGGTGGATCGGTGGGCGTTGCAGCAGCGGCTGGGGAATGTGGCGCGCTCGCCTCGTTGGGCGGTGGCGTTTAAGTACCCCTCGGCGGAGGTCTCCACGCGCTTGCGTAACATCGTGATCCAGGTGGGGCGCACGGGAGCGGTGACGCCTGTGGCGGAGCTGGAGCCGGTGCAGGTCGGAGGGGTGGAGGTCAGTCGTGCCACCCTCCACAACGAGGATGAGCTCCGGCGAAAAGACATCCGCATCGGAGATTGGGTGGTGGTGCGGCGAGCGGGAGAGGTCATTCCAGAGGTGGTGCGGGTGGTGCCGGAACGTCGAGACGGCTCGGAGCGTGTTTTTGAGATGCCTTCTTGTTGTCCGGTGTGTAGCTCGGAGCTGGAGCGGTCGGAAGGGGAGGCGGTTTTACGCTGTACCAACACCGTCTGTCCGGCACGGCTGAAAGGGAGCCTGCTGCATTTCGCGCAACGTCGCGCGATGGATATTGATGGATTGGGGGATAAGCTGGTGGAGCAGCTTGTCGATAAAGGGGTGGTGAAAGACCTGGCGGACCTTTATAAGCTGGATGTGAAGGCGCTGGCCGCCCTGGAGCGTATGGCCGAAAAATCGGCAGAAAATATCGTGAAGGCGATTCAGGGGAGTAAGGGCCAGCCCCTGGCGCGTTTGTTGTTTGCGCTGGGGATCTTTCATGTCGGCGAGCGGACTGCTCAGACCCTCGCGGGGCATTTTGGGGGGATCGGGAAGCTGCATGAAGCGGATGTTGCGACGTTAACCGCTGTGCCGGATGTGGGGCCGGTGGTGGCGGAGAGTATTGCCCGGTTTTTTAAGCAGGAAGGGAATCGGGATATGCTGACCCGCTTGGCGGGCGCGGGGGTGAAGGCGGCGGATCCGGCGGTGGAGGAAGTGAAGGTGGTGGAGCAGGGGCCTAAACCACTGGCGGGAAAGACCGTCGTGTTGACGGGGAGCTTGATGAAGCTCTCGCGAGACCAGGCGGGGGATAAGCTGATGAGCTTGGGGGCGAAAGTGGCGGGATCGGTGAGTAAGAAGACGGATTTTGTGGTGGTGGGGGCGGATGCGGGGTCGAAGGCGACTAAAGCGGCGGAGCTGGGGGTACACATGTTGGATGAAGATGCCTTTATCGCCCTGTTGAACCAACACGGCATCACCCTCTAAACCCACAAAACGGGTCCAGGGGCGGCTGCCC
>JBJTQF010000326.1:0-5274 GCA_046075485.1 Myxococcota bacterium | reverse complement strand
CGCTTTCCAAGCGGCTTTTAAGCTGAGAGGACGCTGTCCTCTCAGACTCACCAGCAAGGGATTCCATCCCTTGACCCGTGTATTGTTTAAGCTGAGAGGACGCTGTCCTCTCAGACTCACCAGCAAGGGATTCCATCCCTTGACCCGTGTATTGTTTTTTGGTGCGCCGCTGGTGAGTTGAGAGCGCGTCATTTACAGGCAGTTGGTGTCGTCGATACGCTTAAACGACAGAATCGTATCCACATAGTCATAATAGTCTACGTCGGTGGTATTACACTGGGTGCCTTCGCAGCGCAGAATCTGAACGGGTCCGGTGGCGGAGTCCACATCGCCGTCTCCATCTGTATCTGTCCCTTGCAGCTCTGCCGTGGTCTTGGTTGCCAAGTCCATACCACTCTCGATGCCGTAGAACCAGATGAAGTCTCCGTTTGAGGTGCCTGGTCCGATCTCTACCCAAGAAGCGTGATTGTCCATCTCGATGCGGAAGCTGGTTCGGCTGCTCATGGTCAGCGTGATGGTCTCGCTCCAGCCGTTCATCATGTCTTCGTAGTCGGAGCGGTAACATCCGCCAAAGTTGAGCCCGTGATAAGGCGTCTGAGCATCGCAGGCGTCGCCTGTACCGTCCCCATCCTCATCTGCCTGGGCCGGATTGTACACACTGGAGCAGTTATCCGCGCTGTCTACCACATCATCCCAGTCGGTATCCGGTTCCGTGGGGCCACAGTCTTGTACCAGGGTGGGACCAAGCACCAACATCAGAGCGGTGAAAGACTTCGTATACATGGACACATCCTTGTGCTGAGCAGGCGTGGTCGCCCTGGACCTCCCGGAGCGACGTGGGCTTGCGATGGGGGCTGCGCGGCAGCCTTATCAATCTGCGTCTCTACAGTGTCAAGAACTGTGCCTGCGCCTGTGAATATCTCAACATACCTTTCAAGCTGGTACAGGGGCAGATGTCATCTGCTCTGAAGACATGGAACTCCTTAAAATCAGGCTGTATTTTTGCAGCATGTACATGCGCTCTCGTGTGGACGCGCAGGAGTCCTCATCGTAATATGGGCATCGCGGTTGTGACTTGACCGACATTTTTTGTCGAATTGACCTACAAGGAATGTATGTCTATGTTTACCCTTCTCCCCGCTGAGCGTGCGTTTTGTCGTCTGGTGGCCCAAGCCAGCCTTGCCAATCATTTTGGCGAGCGACGTCTCCTGATGGACCGGGCCATTGCGGACGAGCTCAGACCGGTGTCTCGCCATGCCTTATTTCACGAGGTGGCGGATGAAGTGCGTCGTTTTGTGGAGGGTCTCCAGCAGCGACGGGTGGGGCGCTTGGCGTGTTACGAAGGAGAAGATCGCCAGCTCTTGGAGCTGACATTTTTGTTTGATGGCTTCCATCGAATGATGCAGCCTTTTGATGCGCACATTCTGAAGCAGTTGCAGTCTCCCGAACGCCCGCTCAAGGTTCCATTTGCGGAGTCTGGGCTTCAGCTCTTGCAGGCGTATGGTTTTAGTGAGCCAGACAGTGTGCGTTACTTTGGTTTTTTCTTTCAGCTACGGCGTGCTTTTTACTTCATTGACCAAGAGCTGACAGGTTCGTCACCATGTATGATGGCGCTGAAGCAGTCGTTGTGGAACAGTCTCTTTACCCGCCAGGTGATGTTTTACCGGGATCATCTCCTGGAGCGTATGGAGGATTTTTCCACGATGCTCCTGGGTGAGACGGGGACGGGCAAGGGGGCTGCAGCGGCTGCGCTGGGTCGCTCAGGGTATATTCCGTTTCTGATGGAGCAAGGCTGCTTTGCGGTGAGTTTTGCCAGCAGCTTTTTGTCGATCAACCTCTCCCAATTTCCCGAGAGCTTGATTGAGTCGGAGCTCTTTGGACACGAGAAGGGTGCATTTACGGGGGCCATCCATCAGCATCGAGGGGTGCTGGCGCGCTGCAATGCCTATGGTGCGATCTTTCTGGATGAGCTGGGGGAAGTCTCGGTGCCCATTCAGATCAAGCTCCTGGATGTGTTGCAAAATCGGCAGTTTATCCCGGTCGGTTCGCACACGCGGCAGCGTTTTTCCGGGCGTATTTTGGCCGCCAGCAACCGAGATCTGGGGGCGATGCGACGACGCGGTGCCTTTCGAGACGATTTTTACTATCGGCTCTGTTCGGATGAGATCGTTCTGCCGCCGCTCCGCCAGCGTATTCAGGAAGCGCCTGCGGAGCTGCTGGAGCTGGTGCGCCATCGCCTGCGTGCGATCCTCGGCCACGATGATGCGGAGAAAGCGGAGGAGCTGTGCAACGCCATTCTAAAACAACTGGGTTCTCAGTATCCTTGGCCCGGGAACGTTCGAGAGCTGGAGCAGTGCATCCGACGGATGCTGGTCCGGGGGGAATACGAAGGGGGCGGTGTAAAGGTGAAGGATGAGGATGGGTGGCTGGCGCGGGTGAAGAGCGGTGAGCTGACCGCCGCGCAGCTCACCGCTCGGTACTGCCAGCACTTGTTTCAACTGCATGGCTCGCTGGCGAAGGTGGGAGAGATCTCCGGACTGGACTGGCGCACCGTGAAAAAATACCTGGTTCAGGAGACATTGTAACGACGGGTCCAAAAGACAACACAATATCTGGGTGACAGGCAGCGCTCATTTTTGCGAACCAGGACCCCCTCAGTCCCGCCAACACCGGTATAACCGGTAGCGCAGCCGCCCTATTGGGTGGAACGATCTCACCAACGCTCTGGAACCTACCTGACGATGCCTGCCTTTGAGCCACGGGAATGAATGGACCTGGCTGGAGGGATACGGTTTCAAAGCATGCCATCGCTCAAGATGACCGCTCTCAGAGATCCCGAGTTGATTTAACACGCACTGACACGTCGCTCCGGGTCGATTGCACGCCTGCGCGCGCCCATTTTGCTGGCGATGGAGCACCGCATGCGTATTCACTCCCCCATACGGGCGCGCCCGAGCCCACGGGAGAGGGAGGCCACGCATGGAACGATTCTTTCATCCCGCCGGTCCTTGTCGGGAAGATCGACACTACATGCTGCCCGCCACCGCTCGGGTCGAGTCCCTCAAGGAGCTGATGAGCTCCTGCTTTGGGGGGCTGGCACGGGTCCGGTATTTGAAGAGGCGGCTCCATCATTCACGGAGTACGCCATGCAGTCACTTTTTTTCAGGCGGAGGACGAAATGATTCCACTCATGCGCATGGTATTGTATTTCTGGGTACCGCTGATGCTGCTCGGTCAGACCTCGGTGACCAAAAGCGAAGCGATAGACCCTGATGGTGATGAGCGACGCGGCGAGGACACGTTGGACATGTCGCATCGAGAGGGGATGGTCTTGGTGCCAGCCGGGGCATTTTGGCGCGGATCCTGCAACGAATTCACCTCGCCGTCGTGCCAGCCCGGTGCGCTGGGATACTCGACGACAGCCGCACCGGACTATATGAGCTACGATGAATCACCCATGCGTCAGATCACCCTGGATGCTTACTATCTGGACATCTTCGAGGTCACGGTCTCCGCGTTTGAAGCTTGTGTCACGGCAGGTGGTTGCAGCAAATCTTATTATGACGAAAAGGGCCGGAACCAGTACTGCAACATGGGTTATCCAGACCGCCTGAATCATCCCATGAACTGTGTAAATTGGTATGGGGCAAATCAATACTGTAAGTTCGTGGGTAAGCGCCTGCCCACAGAGGCTGAGTGGGAGAAGGGCGCTCGCGGCACGGATGGGCGGAAGTATCCCTGGGGCAATGCGACACCCGATTGCACCTTCAGAAATGCGTGCGGCTGCGAGTCGATGACAACGCCGGTAGGGAGTTATACCAAGGGCATCTCACCCTATGGAGCCTACGACATGAGCGGAAACCTCACCGAGTGGGTCATGGATACCTATAGCAGCGACTATTATGTCAAGTCCCCCGACACCAATCCGCAGGGGCCTAGCAATGACGGTGCCTACCGAGTTCATCGAGGGGTTAGCTACGGCAGCTATAGTGAGTGTTCCGGCGGTCAGCGGGCTCCGGATCGCACCAGCTCCGCACGCTGGGCCAAAGTAGCCACCACAGGCTTTCGCTGCGTCGCTACCCCATAAACCGTCTCGCTTGCGGATGCTCCAGCCATACTGACGGGATAGTTTGTAAAAGCAACGCCCTCTCAACAAAAACAAAATGGGGTGCAGGGGTCCCCTGCACCCAGATTTGGAAACTTCTCCCCCCTACTAAAAAGTCCCTCCGGCAGTGTAACATACACATCGAACGCCCTTGCTTTCAATTGCCCTCGAAACTGTAGAATGCGCAAAAGGTCTCGGGACACGGTCAGTGGGAGTCCCTCCAACGACTCCGCAAGCGTATGTGCTACCGTCGTCTCCAGCGGTGCGATGGGCAGCGCAAGTCTCGCTCGAAGCCGTTGCTCCTGCTGCTTCAGTGCCTGCGTGCTTTTCTCAATCAGATCCTCTGGCAGTCCGCAACTCTTCATACTTTCCAACATCCGTGCTTGGGCGGCCAGCTCCGCCGTCAGTTGCTTCGCGGCAGACGAATCTCGTATCGCCAATTGTTTCTGTTCCCATGCACTCTCAATGGCATGAGCCACCGTTGGATGGTAAAGGAGCTGCTTCAGACTCTCTCTTACAATACTATCCAACACTTTATGCGAGACACCACGCGCACTACAGCCCTATGAATTGCGCGCCTTCACACACCGAAGCCCGCTTGCCGTCCTCACACATGAGGCACCACAATAGCCGCAGCTTATGAAACCTCCGCTCAATGTGCAGGGCTCAGAGCGTCGCCGAAATCTCTCAGCACTTGAAGGTTTCAAGCTGTTTTGAGCGCACTGAAATACTTCATCTGAGACGATGCGCCACTCAGGATTCTCGAACATATCAGCCTCTGCTGGTGAGAGCTTTCGCGACTTAGCTCCGAAATAGATGACCCCAGTATAGAGAGGGCGCAATCGAATCAAACGTACCGCATCTTCGCTCAATAGACCCGGCGGATCTGCCTGATTCTGAAGTGCGTGCAGTTCCGCATTCAGCTTCTTTAGAATCTTTATCCTGCCCCAGCCCTCGCAGAAAAGCGCAAAGACTTTTCTCACAATTTCTGCCTCTTGAGGATGGATCACCAACCGTCCATTCCCCTTATCCCCCTCCTTCTTGACGCAACGATATCCGTAGGGAACACTCGTCACCCACCATCCGTCTGCTACTCGGGTACGCATAGCTTCCTGCGTTCGCTTGCTCAGAGTAGCCGAATAGAACTCCGCTTGACTGAACATCAGCGT
>JBJTQF010000325.1:0-5805 GCA_046075485.1 Myxococcota bacterium | reverse complement strand
TTGAGAGGGCGTTGCCCTCTCAAACTCACCCACAAGGGGCCGGCGGGCCCCTTGACCCCGTTATGTGTGTGTGATTCATTTTGTGGGAGTATGGCGCATGGTACAGACGACGGCAGTGGAGCGTCCCCTCGGTGTTCTGATGGTGCTTCAGCGTTTTCCCCCCGAGCTCGGCGGTGCGGAGCAGCAGGTCGCGCGTCTATCCGCCGTCCTCCGTCGTCGCGGCGTGCGGGTGGAGGTGCTGACCCTTCCCCATCCCTCCCGTCCCCTCGAAGGTCTTGACGCCTTCGGAACCCCCGTTCACTGTGTGGGAGCCTGGGCCCCTCCGCGAGTACGCACCCTGGGTTTTGCCCTCTCCGCTGCCCATCAGCTCCTCAAGCGAGCCGCTGAGTTTGACGTCGTCCATTTTCACCTGCTGAACTCTCATGCGCTCCTGGGCGCTCCCGTGGGGCATCTTCTGCGTTACGGCGTGGTGGTCAAGGGGGCAGGCGTGGGCACCACAAGCGATGCCATGCGTCAGCTTCAGCATCCCCTCGGCAAACACTATCTGCCGGTGCTGATGCGCTGCGTGGATGCCTTTATTGCCCTCAACCCGCTGGCCGTCGAAGAGTGGCAGCTCGCAGGCGCACGCCTGGAGCAAGTCGCCGTGCTGCAAAACGGGCTCGACCTCAGCCATTATCCCCTCACGACCCCTCAGCTTCGTGCCGAAGCACGGGAAAAATGGGGGAGACGGGGCCTCGTCGTGGTTTTTGTCGGCGCCTATCGTCCGGTCAAGCTCCTGCCCGTGCTGATCGAAGGCTTTCGACGAGCCCTCCGTCAGCACCCCGACGCCACCCTGGTACTGGCGGGAGACGGTGAACAACGCCCTCAGCTCGAAGCACAAGTGGCACAAGCAGGGATTCACGAGCACGTCGTCTTCACCGGCAGCTTGACCCCCGAGCAAGTCCGCGAGCAGCTCAACGCCGCAGACGTGTTTGCCCTGGTATCTGAGAACGAAGGGATCTCCAACGCCTTACTGGAAGCGATGGCCGTAGGGCTCCCCGCCTTGGTGACCGACGTGCCCGGCAACAAGGAGCTGGTCCAGCCAGACGTTCAGGGCCTGCGCATCCCTCCGAACCAACCGGATGCGATTGCGGAAGCACTTCACCGCCTGTTTTCAGACGAAGCCCTGCGGCACCGACTGGGTATGGCCGGAAGACAGCTCGTCGAGACCCGCTTCTCGATGGAGGGCGTCGCCGCACTCTACGAAAGCCTCTACCAGCGCATCCGCTCTCGTGGTCAGCGAGCCAGCGCTCCAGCCACCGCTCGAGCCACCGCTCCAGCCTCCCGCTAAAAGCAGCCTGACCCCCTCATTTTGTAAGGTGGAAGCCCCCATTGAGGGAATGACGGTTTACGGAGGCACATCCCGATGCTACCTTTCCACTGACCTGCGAGCGAGACCCCGCTCGAGGCACTCAGTAATTACCCTCGGGAGGATACATGCGACGCAACTGCCGTCTCTCCGCGCCGCTTCTGTCGGTGGTCGGGCTGTCCGTGTCAATGCTGTGCGCCGTGGCCCTGAAGCCGAGTTTGGCTCAAGCGGCCAGCGTAGACAACAACATTGAGTGGGATGGGCTCTTCAGCGACACGACGGCCAACTATGTCAGCCCCATGAATCCCAAAGTGGGCGACTCGCTCACCCTTCGCATGCGCGCGAAGACCAACGATCTCACGGGTGTCGTCGTCCGGCTGTGGCTGAATGGACCCAACAAAGAGCAGCGGCTCTCCATGACCCGCACCGCAGGCAGCGGGCGCTACGATACGTGGTCTGCCACCCTCACCGTTCCGGCGGGCACCAACTATATTTATTTCCGGTTTGAAGCCCAAGACGGCACCGACACCGACTACTTCGACGCTGGAAGCCCCTCCGACACCTGGAACGTGCGCGGCGTGAGTGAGGGGTATCGAGGAGACGACTACAACTTTAAGCTGCCCGTGGGCAGTAGCTCACCGGCGTGGTCGCGAGAAGCCATCGCCTATCAGGTGTTTCCTGACCGGTTTTATGACGGCGTGTCGAGCAATAATAAGCTCTTCCCCGAAGACTGTTTTTGGTATCTCGACTATTCTCCAGCGCTCCCGAGTGCGCCGGAGTGTGCTGGGTATACCGTGCCAAAGCCTGCAAACGGGTATGCTAAAAGCTGCCAAATCCATGAAAAATGGAATGAATCCCCCAATGGTGGCCCCTGCGACTATTTTGGCGGAGACCTCCAGGGTGTTGAGCAGAAGCTGACCTATCTCAAAGACTTGGGCGTCAATCAGCTCTATTTGAACCCGATCTTCCGGGCGCCCTCCAATCATAAGTACGATACGATGGACTACGAGACCGTCGATCCACGCTTCGGAGGCAATGCCGCTGTCGAGAGTTTGACCAAAGCCGCCACCGCCGCTGGATTTTATACCGTCGCCGACGGTGTGTTTAATCACGGCTCAGACCTGGGGCTCCAGTATAACGGCTTGATGAACTACGCCTACAATGCGGGCACCATCACCGGCGTGGATGCGTATCCCGAGAGCTGTGGCGCGTGGGAGCAGTCCTTCGCCAAGACCTGCACCAGCTCCCCTTATGCCGACTGGTTTAAAGTGTGGAGCGGTGTGGATCAGTGGGACGTAGACCGCGATGGGAATACGACGGAAGCCTCCGCCCATACCTGCGGCTGGTATGGGTTTGAGTTTATGCCCGATTTCGACTACAAAAACGTCAGCGTGGCCCCGAACTCCGGCCCTCGCACCTGGCTCTACGGAGGCACTCAGGCAGGAACCCTCAGCGCAGCGCGTCAGAGCATCTCCGGAAAGTGGCTCGACCCCGGCAATAAGATCACCACCGGATTGGATGGCTGGCGCCTTGATGTGCCTGATAATGCAGGCTATTTTAACAACAGCACCGCCGGAGACTGCTCCAAGACCGACAACGACCCCTCGATCTGGCAGGGATTCCGCACCGCCGTGAAGACCGTCAACAGCGACGCCCTCATCATCGGGGAGATCTGGACCGACGCCAGCCGAAACCGCAACACGGACTATACACCGGTGTTTGATGGGGTCATGAACTACCACTACTTTGGGATGCCGATGAGCTGCTTCTTGCTCGGAACCGGTGTCCACAACGACGCCGGAGAGTGTGTGGATGCGTATGCCAGCCTCACCCTCGGGAAGACCTCCGCCGTGGACGCGCTCGACACCCACTTGGCCACCCAGCGCCGCGTGTATCCCGCATCCTTCTATATGAGTAGCTGGAACCTGCTCTCGAGCCACGATACCGCTCGATTTGCTTCCCGTGCGGGTGGCGACAGTGCTAAGTATAAGACCGCAGTGCTCTTTCAGGCCACCCTTCCCGGCGCTCCGATGGTTTATTACGGGGATGAAGTGGGCGTGACGGGTGCCAACAACGAGCAGGGCCGAGCGACGTTCCCGTGGACCAGTCTCGACAATCCAAACTCCACCCAGGCGCTGCTGCGTGAGTACGTGCGCTCGCTCATGTGCGTGCGTCAGGCGTATGGCGCGTTGTCTACCGGCTCGTTTATCACCCTGTGGACGAACAACGCGGAGAAGACCTACGGTTATGGACGTTGGGACGGAGCGGAGCGGGTGGCGGTGGCCATCAACACGGACGGCTCGACCCGCACCCTTCGACTGGCGGTGGATCGGCTGGATGTGGCCGACGGTACGGTCTTGGTGGACGTGCTCACCGGTCAGACCTTTACGGTGGCGACGGGCGCGGTGAGCCTGAGTGTGCCCGCACGCAGTGGCATGGTGCTGGTGCCTCAGAGCATCTCCACCGAAGGCCGAGCCTGTATGAATCGCAACAATCCACCGGTGGCCAATCCCGGCGCGGATCAGGTGATCACGGAAGGCGAGACGGCCTTGTTGGATGCGTCAGGTTCGACGGATCCCGAAGGTCGCCCCCTGAGCTTTACCTGGAAAGACAGCACCACGGGCACGGTGATCGGCACCACAGCGGCGGTTGAAGTCTCTGGGCTGGCGCTGGGCTCCTATTCGTATGTGCTGACGGTTTCGGATGGGGTGTATGCCTCCTCGTCCAGCGTGACGGTGACGGTGGAAGCGGCGGGCGGAGATGGCAGTGGTGGCAACTGCTCGCTGGTTGCGGAGAAACCTACCACCAGTCTGGGTCAATATCTGGCCTTCGTGCTGGCGGCCTTGGGGATGCGCTGGGCGCGTCGCCGGAAATGAGGTGCTGAGTCCTTCCGCCTGAGTCCCTCCGCCTGAGTCCTACCGCCTGAGTCCCTCCGCCTGAGTCCTACCGCCTGATTCCTTCTGCCTGATGGCCTAAATCCGTCACCCGCTTTATCCAAACAAACACGAGCATCTTCATCAGTCCGAGTGGAGGCGTCGCGGAGACCGTTCGTGGTCGTTCTGTGCGCCAAAAAAATGCTCCATGACGCTGGTTTTGACGTGAGCGTGCGTGCATACCTGAGTCCCGAGCACAGGGACATGGCGGGCGTGGGCTGCCCGGTCGCAGCACTGACATCGGAAGTCGCGCGACATCCGCAAGAGACCCGAAGCGTCTTCGCCTCGCACAACGCGCCAACCCTCGACGTGATTGCAGGCTGGCTCTCATCCTCTCAAGGCGAGCCCGTGACCCGTGCTGACGCCGCAGCATTCCAGGGGCTTCTGGCTGGAACACTTCAGCTTGCACGTGCAACCCCTGATCTTGCCGAGTCAGATGCCATTCTTGCTGCCGGTGTACGTGCTGCGATCAGGCTTGCAAAGTCGTGACCCATACCCATCCTCGGTGCGGTTGAGCCCGTGTCCCCCCAGCTCACGTCCAGGGCGGCGTGTTTGTCCGGCACTACGGAATCTGGAATGAAAACAATCGCATGAGTGGCTGGATGTCCGTGCTAGCATGTCGGTGAACGGTAAGATCGCTTCACTCAACCAGGCAGGGCAGACGCTGCTGGCCAACCTGGCCGCCGAGAGTGCTTTCCGCTCGGAAATCCAGGTCGCCATTCGAGGCTGTCGTAAAAGGCCGAAGTCTCGAATTTTCGTCTTTCCCGCGAAGGCGAGCAGTCCGACATCCATGACTTCCAACCACTCACAAAGTGGCTCCCCATGTTCAGTGTGAGGCGCGAGCGTTCCCTGTCTCAGGATATAAGCTGTCATGATGACACATGGATGGTGGGTATATTTTTTAGTTGGACATCTCTCATCTGCTTTGGACGGGAAGTGAAGGGCATGTCCCCTGGATCGAGGCGTTTTTTACCCCCAGATGACCAGGATCTTCCGTTGTTCGGGGGTGCGATGTGTCTCCACCTTTGGAATGATGGGGGCTTTGAGCGGGAGCTCACGTCGCTCGGTGATGAAGAGCCACGCTTGGAAGGACTCGGTGCCGTCACCTCCTGGTGGCCAGCTCAGGCCGGAGAGGTACTCATCAAGCTGCTCCAGGCCCTCCGTGAGGGGATCGTTGCCGTCGGGCCGTTGAACTTTGCACTCCACCGCTAAGCGCACACCTTTATACTCGAGCAGCAAATCCAGCCGCCCGGAAGCGATGGCATACTCCCGCTCCACCCTTCCGCCACCATTCGCTACCCGATGTAAAAACGCCATCAACACGAGCTGAGGGGCGATTTCGGCATAAGGGGCAGCTCTCAGGAGCGGGGCTCCATGCTGCCTCCAGAACTTGAGGAAAGCGTCCTGCATCTTCTGGAGGCTCAACTCTCCATCCGGGGTGAGCCAGGTCGGGCGGATAGAGCCCAGAGAGACTTCCATGATATGGGTAAGCACTCGTGGGATGATCTGAGCGTAGATCGGGTT
>JBJTQF010000324.1:0-27123 GCA_046075485.1 Myxococcota bacterium | reverse complement strand
TGGTAAAGGAACGCTTCACGTCAGCTTTGCTGCTTACGAAGCAGCGCGAGGGCCTCAGGCGGCAAGAGTGCCACAAGCTGCTCGGGGGGGATACTCTTGAGCCGAAGCTCTAGGGGGACGTCTTGCATGCGCACCTCAGGGGGGATGTCTCGCATGCGCACCTCCACCGGGACGTCTTGCATGCGCACCTCATGGGGGATGTCTCGCATGCGCACCTCCACCGGGACGTCTCGCATGCGCACCTCCACCGGGACGTCTTGCATGCGCACCTCCACCGGGATCCGACTTAAAACAGTGGCCAGTCCCAACGTCTGGATATAATCCTCCAGCGTCGCCTTCGACATAAACTCTTGTTTGGCCTTCTCCAGCCGCGCATTGAGCTCTTCAAAGTTTCGCAGCGCCATGGGTTCCTCCTTTGCGTGGATTTCCAAACGCTCCACCATTGCATAATATAGCATGACTTGCTCTTTTGTCAGGTCATTTATCAGCCACGGCGTCTCCAGAAAGGCCGGTGACAGCACACACCACAGCCGCTCCCCCTGCTCCTTTTTCCAGATCTTACTCGTCTCGAGCGCAAATAAGGGCGAGGAACACAAGGAACCCTCCCACACCCCATGCGAGACCTCCTTCAGCTCCCCCTTGAGCTGCTTCACCCGACTCACCACCCCCGCCGGAACCGTGGAGGCCAAAAAACCCAGCCGCAGCTCCTCCTGAGGCGTCTTCTCCATCACCGCATACTGACAAGCGTATCCCAACAGACGATTAACATCCTCCGGTGCCAATATATCCGTCGGCCCCTTAAACTCCAGCAACGTGGTCTTTCCCAGATGAGACACCAACGAGGGCAGATCTTCATCCGGCAAAGCAGGCAGCAGCACATCCTGACAGATCACCAGCAGATCGATCCGCTGAGGCTCCTTGTACAGCATATACTCCGGGGTGAGCCGAAAACGCGCAGGCAACACCGACTCCAAAAACTGATAACAGATGCTGTGATACGGCGAACGCTGCTTGAGCTTCCGACGTGTCTCAAACGAAGGCACTTTTCGGCGGGTCATGTGGGCTCCACGCTGTCAGATGGGTCATCATGCCAGATCTGACACAGGTGGAGCCCCCCTGTCAAACAAAATCGGTCTGGACGGAAACATGAACAGGAACCGATACAACTTCAACAGGCAGGCTCTGCCCCCTCACGCCTCCACCGCCGAGCCCAGCGGCGCTGTCTCTAAGAACTCCACCTGCGGAAACTCACGACGCGCACAGTTGTACTCCCACTCCCCCTTAAAGAGCGTCGCATACTGACCAAATCGGTCCTGGAAGAGCACCCCGTGCCCAAGCTGGCTGAAACGCTGCGGATCAAATGTCGCCCCCTTCACCCACCGGGCAAGCTGGAAGCTCAGCATGTCCACCCGAGGCTCCACCCCATACTCCGCCTGGAGCCGGTGTTTGATCACATCAAACTGAAGACGCCCCACCGCCCCCAATACCGGATCCTGCTCGCCTCGCCCCGGCAAATAAAAGATCTGCACCGCCCCCTCATCGGTGAGCTGCTTCAATCCCTTCGCAAGCTGCTTCCGCTTCATCGCGTCCGTCGAGACCACCCGCGCGAAATACTCCGGCGAGAACTGCGGCACCCCCTCAAACTCCGTGCGCGGTCCCGTAAACAAGGTGTCACCAATCGCAAATAACCCGGGATCAAAGAGGCCCACCACATCCCCCGCATACCCCTCCTCCACCAGCGTGCGCTCTTGACCCAAAAACTGAACCGAGTTCGCCAGCCGAATCTCCCGCCCCAGACGCGCATGTTTGACACTCATGCCCCGGCTGAATCTGCCCGAACAAATCCGCAAAAACGCCACCCGATCTCGATGCGCGCGGTCCATGTTGGCCTGAATCTTAAAGACAAACCCCGAAAAGGTCTCCTCGTCCGGTGCCACCAGCCGCTGCTTGGCCACCCGATCCGATGGTGCTGGCGCAAGCTCCACAAAACGCGCCAGAAAGGGCTCCACCCCAAAGTTGTTCATGGCAGAGCCAAAAAAGACCGGGGTGATCTCTCCTCGCGAGAACTTCTCCGCGTCAAACGGATCGCCCGCCGCATCCAGGAGCTCGATCTCCTCGCGCAGATTCCGCCAGGAGGTCTGGCCCAAGAGCGCCCCCAGACGGGGATCGTCCACCCCCAAGGTCTCCACCTCCGCCATGCGCGTCCCGTGCTCCGAGTCTCCAAACATCAACACCTTGCCCGAGGTCCGGTCGTAGACCCCCTGGAACTCCGCCCCCATACCAATCGGCCAGTTCATCACACAACAACGAATGCCGAGCAGCTCCTCCACCTCCTGCATCAAGTCCAGCGGCTCCCGCCCCACCCGGTCACACTTATTCATAAAGGTAAAGATCGGGATCTGCCGCAGACGACACACCTGGAAGAGCTTGCGCGTCTGCGCCTCAATGCCCTTCACCCGGTCAATCAACATCACCGCCGAGTCCACCGCCGTCAACGTGCGATAGGTATCCTCGCTGAAGTCCTCGTGACCCGGTGTGTCCAGCAGGTTCACCTGAAAACCCCGAAACGGAAACTGCAACACCGATGAGGTCACCGAAATACCACGCTCCTTCTCAATCGCCATCCAGTCTGAAGCCGCCGCGCGCGCCGCCTTCCGCGCTCGCACGCTGCCCGCCACATGAATGGCTCCTCCGTACAGCAACAGCTTCTCCGTTAAGGTGGTCTTTCCTGCGTCCGGGTGAGAAATGATCGCAAAGGTCCGACGTCGTGAGGCTTCCGAGGTAAATTCAGTTGACATAATCCCGCTCGTGTGAAGGTTCAAGCTCAAAAGTGGTGCAGTATAGCCGATGCCACACAAAAACGGGAAGCAAGAACCCTCAGCCCCGCTCCACTCCCAAGACTCGACCCGCCAGGGCCGCGCCCGAGAGAAAAGCACCCTCCACGCGCCCCCCCACACACCAGTCACCACACACGCCCAGCCGAGACTCGGGATCGTAAAGACATTCGTCTCCCAGCGGAACCGGGCTCTGATCGTAACGCCAGCGATGCGCCGAGGCATACAAAGTCGGAGGCAAGCTCAGGCCGGTCTCCCGCTCAAACACGCCCAGCAGCTCCGAGAGCACCTGCTCCGGGCTGTCTTCGATATGCGCTTCCGACCAGGACGGAGAGGCATGCAGCACCCAGGTCTCTTGAGGCCCTCGCCCCGGCTTTGAAGCATTGCGCGCCACCCACGAGAGCGGTGAGCCCTGCACAAAGGCTCCATCCCACGCCAACGGCAGCGGTGTGGCAAACGCACACATCACCGCCCAACACCCCGTCATACGCACTCGAGAGACACGCTCGTTTAGCCAAGCCGACCGCTCCAGCAACGGCAGGGCCTGCGGAGCCGGTGTGGATACCAACACCACATCAAAACCCTCCAGTCGCTCCCCGGACTCAAGTACCAGGGCCTGCCCTCGGCTTAACACACCTCGTTCGACGCGCAACACGCGGCTGTTGTAACGCACCTCGAGCCCCTCTGCCAAATGACGGGTGAGCCCGTTCATCCCCGGCACCGCCACAAATCGACGCGGCTTTGTTTCTTTTGGGGTGATCTCCCCCGCCTCCAGAGACACCAGCCGTCCCTGCCACTCGGCCACCAGCCCCTCGGCGAGCCATGCGCGCACGTAACGCCCAAAGCGCCGATCTTTCACCGTAAAATATTGTGCCCCATGATCAAACTGAAAGGCATCGGCCCGCCGCGTGGAGACTCGACCTCCCGGCCCTCGTGCTTTGTCCAAGACCAGCAGCTCATGCCCATGATCGGCCAGGGTACGCGCTGCCATCAAGCCCGAGACCCCCGCTCCAATCATGGCAATCCGCAGCTTCTGCCCACGGGCAGGACGTCTCACCCGCTCCAGATATCGCTTGGGATCCAGCCGCTCGGCGTGTTGAGCGGTCGGACGAGGCCGCACGGTGCCCAGGATGGCGTCTTCCGGCTCAAACGGACGATCAAAAAGCCCCAGACACCACAGGAGTCCCCCGTAGGATGCAGGATCTCGCCCATCCAGGGCATATCGATGGTTGAGATCGAGCAACATCTGAAGCGCTTCTTGTGGCCCTCGAGTCCAGAACGGGAGGGCTTTGCCCCAGGTCATACGCACATTGTTGTGCAGCTCCCCCTGCATGAGAAGCGAGGTCTGCGCCGCGTCCCACAAGGGATCCCCACTCTGTGCCCGTGCCAGCCGCTCCCAGCTCAGGAGCTGAGGTCGCACGTCCGCTGCATGGGCCTGAAGGGTCGCGCGCGCCCAGCCCGGCAGGGCCTCCAGCCCCTCCAGGTTCTTGTGATGGTAACACCAGGCGTAGGCCAGCTCCCGCCAGATCAGGAGCTCGTCGAGATATTTCTCGGCACCCTCATGACGCAGGGCCGCCGCTTCTCGCACCACCCGAAAGGGGGAGACGTGGCCCATATGGAAATAAGCCGACATGCGGCTCACCCCGTCGCGGAGGGCATCGTTCCGGTCTCGCGCGTAATGTCGCAGCCGCTGGTCACGGAATTGGCTCCAGCGTGCATATCCGGCCTTCGAGCCCCCCACGGTATGAGGCACCGGTCCCACTGAATGGTCGATCTCACAGCTCGCCACCAGCTCCGGCAGAGAAGCGGTCTGAAAATCCACCGGCTCAAACGGAAGGGAGAAGGTCGGCGCGTGCGCAGGCACAGGCTGCTCTTGATAAGGCCGCTGAAGTCGCTCGGCCCTCAGCTTGGCGGTCGCATCTCGATAGGCGAAGGCCCGATCAAAAGCTCGACCCACCAGGGTCATGGGCACCACACAGGCGGAATCCACCGTCCAGAGCGGAATGGAGAGACTCGAGGCCAGCCGCTCCGTCCAGGTGTGTAAGGGCGGCACCGGCATCTCTTCGGTCACCACCAGCGCCGCTTGTTGCGCCAGGGTCTTGAGGTGAGACCCTCGATGCCCCGGCCGCTCCAGATGGAAGACATACGGAATCCCCCGCGCCGCCAGCTCCGCTTGCACATCCCGCGCACCCTCCAGAATAAAGGTGTGATGCCGGTCGGAGGCATACGGATATCGCTCCGAGAGCGCATGGTACACCAACACGCCCACGCCGAGCTGCCCCGCGAGGTGAAGGGCGACGTCGAGCGCCGGGTTCTCATGGCCCCGCACGGCCACCCTCATCCAGTAGAGCACGAACGTAGACGCCGAGGAGAGCACACCCGCTCGAACGACCCTCACCCGCTCGGAGAGCTCCACGGGCAGATTTTGGTGCAGTGTGACAGCAAGGGTCATGGGAAACTCCAGTGTGATGAGAGGGAGGCAGGAAAGACGCTCTGATGGGATGCCTTCGAGGGCCAGAAGTTACAGGGGGCAGGCTGCGGAAAAGACCCTCTAGGTCGGCGAGCCCAGTCGATATCGGCGCTCCAGAAAGGCTTGAGAGGCAAGCTGCACGCTCGCTTCGCTGGTCATCAACATGTCGAGCTGCCGCGTAAACTGAAGCAGTCGGCCAAGCTGGTCGAGGGTCTCAAGCTGAACCTGCTGGTCAGCACGACGCATCCGCGCTTCCACCCGGTCGGATTTCTGATCGACGGTAAAACCCAGGGCACGTAAGATCTGCGCCACGGCCTTTGCTCTCCGCTCACGCCGGATGTTATCTGCGGCTCCCCCTTGGAATGAAAAATTCAGGTGGCTCTTCCGCGTCTGCTCATCACAGTAACAGTCCAAGATGCTGTAGTGATACCCAATCCGAGAGCTAAAATGCAGATATCGATCCGAGAGGATGGCATAACTACGGTCCCCAAAACGCTCACCTCCGGCATCCGGTGGGGTCAACATCTGCTCGGTCATCACCGAAAAGAGGCCCTTCACCTCAATCGGACGGGCATGAGGCATCTGCACATCGGCATGCAACATGCCCTTGAGCAACGCCCGAAACGGCACGGAGAGCACTTCATCCGGGGTCACGCTGCGCGCGTTCGCCCGAGCACTCTGAATGCCTCCCCCTAAGTCAATCAGGTACAGATCGAGCGGGATCGGGGCTCTTAAGGCCACCGCCGCACCCTCCTGGGCGGAGAGCAGATCACTCAAGCGGAACATGGCGGCATATGACGCCTCATGCACAAAACGCATCAGGTCGTGAAGAGAACGACAGCTCTCAGCAGAAAACTCCGGCGCACGCGGGTTGATCAGGTTGAGTGGGGTGATCTTACGAGCCACGCGCTCGAGCACCTTCCAGCTCGGGGTATCCTTCATAAACGGAGTGGCTTTTTTGGCAGCTTCGAGCAACGCCTCCACCCGGCCCGCATAAACCCGTCCGCTGGTGGCATCGACGGTCACAAGCTGCCCCGGCTTTAGGCTGGTGGTCGCCACTCGAGTGGCCAACAACGTCGGGGTATTATGCTCCCGCGCGAGGGATGCCATGTGTCCCAGCGGGCTCCCGGTATCGGTCACGATGGCCGATGCTTGACGCATAAAACGCGCAAAACGAGGCGACGGATGGCGCGTCACCAAGACCGCCCCTTCGGGGAAATCTTCTCGGGCATCGTCTTTCTCGAGCACCACCACCGGCCCCGCACCCACCCCCGGACAAGCCGGAGCACCTCCCGCCAGCAGGAGTGGATGCGCCGGATCCATCACGGCACTCGAGGCCACCTGCGAAGGCTGCGCCATGTGCAGTGGCCGACTCTGTAAAATCCACAGCCGCTCTTGAGCGTCGAGCGCCCACTCCACATCCTGCGCTGTACCATAATGTTTCTCGAGGGCCAGCGCCGCTCGAGTCAGCGCCTGCACCCGCGTGAGATCCAGACATGGCTGATGCCGAAGCGCCTCCGGCACCGGCACCCGCGAGACTTTGCCATCCTCCCCTCGGGTGAGCTGCATCTGCTTTTCGGTCACCTCACGGCTGAGCAAGGTGAGGTCATCGTCTCGACTGACGGTATACAGATCGGGGATGATATCGCCATCCACGGCCATCAGACCCAGACCCCAGACCGCATTGATCACCGCGACATTCTCGAGCCCTCCAAAGGGATGCCGCGAGAAGGCCACGCCCGCCGTCACCGGATCAATCATCTGGAGACACAAGACGGACATGATCTGATCTTCGTCTTTGACCCCATTCTGAAGCCGATACTTGATCGCCGATGCCGTAAAGAGACTGGCCACCACCTCCCGATAAGCATCGAGCAGGTCTTCCCGTCGAACGTCCAGCCGAGAGACATATTGACCCGCATGAGATCGATCTGAGTCTTCGCCAATGGAGCTGCTTCTGACGGCGATCTCTCCGTCATAGGTTGGATTCTGCTGGCGTATCTGATGCAACAACTGATCGTAGGCTTCCAGGATCTGTTGCGCCAATGCATCGGGAAGCGGTGATGCTAAGATCCGCTTTTTGATCTCGTCGCTGGCCTCGTTGAGCGCCTGGGTGTCATTGGCATCAAAGTCGAGCTTCTCTTCGACAAACTCCCGCAGGCGATGGTGGCTCAGAAAGTGTTCACAGGCCAGGGTGGAGATCACAAATCCTTCGGGCACCGGCAAGGTGGTATGGTTGCGGACTTCGCCCAGATTGGCGGCTTTTCCACCCACCCAATCCACCATGTCTCGCCGCACGTCACTCAAGGGAATGATATAGGCGGGTGCCACTCGTTTGTCGGCGATCTCACCGAGGGCCTCTTTCAGCTCACCCTGCACACGGCGATAGGCATCCACGAGCTGCGGATATTTATTGCCCGACAGCGCATTGAGATTCTCAATCATGCTCCGGGTATGCTGAGCCGCTCGCCGCGCTTGGGTGCGAGTATAGGTCATGCCAAAGAGCTGATAACCTCGCAGCTTCTCTTCGATATCGCCGATGGTGCGGGATAACTCGGCATTCGACTCCAGCAGGGCCTGAAAGTGTTTGTAGCGCACCTGAAAGGTGTTCTCAATGTCCACCGGCGGGAGACGATATCGCCAGGGCATCAGCCAGCGCAGCAGCTTTTCACACATGCTCTGTTCCTTTGTGAGATGAGGGCTCGGCAGCATTTTCCATCCAGGAGAGACGACGCTGCACCAGCCCCTCCGCCAACAACACTGGGTGCCATTTTTCGAGCGAAGCCGGAGTGCCGGGCCACAGCGCCGAGGCGACCTCCGCTTCAAGCACCTGCACCACCAGCTCGGCCAGCACCTGCTCAGAGCCTGCCCGCAGCCAGAGCCGCTCTCCCGGCTGGAGTCCGTGGACCGTTCCCAGCCCAAACCACAGCTCCAGCCCTTCCGGTTTGAGCTCCACGCGAAAGATCTCCGCTTTGCCCACCCGCTCGAGGGCCTGCGCGCGTAGGCGTGAGAGCTGCATCACCCCCGCTGCACCGAGCAGGAGCCCGGCTCCACTCAGGAGCGAAAACCAGCCCGGTGCCAGACCACTCTGCCGCTTCAACCAAGAAGGCTCTGCCGCTTGGAGGGCCTGTTCTGAAGCAAAAACATGCACTTCCAGCCGGACTTGACGCTGATCGAGAGGCCAGGGTGTGCCAGCGGTATTGGCATCCGATGAGGTCTCCGGGCCTTCCAGCACGAAAACATAGGCACCCGGAGGGAGGGATACTGCCGCACGCACCTCACCTTGCCACTGCGGAAGGCCCAGCCAAAAATCCCGTGCCACTTTCTCCAGCCGAAGCTGCAAGGCGGGCGAAGGACTCAACACCCGCACCTCTTCCAGCCGCGTGGCGGTGAGGGGCATCCGGCCTCGCTGAGCAGCAGACGTGCCCACCACCAGGCGAAGTGGGGCTTGCTCCGAGTCTCGTCCGAGTATGAGCACATCCACCAGGGTGAAGAGGAAAAAAATCCCCAGGCCCATGAGAAGCTGTGCCAGTCGCTCCCGGGTGCGGGTGAGGCGCTCAAGCGAGGCGGTGTGTGTACGCGCGGATGCGGCTGAGGCGGTGCTTTCCGGTGTTTTGTCGGACCCTTGCGCTTGCATGGGTTTATTTGGCGTAGATGTCGGTACGGGAGACGTTCATATAACGCAAGGCTTGGGTGGGCTCCTTAAAGTAGATGCGCACTTCGTCGCCGAAGCTCCAGGTGTCGAGCGGTAGGCTGCGGGCTTCTTCGGGAAGGCGAACGGTGAGGAGCTGCTTTTGTTTGGCCAGATAAAACTGAAGCTCACCCTTTTCGGGGTCGAGCTGAGGAAAGCTGAGGGGCTTACGCACGTCTCGGTCATACACTTTGGGGGAGCGACTGTCGATGTTGTCCTCGACTGAGACTTGCTCCACCGGAATTTTTTGCAGGGCCTGCTGTGCCTGGTTCCAGATCAGCAGCGCGGGGGGATCCTGCTCCACCTGAAGCAGCGCCCCCACTTTGGGCAAAGCGCCTCGTTCGTTGGGATCGGTGGGCAGCGTAAAGGTGCGAGGAGGCATCCCGGAGTAGTCGGTTTTGCCTCGCTCGACGCTCGTATCGAGGATCATGGTCACTTGTTGCTGGGTGGTGTCGAAGGCCACCACTCGCCCCTGATCCACCTTGCCAAAATCCGAGCAGCTCACCAAAATCGGCAGGAGCAGGCCCCACCAGAGGCTCACGCGAGTGACGCGAGCAGGGGATACCATCGACAGAACAGAGGGAGATGCATTCATCGCGTCACTCTCTCGTTAAAGGGGAGATGCTTCATGTGAAGCGGGCCAACCACGCACCGCAGCGGTCACACCTGGATCGTTGAGACCGGGCTCAGTCGGTGAGCGGCGGCAGGATCTGCTCTTTCATGGCTTTGCGCATGGCAATCTCTTTGCGTGCGCCTCGAATCATCTGCACCAGGATATAGAGAGACAGGGAGCTGACCACGCCGAGCACCATAAAGGTGGAGACACCATCGAGCAGTGTTTTTTGATCGGGCATATATCCGGCCAAGATCTTCAGGACAATGGAGAGGGCACAGCCGACGACCGCAAACCCGAAGGCTAAACGAATGGTATAACCCTGGATATACTTGGTGGCGACGGTTCCGATCTGCGCGCCAATGGATGCCCCGATCAGCATGATGATGGCAGCAAAGAGCTCGGTGCGTCCTTTGTAGGTGTAGGTGGCGGCACCATACAATCCCGAGAGGGCTACTTCAAAGAGATCGGTTCCCACGGCCACATGGGTCGGACAGCCGATGATATAGATGAGGGCTGGCATCCGAATCAATCCACCGCCGATGCCCAAGATGCCCGCCAACCAGCCGGTCAAGAGGCTCACGGAGATTGGCAACCAAACGGAGCAATAGATGCCTGCCACACGCAGATGCACCATCGGCGGGATACGAATGGAATGAAAGGTCTTGTGCCACTCAATGCCTGCCACTTCACCTACATGCTCCTGGCCTGCTTCTCGGGCGGCCTTTTCTTTTTTGCGCTTCTGTGCCACGTCGTGGAAGACCAGCCATGCAATGAAGGTCAACAAAAACAGGTAGAGAAAGCGCACCGTGCGTTCGACACTGCCCATGCGCTCCAGGTACATCACCATCTGAGCGCCGATTTCAAAGCCGGCCACCGTGCCAAACAGCATGATGAGCCCGAGCCGATAGTCTACGTTGCCAAAACGTCCGTGACGCATGGTGGAGATCAACGACTTGCCCGCCATGTGTGCGATGTCGGTTCCAATGGCAAAGGCCATCGGGAAGCCCAAGATGTTGAGGCCAGGGGTCACCATCCAGGCGCCCCCCATGCCAAAAAAGCCCCCGATGATGCCCACCCCCACCCCCAGGATGATCAGGCCGGGCCAGAAAATCTCGACGCCCGCAATGGGCATGAGGACGTATAGCCAGTCCATGTGACAGACTCCTTCAAGCGGTAAGTCGAAGCATGCGTGTCCTCGTCAGTGTCCCGCAATCGAGCGAGACTTCAGGTCGATGCCCAAGCTGGCCATGACCAGATCGGCCAGCGTGCCGAGCATCACCCCCACGATGGGAATGATGGCAATCGTGGTGAGGGCAAACAACAGGTGACTCTCGTTGTAGAGGTTGGCCCAGAAGAGCAGGTGACCGCTGAGATGGCGGGAATCGGCCACCAAGACCAGCGGGGCGACCTCCCCTCCTCCAGCGGCCCAGGCCAAGCCGGGGATGAGCAGGAGGATCAGGAGTCCTTGCCCCAGTCGTCTGCCCCAGACGTGTCTTTCAAACATGCAGCCCCTCCTTTTCGCTTCACGGCGAACCCGTTATATTTCACGGCTCTTTGTGCGGGGTTATCGCCATGTTCGACAAAAGTGTCAGGTCAACAGCCTCTTGACAATAGACTGTACCTTAGCTGCTCTTTTTGGCGCTTTCAAGTACTTCGTGGGATATGTTTCATTTCACGGGCAGATTATTTGATGGCATGGGTGACAGCCTTTGCTGGCGCTTGATCTCTATCAGCATATATCACGGTGAAATATGCAAGGCTAACGCGCACAACGCAGGCTCGTGGAGGGTGAATTTGTCGTGGGTGGATGGGTCGTGGGTGGATGGGTCGGCGGCGGCACACGTCACGCTCAGCGGTCACTCAGGGGAGGGCACAAAGCGGAGCTGGGGCAGGCTGAAGAGGGGGGCTTCTCCTCCTTCTTCTTCTTCTTCTTCGTCGGTGCCTTCGAGCTCTTCGGTGGGGGTCTCGGCGGTGGGATCCTCCACCAGCTTGCTCAGATCCACAGCCGGGCTGAGCTGATCTCGAAAGTAGAGCGCCGAGCCGCTGGCAAGCTGATACTCTTCTTCGGAGATACGCTCGAAGGCGCGCAGGCGTTTGAGCAGGCTCTGGAGGTTGTTGCCCCAGTACACATTCAGCTCGTTGCGATCAAAAAAGCCGTGATAAAGCACCGGATTGGGAATCACGGTACACAGATAGGCCCCTTCTTTGATGCTCAACTGGCTGGGATGTTTGCCAAAATAGTGTTGAGCGGCACGTCCAATGCCATAAAATCCAGGGCCCCACTCGATGATGTTAAAGTAGTATTCCAAAATCTGCCGTTTGGTGAGCACTTTCTCAAGCTGATAGGCCAGCACCGCTTCTTGCAGCTTCCGCACCAGCGTGCGCTCGCGCGAGAGGAACAGGTTCTTGGCAAGCTGCTGGGTGATGGTCGAGCCTCCCCGCAGCGGCTTACCTGCCTTGAGGTTGGTCTTGAGGGCAAACGCTAAGCCCTTCGCATCAAACCCTTCGTGCTGAAAAAAGGCGGAGTCTTCACTCAACAGCAGGGAGTTCACCAGATGCCCCGGAAGCTGGTCGATGCTGACCCAGCCCGGTGCGGAGCGTCCCACCTCCAGCTCTCGCTCGACCCCATCTTTATTGAAGGGACGATAGATGAAGCCTTTCAGCGGCTCCGGCCCCTGCAAGGGCAACGATGGGGTCTCCAGGGCCAGACGCGAAAAATCGGCGGTATAGTCGGCATTCATGCCTTCTGGCATCCGCAGATCGCCGCTGGCGGTGAGCTTTAGGGCCAATGTCCCCCCCAGCTTAACACCCTCGAGGGCCGGGACCAGCTTGGAAGGCACTGCTTCCAGCAAGGCTTGATACGGAGTCTGCGCCAGCGTCAGGGCAAAGTCCAGGTTGAGGGCCGCATCTTGCTCATCCAGCCGCGCCATGAGCTGATACGGCGCATCGCCCAGCTTGCCATCCCACTGATCCAGATGCAGCAGCAGGGGCTGAGGCTGAGCCTCGAGCTTCACCTGCTGGGTCAGCCGCAGCGGACCAAAGGGAATGGAGGCCAGTCGAGGCTCATCCAGATACAGCCGAGAGATCTCCACCCGTCCCTCCACGGCCACACGCGGTCCTTGTGGAGAGAGTGTGACGGTAAAGTCTCCGCCCAGCGCAGGCCAATGCGGGAGCCGCTGAAGCAGAGGCTGAAGAGAGGCTTGAAGTGCCTCAGGCAAGAGCTTCTCGACTTGAGGCTGGAGGGCTTCCAGGCGATATCCCGGACCCGACACCCGTATACGGAGCGGAGTCGCTCCCTCACTGAAGGTCACATCCACGTCAAGCCGCTCATCCGGCGGCACACTCGGCGAAACACCCGCCGCAGGTGGTAGGTTGTCATCGGGGGAGCCCGGCTCCATCAGGCCCACGCCCACACTCAAGGGGAGCGTTCCCGGCGTCTGCCAGGACAGGAGCACATGGGCCAGCCCGAGGGCCACTTCACCCGCACCGGCTTGAGCACCAGCGCCAGCGGGATCGGCTTCCTCTTGGTCCCAAATAATCCGGCCACGCTGAAGTCGGAGGTTAAACCCACTCGGATCCAGCCGACGAGCCAGCCGCTCCAGGCGCTTGAGCAGCTTTTCTTGCAGGGAGAGCTCCTCGAGCGGAGGCCCTGCCGGGGCCGCCTCCACTTCCGCCTCCACTTCCGCATCAGGAGCAGACAGCAGGCTGCGGGGATCACTCGGCACGTAGAGGGCAAAATCGGACCCCGTCACTTCACTCAGCACCTGACGACCGTCCAAGAGTGCGTTGATGTCCGGGCGAAGGGTGAGGGTCTCCACACTCAGCAGGGTGTGTCCCGCTTTGGCGACCCTGACCCCGTGCAGGCGCAGGCTGGAGAGTCGAGGCGCGGCACGCTCCACCTTCACCTCCAGGCCGGATTGAGCGGAGGCCAGCGCTGCGACCTTCTCCCCGAGCATTTCTTGCACAGTCGGAAGGTAGAGCACCCCCAGGCCAAGCGCCACCAGCAGGCCCAGGGCAACCAGACCTCCCACCACAATACGCAGCGCCCGCTTCAGCGGCGATGGCTTCAGCGGCGATGGATTCTGCGACGATGGATTTAGCGGCGATGGAGATGAGACGTTCACGTCGCTCACTCATGCAGACGCAGACCGCGTCTTGGGGTGACTCGATGGCAAGTCCCTCAAACTGGCTCGAGGGCCGACCGGATCGGCCTATATTGTGTCAGCCCCCGCCGTGCGTCAAGGCAATTTCGGGCGGAACGGGCAGCCTTGAGGTGGTATGCAGCTTACACTGGTCGGAACGACAGAATACCGCTATATATAGGAGCATGCGCCCAACCCATCATCGTAGACGGCTTTGGGCAGAAGGTGTCTGGAGAAAAGGTATGCATATTCCGGATGGATTTATTGCCGATCCCTTCATCTGGGGAGGCTGTAGTGTGCTCTCCCTGCTGACCCTGGGGCTTGCCAGTCGTCAAGTGGGGACGCTGTGGCAGGAACGCGCGCCGCTGCTCCCAGCCATGACGGGAGCGTTTCTCTTTGCCGCTCAGATGTTTAACTTCCCGGTGGCGGGAGGCACCAGCGGACACCTCCTGGGAGGACTGCTGGCCTGCGTGCTGCTCGGAGGCTGGACCGGAATGCTGGTGACCGCCCTGGTGCTCACCGTGCAAGCCCTGCTCTTCCAAGATGGGGGGGTGACAGCACTGGGGGCCAATGTCTTCAACATGGCGGTGGTGGGCGGAGGCGGTGCTTATCTGCTCTATACTCGCCTTGCTGCCTTGTCAGGCTCCGCCGGATTTAGGCGCGCCATGCTGGTCTTGTCTGGATTTGTGGGCGTTCAAGCCGCTGCGTTTCTGGCAGGGCTGGAGATTGGCATCGGCGGCGTGGTGCCCACTCACACCGCACTGCTGGCGATGTCCACCGTTCACCTCCCGATTGGGCTGGCGGAAGGGGTGGCAACAGCAGCCATTGTGGGAGCCCTCCAGCGTCTGCGTCCAGACTTGTTGATGGGTGCAGAACCAGCGGTCGTCCCCGCGCGGGTGTGGGCGCTGGCAGGTGCGGGGGTGATGGCCCTGGCAGGGCTGGCGGTGCTGTTTGCCTCGTCGCTCCCCGATGGGCTGGAGCATGTGGCGGAGCAGCTCAACTTCTCATCGCGGGCGTTTGCGGCGCTCCCGGCACCTTTTCCCGATTATCAGCTTCACGAAGAGAGCCCGATGTGGCAAAAGCTGCTGATCTCGGCGGTGGGGTTGGTGGTGGTCTCTGGCTGTATGCTGGTGGTGCAGCGGCTCGTGACGTCGATGAGACGGTCTTCCTGAGCGCATGCTCCTCCATTATTCTGTCTCGCACCTGCTCGAGTCTGAAGGCGGCCCGCTGGCGCAGGTGGATGCGCGGGTCAAGGTCTTGCTCTCGCTGTTGCTCCTGCTGCTGATGGCCCTGGTGCCCGCAGGCGATCTCGAGCGTGTGAGGCGGTTGGCCAGTGTGGTCTTGGTGGTGGTGGTGGTGGCGCGGGTCTCCCTGAAGGCGCTGATCCTGCGACTGCTGCCGTTGTTGCCGTTTGCCGTGCTGGTCCTGTTCATTCCGTTTCTACACGGTGGGGAGAGCCTGTGGCGCTGGGGCTGGCTGGAGATCACCCAGCCGGGGCTCCTGCGCGCGCAGGAAGTAGGAATGCGCATGGGCGCGATGGGACTGACGATGGCGGTCTTGTCTGCGACAACCCCTCCGGGAGTGGTCTTACAAGCACTGCGTGTTTTGAAGGTGCCGGGACCACTGGTGGAAACACTGGCGTTTATGTTTCGCTACCTGTTTCTGATGATCGACGAAGGACAGCGGATGCAGCGGGCCTGGCGCGGACGTGGGGGAGAGTGGAGCTTCAGCAGTCTGGCGCAGCAGAGCTTGGGCTCCCTGCTGGCGCTGTTGTTTCTCAGAACCTATGGACGAGGCGAGCGGGTCTATTTGGCCATGCTCTCGCGCGGATACACACAAGACCGGGGGAAGGTCGAGCTGGGGGAAATTCCCCGCACGCAGTGGGTGGGAGGTGCTGCGGTGGCCCTCTCGCTGGTGGTGATCCGTTACGTCCCTTAATATTGACCCTGCATACCGCTTCGCAGTCCCGAGGTGCTTCCCCCGGGAGGAGACATCGTCTATGTCGTTTCCGTCCGTGCATGTTTCAGGTTTACATTATCAGTATCCGGGAGGACCGGTTGCGCTCAAAGGGCTGAGCTTTTCGCTGGCTCAAGGGGAGCATGTGGCACTGCTTGGGCCAAATGGTGCCGGGAAGTCTACGCTGATTCAACATCTCAACGGCATCCTGGTGGGCAACGGCGAAGTCCAGATCGGCGAGCTGCGCGTGGAGAGCAAAACACTCCGAGAGATCCGCCGCAGGGTCGGTGTGTTATTTCAGGATCCCGACGACCAGCTCTTCTGCCCAACCCTCGAGGAGGATGTGGCCTTCGGTCCCCGCAACTTCGGCTTGAGCGGCTCCGAGCTGCTCCGCCGAGTCGATGACGCCCTGCGCGCCACCAACTTGCTCAACCTGCGGCGACGACCTCCCTTCCAGCTCAGCATGGGAGAACGCCGACGCGCGGCCCTGGCCACCGTCCTGGCCTGCCAGCCCGAGATCGTGGTGATGGATGAGCCCTCCGCCAACCTCGACCCTCGACACCGGCGCGAGCTGATCCGCTGGATCCAGAACTGGTCCGGCACCCTGCTGATCGCCACCCACGACCTCGACATGGCCCTCGAAGCCACCTCCCGCTGCCTGCTGATCGATGGGGGTGAGCTGGTGGCCGATGCGCCCTCCGCCGAGCTCCTGCGCAATCAGGCTCTGCTGGAAGCACATGGACTGGAGCTGCCACTCCGACTGCAAGGCTGGCCCTAATGCCCTCAACCCATCGACCTGTCACCCCGAGCCCAACCGACCCCGGTCTGACGGCTCTTGACCTCTGGAGGCTGTATGTTGCGAACACTGCTCGAGCTGCCGTTGTCCATTCCCCGCCGGATCGTCCGCCGACTGCGCAGGATGGTGTTGGGTGACAAAAACGAGGCGAAATCCGGCAAAGGCGAAGATTCCCACTCCGCGAGTGGATCTTCAAAGGCCGCCACACCCTCAACGGAGCGTCCTGCTGAGCGTCCTGCCGAGCGCCCTTCTGCGCCCCCCTCCCCTGCTCGCCCTGCCGCTGCGTCTCCGGGTTTGAGCCCGCGAGAAGTGCAGATCTCCCCCGAGGAGATCTTTGAACGTCGCGCACGCGGGGAGCGCATCACCTTGATCGATGTGCGCGAAAAGGCGGAGCTGGCCAGCGGCATCGCCGAAGGTGCCTTGCTGATTCCCAGTGGTCAGCTCTCCAGCCGGATGGGAGAGCTTCCCCGCGAAGGTCTGCTGGTGCTCTACTGTGCTTCAGGGATGCGCTCCACCAATGGGGCCCTTTTTCTGCTCGGACAAGGCTTCTCAGAAGTCAAGAGCTTGGTCGGAGGCTTCTCTCACTGGACACGGGACAACGGCCCCGTCACGGAGGTCAAAAGATGATGCACCACGCGGCGGCTCCCCCCTCTCTGCCGGAGCTCCACCCGACGATGCAGCGGTGGGTGTGGCTGCCAGTGTCGCTGATCAGCCTGCTCTGGCTGTGGCCGGTGTGGGTGGCTCCTGAGCGGGCCCTCTCCATCGATCCATATTGGGAGATGGCGCAGCAGCTCGGAGCTGGTCCCTGGCCGTTCACCAACTTCGGTGTGGGATTTCCGCTGCTGCTGGCCCTGATTCAGACACTGGGAGGCTCGCCGCTTGTTGCCGTGGTGCTCCAGAAGGGCCTGACGGTGTTCACGGCGCTCACGCTGGCCAAGCTCGCCCATGCAGAAGGTGTCTCCCCGAGAGTGGCGGTGGGGGCCGGGCTGCTCTTCGGACTCTCGCCGATGGTGCAAGTGTACTCCAGTGTGCTGCTCACGGAGACCCTCTACCTGTTTTGGGTGATCCTGGGGCTGAGGGCCACGCAAAAGGCGCTCGCGGCACACCGGGCAGGCAGAAAAAGTGGGATCCTGCTGGCGCTGGCACCGTGGGGACTGGCAGGGCTGACCCTGGGGGCATCGTCGCTCACTCGAGGTAATGGTCTGCTGGTGATCGGGCTGGTGATCGCCTACGGAGGACTGATCCTGCTCAAACAGCGGGGCGCGGCTCGAGCTGCGGGTGCGGGGCGCTCAGGTTGGCTGAAGCTCGGGGGACTGGCGGGGCTGGCCCTGATTTTTCCGCTCAGCATGGCGTGGCTCAACCTCGGCTGGTACGGCACCTTTAAGCCCACCAGCTCGGGTGACTATAACCTCGGGGTCTTGATGATCGGCCCCGCAATGTGTCAGGTGGAGGGCAAACCCGTCAAGGCCAGTGCATCGATCTGGCTCTCGGATGAGCAGGTGGCAGCGGCTCCAAATGGATTTGTGCTCGCTCAGGAGGTGCGCACGGTGGCGCTGGCGTGGGCGAAGCAGCATCCGGTCCCACTGGTGAAGGGCACCCTCAAAGGGACCGTCAACGCGCTGATCGGGCCCTCGAAGGCCCTGCTGGAGTCCCTCACGGGCATGCGGTGGCTGGTGGGGGTCTCGCTGACGCTGCGGTGTCTGCTCGCCCTGGGGGTGCTGAGCTGGGGGCTGAGCCTGCTGCTCCGCCCTCACACCCAGCTGCTGGGATTTTTTGTCATGGGGTATGTGGCGGTGCATATTCTTCCGGCAGGCGCTGGCGGATATGCCCGCTTTGGGCTCCCGGTGGAGCTCTTGTCCAGCATCGGGCTGGCACAGGTCATTGCTTCAGGAGCCGGTTGGTTTCAACAGCAACGTCGCAAGAAGGCGCTCACCCAGAGCGTCACGGGAAAGGATGAGGCATGAGTGCATCGATTTCAGATCAGCTTCGAGACTTGATTCTGGCCGCCCTTCCAGGGGCAACGGTGGAAGTCGGGGGCAGCGGTGGAGGACACTTCACCCTGGAGGTTAAATCCTCCAGCTTTGCCGGAAAAAGCATGCTCGAGCAGCAGCGGGCCGTCTATTCGGCCATCGCTCCCCTCATGAAGGGCGAACGAGCCCCCGTTCATGCCATCGACAGCCTGCGCTGTAAGGTCGGCTGAGCCCTCCAGGGTTCGCAGCAAACACGGAGCCCCGTGCGATTACGGCTCTCACGATTCAGGCGCTCACGATTACGGCTTTAAGCTCCCCTCCTGCCGGAGCAGACGAGACCAACGGGCCACACTCAACAGCCGTCCTGCCGTCTTGAGCACCCCCAGCGGGCTCCGCAGCAGCTCTTTCACCCGCGTGCGCTGAGAACGAAACATCTCGGGCTGTCCAAAGGACTGCTGCGCTTCTCCACGCGGGGCTCGATGAGGAGTCTGTCGTCGAAACCAGTCATCCCGCAGCCCTTCCACCAGCCAGATCGCCAGCGAACGGGTACAAAAACGGCTCTCGAAGGTGAGCAGGTCTTCCCAGGCCCGATCCGCCAGCGCCTCCCCGCGTGTGAGCAGGCGCGTGCGTAAGGGTTCATCCACATGCTGAGCGGCCATCCGCAGCACGTTGGCCTTTCGCAGCTCTTGGCCAAGCCACGTCTCGGTCGGATAGATCAGAGTCTCTTTGCGGTCGAAGTACGGATATTCATGCTCCAGCATCCAGCAGGCATAATGCACCAGGGAGGCTTGACCATAAGCGTAGGCATCATCCAGCTCACCCACCGCTGCTTTTTCGTCGAGGTAGCGGGCCAGGGCCATCAAAAAGATCGTATACGACCAGCGAGGCTCGGCGTTGAGCAGGTCATGGGCCACCACGTCATCACTCGGATGCACCGTGCGACGGATGAGGGTCTCCGCCAGGGAGCGATACTTCACCAGCCCGGTCAGTCTCCAGGCATCCACCAGGGCGTAGAGCGAATAACCAGCGCCTCGACCCGGTCCAAAATAGTCGAAGGTGGCACTGGCCCAGCCCGTCGGTGCCTCCGTCACCAGCGAGAGCACATTCTGTTCACCGTCATCCATCGCGTGTACCCAGTCGGCCAGCTCGAGCACCGCTTCTCGCGCCCACGGATCACCGGTCAGGTAGTAGAAGAGCCGTAAGCCTCCCGTGGCGTTGTGCTGACAGCCGGGGCCTCCTCCGTATCCTTTGCGGCCCTTCTCGTTGCGGCGAGAATAGGTGCGATGTGAGCATGTCTCGGCATCCACATAATGATCGGTGTGCCAGAAGAGCCCACCGTTATATGCGGCTTTGTCTTCTCGAGTATGATAGATGTCGATGTCCATCACATGCTGCGCCAGAGACTCCGCCAGCGGCCACCAGCGAGCGTCTCCGGTGGTCAAGCCGTTGAGCAGCAGCCCCAACAGCAGGTCGTATTGGTTGTTAAAATGAGACACCACGGGCTTCTCACCGTCGAAGTGTAGGTTCTCGTGGTCTGCGTAGACGTCTCCGAAGTGTCGCCAGCCATATTCGTCGATCAGCTCGCGGCGCGCGTAGAGGTTCTGAGGGCCTTCCACCGCCGCATCCAGGAGAGGACGCACCCGCACAGGCGCTCCACGCGAAGGCAGGGCATAGGGCAGGACACCACATCTCTCCAGCCACGTCGGAGCGTTTTGCACCTGCGCAGGCGCATGCACCCAGCTCAGCCCGGTCTCCTGCTCGAGCGGATCCAGCGCCAGCCAGATCGTTCGGGTCTTACGCTCACCGCCTTGCAGCTCAAAGATATCGCCACACTGCGACGGAAAGAGCCGCACCCGCGCGAGACTGCCCTCTCCCTCCAGGGCTCCGGGAAAGTTCTCCCAAAACTGCGGCACGGCCACCCGGAGCGTATGGGCCACGCCCACCACCTCCAGCACCGGTGAGGCGCGCCGCCCTTCGTAGATCCGCTCGTCGAGGGTCAGACGATAACCACAAAAACGCATCGGCACCTGTCCTGCGCGGTTCACATGGGTGCGATAGTTCCAGCGTTCGCCTCCGCTCGAGTCTTGATACAGCAGCGCCTGCTGACGTGCGGTGAGCAGCGGCTGTCCCGGCTCGACCCCCAGACGCAGCCCTTGCACCGGCTCAGCCAGCGCCAGCTCGAGGCTCAGGTCGTCAAAGAGAAAGCTGTTGGGGTCTCCGAGATCCCATTGTCCGCCCGGATGTTTGGCTCGACGCGGGTTGTGAAGCTGCACCTCCACCTTCAGTCGGCTGGAGCCCACCCAACAGGACACACGCACCACAAATCGAGCGGGTTCAGAGCCGGTGAAGACGCCCTCAAAGCGGAAGGTCGCCCGTAAGGGGCCCTCACACTCCACCACACTGCGATGGATCAGCCCTGGACAGGGATGGCCTGCCTCGTCGGTCAGCAGCAGGCGCGAGCGGTTTTCCTCCAGGAGCGGCTTGCCACCGATGCTCACCTGCGCCACCGGAGCCAGAATCAGCCGCTGAAGCTGGAGCTGGACCACGCCGGTATCCACCGCAAAATATCGTTCCTCCACCTGGAGCTTGATGCGAGGGCCTGCTTCAAGCCGCCCTTCAGTTCCTGCGAGGTCGGAGTGTGACGATTCTGGGGTGATCCAGAGGGGATGCTGGCCACTCTCGAGGGCTGGCAGCAGTCCTTCCACCAGCAGCCACTGCACGGAGCCATCCGGCCAAAAAGCCAGGGGCTGGACTTGGAGCGGCCATCGTTGGGCAGCACCGTCGCTCAGCACGACCGGTTTTCCACGCGGCAGCCAGCCACGCGGGAAGGGCACCCCTCGGGCGAAGGGCTGACCGGCTTCACAGGCGAGGGTCTGCACATGCAGCGGAACACCTCGGGAGGTGCTGAAGCTGGCAAACGCCTCATGAGCCGGAAGCTGGGGCTCTAACTGGGGCTCTAACTGGGATGGTGGCATAAGTCCTCAACGCAGCAGGAGGGCGTTTCACACGTCGGTATCGGAGGCACCCAGTCCCACCAGCCAGGGCCGACGGAGGGCCGCGCGTCGAGTCGGCTCGGGTGCGTGGAAGTATAAACCAGGAGAATCCCCGTGAGGCAGGAAAGCGTAGCGGGCCAGCCATGCGGAGACCCCTGAATGTCCACTCAGGGCTTTGACGGCAAACACGCGCTCATGGCGCAGCAGGGCCAGTCCCGCATGCAGGAGGGCATCCCAAGTTCCGGCATCGTCGGGATCGGCGATCAGCTCCATGAGGTGGGCCATGCGCAGGCCGTCGAGCTCTTCGAAGATGCGCCAGTAGGCCAGCCCGGTGAGGACTCCGGCTCGTGACGCCTCGAGCAGCCGATAGGAATGCTGAGGATGTTGCCGATATCGCCACTGGAGCTGCTCTTGACTCGTGAGAAAGGCCACGGGCCAGCGGGTGCGAAGCTGCTGACTCAGCCGCTCCACCGCTTGAGAGGGCTGAGAGACTTCTTGCACCTGTACTTCACGCGCGGCTCGCCTTCGCATAGGAAGCTGCTGAAGCTGCGCCCAAAGCCGGTGGTGCATCGACATGCTCTTTTTGTCCTGCCCACGACCGGCTGTGGCGCTCCCCAGCTCGGTGGCAGCTCGAGCGGCGCTGAGGGCTCCCAGCAGCGGCTCCAGGGACGGCTCGAGGCCATCGGCCAGCCGCAGGAGCATACGGGCGGGAGGAGCCAGCCGTCCATCTCGCATCAAGATCGGTTCTTTTCGGTGCGCCAATCCTTCGAGGCTCAGCACACGAAAGAAGACCTGGAGGGGGACTTCTTCAAAGCCTTGTCGAAGCAGGAGGCTGCGTGCGTCGGGGCTGACGGCCATCGCGAGGGGCAAGGGAGGTATGGTTCCCGCATCGACGGGCTCGGACATCAGACGTTTGAGCAGGCGAGCGCCCACGCCTCGGTTACGATAGGCGGCAGCGGAGGTCAGGTCGGCGGTAAACCGAACGGGGGTCGCCACACCCTCTATATATACAGTATCGGGGAGCCAGCCGAGGCTTCCGACCACCCGTCCGAGATGCCAAAACAGCTCAAGGCGAGCGGGCTCAGAAGCGCCGACGCGCTGCGAATACTGCCAGGGATAACGGAGTGCATGACGTGCTCCGGCGCCAGCGCCAAAGACCTCGTCGAGCAGGGTCTGGGCTTGGGCGCTGAGCTGTGGGCCTTCAGAGAAGATGCCACTGCGCTCCGCAGGGTTGGGTGTGACGTGAGCCGCTGTCATAGCCGGATGCCTCGTGAGTGCAGGGCGGCTTTGACGTCCCCGAGGGTCTCCAGCTCAAGCTGCTCGTCCACGGTGAAGGAGATATGATACGCCTCCTCGAGCTGGCTGAGCAGCTCCATGTGGGCGTGTGAATCCCAATCGGGGAAGGTTGCGGGGCCGTCTTCGTCTCGAAAGTCGGAGAGCGGTCGTCCAAAGATCTGCTCGATCACCTGTGCCAGGGTGCTCATGCGGGTGCTCCAGAAGAGGCAGAAGTAGAAGTGGAAGAAGAAGTGGAAGTTAGGATCAGCTCAATCCAGGGGGTCGGCTCGAGCTCCTGCTGAAGGAGGTCCAGCTCAAAGTCTTGCCCGTGTTCGTCGGCACGGCTGAGGACAAATCCGAGCTGACGATAGAGCTCTCGAGCGGGTGCATTTTTTTTGGAGAAGCGCAGCAATCCTCTCAGCTTGTTCTTGCCGAGCTGACGAGCGCGGTGAGCACAATGGGCGACGATGGCTTTTTCGACGCCTCGTCCCAGCACGCGGCAGCTCAGGACATAACTCTCGAGCTCGAGGGACTCGGACTGCTGTTGCAGGATGACCAGTCCCACCTGCCCTTGAGCGCCGAAGCGGTCGCTGAGGGAAAAAGCGAGCACTTCAAACTGAGGGGAAGCCAACATCTGCTGGAGGTCGGCTTCGGTATGCCTCCGAGTGGTCATGTTAAACTGGTTGGTGCGGGCGAGGAGCTGAGCGGCCCGCCCGAGGCTCTGAGGCTCCACCGGCTCAACGCGGAGCTGGGTCTGGAGGCTGAACAAAAACTCGTCGAGGGAGGCGCTGGACTGTCGGAGGGCTTCCGTCTGCCGTCGTTGGACGTAGAGCTGGCCTCGCTGACGGTCTTCAGCGGTGAGCCGGGGGGTCTCAAAGCAGGGCAGTGCGGCGACGGTCTGAGCGTAGAGGGCGGGATCTTCGGGGAGCTCCACCACCCACACCTCGGGCAGTGCTTCGCGGACTTTGGCGCGTTCGACGGGGTTATCATCGACAAAAACAAAACTGTCGAGGCCGAGGGAGAGCTCTTCAGCCAGCTCCCGCAGGTTGAGGGCTTTTTCCTGCCAATTGCAGCGGATGGCGGCAAAATGTGACTCTTTGAGCAGCATGCCGGGGTGTTCTCGGAAGGGCTGCATGGCGTCTTCGAGGTTATTCTTGGAGCAGATGGCCAGTACGACCCCCCGCTGGCTGAGGCTGAGGGCGATGCGCTGAAGCTCTCGATGGCAGTTGCCGGGGGCATCGTGGCCGAGCTGGATGCCGCTGAGCCCATCTTCTCCGATGACACCTCCCCACAGGGTGTTGTCCAGGTCGAGCACCAAAACTTTACGGGCGGGGAGCAGGACACCTCGGATGATGCGCTCCCAGGCGCTGGCGAGGAGCGGTGCAGCGCCTCGATCAAAGACGATGCGGGCGATGAAGCGGCGTTTGTCGGGGCTGGTGTGGGTGATGCCACTCTCGCCGAGCACACGAGCGGTTGGGATCCACCACAGGCGCTCGTGCTGCTGGACGGCAGAAAAGAGCTGCTGGTTATAGTCTTGGACTTGGGCGAGGGCGCCGTAGGGCTCTTTGGCGTCGAGTATGCCCATGAGTGGATACAGGGGGGGTATCAGCTCGTGGAGGATCACCTGTGCGCGGGTGCGCGCGAGAAGCTGCTGGCTCAGGGTGAGGGTCTCTTCGACCCGCTCGCGGATGAGGGCGCGGCGTTGGTGGGCCTCCGCTTGTGGGAAGTCGTAGTCGTCGCCGAGCTGAGCACGCGCTTCGAGCAGCAGGATGACCACGTCGGGCGCGAAGGAATACAACCTACTGGACTCGTTTAGTACTTCTTGTCGATATTGTCCGTAGGGGCTCACATAGAGCTGGGCAACAAAACCGGCGAGCTGGAGATGCACTTCGAGGTAGGGCACGAGGTGCTCGAGGGTGGTATCGCCGAGCAGGGCCAGCTTGAGGGGCTGTCCGGTGCGCTGGTGGCCGAGGGCTCGCAGGCGGCGTGCGAGTCCATAGAAGCGTGCGTAGGAGCGGTCGGCGCGTGCTTCTACCAGCAGGGTCTCAAGTGGAGATGGTGTAACCTCAGCCACAGGCTCCTCCCTCAGCGGTAGCGGCCCTGAGACGGGCCAGGATGTCGTCGAGTCCGGCGAGCATGTGTGCAAAGCGGGCCAATGACATGCCGCGTCCGACGGGATAGCGGTGAAGTCTAAAGAGGTCGTCTCCGGGTCTCACGGCGCCTAAGCGTGTGGAGCAGGCGGCTTCGAAGCCGAGGGAGGCGACGTGTGCGGCGACGGTGTGATCGTGAGCGCCATCTGGATATGCAAAGAGGGTGACGGGCTGGCCGAGCAGAGAGCTCAAGGCGTCTCGGGACTGTTCGATCTCGGCGGATGCCTGGTACAAGGGCATGCGGGTGAGCAGGCCGTGGGTCATGGTGTGTGCGCCGAGGGTAAACAAACCAGAGTCATGGAGGCGCTTGAGCTCGTCGTGGGTCATGAGCCGTCGAGGGTGCTCGGGTTGGATGTGGGTGGAGATGCCACGCTGTGCCAGTTTTTTCAGCAGCACTTGGCGACGTAGGGCATCGGGCAGGCGCTTGAGGGCGCGGGTTTGGGCGTACACGCTGATGTCGTCTCCTGCGTTGAGCTCGGCGGCATAGGCTTCGTAGAGGGCGTCAAACCAGAGCAGCTCGAGCCGTTCGAGGTATCCCATCGTCACAAAGAGGGTGGCAGGTAAGCGGTAGCGTGCAAGAACCGGCAAGGCATGGGCGAAGACGTTCCAGTAACCGTCGTCGAAGGTGATAGCCACGGCTCCGGGTTCGAGGGTGGTTTCTCCTCGGAGGGCGGCCACAAGCTGAGGCAGGGTGACGACGGGCCGATGTTCGGCCAGAAAGCGCATCTGAGCGTCAAACTCGTCGATGGGAAGCTGTGCCCACAGAGGCGGGCTGACTTCTCGGGGGAGGACGCCGTGGTACATGAGGATGGAGGCGGGTCTCCCGGTGAGCTGCTCCAGCAGGTGCTCAAGGCGCCTGCCGATGAAGCTGGAGGGATGGGGGGCGTGGAGAGGGGCTGCGCATGCTGCCAGGGCAGGCCAGAGGTGATGGAGGGGTGCTCCTCGGCCAGGGAGGAGATGTTCAGGGCTGAGGGGGCCTCTCGAGAGGGACATGACAGCGACTTCCTCCGAAATATTCGTGATGCATGGGGGTTTGCTTCGCTGTCGTCGTTGACAGGGTGCCATGAATGGCAGGGCTAGGGTGCAGGAACACTATAGTGGGGGGGCTTTGGAGCGTCAATCGAAAAGCCAGTGGCTTTTGAGGGAGGCGCGACAGGACGGACTGGGTGCTCAGGAGGCTGGCAGGCCCGGTGGGAACACGGAGAACGTAGGTTAAGCCAGATTGAGCTCATCAAGGGACTGAATGGAGAGGGCTCGATGGGCGAGTGCTTCAAGGCGTGTGGCGTCTTGCAGCTCGAGCTGGCGCTGGATGGCAGCGGGAAGAGCTCCAAAGCGGCCCTGGAGCACAAGCGTCAGCAGCTTGCGCTGGCCTTCGAGGAGCCCTTCGTTACGGCCTTCCGTGCGGCCTTCCGTGCGGCCTTCGTTACGTGCTTCCTCTCGCAGCTCTCGTCCAGCGCGGGTCTCTTCCAACGGGGTCAATTGAAACATGGCCTCTATCTCCTTTCGGCTCAAGTTTTTGAACCGTTCCAACAGGCTCAGGGTCAGCATGTCCCTTAATACATTAAGCTCATCTTCTGACCTTGGCAACGTCTTTAGCCGCTCCCGCCACACGGGGGCCCGCGCCTGCAACCTCTTTCGACTGCGCAGCGCCAGCGGCTCCAACACCATCCACGGGCCCGGCTCGTCCTGAAGCGCCTCCAGCACCTCGCTTAAATACACCCGGATAAATCGATCCGGCTTCTTCGGATTCAGCCGCCGGTTGCGCACATCATGACTCCGCTTCAGAAACACCACCAGCGCCACATAAGGACGCTTCTCCTTCGGATTTTGCTCAAACCATGTGGCGATCTCCCGGAAAAATCGCCAGTAAAACCCCTCCTCTCGATACCCTTGAAGCTCCGTGATCACAAAATGAGGCGACGTCTGGTCCTGCCTCGCGAGAAAGCCGTCGATGCGCTTCTCGGTGGACTTGATCGTGACACTCTCAAAACACCAGCGCCCCTCATACGGAAGCTGCGCGAACTTAAAGAGCACCTCGGGGTAACGCCTAAAAAATTCGTAGAAATACGTGTCGGTCTTCATAGCACCTCCTGGTTTGTGCCACAGAAGAATACGGCACAACGCCGAAAAATACAGCCCGGAGGTTCACAAAAAGTATGCCACGCAGGAATACAGCACTCACGCGACCGGTTCGTATGCCGCGCCGTTTGCCGCGCCGTTTGCCGCGCCG
>JBJTQF010000323.1:0-3430 GCA_046075485.1 Myxococcota bacterium | reverse complement strand
ACGACTCCGACAGGTGCTCGAGCAGTATCGGGCTCCCATCCGCCGGGGTTGGAAGGGCCTTCCACAAAAGGGCTCTTGACATCGCATCACATCGAGACGAGGCGGCGGCTGATACGCCATCCGCAAGACTTCTGGATTCATTACACACCTCCGGTTACAGGTTCTCGTCACCGGCACTGTGCACGATTTTTTCAGAGGGCGGCAGATGTGGGTGGCTGGGGGGATACGCGGCGCGAGTTCTGGAGAACAGCCAGGGTAGGATGCACGCTCGAGCGGCCCAGGTGAATGGACTCAAGGGAACGATTCACGGAAGGATGTGTCGGGCTGATTCGGAGGGAGGGGAGTTCGCGTCGTTGTGAGCGTGGCAGATTTCGGTCGGCGACGATTGGTTAACGCTGCCGTCGTGGCTGTACCGGTTTCGGGGACGAAGGTGGGGGCAGTGCCTCGGCCTGTAGGTACGAATCAGCAATCGACGCCACCACCCGGTCGAGGATCGATAGGTCCAAGAATTCCTGACCCACATGATCTTCCGGCTTTCCCGTCATGACCCGATAGCCACGTCGGCGTAGCTCGAGGGCGACCCGATTCCCCAGCAAAAGCAGATCGCCAGGGCGGGCGAGGAGCCCACCCTCGACCAGGAGGTGCTCCACATCGTGGATGTTGTCGACGTTGATGATGTTTCGCCCGACCTCGAGCCGGGCTACCAGGCTCCTGTCGTACCCGATCGGAGCCCCGAATTCAGCCTGGGAGAGGCCGTACTCGGCCCGAAAAAGGGCGATGAGGCGACCGATGACGCATGACAGCGTAGTAAGCATGTATTAAATACCTCTGCGCTCATTTTTTGAGCATAAATACATTGACGCGATGACGGCCATGGGTTACCTTGTACTTGATTGAATATTACGCATGAAGTTGAAATGTGCAAGGCAAAATTTGTTATAAGCAGTTGCTGTGGGCGTTTCGGTTAGGCATTTCGTTCGAGGCGCAGCGGGAGTGAGGTGGCCACGGCGACAGGGCAGTCATGGAGGTAGCGATGGATTCCGGGCAAGCAGTTGAGTCACGAAGGGGCCACGCGACGCGGATGCCAAAGGACGAACTCGAGGCAGCGGCTCTGGTTTTGATACGCCATCTCCTCGCCCACTCCCAGTCGGCAGCTCCGGAAACCTCCCCGGCTGTGGAGCCCTGGCTGACGCTCGAGGCCGCTGCACAACATGCGTCGGTCTCAGAAGATACGCTTCGAGAGTGGATATCGAGCGGCCTGCTCCCGGTCGGGCGGGTCAAACGGGTGGTCCGAGTGAGGCGGTCAGACATCGACGAGTTGTTGACCGGACGGAACGGAAGCAACGCAGAGAACGAAGACAACGCAGGACCGGCTGGACGGGACGGTTACTCTGATGCGTCTCGAGCCATTTTAACGAAGCTCAGGGCCAAGCCAACAGCACGTCGGTGAGCGTCCAACCAAGAAGGAGCCAAGCAATGGGCAGCATTTACAAGCGTGGAGATCGATACTACATTCGTTTCAAGGACCCAGACGGAAATTGGGTCGCCAGGGCTGCCTCCGAAACCGCAGCAGAAGCCAAAAAGGTCCTGCGGGAAGTCGAGCGCGCCATCGCCACTGGCAACCTGCCCAAGCCGAATCCCACCCCTGACGTGCCGCCTCCCGCTCCGAAGGTGCTCACCGATTTTGTACCACCCTGGATCGATCGCCGGCGTCAGCGCGGCCTGCGCAACTGGCGCAACGAGCGTGCACACCTTGACATGCATATCCTCCCACACCTGGGAAAGCTCGAGCCTACCGAAATTCGGGTTCGACACATCATCGGGCTGATGGACCACCTTCGCAGCAACGCGGAACTGGCCCCCAGGACCGTTCTCAAGATTTACGGCACCCTCCACTGCTTCTTCAAAGATCTGGTCGTGAATGAAGTCATCGCCTCGAGCCCCTGCGTTCTCACCAAGGAACACCTTCCCAAGAACCGGGACAAAGACCGGGAATGGCGGGCCAACGCCGTGTTTTCCCGTGAAGAAGCCCAGGTGCTCATCAGCTCTGCCTCCGTTCCCGACGATCGCCAGATGCTCTACGCCCTGCTGCTGCTCACGGGCGCCCGTTTTGGCGAAGCGGTGGGTTTGCGGTGGCGTGATCTGGATCCTCGAGCCAAACCGCTCATGCGCCTCTCCATCGCACGCTCGTACGACGAAGGCACCAAAACCGAGTCGCCCCGACTGGTGCCGGTGCATCCGGTCCTGGCGGAAATGCTGCTCGAGTGGCGCCGCACCGGCTTTCCCGCCCTGATGGGTCGTGCGCCGGGTCCAGATGACCTGATCATCGCATCCCGTGAGAAGGTCATGCGCACCAAAAACCAGGGACGCAACAAATTCCTCGACGATCTGGCCCGCCTCGGCCTCCGTCACCGCCGGATTCACGACACCCGCCGGACGTTCATCACGTTGGCTCGAGTCGACGGCGCTCGAAAGGATGTGCTCGAGCAGGTCACCCACGCGACTCGAGGCAACATCATGGACCTCTACACGTCGCTTCCCTGGCCAACGTTGTGCGAGGCGGTGAGTTGCCTCAAGCTGAGCAGAATCCAGGGCGAGGAGCTGGAAGCGCTGGAGCTGACGCTGGCGGTAGAGCAGCGGGCAATCGCGGGCGTACATCTCGAGGCACCGGCTCCGGCCAAAGCTACGGCACCGATCGAGGTGGAGGATGAGTGGTCCTTTCTTGCTTCAGACCCGTCAGAAATCACCAGTGATATATCGGGAAAAGACTCGTCATTGCCAGAGGGAAATTCATCCGGAGGACTCGGTGGGAAAAGTCTGGACAACGATTCAATACTAATAAACCAAGAGTCAGGTATACCATCCGCCACGGGTCTTGTTACAAGTCTTGTTACAGAAAAGAAAAATCGCGTGGCCCATGTCCAGAAGTCCTGGAAGAACCACGCGATCCAGTTGGTGGAGGCGCCGGGAGTTGAACCCGGGTCCGAGGTCACTCGAAGGAGGTGTCTACGTGCGTAGCATCCTGTTTTATTTTAGTGCTTTGGGCTCCCAGGCGCAGGATCCCGCCGCTCGAGCAGGCTTTATCTCGCCTGTACCGCCACCCGCCGGGCCGTACATAGCCAGACTGCTAAACATAATGCCTCCTCCACCCCGCAGCCTGAATGGAGAAAACAGCACGGCTAAGCTTTCAGGCCGCCAGTGCGTAATGAGTCGTATTGTTTGCGACTATTGGTTTGGGCCTGTTTTACGAGGTTGCCCACCTCTTCACGCTGCCCCCCTCTACCGCTTCCCCGTCGAGACCACTTCGCCCCCGCACGGGCACTTCTTTTGGGAACATCCTCCCATGCAAAGCGTCGTATTATATACGTGCATTTTGGCCTCATCGTCAACATCCTCTTCGGGAGTTCTGCATGCTGTCCGCTCTGCCTCC
>JBJTQF010000322.1:0-14207 GCA_046075485.1 Myxococcota bacterium | reverse complement strand
GTCGTAGCAGCAGGTCGTAGCAGCAGCACCACACGGATGCCGACGTGTCCACATCAACGCCCCTCACGCTACCAGTATAACACGAACAGTCCACAGGCGCACCCTCGCACCTCCAGCGGCGCAGCGATCCATCACTCCACCCGATACAGCGCACGAAACCGATCCCTCATCAGCAGCGGAAGCTGAAGCTGCCAGTCCGCAGGCGTGATCACCCCCCCCAGCTCAAATGAAGCCCCCAACCTGCGCCACTCCTCCGGTGAGCGGCGCTCCCAGAGCGTGCGGCCATCCTCTCGGCCCAGCCCCCCCATCCGCAACATCCCCGGAGAACGCAGCGAGATCCCATAGACCTCCGCCAGCCCTCTCTCCATCGACGGCCCCGACTCCAGCACATACGGAAGTGTGTTCAGATTGTACCCATGCAACAACACCGGCCTGCGCGTGCGAAGCTGAATCTGCGTCATATCCCCCGCCGTGACCAGAAGCCCCGGCACCCGAGAAGCCTCCGCCAACAGCGGATCCGTCCGCCAGTCCGCCAGGCGCACCTCTCGCAGCTTCAGCGCCTCCATCAACGCCACCCCCTCCGCCAGCAGCGCCAGGCCGAGCACCCCTCCCAACAGGAGCAGCAGCCCCCGCTGCACCTCCGCGCGACGAGGCAACAGCCAGCCAAACCCCATCAGCGCCACCATCACCCCCAGCGGAAACAACATGCGCAGCGGCGAACCTCCCCCCGGTCCATGCCACCACACCCCCACCATCAGCCCCAGCCCCGTCAGAAACAGCAGCACCCCCAGCCGCTGGCCCAGCTCCCGCCTCGAACCCTTCTCAGCGGTGAGCGCCCCCTCGACCTTCGGCCCGAGCCCCTCCCGCCGCACAGGAGGCTCCGTCCAGCTCGCCAAGAGCCCACCCAACCCTGCACTCAACAGCGGCAGCACCTTCACCCCCGTGAGATATCCAAAGAGCGGCACCTGGAGCCCCAAACTCAGCCCCAGCAGGAGCCCTTGACGTCCCTTCGCCCGCTCCACCTGCGCCAGAAATCCCACCAGCAGCGCCGGAAACGCCAGCGACGTGACATTGAGATTGCGCCACGGCATCGCCGCACGCACCAGCCCCGGCAGCCACTCCTGCACGTGCGAGAGCACACTAAACCCCAAAGCCAGCCCCGCCGAAATCCCCACCACCTCCAGCAGCCTGCGCGACGCCTCCGAGAGGGTCGCCTCCCGCCAGCGCAACCAGCCCCACGCCCCCAACAAGGTGAGCACCCCATACGGCACCCCCCACGAACGAAGCGGCACCGGACTCCGATGGTCATCCCAGTAACGAATGAAGCTCGAGAGATAGGTCTGTGCCAGAGCCGGATCAATCGGGGGCAAGACCCGCGCCAGCCAAAGATGATGCGCAAAACTCAACATGGTTAGCAAGATACCCAACATAAAGGAGATCAGCACGGGCCTCCATGTGCGCCCATGCCACAGCGCATGGAGTGTTTGTTTTTGCCATTGTTGAAATAACCACCACAGTAACCCCAGGCCGATGACCCCACTCGCCCACAGCCCCGTGGAAGGATGAACCGCCGGTGCCAGCCCCGTCAGAAACGCCAGCAGCCGCCAGCGACCAAGCCCCAGCGCCGCCAACATCACCAGCCCCATTCCGTTGCCGATGATTCCGAAGGTATGAGGATTCCCCAAAAAGGCAATAAAGTAGGTCGTGCCCACATGGTAGATCTCACTCAGCTCCACCAGCACCGGCACCATCAGCGCCAGCCCCAGCCGCCGCGAGAGGGCAAAGGTGATCCCCGAGAGTCCCGCGAACAGCAGCGCCCCCAGCAGCGCACTCAGCCCGATATTGACCTGAGCCTCCGTGAGCCCCGCCGCCAGTCCCAGCGCCCCGAGCTGCACACTCAACGTCCAGAGCTTGAGGTGATACAAATAGAAGGAGTTCTCCAGGGGATATGCGACCAGCCCGGCTTGAACCTGGGCGGACTCCGTCGCCATCTGCCAGACACTGGTGCAGCTTCCCGCCAGCGCACCCGCGAGCAGACTGAGCCCCCACATCAGCCCCTCTGCTCGTGAGCCCTCCAGCCACTGCTCGAGCCCGACCGGCCTGCCTGCTTCCGCCTGCCTGCCTGCTTCCGCCTGCCCCTGTGAATCGCCGCCCACGTTCTCCGGTGCTGTTGCTGGCGCGTGTTTCATTTCATCCAGACCTTGTAGCTCGTGCCGACTTCGGAGCCGTTGGAGCGCGCCCCACAGTTGATCGTCGCGTTGTTTTGCCACATCGAGAGAGTTGCGACCGATCCCCCGTTGATGCCCCCACTGTCTCCGTCGGTGCAGTAGCCAAACTCCGAGCTTGCGTTCGGGTAGTCCGTGCCCACCACCACCCCGCAGGCATAATGAGAGCTCCGATTGAACGTGCTATCAATGCTCGTGTGCCACCAAAACGTGCTATCTACGAAGTATTTGGCCCCCGACGAGTCCATGCTCTTTCCCGTGGAGCTGAAGACATGACGGTTGCTGTCACACTCCACCATCAAGGTGGTGAAGGTGGACGCGGGCAGCCAAGTTGAGCGTTGGTTGAGGTTGCCAAATACCGTGGGGGTTGGCCCAACCGCCGCTGAGGTTCTCAGGCAACGCTTGCCATCGGGACACGTCACTGTATCATTGAAGAGCACATATCCATTGCCACCCTCCACAGTGTAGGCCCCCGCACTATAGTGGGTGAGCAGCGTCCAGCCTCCTCCGTTGGTGGTCATATCGCAGAAGGCCAGGCTTGGTGTGCCAGATTTGGCGGGGTCGATCCAGAATTGCCCACTCACTGCCGAGGGCCGAGCTGTTTTGATGGCGTTACAGGAAGTCGCCGCACACTGAGCCTCATCCCCGAGCAACACCTCATCGATCTGGCCGTCCCCATCATCGTCGAGCCCATTTCCGCACTGCTCCAGCACGGCTTTTCTGACCCAGAGTCCGTAATATTCTGTCCCCGCAGTGGGGGTGATGGCATCCGAGCTGTCATTGACGTCTGCCTCTCCGGTGCGTGGCGAGCAGCTCGAGCCACTGCAAAAGGCACCCAACCCCACGGGCGAGTCCACATTCGTGCGATAGCTGGTCGAGAGATAGGTCCGATCTTTATTGGTATCCTGCACCCCATCCGCTTCACCCGCCTTCAGGAACATACGCGCTCGCGAGACACCATTGAGCAAGGCCGTATCCCCTGTACTGACCTTCTGTTCTGCGATGGTACAGCTTCGTGTACAGGCGGGGAAGCTGGTGAAGCTCTCCGAGCCCCCACAGGACCAGCTCTGCGATGCGTAGAAGCTCGCCAACGACCCCGTACCGGGCAGACACTTATCATCACTGCGCAGCAGGAACTTGTTTCGGTGGGTGACCATCACCGCACTGGCCTTTACCAGATGGAATGCCGCCGAGCGATAGTCGGCGTTGAGCGTCGGGTCGAGGGTGCCGAAGGTGGCGCTGGTGCTCTCCCAGTTGTTGGGGGAGGGGGAGGTGTGGAGCCACTTGCCTTGATTGGTGCCATCTCCATTGTTCGTGACGGTGGCAATAAAAGTCCAGCCTCCGCCCGAGGTGGTCATATCACAGTAGGCTTGGAAGGACTGACCATTGCCCGCCGGGTCGATCCAGTAGGTGCCGCTGGGGGCGGTGGGACGTTTGGCCCGAATGGTGGCGCAGTCGGTACTGGCGCAGAGGGCCCCGTCTCCGCTCAAGCCGGAGTCCGTGCTGCCGTCGCAGTTGTTGTCTTGCCCGTCACAGACTTCTGAAGCCCCCGGATAGATCGCATTGCTGTTGTCATTGCAGTCACCTCCCTGTGTGACATATCCAGACGGCACGGAGCAGGCTTGTTGCGTGGTGGTGCCGCCGTAGCCGTCCTTATCTGCATCGAGATAGTAGGTGACCTTGACGTTTTCATCCACCTGAGCATCACAGTCATCATCCAACCCATTGCAGCTCTCTGTGGCCGCAGGGTTGATGGTATCGTTGGAGTCTCGACAGTCCGTCTTATTGGAGACGTACCCGGAGGGCTGAGCACAGGCTTGGGTGCTGCTGTTTGGGTTGCCATAACCGTCCCTATCCGCGTCGAGATACCATGTAGAGGTTAAGCCCTCATCGGTGGAGCCATTGCAGTTATCATCCTTGCTGTTGCAGGTCTCCGTGGCACCCGGATAGATGCTGCCATCGGCATCGTTGCAGTCGCTCTTATCGCTGACGTATCCCGAGGGTTTTGCACAGGCTTGGGTGACACTGTTGGGGTTGCCATATCCATCGTTGTCGCCATCCAGATACCAGCTCGACGAGAGGTTTTCATCGACCGAGCCATTGCAGTTATCGTCCTTGCTGTTGCACTTCTCGGTGGCACTGGGGTTGATGCTGGCATCCCCATCATTGCAGTCACTCTTGCTGGTCACATATCCCGAGGGAGCCGAGCAAGCGGTCTGAGACTCAGCGGCATTGCCAAATCCATCTGAATCGGCATCCTGATAATAGGTCTGGAGTGTTCCTTCGTCCGTGGAGCGGTCGCAGTCATCGTCGATGCCATTGCAGGTCTCGACCGCACCGGGATACACCGAGCTGCGGGTATCATCACAGTCACTGGTATTGGTGACATACCCTGTGGGCACACTGCATGCCTGGACGGACTGATTGGCATTGCCATAGGTATCACCATCGGCATCTTGATAGTATGTCTTGGTCACACCATCGTCGATGGTTTTATCACAGTCATCATCGATGCCATTACAGCTCTCGGGGGCTCCGGGGTAGACGCTGCTCTGTTTGTCATTGCAGTCCTTGTTGTTGCTCACATATCCCGTCGGCTGGAGACAAGCAGAGACGGAGCTGCTGGCGTCTCCAAAGCCATCTCCATCACCATCTTGATACCATACGAGCTGCACATTTTCGTCGATGGTGCCGTTGCAGTTATCATCCACCTTGTTACACTGCTCCGGTGCTCCGGGATAGATGGCATCGCTGGAGTCTTTGCAGTCTCCTGCTACGGATGCATATCCTGAAGGAAGCTGACAGGCTTGTACGGTGCTGCTGGAGAGACCATATCCATCCCCATCCGCGTCTTTGTAATACGTGGTGGTGACATTTTCATCGACTTGGGTATCGCAGTCGTTGTCGATGCCATCACAGCTTTCGATGCCAACGGGTGAGATCATGAAATCCGTATCATCACAGTCGGAGTCATCGGAGACAAACCCTTCCAGCTCCAGCGCGCAGCTCTCCTGGGCGGTATCGGGATCACCATAACTGTCTCCATCCAGGTCTGCATAAAAGAGCTCAGCGTCGAGCGCCCCGACATCGATGCTGCCATCACAGTCATTGTCCAGCCCATCACACAGCTCATCCTCCGCCGGAGAGATCTCGGGATTGGTATCGTTGCAGTCTCCGGTGGCCTCTGAAAAACCATCCTGATCGTCATCGGTGGTGGGGAGGGCTTCATCGATGAGCCCATCACAGTCATTGTCTTTGCCATCGGCAAACTCGGTGGCACCGGGATAGGTGTTGACATTCTGATCGTCACAGTCTGGCCCATTTCCTCCAGCGAAGGAGTCCCCATCCACGTCGATGAGATCGCCGTTTTTGCAGTCCTGATCGATGCCATCGTAGGGGATTTCTGCGGCCCCCGGATGGATGCTGGCATTGTTGTCGTTGCAGTCCCCTTCTGCCAGCGAATAACCATCGTTGTCCAGGTCTGGCGCGAGCGTGGGTGTGGGTGCCTGCGTGGGTGTGGGTGCCTGCGTGGGTGTGGGTGCCTGCGTAGGTGTGGGTGCCTGCGTAGGTGTGGGTGCCTGCGTGGGCCCCGGCGTGAGACTTGTATCCGGCGTGCTGGTGGCCGTTGGTGTGGCGGGTGCGACCGTCTCCGTTGGCGTTGCGGGTGGCAGGGTCATGGTGGGGGTGATGGGCACCGGAGTCTGCGTGGGTGTGCTGGGTGATGCCGTTGGGGTGGGTGAGAGTGTCGGTTCATCTGAACACGCCATCGTCATCCCCAGACAACACAACACCACCGACATTTGAATCGACATCCGCATATAAGACATCATCGCCTCCTGAAGAACCTCTCGAGTGTTGCTCGAGCAGAAAATGGGTCCACACATTAAAATGGATAGAAGGGAACGTGTTCCCTCAGCGGAGCAGAATGCCGGTCTTCCAGACACCACTGCTCGCCGGATGATTGATATAGAAGCGCTCCGCCTGCGTGCTGCTGGAGATAGACGAACCACAGCCCTGAGCGGCCACCATGTGGAAGCTGGTCAAGGACTTGCCCATCGCGATCTTTTTGGTCATGCTCGACGTGGCATCCACATACGCATGTTCACAAGAAGGTGGAGTGGTGCCGGGTGAGCAGGTATAGTTTTGAGTGGCGATCTTATCGCCAAAGACATAGGTGAGCGGCACCTTGGGATCGGTCTCAGAGAAATACCATGACTCATACGAGTCGTAGCCCGTGGCAGCCGGGGTCCGATCCACCGTCAAGTCCATGTTATTGTACGTGGTGGCTGTGGAATGAATCAGCGCCTCAAAACGTACCTCTTTGAAGGGAATGGGAGACACAAACTTCAGCGACGTATAAGAATAGGCATTGCTGATGGCATTTCGATGAATCGACTGGAAAACCCCTGCGGACTTGTTGGTGATCGCAGTACAGGCGGTGCCCGAGACCGAGATATTCCATTGTGTCGTGTCCGCAAAGTCCAGCGGCAGTACCGTCCAGCCTCCGCCATCGGTGCTCATGTCACACCACACCGTCAGCGGCGTTGAGACCCCCGAAGGATACACCGTATAAGAACCCGAGGCCGCGCTGCTGTTGGCCGCTTTGATCTCGGCGCAGCTCTTGAAGAGAATGCCTTCATCTGTCTGGCCATCACAGTCATCGTCCTTGTTGTTGGCAGCTTCGGTCGCGCCCGGATAGATGGTGGCATCCAGATCGTTACAATCTCCCCCGCTGGAGACATAACCCGTCGGAGCGGTGCAGGCTTGTAGGGTGCGGCTGCTATTGCCCACCCCATCTCCATCCGCATCCAGATAATAGACCACCAGCACGCCCTCATCGGCCTGAGTGTCACAGTCATCGTCGAGCCCATTACAACGCTCGGCTGCCCCCGGATAGATGTTGGCATCGGCGTCTTGACAGTCCGTACCGTTGGAGACATACCCACTGGGCACACTGCACGCCAGCGTGCTCACCGCTGCGTTTCCATATCCATCCTTGTCGGCATCTTGGTAGTAGACACTGCGCGCATGATCATCGACCTGACCATCACAGTCGTCATCCACCTCATTGCAGGTCTCTGTCGCGCCGGGGTAGACCGTGCTGGCGCTGTCGGAGCAGTCGGTGTTGTTGCTCACATATCCAGCAGGAGCACTACAGGCTTGCACCGAGCTGGAGGCGGTGCCAAATCCATCTCCATCCGCATCTCGATAGTAGGTACGGGTGACTTCTTCATCCACTTGGGTGTCGCAGTCATCATCGAGGCCGTTGCAGCTCTCCAGGGCATTAGGGCGAATATCATCGTTGGAGTCTTTGCAGTCTGTGTTGTTAGAGACATACCCTTCGGGAGCCTCACAGCTCTGGATACTGTTGCTCGGGTTGCCATATCCATCGGCATCCGCATCTCGATAGTAGGGTGACGTGACCCCTTCATCTGTGGCACCATTACAGTTGTTATCGGCCCCATCACACTGCTCAACACCGTCGGGATTGCTGAGGGCGTCTTCGTCATCACAATCGTCGGCATTGTCTGCATAACCGTCGAGCTCTGCCGAGCAGCTCATGAGCTCGTCCGCTTCGGGATCACCATATCCATCTTCGTCGGCATCCACAAAATAAGGCGTGGCATCTTGCGCATCCACATCAAGCTGTGCATCACAGTTGTTGTCGATGCCATCACACAGCTCTATCGCATCGGGAGAGAGGGCGGGATTGGTATCGTCACAGTCGCCGTCCGCCGGGCTGAAGCCGTCCGAATCCTGATCGGGTGAGGCCGTGGGAGTGGGAGGTGGCACAGTCGGGGTGGGCTCTGGTCTCGGGGTTGCCGTCGGGGTTGCCGTCGGGGTTGCCGTCGGCGTGGGCTCAGGGGCAAGGGTTGCCGTCGGAATGGCAGGTGTCTCCGTCGGCGTGAGCTCCGGGGCAAGGGTTGCCGTCGGGGTGGGTGCGAAGGTGGGCGTGCTGGAAGGGGTGCTGGAAGGGGTGCTGGAAGGGGTGCCGGAGGGGCTGTCTTCTGGGGTGGCGCTCTCACCGACTGGAGACGGGGTGGGGGAATTCGGCTCATCGGGGGTGTCGGAGCATCCGCCGAGGCTCAGGGTGAGGGCGCATAACGCTGTCCAGCTTAAAAATCCGTGTTGTTTCCGCATGTTGAGGTACTCCGCTTCCGCGCTGCACATACCGCTGTTCAGATCCAATCGATGCCACTATAACAGAGGCGTCTGAAAATGTTCCAGATCAGACTTGTATGCCGGAGGCTCTACCCCTCACAATAGGGGCTTGTCTAAACGTGGGAGCGTCTGTATGTCGCAACATCAGCTCATTCGTTTGAGGCTTGCCATCTCACCTGAGCGGTTTCTTGCCTATTATCGTGGGAGCGTCAAGACCGTGCTGGCCCGTGCCCTTGATGGTCGAACCGTGAGCTTTCCGGCTCAGGTGCTCCAGCCTTATGTGACCCATGAGGGTGTCTCGGGCGAGTTTGATTTAGAGATCGACCACAACAACCGCTTCGTGCGTCTCTCGCGGGTGGGTGGATGAGTGCCGTGAATCCTCCGACCCTGCCGGAACATGCTCCACAACCGTTGCAGCGCCTCGTGACTCCAGAGCGTGGGCCAAGCGGGGGGTACTGGCTGCTTGCTCTGCTTCCGCTCGTGCTGAGTCTGGGCTGGGCCGTCTGGACCCTGGAGGCTCAGGAGCGTGCGGTGCAACAACAGGCGGTCACGGCCCTTCAGCAGCAGCTCGCCCATCAGGAGGCGTGGCGCAGGTGGCAGCCCACCGAGCCCATTCTGACCTTGCTGGAGCAGGGCCTGCCGTGGGAGCGTCAGCTTCGACGCCAAGTGCTCCAGCAGTATGCCTTTCAGCTTGAATATCTGCCGCCGTCGCGCCTCAGCACCCTGCTTCCGGGTTTTCCCTCCATGCTGCATGTGCCTCGAAGGATTGAGGATGAAGGATTTTTGGTGCGTCATACGTATGTTGGGGTGCCTCCCGCCGCGCTGCTGAGGCTGGAGCTGGCCCTGCTGGCCTGGAGTCGGGTGCCCATCTATCGGCTGAGGCCGGCCTTGTCTCCGACCCTGGCGGATGCGGTGGCCCTTCAGACGGAGCTGGCGGATGCGCTTCGCACACGCTGTCCAGCCCCCTGCCCGCCGTTGAGCGGGGGGGATGAGGTGGACCTCGAGCTGCGTTTGTTGGCCCTGCTCGATGGCGGAGACGAGGTGCAAGCGGCTCACGCCCTCGACCTGCTCTTGGAGCGGGGGCCTGCCCTGGTGCCTCTGCTGGAAGTGCGGCTGGAGCAAAGACGCACCCGGAGGGGTCAGACGCTGGCTTTTTTGGGGTTGGCGCAGCTTTTGCCGAGGGCGTCTCAGCGGAATTTGCTGGCGCGTGCGCTGAGGGGGGAGGAGCCGGGGCTTCAGCTTCTGGCCATGCTGGAGGCGTTGAGGACAGATGCGCGGGAGCTGCTGCCGTTTCCGCCGGGGACAGGGCATGCATTGCCGGTGGGAGAAGCTGCGCAGGGATATTTGGAGCGGCTGCTGGAGCGTCGAGGGTCCACTTCACCTTAGTGTTCTGCCATTCTCGACAGTTATGAGTAGAATTATTTTAAGAGGCTGTCTTTTAAAATTGTGAAACGTTGTCAGTTCCCTCTGCATTTTCTGCAATGATCCCTTGTGCAAGATCAGCTACATTGAGCAAGAGACGTGGCGCGCAGGTATTCTCCTGCGGAACCGGATACTATAGATAGCCCTGTGTGGAGTACCTTATGTCATCGTCACCCGTTTTCAGAGCCCTGCCAGGAAAGTCCTCGGCGCTCCTCTGTGTGCTGGGTTTCGGCCTGCTGGCGTTCGGAGGGGCGTGTACCCCCTATGATCCAGCCGATCTGTATGAGACCCCCAGTGCTCCGCCGATCCCCGATGCCGACGAAGATGGTTATGATGCCGAGAGTGACTGCGACGACACCAACAACACCGTCTATCCCAATGCGCCCGAGCTCTGCGATAGCCTAGACAACGACTGTGATGCAGACATCGACGAGTTTGCCCGGGCACTCTCCTATTTCGACAGCGACGGGGATAGTTTTGGAGACGCCACGAAGGAATCCGAGAGCTGCCCGGTCCCCAACGGATATGTGCTCAACGCCGACGACTGTAATGACGCAGATCCCGCCGTCTCTCCAGGGGCTCCTGAGCTCTGTGATGGGCTGGACAACAACTGTAATGATCTCATCGACGAACAAGAGAGCAAGACCGTCTACCGAGATGCCGACGGTGACGGCTTTGGAGACACGGGGCAGTCTCAAGAAAGCACCACCTGCGAGCCGCCTGAAGGGTATATCCTCCAGGATGGAGACTGCGACGACAGTAATCCGGCCATCAATCCGGATGCGGTGGAGACTTGCGACAGGCTGGACAATGACTGCTCCGGCACGGGTGATGATCGGGTGGCGCTCTATCCCGATGCGGATGGAGATGGCATCGGCGCTCGCGACAGTGTGAGCACGTCACGGGGATGTGGCAACGAGACGGGGTTTTCGGCCTACGCCCTCGACTGTGATGATGCCAGTGCTCAGCTTTATCCGGTCGTGGTGGATCCAAGCGTGGCGGCGGCGGGGCTGAGCCTCAAAAATGTGGTGAGTAAGGTGCAAGAGGGGATCAACGCCACCCAAACCTGCGGCGAAGTGTGGGTGACACCGGGCACATACACGGAAAATGTGAAGATCTCTGGAAAACTCCGGCTCCAGCTCGCAGGCGTTGAAGGGGGTGCCAGTACCACCTTGGTCGGGCCAGCGGGGGCTCGGGCTTTGGAGCTCACCGGAAACAATGAGCTGACGGTGGTGGGGTTCAGCATTCGAGCGGAAGCAGCGGTGGCCGCGCCGGGGGGTGGCATCTTGATTCAGAGCTGCACCGCGACGGAGCTTTCTGGGCTGGATTTTCGAGACCTCATCGTCACCGGAGACCAGTCTTTTGGAGGGGCCGTGGCGGTGATCGACAGCACCGAGGTGACGATCAACAGCTCCTATTTTGAGGGCAATCAAGCCTATCAATCGGGGGGCGTGGGGGTGGAGTCGGCGAACGTCAGCATTCGTAAGAGCACGTTTGTGGGCAACAAGGCACTCTATGTATTGGGAGGCGCGGGCGCTCAAGACCTTCGAGCACCGACGGACGTACCTGCGAAGCTCGTAGTGGAAGACAGTCTTTTTGTGGCGAACATCGCCGAAGGCTATGGTGGAGGTGCGCTGGGTGCCTATCCCGGACAAACGGTTGAGGTCTATCGGTCTACCTTCGAGGACAACCAGATGAAGGCCAAAGCCGACCTCGACATTGGCTCAGGAGGGGGTGCCATCTACAACCCCAGCCACGTCGAGCAGTCCATCTTTATGGAGAACGTCTCGGATTCGTATGGAGGCGCACTGCTCCTGGTGGACAATGCCTACGTTGGTAACAACCTCTTTTACGCCAATGAAGGCTCACTCTCGGGAGGTGCGGTCACTGTCTTTGGAACGTACTCGCCGGACAACTACATTGTCTTCACCCAAAACACGCTGGTGGACAATGTGTCACTTCAGGGGAGCAGCATCTATCTGTACGACGCCGACAAACTGAACGTCTACAACAACATCTTCTATAACAACGCTTCCGGTGTCACTCATGTCTGTATCATTGAGACCGGTGGCAGTGTCTTTGTGGCAGAATACAATGACTTTTATGCCACCGACCCCACGCTGGACTCCACCTTATGCCTTTTTGGGAGCGAGAAGGACTATGATGTCGGTTTCAACAATCTCCAGGTAGATCCGTTGTTTGTGCTTTACTCCAAAAATGAGGCGTTGTCGGAGCTTTCTCTTCGGCTGCAAGAAGGCAGCCCAGCACGGGGCGCAGGGAAGAGCACCGATGGCGGTACTCGCCCAGATCTCGGTGCTTATGGCGGAGCGGACGCGTTGCCGTGAGGTGCCGGAAGTGCCGTGAGGGTTCGGTGCCGTGAGAGTTCCTGAGGGACTCCGCGCGATGATGACACCCGGCAAGCGGCCCGGCGAGAGAACTCCTGTAAAACTGGATTCTTGTTTCCACTTTTGTTTCGGTCATGTGGATCTTATCCGACGCGCCTGACCTCTGCTGGTTTCCCACACCTCCGACACGCTCGTCTGAAATCTGCGGACCTCTCCTCTGCTCAAAAAGCATTAGACAACCGGGTGCAAGGTTCATAGAATCCTTGCCGAACATATGAATTCACCGAGTCCGCCTCAGCGCATCTTCTGAAGACATGCACGGATGGCACTCTGCTGATGAAACACCGCTGATTTGCACCATCCCAACTTGGTGGCCACTTTAGACTTCGGACAGCTCGATGGCCACTGGTTCATGGCGATGGAGTACATCGAGGGCTGGACCCTCAGTGAGCTGGCCCGTCTGCTCCTGCCTGCTTATCCCACCTTGCCCATCACCATCTCCTGCCAGGTGATGATCCAGATCTGTCGAGGGCTTCAGCACGCTCACCAAGCCCGCGATGCCGGAGGGCAGCCACTGCACATCGTGCATCGGGACATCAAGCCCTCCAATATCCTGATCGACCGGCACGGCACGGCCAAACTCGCCGATTTTGGGGTGGCTCGCGCCGAGAGCAACGTACAAAAAACCGTCGCTTCGGGGGTGGTCAAAGGCAGCTTCCGACACATGCCCCCAGAACAAGCCCTGGCCTCTCGCGACCTCGATGCACGCGCGGATTTGTTTGCGATGGGCACGGTCTTTTATCAGCTTCTCACGGGACGAGCGGTCTACCAAGCGGACAACCAAATGCAAGCGCTCCGCATGGCGATGGATGGAGAGGTGGGGCCCGCGCTGGCGGCTTTGCCGACCTTACCCGCCCAAGGCCGCATCTTGCACATTCTAAATCACACCCTGGCCAAGGATCGACAGGCACGCTTCTCCAGCGCCCTCGAGCTGGAAGAAGCCCTCACGGAGCTGCTGCACGCGGTGGGTTCCGTCCCAACGCTCAACACACGCTGGCTCGAGGAGGCCCAACGAGCGGCCACTCAACAAGCGGAGGCCATCCAACGCGGTCGCCAAGAGTGGCTCACCCCCTCACTGCCCCCGGAGGATGCGCCGACAACACCTTCGTTTCCCAACCAGAAAGTCGGACAGGTGGTGCTGCCGGTGGCATCCGCGCAAGCCGGGAAGATTTCCACAGAACAACCAGACTCCGCCCCAGCAGGAGTAGAGCCGCTCTCCCCGGCGGAGGGGGGTCGAGACTCGGAAGGGGCTCCAGCGCCTGCCAAGGCTGCCAGCACCAAGGCGGTCTCGGGCAAAAAAGCGGGGGCGCAGGGCTACGCACGCCTGTACGTGAATGCGCGTCCGTGTGTGGAGCTGGAGATCAACGGCAAGCGTTATCCCTGTCCGGTAGAAGGACTCAACGTTACCCCAGGAGAACAACGACTGGGGGCATTTTTTGAGGATCGTGCGCCTCAGACCCTAACGGTCAAGCTGCAAGGGGGTGAGGTCGGACGCTGCCTCTTCAGCAACACCATGCCGGAAGGACGCTGTCGAGTTGAACCCGCCTCGCCCGAGGGCGCTTCGACCCAAGCAGAATGAAGGAGTCTGGCCTATGCGGATGGTATCTGGCGTCTATTTGCCCCTGTTTATGAGCTTGCTGGCCTTACTTCCGGCGCTGCTGGGCTGTGATCCCCCCATGAATATCCTGGAGGAGAGCCTCACCCCGGAGCCGGTCAGGACTCCATCCCCTCTCCCCGAGCCGACAGCGTCCTTGACACCCACCGCAACGCCTGATGTCGAGAGCCCCACCGCGACGCCCCAAATCGATGGCGATGGTGATGGGTATCACGCTGAGAGCGACTGCGACGATGGTAATCCGGCCATCAATCCGGATGCGGTGGAGGCTTGTGACGGGCTGGACAATGACTGCTCCGGCGTAGCTGATGATCGAGTGGTCCTTTATCCCGATGCGGATGGAGATGGCATCGGCGCACGAGACAGTGTGAGCACGTC
>JBJTQF010000321.1:0-1730 GCA_046075485.1 Myxococcota bacterium | reverse complement strand
TCTTGCGGAGCTTGGGTTGGCGGGCAAAAAAGACCTGCGCTTCGGCGATGGGCATGTCGAGCACGTCGTAGACGGATTTGCCGCGATATTTGACCGTCAAGGTCTCCTGGTTGAAGCGCCGACCGTGGCAGACCTCACAGGGGATCTCCACATTGGCGAGGAATTGCATCTCGATCTCTTTGACGCCGCCTCCTTGACAGGCTTCGCAGCGCCCTCCCGCCACGTTAAACGAGAAGCGTCCTTTGGCGTATCCACGCATGCGCGCTTCTGGCAAGTCGGTAAAGAGGGTGCGAATTTCATCAAAGAGCTTGGTATAGGTGGCCGGGTTGGAGCGTGGTGTTCGCCCAATCGGTGCTTGGTCGATCTCAATCACCTTGTCGAGATGTTCCAGGCCCTCGATGCGGTCATGCGCGCCGGGGGGCTCCTCCGCCCGATGGAGCTGCATGGCCAGGGCCCGCTTGAGGATATCTGTCACCAACGTGCTCTTGCCCGACCCTGAGACCCCCGTGACCGCCGTCAGCGTCCCCAACGGAAACCGCACGGTGATGTCCTTGAGGTTGTTCTCGCGCGCACCGACCACGCTCAAAAAATGGCCATTGCCGGGACGTCGTGTGGCAGGCAGGGCGATCTCTTCCAGACCTTTCAGATATCGAGCGGAGAGGGTCTCGGTGGCCAATACCTCCGGGAGACTGCCGCTGGCCAAGACATGGCCTCCTTCGGAGCCCGCACCGGGGCCTACATCCACCAGATGGTCGGCGGCCTCCATCGTCTCTTTGTCGTGCTCCACCACCAGCACGGTGTTGCCGAGATCCCGCAGGTGAACCAGCGTATTCAGCAGCTTACGGTTGTCGCGTGCATGAAGTCCAATCGAGGGCTCATCGAGCACATACAGCACCCCCTGGAGCCCGGAGCCCACCTGACTGGCCAGCCGAATACGCTGAGATTCTCCGCCCGAGAGGGTGGCGGACGAACGATCCAGGCTCAGATAACCCAGCCCAACTTCGCGCAGGAAGTGCAGGCGTGCGTTGATCTCCTTAAAAATTTCCCGTCCGATCAGCTCTTCGCGAGGATTGAGCAACACATGCCCAAAAAAATCCCAGGCTTGATCGACGCTCCAGTGGGTCATCTGGGTGATGCGCTCGTCGCGGAAGGTCACGTTGGACGCCACGGGGTTGAGCCGGGTGCCGCGACAGTCCATACACACGGCCTGCTCACGATATTGGTTGAGGAAATCCGCTTTGGTATACTTCCAGGCGGTGTCGAGGGCGGGAATGACACCTCCAAAGAGCTCCTGACGGACCTTCCGCACTTTTTTTTCTTCCGCTTGATGGTGGACGCCTGCTTCGGAGACCTCCACCCAGCCTACGCGGGCCAGCGTCTGCTTCACCTGCGTCAGAGGGCCTCCGTAAAAAAAGGTCTTCTGCTGGACCTCGCTGAGCTCTTCAAAGGGCGTCTCGGCGGAGGCACCCAGGGCGGTGAGCACATTCGAGAGCAGCTCAAAATCGTAGCTCGAGAAGGGTACACGGCCTTCTTTGGTCAGGCACTGAAGCGCACCTTCGCGGAGCGAATACTGCGGCTCGGGTACGAGCTTCTCGATGGTGAAGCGGGCGGTCTCTCCCAGTCCTTCGCAGGTCGGACAAGCGCCGTGTGGACTGTTAAACGAAAAAAGCCGAGGCTCCATCTCGGGAATGGAGATGCGACAGGTGGGGCAGGCGCGCACGGTGGCAAAG
>JBJTQF010000320.1:0-6700 GCA_046075485.1 Myxococcota bacterium | reverse complement strand
GCATCCCAATCTGATCCGCATTTTGGACGTCGATCAGGTTCAAGGGCAATACTATATCATGATGGAAGACGCGCAGTTTGGTTCCTTGCGCAGTCTGTTGGAACAGCAGCAGAAGGCCCGAACGCGCCTGCCGCTGGAGCTGGCGGCGGATCTCATTCGCCAAGCCGCAGCAGGTGCCTCGGCGCTCAACAGTGCTGGGATGATCCACGGCAACCTCAAGCCCGAAAACATCTTGTTGCTCAAGCGGAGCGACAGCCTGAAGCCAGGCAGCTTGATTGTAAAGCTCAGCGACGGGGGCTTGGGGGAGCTGCTTCAGTCCGCAGGCTCCACTCAAGGGGCCATGCTCAGCAGTCCGGCCTATATGAGCCCGGAGCAATGTAAATATGTGTCACTCGTGCCCGCCAGCGATGTTTATACCCTGGGCACTGTGCTCTACGAAGCGTTGACCGGTCTGCTCCCGTTTGAGATCCGCAACTTGGGGGATGCGCTGCGGAAACACCTCAGCGAGCCGCCGAAGAGCCCTCGGGTCCTGGTTCCGGAGCTGTCACCCGCGCTGGAGGATGTGCTGATGCGCTGTCTCCAGAAGGAGCCGGAGCGCCGATTTGCCAACCTCCCCGAGCTGGTCAAGGCCCTAGACGCCGCGCTGAAGCCGCCTGCTCCTCCCCCGGCACCCAACAAGCCTTCTGTGAAGCCGGTATTTGAGCAACCCACGCTGGCCCTCGGAGGTCAAGCCGCTGCCGGACAAAATAAAGAGGTCTTTGAGATGCCCACGATGGCCCTCGGAGGCCAAGCAGCCATGCTCCCGCGTGTGCGAGTGGTGGACGATCAAGGCAAGGAGTATCCGCCCTTGCCACTCTCGCCCATGAAGGCCCTGACGGTGGGGCGGCAAGATGGCTGTGATTATGTGCTCGACTCCAAGATGGTGTCTCGTAAACACCTTCAACTGGAATGGAAAAATGGTCAAGCCTGGGTGATGGATGTGGGCTCGTCCTCCGGCAGTTTTGTGGACGGGACGCCGTTGATGGCACAGCAGCCCCGGGTGTGGAGGATGGGAGAGCTGGTCCAGCTTGGCAATTTTTTCTTGTCGCTGGAGCCGCCTCAAGCGGCAGCACGTCCGGCGGTGGCCGAGCTTGATCCAGACAAAACCCAGCTTCCGACGGGCCCCTTACCACCCCCTCCGCCCAAACGGGAGGGGCTCACCAAGCCTCCATCTCAGAATATGCACGAGCCGGTGCCCAGCTTTAAGGACATGCTCGACCCGTCGTTTGAGCCTGCGGCTGCCTCCAGCGCCGTGCTCGACTTTGCCGCCCTGCATGGCCAGGGCTCTCGAGCGCCCTCGACGTCTCAAAAGGGAGGATTTCCCCCAGCGGGTGCAGGTGAGCTGAGTGTGGTGTTTGATCCGAAAAAGAAGCCCCCGGAAGTGGCAGCGGCACCGGTGGGAGAAGAAGCGGTACGGGTGGCACTCTCCATCGACAAGGCGGAGGTCCAGCTTGAGCCGGGCCGGAGTACGGCGGTGGTGGTCACGGTATCGAACCTCAGCAACAACGTGGCGCACTTAACCTTGATCTTTGAGGGCATTCCAGCGGAGTGGGTTCGGCTGGAGCCCGCTGAAGTGCGCCTGATGAACAGCGCCCAGTCTAAGATCACGGTGATGTTAACCGCGCCCCGAGTGCCCGAGTCTCGCGCGGATGAGTATCCCGTGCTGGTGCGCGTGAAGTCCTCCAATCCCGAGCGGCCCGTGCAATCCGACGCTTTGCCCATGCGGGTGACGGTCCTGCCCTTCTTCAACAGCAAGACCACGCTGGATCCGGAGCGCCTCAACGCCCGTCGTAATGGTACTCAGAAGGTGGAGATCCAAAACCTCGGCAATACCCCGATGGTCTTCAACCTGGATGGGAAAGATCAGGATAAAGCCTTCCGGTACAGCTTTGAGCCCTCCACCTTGCGGATTGATCCGGGCAAAACGGCCAGCTCCACCATGCGCGTGGATGCCCCCTTACACCTGATGGGAGCGGCCAAGACGCATCCATTTTCGGTGAATATTCAGACTCAGGTGGCGCACGATGTCTCGGCATCGGTGTCCAATATGGCACGGCAGGCACTGGGGGGGCTCAACGGTGGTAATCCGATGGCGGGCTTGAGCTTGCCTTCGGTGGGGAGCATTTTTAACCATCGACCGATGGTTCCGCTGTGGGGTCCGGTGGCGTTTGGCATTTTTCTGGCTGCATTTCTGTGGCTCTGGAAGAAAAATGTACCCGGTGAAGTGCTCTACTTTGAGGTGGAGCCGGTTCTCGAAGCGGTGCCGGGAGCAGCACCCGAGACTCAGACCAACGACAGCGTATGTGATCGCCTCGTGCGCGCGAGGCTGGACGAGACGTCGGTGCTGATGCTCAAGCTGGGGCTGGACAAAATTCCGGCAGAGCCGATCCTGCCCGACAACATCAAGCCGTTCCGACCGGTGAAAGTGCTCAACCTCAAGGATGTGAGCGTGCGGCTGTGTTGGGCGACGGTGCGAGGCGACCTTGTGACCATCAACGATGAAAAGGTGGGTCCAGAAGTGCCGGAGGATATTCGTCCGGTCATCCCGGATGAAAAGAGTAAAGACGGCACGGCGAAGTTTGTATTTAAGCTGAAGCGGGGCAGCTTTGAGCAGGTGCTGGAACGCAAAGTGCAGATGATGGATCCAGTCTGTACGGTGGGAGAAGATGCGGATAAGTTCACGCGCCCCACCAGTGCGGCTAAGATCGAAGGAGGCGAAAAGGTCCGAGCAGGCACCGAAGTAACGGTGATCGGACGCAGCCCGGATAACCAGTTTGTCTACACAACCGGAGCAGGAATTCCAGCGTGGATTGGGGCCAACTTCGTCCAGCACTGCTTTGATGTGCGACGACTCCGCGAGATGGGCGTCGGTCCTTATCTGGCCCGAATGGAGTTTTTGCCCAAGATCGTGCGTCCCAAGACCCGCGTCAGGTTTAGCTGGGAGGTCTTCAACGCCCTCGAGGTTTACTTTGACGGCAACAAGTTCCCCTCCATCGTGAAGGGCCATCCGGTGCTGATCACGGAGGAAAAAGAGTTTGAGATCAAGGCGATTGGGTACGACGGCAAAGAAGTCTCGTTGGGCAAACAAAAGGTGACGCCTCAGGAGCCAGAAGAAGGCGGTGGAGGGGGTGGAGGTGGAGGTGGTCCTGCACCCACACCGACGGCGGCACCCCTGCCCGTCTCGATGCCCATCACGACGGTGCGGCCCTTTAAGCTCGAGCAGGGGGTGAGCAGCTTCTATTTCGAACCAAGTATGACCGGAAAGGTGGGCTTCAGTGCTGGCTGGGATGGAAGTCAGAAGAACCTCACGCTGGTCTTCGAGGACGGACGCGCCAATCAGTTTTTCCGCGATGAACATACCTATGCAGGTGACAAAAAGATCGAGAAGGACTTCGAGCTGACCCGTGAGCAATACGTGCTCACCCGCGAGAAGCCGGTGTATCGGGTGGTGGTCCAAAATCCGGGCCGTGGGGCGGCGGATGGAACCCTCAACTTGACCTATCCCAATCGGTTGGGGCCTCAAGGGGATGCCCTCAACGGACGTTTTTCCGTGAGAAAAGAAGTCTCCACGGTGAGCCAGGTGGTAGAGGTCTCCAGTCCGGGTGAGCTGAAGGCGAAGGCGACGTGGGCAGGGTATGATCAGAAGCTGAGCTTGCTGGTGTTTGGTCCCGGTCAGGTGAATGAGTATGCCCGGAAAGAAGATAAGAGTGGGGTCACGGTGGCCTTTAAGATCACCCCGGAGCTGCTGAAGCTCGGCAACGTGTGGTACGTTCAGCTCCGCCATGATGCCAGCTCTCAAGGACTGCTCAAAGATCTGTTGCAGCTCTTTAAGACGCAGGCGGGCTTACAAGGTGAGATGACGCTCGAGATTCCGTGAGGACACGCATATGCAAACGATGAAAAAAGCACTGTGGCCAACCCTCGGATGGGTTGGGACGCTGGGGCTGTGGAGTGCTGGCTGTGTATCTCCAGCGGTGGATGCGGATCAGGATGGCGCCTCAGCAGAGGTGGACTGTAATGACGCCGATGCCTCTATCTTTCCAGGCGCAACCGATATTCCTTACGATGGTGTCGATCAAGACTGCTCAGGCAAGGATCTGGTGGATGCGGACTCGGATGGATACGACGACACACAGGACTGCAACGATGCGGATGCCCAGATCAACCCGGGGGCTTCTGATGCCGTGATCGATGCGGTGGATGCCAACTGTAGCGGCAGTGATGCGAAGCTGACGGTGGTCTTGAGCAACAGCCGCTCATTGGGTTTTTATGCACCTGCTTATGCCATCTCTGGAGTGGCGGTGGGTGATACCAGCGGCAAGGAGATCGTGTACGCTTCCGATCCCAACCGGTGTGTGATCTGGCGGCTCAACCCAGACGGCTCCGTGGAGGTGGCGGTGGGTGCGCTGGATTCGTGTGGAGATTCTGGAGACGGTGGACCGGCAACGCGGGCGCAGATTGGCACGACGTATGACATTCAAGCGGTCGCACACGGAACGGGGCATTATCTATACCTGATGGACTCTGGTAATAATCGCCTCCGACGGGTGATGGCGGATGGCAAGATTCAGACGGTGGCAGGGAACGGTGACTACGACTATTACGGGGATGGTGGAATTGCCACCGATGCAGCGTTGTATTACCCCTACTACTTTGGGGTTGTGACCCTACAAAATGGCAATGACGTCATCTATTTGGCCGAGTCAGGCTCCATCCGACGGGTGGGTCCAGATGGTCGCATCAATACGGTGGCCGGAAGTCGCGACTACTATGCCGATCCGATGAGTGAGGGCAGTGATGGGCTCTCCGTTTATATGGGCACCATCCAAGAGCTCAACCCGTTCATTTCTTCGGAGGGAGAGTCGATCTATTTTATCAGCTATGATCGGTATCAGATCTGGCGAATGGCACCCGATCAGAAGCTCTACGCGACGGTGGGCACGGGTTCCGGTGGTTACTCAGGAGAAGGCGAGCTGGCCCTCGAGAGCAGCTTGTATTCTCCACTTGGAATGGCGGTAGACAACCCGCTCAAGCCCACACGTCTCTACTTTGTGGATGGCAGCAATTACCGTGTGCGGGTGGTCAACCCGGATGGCCGGGTCTATACCGTCGCGGGAGATGGCACCAATCGCCAGCTTGAGCCAGGAAATGCCACCGACACCAGCATTGGTTATGCGAGCATGCTGGCGCATCACGGGAAGGGCGAGCTCTATTTTACGTTCTACAACAATGATGGCACCTCTGGCGTGGCGAAGCTCACCCCAGACTGATGCCTCCTGCCGGGAGACTCTATGCTCACGCCGCTGCTTCATCCCACTTCCTATGTAGAAGCGCTGCTCAGTGTTGGCTTAATGTGTATGCTATTGACCCTGGTGGGCTTGGGCATGGGTTATGGTGCGGAAGCCTATTTGTGGTCTCGTGGGCGTAAGGTCTTTGATGTCCCCAAACGACCGGGTCAGCTTCAGCACGAGCTCCTGGGGACCGTGCTGTTCCACCTGCTGTATGTTCCGGTGATGGCGTGGGTGATGTGGAAAGGTGGGTTGACGTTTAAATCCGGGCTTTTGCCAGAGCTGCTGGGCTTTTTTGTGCCCTGGTATGGCTTTCAGTTCTATTATTACTTTATGCACCGAGCGATGCATACGTCGCCACTGTATTGGGCGCATAAGTGGCATCATCTCTCTATGGTGACGTCTCCCATGACCGGGTTTAGCATGCATCCGGTGGAGACGGTGGGCTGGATCATCGGCATGCTGGTGCCACCGGTGCTGTTGTCTCAGGCGGATTTACTCGGTTTTTGGGGATTTGCCGCCTTTTTTTCCATGTTTTGGACCGGAAACATCGCGGGTCATGCCAATGCGGAGTACATGGCCTGGCCTTCAACACGCCTCTCCACCATTTTCATCAGCAATCCCATCTCGTATCACAGCTTGCACCACGCACGGTTTTTAGGACACTACAGCTTTGTGTGTGCCACGATGGATCGGCTTATGGGTACAGAGTTTCCCGACTGGCTGGCCATTCATCGTAAGGTATTTTCTGGACATCCCCTCCAGTCGCTTCACGAAAAAGGCGAGATTCTCGACGAAAGACAATAGGGATTCGCTCTCAGGAAGGCTCGGCGAGGAGGAACGCTCAGAGTTGAGCAGGCAGCCTTACGCTCCACCTTTTTGGAGCTGGGCAAGCTGAGCCTTTAGAAATGCCAGCTCATCGGCCATCTTGGTTCGTTCTGTCTGCTCGGCATTGAGCTTTTCGGATAAGGCTTGAGCGGCGGCTTGTGCACGGGTGCGTTCGGCTTGTTCGGCGTCCAGCTTTTCCGATAGGGCGAGGGCGGCGGCTTCTGCACGGATGCGCTCGGCTTCTGCACGGGTGCGTTCCGCTTCTGCATGAGACCACCCGGCTTCTGCACGGGTGCGCTCGGCTTGTTCGGCGTCCAGCTTTTCCGATAGGGCGAGGGCTGCGGCTTCTGCACGAGTACGCTCCGACTGCTCGGCGTCCAGCTTTTCCGATAGGGCGAGGGCTGCGGCTTCTGCACGGGTGCGCTCCGCCTCCAGCGCCGCCACACGCTCCTTCTGCTCCTCTATCGCCGCATTTAACCCCGCCGCTATCACCACCGCCTCCGGATCCTCATGCACCCACATTCGGTCAAATACCGCTGCCAACG
>JBJTQF010000319.1:0-4578 GCA_046075485.1 Myxococcota bacterium | reverse complement strand
CTTCACCGACACCGGTTTTAACGCCACCCTCTCCAGCTCACCGACGGATGAAGCGGCATCCTCCTGCCGCGACTCCTTCGTCTTTCGTTTTAAGCTCAACCCCGAGTCTCCACCCTCCGCGCCCCGCGCACTCATACCGCCTCCATATCCACTTCCGCCGTAGCCGCCATCTCCCGCCATATAATAGGTCGGTCCCTCTTTTCCAGAGGCCATGACGCTGCTCCTTTAAGGCTTTATGCCCTTTTTGCCGCTCTAAATGACTCTGTCGCGCTCATTCAGCACATACAACCGCCACTTAGTGCCCCACGCACTGTTTTGTATGTTCAGTGTAGACCGGAATTCTCAGAGATGTCAAAAACATTCACAAGGCGGGAGCTGGTCGGTAAGTTCAGAGGATTTGAGCACGCTGCCGCACGACAGGCACACACGCACGGGGACGGATCCTGGAGCGAAAATGCCTCCCCCAAGCCTCTCGCCGCTGCGCTACCACCGACTCCGCTTCTACAGAATTAACACACGCACCTCTTTACGCTCCAGACGGCGTCAGAAAGCGCCGCCCTGTGGTGCAAGCATCTCCTTACCTGCGACGTTTTCGCAGCGAGGAAGCAGCCCGTCGCTGTTTTCTCCCAACTTTGCAACCCAAAGGAATGGCAAGATGAATACCCAAGCCCCTCAAACCCTGGCCCAAGCCTTCGAGCAGCTCCGCTCTGGTCTGGAGATGAAAGCCACACTCAAGACCCACATCAACCAAGAGCAGACCCGCTGCCGAGAGCACCTCCAAAAGAAGTGGCCCGGCGCAGATATCTTCTTCAGCGGCTCCTACGGACGCAGCACCAAAATTGAGCCCCTCAATGATGTGGACCTCTTTGTCGCACGTCGAGACTCCTTCCCCGAGATCGGCAAAATTCCAACCCCTGGAGAGGCACTGCTCCAAGAGCTGCTGCGCCACCTCCAAGAGCTCTTTCCAGGCCAGGTGCGGATGCAGACACGCTCCATCGGCATCACCTGCTCAGGCTTTCGGATGGATGTGGTGCCTGCCTTCAAACGCAACGGAGGCGGCTTCTTTCTGGCCGACCGCAGCCTCCCCGGTCCACACTGGCGCTTCACCGATCCCCGCAAACAGCAGCAGTTTACCGCCGATCAAGATCGTGCCTGCGGGCAAATGGCCACCCCCCTGGTCAAGATGTTCAAACGCTGGAAAGCTCATCAGCACTTGGGCCTCAAGTCCTTTCACCTCGAGGTCATGGTCTTGCGCAGTCTCTCCGGCAAACCCATCAGCTATCCCGTCGGTGCTCAGCAGGTGATGGAGAAGCTGCAATACGCCATCCAGAAGCCGTGTGGAGATCCAGGTGGCTCCGGTGGTAAGCTGGATGACTATCTGACGGATGCTCAGCGCCATCAGATCGCAGAACGAGCACAGCAGCACGCCCAATGCCTCAAGGAGGCGCTGGTCTTTGACCAAGCCAAGCAGCATGCAGAAGCGCTGCAACGATTTCGGAAGGTGTTCGGCTGACCAGTGCTCCAGCGACGGGTGGAGCGTCAGCGCCTTCGACATGACAGGCGGAGCATTTCTCTCAGGTGAGCTTCTGACCCGCCAGCGGGAGCGAGCGGATGCGCACGCCGGTGAGGGCAAAGATCGCATTGGTCACCGCAGGAATGAGGGGAGGCAGGCCCGGTTCTCCGATGCCTCCGACGGGGGCGTCGAGGGTGGGCACCAGCTCCACCAACACCTCCGGCATTTGTCCCAGCCGGAGCAGCGGATACTGATGGAAGTTTTGCTGCACCACCGCTCCTCCCTCCAGCTCGATGCGCTCACCCAGCATCGACGAGAGCCCAAAGCCGATACAGCCTTCCATCTGCGCTCGGACGATATCCGGATGAATGATGATGCCGGGATCCACCGCACACGAGACCTTATGAACAGTTAGTGCTCCTTCGGCACTCACCGACACCTCTGCCACCTGAGCCACCAGCGAGCCGAAGGACTCGTGGAGGGCGATGCCCTGAGCTCTACCTGTCGGAGCCTGTCCCCATCCTGAGAGTTTTGCGGCGGTATCCAGCACCCGCAGCGCCCGTGGGTTATCTTTCAGCAGGGTACGTCGGAGCTGATACGGATCTTGTTTGCCTTCGTGCGCCAGCTCATCCAGAAAGCTCTCGAAGAAGAACGCATTGTGGGAGTGGCCGACGGAGCGCCAGAACCCGACGGGCACCGGGAGGGTCTTCTTGACGTACTCCATCCTCCGAGCCGGGAGGGCGTAGGGCATCTGAAACAGTCCCTGCACCGCCAGCACATCCACAGTGGTGCCTGAGAGAAATTGCGCAGCCTCCGCCCCTTTAAACAGTGCGGAGGGTAATACACGCTCGAGGATATTTTGCCCACAGCTCCGCGAGAACCACGCGCTCGGCAGGCCATCGGCTCCCACGGCGCCTTTAAATTTGACCACAAAAGCGGGACGATAAAAATCGTGGGTCATATCTTCTTCGCGGGTCCACACGAGCTTGACGGGTTTTTTCACCGCCTGCGCCACCGTGAGCGCCTGTGCGATGAAGTCCACCTCTCCGCGACGTCCGAAGCCTCCGCCCAGGTAGGTGGTGTGGATGAAGACTTGCTCCAGCTTGAGCCCGGTTTGTTTGGCGACCAGGTCTTGAGCGGCTTTCTGAGCTTGGGTGGGCACCCATACATCACATCGATCTGCCTGGAGCTCCACCGTGCAGTTCATGGGCTCGAGGGTGCTGTGATAGAGGTAGGGGACTTCATAAATGGCTTCGAGCACTTTGGGGGCTTGAGCGAGTGCGGCATCGACGTCTCCTTCTTTTTCGGCGACGCGGCCTTCTTCGTCGAGCCCGGCGCGGAGCTGGGCCGAGATGCTGCTGGTGCTCATGTTTGCGTTGGGGCCGGGCTCAAATTTCAGCTTGAGGGCTTCGAGTCCTTTTTTGGCGCGCCATGTGCTGTCGGCGACCACTGCCACGCCGTTCGGGAGCTCGACCCGCTGCGGATTGCCGGGCATGCCTTTGAGGGCGCTGTCATCGACGCTTTGGAGGGTGCCTCCGAAGGTCGGTGAGGCTTTGACGACGGCGTAGAGCATTCCGGGGCGTTTGATATCGATGCCGAAGGTGGCTTTTCCGGTGACTTTGTCTCGGACGTCGAGTCGTTCGGGGGAGCTGCCGATCACGCGGAAGGTGGAGGGATCTTTGAGCACGGGCTCTTTGGGAGGGGTGAGCTGTGCGGCTTTGACGGCCAATGCGCCGTAGGTCAGGCTGCGGTTGCTCTCGGGGTGTCGCACTTCGCCGTCCCGTGCTTCGCAGGAGGCTTCTGGAACGCCCCAGGTTTGCGCAGCGGCGGCGGTGAGCATGTGTCGAGCGGCGGCTCCGGCTTGGCGTAGCAGGAGGTAATATCCTCGGATGCTCTGGCTATCGGCGGTGAGCATGGTTTTTTCGCCGTAGGCTTCACGATAGTAGGCTTCGTGAGCGGGGGCCATTTCGACGTGGACCTGAGCCCAGGGGATTTCCAGCTCTTCGGCCAGGATCATGGGCAGTGCGGTCATGACGCCTTGTCCCATCTCGCTGGCGGCGAGGCGGAGGGTGGCGATATTGTCTTCTCCGATGCGGATCCAGGCGTTGATCCACGCTCGGGAGGGATCTCCGCTGGATGCGCCGCCGGTGAGTGGCTCGGTTTCGGTGGAGAGGAGGGGTGGAGCGGCGCATCCGGGCAAGGGGAGAAAAAAGCTCACCAGCAGGCCGGTGGATGCTGCGCCGAGTGATTTCAGAAAGTGGCGACGAGAGAAGGGCTGGCTCATGGTGTGACCTCCGGCTGAGCGGTGGATGGGGAGGTGGGGGCGCTTATGGGGGGGATGGTGGCGTCATTGACTTCAGTGGTTTTTTGGGAGGCCAGGAGCTGATCACGGGCTTTGAAGAAGGCTCGTTTGATGCGGTGATAGGTGGCGCAGCGGCAGATATTGGTCATCCCGGCGACGAGTTGTTCTTCGGTGGTGTTGGGGGCGAGTGCGAGGAGTGCGGCGGCGGCCATGAGCTGTCCGGACTGGCAATACCCGCACTGGGGTACGGATTCTTCGATCCAGGCTTGCTGGAGGGGGTGGAGGACATCTGCGCCGAGTCCTTCGATGGTTTTGACCTGAGCGCCGCTGAGGGAGCCGACGGGGAGGGAGCAGGAGCGCACGGCACCGCCGTTGAGGTGGACGGTGCAAGCGCCGCATTGTCCGATGCCGCAGCCGAAGCGTGTTCCGGTGAGACCGAGGGTATCGCGTAGTACCCAGAGCAGGGGCGTTTCAGGCTCCACGTCCACTTGCTGGACCTGCCCGTTGATGGTCAGCTCGATCATGATGAAGGTGTCTCCTGGGTTAGAGGAAGGGGGCATGAGGTATTGGATGTTAGGATGTTCAAGCGCCTGAGATCGTAACATATTATGAGCAGGACCAGTACAAAACACGGGTCAAGGGATGGAATCCCTTGCAGGAAAGTCTGAAAGGACAGCGTCCTTTCAGCTTAAAAAGCCGCTTTCCAAGCGGCTTTTCTTTTTTATTGAAAGGGCTTTGCCCTTTCAAACTATCCCAGCAGGGG
>JBJTQF010000318.1:0-17819 GCA_046075485.1 Myxococcota bacterium | reverse complement strand
CGAGCGGATCTCCAGCTCATCCCGAAAGAGTCCCTTCAGGCAGGGGTGGTGATGGAGCTGAAGGTGGTGCAGAAGTCTCAAGCGCTGCTGGAAGGGGTGGTGCATGCCCTCCAGCAGCTCGAGGCGAAACACTACGAGACGTTGCTGGAGAGTCAACAGGTCTCCACGCTGCACCGCTACGGGCTGGCGTTTAACGGCAAAGAAGTGCGGGTGGCGGAGCTGGCTCAACGCGCTGAGCTGGAGCAAGCCCTCGCGCGCGCGCGCGCGCAGGCACCCGAGAAGGCGGCTCGACACAAACGCCAGAGCCTCCCGGCGGCATCCAAAACCTCGGCGCTGAGCCTCGAGGAGCGGCTGGACTTGGAAGACCTGGTGCTGCCGGAGCTGAACCAGGAGGGAGTCTTGGAGCTGTGGCTTCAGCTTGGGTTTGGAGAGGGGGAGCTGATGGTGGGCAGTCTGAGGTTGCAGTGGACTCAGCTTGTCAACCGGAGCATGGCGTTGGGCCAGCTTCCGTCATTGGGCTTGCTGCTGGCGCGCCAGCTTCCGGCGCTCAAGGATCAGGCACTGATACAGAAGCTGAGACGCACAACAAGCTGAGGGGGTGGACAAGAGGTCGAGCCCCTCCGACAGGATCCGCGTACTGGTCAACACTCGCCGCTGAGACTTCACCGTGTTATATACTGTATGATCAACGCGATGCAGGATAGCTGCCACTTCCGCTGTGGCTTTGGTTCCGCTCCCCCTTTGACGTATGATGAGGACGATGCATGCCATCCCGTTCTGGCCGGAAGATCGAGCTGGGTTTTAGCCACTTTTATGAGCTGCGTAAGGAGAACCTGTTCTTTGTGGACAAGTCCATGCTCATCGAGCATGTCCTGCGCTGCGAATATCGCTCAGCCCTTATTCCTCGTCCAAGGCGGTTTGGCAAGACCCTCAACATGTCGATGCTCGAGGACTTTTTCAGCATCAGTCCCATCGACATGACGCCGTATTTTGAGGATCTCCAGATCTGGCAAGTGCCGGAAGCCAGGGAACACTTTCAGAAACACCCGGTGCTCTTTCTCACCTTCAAATCCTGCAAATCTCTGAGCTGGGAGGGAGCATGGACCCTAATCCGAGCCCAGCTTGTGCAGCTCTTGGGGCAACACGCGCGACTCTTTTCTGCCTCCGGGCCGCTGGAGCAGCTCTGGAGCACCTGGTATGAACAAGCCACCCACAACCTCCTGAGACCCGAGGACTATGCCTATACCCTCAAGGTCTTGTCTCAGGGGCTCGCCACCTTTCATAACAGCCCAGTGATAATTCTCATCGACGAGTATGATACTCCCATCCATAGTGCGCTTGAAAATGGATATTATGAACAGGCGGTCTCCTTCTTTAAGAGCTTCCTCGGCGAAGGCTTTAAGGACAATCTCAACCTGTTTCGTGGGGTGATGACCGGCATTCTTCGCGTCAGCAAAGAAAATATGTTCAGCGATCTCAACAATGTGGGAGTCTATTCGCTGCTCAACGATGCCTTTAAGAGTGACTTTGGGTTTACGGAGGAAGAAGTCCAAGCGGTCACCGAAGAACAAGGCTGTCCCGAGCTGATGCCCGCGCTCAAAGCCATGTACAACGGCTATCGCTTCGGGGCCAAAGAACCCGTGGAGATCTACAATCCCTGGTCCACGCTCTCCTGCATTGCGGATAGATACCACGGGCTCATTCCGTACTGGCACAAGTCCGGCTCTCCCGAGCTGTTGCATCGTTTGGTCTTGAAACACGCCCCGCATATCCACAACGATCTGAAGACCCTGATGGCGGGGCAGACCCTCCAGAAACAAGTCTCCGAGAACATCCAGCTCCGCGAGCTGGGCGGCAATGTAGACGAGCTCTTTGGCTTCATGCTCTTTGCCGGATACCTGAAGGCGATGGAAGCTCAACAAGTGGGTGTGTACTGGAACGTGAAGCTCAAGCTCGTCAACCGAGAGCTCGAGGCCATCTTTGATGAGCTCTACGACGACTGGTTCCGCAACACACTGGGCTCCACCGGCACTCAGCGCCTGGTCAAAGCGGTGCTGGAAGGGGATGTGCCCACCTTTCAGCTCCAGCTTGAGCAGATCTTACGCAAATACACCTCCTTTATGGACGGTGCCGCCAAAACCCCCGAACATTTCTATCAAGGGCTGATGCTCGGTCTGATGGTGCTGCTCCGCGAGAGCCACACGGTGTTGTCCAACTTAGAAGTGGGGTTGGGGCGAGCGGATCTCCAGCTCATCCCAAAAAAGCCCCTTCAGGCAGGGGTGGTGATGGAGCTGAAGGTGGTTCAGCAGCCTCAAGCCCTTCTGGAAGGAGTGGTGGCTGCCCTCCAGCAGCTCGAGCAGAAGCACTATGAGACCCTGCTGGAGAGTCACCAAGTCTCCCAAATTCACCGTTATGGACTGGCGTTTAACGGCAAAGAAGTACGAGTAGCGGAGCTGGCCCAACGCTCCGAGCTGGAGCAGGCCCTCACACACGCACGCGAGCAGGCCCTCGCGCAGGCACGCGAAAAAGCCGCTCGACGCAAACGTCAGCGCCTCCCGGCGGCATCCAAAACTTCAATGCTGAGCCTCGAGGAACGGCTGGAGCTGGAAGACCTCCTGCTGCCTCACCTCACCTCAAGCGAGCTGGAGCGGATGTGGGCACGCCTCGGATTTCCCTTGGCGGAGCTTCCGCAAAAGGAAACGCCGCTCCAGTTCCAGGAGCTCTTGACCCGCTGCACCCAGACGTTACAGCTTGTTTCCTTGAGTACCTTGATTCAGCGTCAGCTTCCTGTCATCAAAGATCACCCGAGGGTGCAGAAACTGGGACGATAGGTGTTGTCTCCGCTGCGTGTGGATGCTGGAAGTTTTTGTTTGTGTTTGTATTTCTTGCTTGTACACACGCCATGTTGTGGATGGCAGAAGGGGAGCGCAACCCGGCGCGCGTGTCTCAGCGGTGCGGGGTGGCTTAAGCCGCTTGTTGCAGAAATTGGGTCGGCTCGAGCGCCAGCGCATGGCAGAGCTGCTCGAGCACCTCGAGCTCCGCCGAGTCCACGCAGTGATCGGCTTGGGAGAGCTCCAGACAGACGCGCATCACCCGTCGCGCTTGCCAAGTCCTCCCACGGATGGCCGATACCCGATGTAAGAGGGTGAGCCGATTGGCAGGATTGGCCATGAGGGCATCCGCACACACTTGAAAGTAGTCCAGTGCTTCGTCCTCAGCATATCCCGAGATTTCCATGATATTGCGGATGGCGCGTTTGAGCGTGTTGATTTCCTCCGGTGCGACGCGGCCATCGGCCATCGCGACCAGACAGGCCGCCGCGCAGACGGCCTTAAAGAGCACGGGATCGCGCACCTCGAGAAGTTCATGCTTTCGGCTGGCGTGAGGTGCTGCACCTTCCAGCTTGACCCGTATCCATATTTGTTTGATCCACATCCACATAGAGCCCTCCTATGCCGCTCGTCTATGAATAAAAAATCCTGTAAGAATGGATTTTTGTAGACGATGGATCGGCACAAGCCGCCCGTAAGTTGAGAGGGTATTGAGACATTCCCCGAAGTTCTTACGTGCTCACGCCCGCGTATGGGCACCCACACCCGCCCGTGTCGGCAAAAAAAAAGCCAGCCCTCGATGTAGGAGAGCTGGCCGAGCCCTGCTTGAAAGCAGAAGCGAAACAAAATGGGCTCAGGGAGGAGGCACGCAGGCGTCGCCAGAAGCCGCCACCGCATCCCAGATGCCGTCGTTGAAGGCTTCCCAGTATTCGGGATCGTCCGGATACATGCAGGTGCTCACATCGCAGGTGAGCATCTCGTAGGTGCCGGAGAAGCGGGTGATGACCCCGTTTGCGTCGGTTTCGGTGGCGGTGGCTTCGACGTAGGTGGAGGTCTGGAGGGTGGAGCCCTCGCCGCCGAAGGCCATCAGCCAGAAGTCACGGCCATTGAAGGGCGTGTATCCGAACTCGGGATATTCGCCGGGAGGCCAATAGAAGACACCGTAGAGGTTGCCCTTGCCGTCGCGTGCGATGTCCAAGAGTACATCGGTCCAGCCGATGCCTCGCAGCTCGTCGTAGTTGGAGATGTAGCAGTCGGCGAGCTTTCCGCCAAAGTCGGTGGTGGCGGTGTCGCAGGCATCGCCGATGCCGTCGCCGTCGCTGTCAAGTTGTGCAGGATTGTACTGCTCCACACAGTTGTCTTCTTTGTCCTGGAGATTATCCCAGTCCTTGTCGTTGCACTCTTGAGCGTTGGTGCTCAAGATCAACGTGGCACTGGTGAGGACGAGCCCGGTCTTCCAGCTCATCTTTGCCTCATGAGGGTCATGGGTTGCGTTTTGCGGAGTGGCGATATGCCAAGCTCAGCAAGCCCGATTCCGCTCCAGAATGGGCATTTGGTATGGTGTGTTGCTGACGAGCGTGACACCATCTTTGCCATAATGTTGCAGAGGCGTCAACGCATTTCAGAGGTTTCAAACGGATTTAAATATGTAGCATTCCATCACTTTTGACGTTCTCGACGTCCTTGAGAGCTTTTCCTTCCAAAGGGTTTCTTTTGATCCACTTTTAATTCGTGTGAACCGGGTGAAAGGTCGTGTGTTACCATTGAGATGCACAGTTTTCTGCATCGATGTCACGATCCAGCACGCTCTGAAGTGCGGGAGGGCTCTATGCTGTTTCATACGAACTCGGATTTGCGGGTTGTCCAGCGGGCTGTTCAGCGGGCGTCGAAGCTGGCATATCTCCTCTCCTGTTTGGTGCTGATGGGGCTCATGGTGCCGTTCTCCAGCGGCTGTGCCACCGTGAGCGTGCGCAGCAGCCAAACACCTCCGACGCTCGAAGAGCAAGTAAAGCGGGTGGCCCAGGAAAGTGGTTTGACCCACGAGCGACTGGCTCAGCTCAGTCAGGCCGACGGCTGGACGGGAGGGCTCACCGACGAACGGCTGCTCTTGCCCTTTGCCATCACCCCCGAAGTGCGCTCCTTTGCCGAGCGGAATACCCGCTATGCCTCCACCCCGTATCAGAAGATCAACGCGCTCGTCCGCGCCATGTATGGGCTGGGCAAGCTCGAGACCCAGTACGTATCCCATCGCACCGCAACCGCGCATGAGACCCTCCGGGTGATGAGGGGCAACTGCTTTTCGTTTACCAATTTACTGGTGGCGTCGGCGCGTGCCATTGGCCTTCCCGCCTATTTTATGGATGCCAGCCGAGCCCGCAGCTTTGTGCGCATGGAAGATGGCCGCATGGTTCACGCAGGACATATCGTCGCTGGCATCGAGACCAACCTCGGCCTGATGACCGTAGACTTTAACATCGTGCGTGGAGACTCCGAGCCGCTTTGGGCAACCCATCTCCGTGACGAAGAAGCGGTGGCGCTCTTTCTCAACAACCTCGGCTTTGACGCCCTCAAGCTGGGACAGGATCCCACCCCTTACTATCGAGCTGCCATTCGGTTGGCCCCCGAGCTGGAGAGCCCCTGGAATAATCTCGCCAGCACCCTCAAGCGGCAAGGCAAACGAGAAGAAGCCCGGCAGATGCTCCAGCAGGCCCTGGCTCAGCGTCCTGCATCCTTCGCACCCTATTACAACCTGGGCCTGATGGACTTGGAAGAAGGCAACTACGCCCAAGCCTCTCAGCTCTTTGAGCGAGGACTGCTGAGACGGCTCGACAACCCCTATCTGCTCTACAACCTGGGTATGGCCTATCTCCGCCAGGGACACGCAACCCGTGCTCGGCTTGCACTGGCGACCGCCACGCAGCTCGATAAGGACTTCTCACAAGCGCGTAGCAAGCTGGAAGCAATCCGGCACCATTGAGCGTCCCTTCCGGTCGGAGACAACCGCCTCCGTTCCAAGTGGGGGCGCTGCGTTCCAAGCGGGGGCGCTCCGTCATGTCTGAGCCGCGTGTTCTGCTTTCCGAACGAGTGTTCCTCGGCTACAATGCGCCCCGTTGTGGTGAACCCGTGGAGGTGGCATTGTCCATGACTGACCCGAGCAACACCCGCTGCATGCAGCCGACGTTTCCGACCTCACCTGTGCAGGAGCACCTCTCGAGCGGCATCCCGGCCTATCTCTTGCCCAGCCAGCGAGAAGCGCTCCGAGTGCGTCATCGGCTCAGCGTGGCCCCGATGATGGACTGGACCGACCGTCACTGTCGTTTCTTCTTGCGTCAGATCTCCAAGCAGGTGCTGCTCTACACCGAGATGGTGACCACCGGAGCCCTCCTGCATGGAGACCCGGCTCGGCATCTGGAGTTCGACCCTCGAGAGCGGCCCTTGGTGCTCCAGCTCGGGGGTGATCAGCCCGAAGCACTGGCCACCTGTGCTCGTATGGCCGAAGACTGGGGATATGATGAGGTCAACCTCAACGTCGGCTGTCCTTCTGACCGGGTACAAGAAGGACGTTTTGGTGCCTGCCTCATGCGCACCCCTGAGCGAGTGGCCGAGTGTGTAGCCCTCATGCGTGCGCGCACGCGCCTGCCCGTGACCATCAAACATCGCATTGGCGTGGATGAGCTGGACCGCTACGAAGACATGGAGCACTTTGTGCGTACCGTGGCTTCTGCGGGCTGCGAGATCTTCATCGTGCATGCACGGAAAGCATGGCTCAGCGGACTGAGCCCCAAAGAGAACCGAGAGATTCCGCCCCTGCGATATGCGGATGTCTGGCGCTTGAAGCAGACCCTTCCGGCGCTCCAGATTGAGCTGAACGGGGGCATCGAGAGCCTGGAGGCGGCAGAAGCTCAGCTCGCCCATGTGGATGGGGTGATGATCGGACGCGCTGCCTACCACAACCCCTACCTGCTGGCCGACGTGGATCGACGTTTCTACGGAGAGACCCTCCCGGTGCCCTGCCGAGACACCATCTTGGAAGCCCTCATCCCTTATCTTGAGCAACGTCTGAGTCTGGGAGATCCGCCGCTGCGGATCCTGCGCCACATCTTAGGGCTGTATTATGGCCAGCCTGGGACCAGAGCCTTTAAGCGGGTGATCAGCGAACAAGCCAGCCGCCGAGGTGCAGGAATTGAAGTGCTCAGAGCAGCCGTCGAAGCCGCCGAACGATCCGCCCGCGAGAGTGCAGCCTCTTCCCGCACCTTCACCCAGCCTTCTGTTGGATGAGCTCCTGCGAATTGGGGCCAACGACATCCATCCCTTCGCACAAGCCGAACGAGCTCAGCGCCTTCACGGGGGGGCATGAGCGCCACTCCAAGAGAGCTGCGACTGTTTGAACGGTGAAATACTTGGCATGGGTGTCATCACGGACCGCAGGGGGAGCACGCGGAAGAAGGTGAGCTTAAGAGCAAGAAGCACTCAAGTCTTATGAACAATTCTCCGTGAATACATGTAAGCAAAAGTGACGTCGAAACGCTTGTTTCTAGGAGTGTTTTTCATGTCATCTGTGCGCCACCCAAAAAAAACCATAAAACAGATGCGCAGAGAGACCGAATAGATCCATAGTAGTGCGGGCGCACGACCCGGGAGCCATTTATGAACGGCTATAAATGGAAATATGACGCCGTTTTTGCAAGTGCTTTATTTTGCACTGGCTTGTTGGCATCTACCTATTCACAGGTGACAACAGCGCAGGCACAGGATTATCGTAGCGGTTCAACCATGCCATCCGTGCTGGCAAGTTCCACACAACCTCTTCCAAGTCCACAAATACTGCCTCGACCTTCGCCTGAGCCTGCAAGCACCTCTCGCATGGCAACCCAAGCGCCAACACCTGCCCTCTATACCCAGACCGGAAGTGGCATGCGCTTGGGCGGAGACCTCACCCTGCTGCAAGACCATGCTCGAAATGGACTGGCCCTGCGGGTGACCCTCCGCACCGCTCACGGAGACCTCACCGGGGTGTGTGAGAAGCCCGCCTTGCTCGACGACGGTACGGTGCGCTGCGAGGTGCAGATTCCCTGCGAAGGTGGCGGAGAGGAACTCGAAGGGCGGCACATCCACCGCTTGGACATCCGCACACAAGGCCCCACCGAAGGCATGGTCGAAGTGCCTCGACGAGTAGGAGATGGCTGGGAGATCTGGGGCGCAGAAGGTCGCCCCGCCCGTATCCGCTGGCAGCTCGCCGAATAAGGCCCTCAAGGCCCCTCCGCACCGCACGCCTCAACACCTCCTGTACCGCTGGGAAACGAGCCTCACACGCTGCTGGCGTGCGCCTGAGCCTCTGGACGAGAGGTGTGCAGGAGGGCCAGCGCCTGAAGAAAGGCTTCTCCAGTTTGTTCCACACGCTCCACCAGCGTCGGCTCCACGGCGAGACTGCTTCGAGCGGCGAGCTCCAGACGTCGGCAGGCTTCCAGAAAGTGCTCATCACGGAAGATCCCAGCGGTTCCCTTGAGGGCGTGAGCCGAAAACGCCACGGCAGGCCAGTCATACCGCTGATAGGCGAGCTTGAGCGCCTCGAGGTTGGCAGGCACACTCTGCTGAGCAGCCTGGATGAGACGCTGCAACAAAAGAGGGCCTCCAGGCAGGCGGCGCGTCACCACCTCCCAGGGGATCGTTGAAGGTGCAGAAGACAGCAGCAGAGGGCTCCGTTCCGTTGGCACCCGTGACTCCAGAAGTACGCTGGCATTACCAGATGTGCGAATCCGTCGATGTTGTTCGATGCTGCTCACCAGCACCTCAATGTCCACCGGCTTGGGAATATGGTCGAGCATACCTGCGGCGAGACAGCGGGCACGCTCCTCGACCGTGACATCGGCAGAGACGCCAATCACCGGCAGCTCGGGTGCCATAAACGAGAGCTGGAGCTTGGCATCAAAACCGTCCATGCGGGGCATATGGAGGTCCATGAGCACCATATCGAACTGTGCTTCTCCTTCTTGTTCGATGAGATTGACCAGTGCTTCACCATCTTCCACGCAGCGGAAGGTGGCCCCCTCGAGGCTTAAGATCTCGGCCATGATCAGCCGGTTGACCTCGTTGTCTTCGGCAACCAAGACGGAGACACCCCTCAAACGAGGCTGAGTGCTGGCGCGTGGCATTCGATTCTGTGGGAGCTCGTCCGAGGGCTGCATGGAGAGCGGTATCCAGGGGAGCCAGACCTCAAAGCGGCTGCCTTCTCCGGGACGACTGCTGACGGAGATCTTGCCGTTCATGTGCTGGACCAAGCGGTGGGTGATGGCCAGTCCGAGCCCAGAGCCTCCAAAGCGGCGCGTGGTGGAGCTGTCGGCTTGCTCAAAGGGCTGGAAGAGTCGCTCGACCTGCGTGGCACTCATCCCGATGCCGGTGTCCTCCACCACCAGCCGGAGCCCTTGAGCGTATACCAAGTGGAGCACCACCTCCCCCTGCTCTGTAAACTTGATGGCGTTGGACAGCAGGTTGAGCAGAATCTGGGCCAGCCGGAGAGGATCTCCTTGCCAGAGTGGGGGTAGCTCCGGCCCTTGATGGGAACGCAGCCGGATGCCACGCTCCGCCGCTCGCTCCTGCATGAGGTTGAGCACCTGCTCCAAGACCTCCGGCAGGGAGAGCTTCACCGACTCGATGTGAACCTTTCCGGCCTCCAGGCGTGAGTAGTCCAGGATGTCGTTGAGAATGCCCATCAGCAGGGTGCCAGAGCCCAGAATACGCGCAAAATAGCTGCGGGTGAGCTCGTCCTGAGAGCGGCGATGTCCCAACTGAGCCAGCCCCAACACACCATTCAGCGGAGTACGGATCTCGTGGCTCATGTTGGCCAAGAACTCACTCTTCACTTGGGCGAGGTGTTCGGCCTGCTGACGGGCGATTTCCAGCTCTTGCGTGCGCGCGTGTACCTGTTGCTCGAGCTGTTCACCATGCCGCTCGAGGGCGAGCTGAGCCTGTCTCAGCGGGGTGATATTCTGGGTCATACCGATGGCTCGGATGGCGATCCCCTGCTCGTTGAGGATAAACTCCGCGCGGTCTCTCAGCCATTTTTCCTGTCCAGCCGCAAAAAAACGATACTCCTGCTCATAGAGTTGGCGATTGCGCACGGCATCTTCCCATTTGAGCAGCATTCCAGGGAGATCGTCCGGGTGGACCTTGGCAAAATACTCTGAAAAGGGTGCGGGGCCAGGTCCCATGCCGTTGATGCGGTGGGCTTCTGGTGAGTGATGACACACTTGGGCGACGATATCGGCTTCCCAGCCTCCGACCTCCGCCATCTCTTGGGTGCGGGAGAGGGCCATCCGGGAGTTCTGAAGGGCCAGCTCAGAGCGTTTGAGGGCGTCGATGTCCTGGACGGTGCCGGTGGCGCGTAGGAGCTGACTCTGATCGCCCATGACGTACTCCGCCATGCCATGCAGCCAGCGGTGAGAGCCGTCGGCGTAAACCACTCTGTATTCGATGTCGAGGATGCCGGTGTGCGCGGCCTCTTTCCAGGCTTGATAGATCCTGGGGCGGTCCTCGGGGTGAATCAGGGCCAGCCACTCCATGCTGCTCATCGTGGTGCGTCCGTTGAGCCCCCAGAGGCGAGAGGCTTCTTCTGAGCAGACGTTGAGCTGTTTTTCGGCGTCGTAGACCCAGCTCCCGAGATGTGCGACGCCCTGCGCTCGCTTGAGATGAGCTTCACTCTCCCGTAGGCGGGCTTCTGCACGGGTGCGCTCGTGGGTTTGCTCTCGAAAGGAGGTGATATCGCGGGCGATCCCGACCACCCCGAGGCATTGTCCATGTGCGTCCAGGATCGGTGCTCGCATCACCCGCATCCAGCGCGCTTGACCGTCATGGTTCCAGATTTCTTCACGCTCGATGGGTTCTCGTTGAGCAAGAATCTGTTGTTCGTCGGCCTCTTCCTGCTGGGCCTGTTCAAGCGGCAGCAGCTCCGTAGCGCGTGTGCCGGCCAACATGCTGGAGGTTTTACCGACGTTCTCCGCGAAGTGCCGATTTACGGTGACATAACAAAGGTTTAGATCTTTTTGCCACACCAGATCAGGCAAACTCTCGCGGAGGGCTTGGGCACGGGCGAGGGCTTCTTCTAACGTCTTCTGGCGCTGATAGGCGTCGAGCAGCAGGCGGCGAAGGGTGGCACTCAGCAGGCTGAGCATCATGCCATTGATCAGCAGCAGCATCCAACGAAAGAAGACTGGGGGAGCGCCCACCTTAAGCTGATGGAGCGGCGGGAGGGTATAATAGTTGTACAACAGCGCCGAGCACAGGGTGGCGAGCACGCCAGGGCCCATTCCTCCGAGCAGGGCGCTCAAGAGGATGGGGGTGAGAAAGAGCAGGGTCATGGGTGGGCTGCCCGACTCAAAAGAAATGCTCAGGCGGAGCTGCAAGATCACCCAGGGGCTCAGGAGTGCGATGGTATATCCCAGCCAGTGTGGCCATTGGTACAACATATCGGGCCGAAAGTAACCGGGCTCCGGTGTCGCAGCGTGTTTCGTCTGTGCGCTGTCAGGAACCGCATGCAGCGTATAAAAGAGCAGGCTGGCGGTCAGCACGATATAACCCAGCCCTTTCAGCAGGTGAAGCTCTAGGAGCTGCTGCGGACTGGCCACCAGACTCAGGAGATAATCGGAGCCAAAAGTCCATCCCACTCCACCACAGAAGTAGTAGACAACGGCTTTCCGAATGTAGTGATTTCGGCCCTCGGCTGTCATTCCCGTTCCTACCTGCGGCGCGTGCTCAACTCGGCGTCTGCATGAAGTCATGGCTGACTCAAGAGCGCTGCCGATCCAAATGAGCGTTGCTCCGCATGTACTGCAGGGCGTTTTTAGGCTCAACTGGTGGCCAGAGTGGAGTGTCGCCGCGCTTCATACTCTGGCTTTAGCATGGACATCTGGATGGCGTTGTAATAAGAACCTGCCCACAACAGACACTGCCTCAAGAGCCCTTCTCGTATAAACCCAAGCTTTTCATAGACATGGACTGCACGTGGGTTAAACTCAAAAACTTCAAGGCTGATCCGATGCAGAGACAAGTGCTCAAATGCCCATCCCACCAACAAAAAAATGGCTTCTGTGCCAAATCCTAACCCGCGATGATGCGCCGGTCCAATCCCAATTCGTAGATTGGCGTTACGGTCTTCAACTTGGAGCTGGTTGAGCACCACTTCTCCCACCAACGTACCAGAATCAAGCCGTACAATGCCCAAATCCACCCGATTTTCTTTCTCTGCAAGGCTCTGAAGCCATCCCAGCGCCACTTCCCGCGAGAAGTTGCCGTGAGAGCCCGTCAGCTTCTGCCCTTCCGCATCATTGAGCATCACCAGATAGGGCTCAAGATCCAGGGGTGACAAGGGCCTCAACAAGACGCGATTTCCTCTTAAGGTCGGTTTGGGACAGAGCATACAAAGGACTCCTTATATCCTTTATCTCGCCTGAAGCAACCAATCTGTTGAGCGATTAAGGCGCGTTGTACGCGGAGGAAGCTCATCGAGGTTGTTACAGAGTGTCACACAATGGTAAGAAACCACCTGCTGAGAGCTGGTGAACTCCGTACAGGTATATCCCGCAGGACACGGATGATCGTCGTCGCAGGCAGGCGCACAGTAACGGCCTCCGCCCACACTGGTACAGACACTGGTCCCATCGCCGCAGTCGCTTGAGCTGGTACAGGGCTTACAAAACGGTCCCGCCGCTGCATAACAGGTTCCCGTAAACGGATCACAATATTCTCCCACCGAACAATCGAGCTGGGTGGAGCGGCAGGGTTTAGGGCCACATTTCCCCTCTGAGCAGCTCTCACCATATCGACAGTCGGCGTCTTCGACACAGCCACTGGCGCACAAGTTCGACAGGGGATCACAATGGCTCCCGAGCTCACAGTCTTGGCTGGTCTTGCAGGTGCGCTTGACACATACTCCCTGCTGACAGGTCTGGTCTCCCGCGCAGGCGCTCGAGTCCACACAGGAGCTTCCTTCTCGAGTACATGCCAGCAGGAGGCTCAGGCCCATGAGCCAGGCCCACCACCATCGGTTCAGATGCATGCCTTAATCCTCCGGGCAGACCTGGTAATCTTGAGGGTAATATTCGTAGCGGAGGCTCACTTCGGCACTGGGCGGCGGCTCGTAGGAGGGCAAAAAAAGCACCGAACGACGCTCCGGCTGATACACGTAGGCCATACCTTCCACCTGCGGCTCGCCGTTGACCTCCACTTCGAGGCTCTCCGCGCGGGCACAGCGGGTCAAGAAAAACTCCTGCTTGAGCCCCGAGATGTCCAAACCCAGGGCCTGCACCACCGGGGCAAAGTCTCCCGAGCAGATGCTCGAGTACACACCTTCACTCTTGATGGCGGCGTCGATGTAGCGGGTGCCTGCCACCGCTCCTCCCTCACCGTCGGCGGTCTCACAGCCATACGGCACATCGCCCACCACCGCAGAGAGGTTCATCAAGCTCTTGTCTCGATAGGCAGCGGTGCCCTTCAGTCCCGCAAAGAGGTTGAGGTACTCATCCACCGACAGCGGGGAGAGATCGTCTTCATCCGAAAAAATCACCATCGACAGCGCCGCTTCAGGACGATAAAAACCCTGGTTCAGACTCGACACCAAGGGCTCCGAGAGCGCCAGCCGCGCTGCTTCTAAGCCCATCTCCAGGCCACTGCCCCGAATGCCCACCTTCTCGGTGATGGTGGTGTAGAAGACCTCCTCGGCGTTGAGGGTCTCGGGGGTGATGAAGTACGGATCTCCTTGCAAAATGCCCGCCACCGCCTCGTTGGAGACGTCGGTGGTGATCACCCCGATGTGGTAGTCCACCTCCACCCCCGCAAAGGAGGCAATAAAGGTCTGGAAATTGGCCACCAGCTTCTCTTGTTCGTCCTGCATCGAGCCGGAGCTGTCCACCACCAGCAAGATGTCCACTTGACGCAGCGCCGCTTGAACGTACAGATCCCGTAAGGTCGCTTTCTCAAGCTGAGGCACATCGTCTTGACAGCCCGTGTGAAGCAGGCTCAGGCTCAGGAAGCTCAGGATGCTCGGGAGGCTCAAGGCCCACTCGGGTCGAGCCAGGGCACGAAGGGCGCTCATTCAACACCTCCAATCCGGCGCAGCAGGTGGATTTGGAGATCCGTTAAGGCCGGATCGATCTCCGGGGCGTTGTGAAAGGTCGCGTAGGTCACGTATCCACTCCCCACCGCAAAACGCAAGAGCAAGGGCACTTCTTGGCGGCGCTCCACCGGCAGCTCAGGAGAAGGCTGAAGCTCAATATCGCCACTCAAGAGCACACCGGAGCCAGACTCCACCACCGCCCAGCCTTGCAGGAGATACTCCATCCAGAGGCTGGTACGCCCGAGGTCTTCCGAGAGGGCTTGATCCACCACCTCCGCCTGCACGGTGCCGGGTGCTCCCACCAGGGGCTCCGTCAGAGAAGCATCGTCCCCATAAAAGCTGAGCTGATCCGCCGCCAGGCGCTCCACGAGAGGAAAGCTGCGATCTGAGAGGATCAGCTCTCCCCCCCGGTTGACAAAGTCGCTCAGGGTCTGCACATGCTCGGCGCTCAGGAGGGAGATGTCGGGCTGAAGGGTGTTCAGGTCAATGTCTCCAAAACCGCGCGCACCACAGTTGATGAAGACCACGGAGTAATTCACCAGGGTCGAGGGCACCAGCAAAGACTCCACCGGCGGCAGGTCCGTATACGCCTCGGCCAAGAGCGCATCCGCCGGAGGCCCCACGTTAAAACCATCGTAGAGGGTATAGGGCACCTCAAAGCGGGTCAGCAGCTCTTCGATGCGCTCGTTGTCGCCAGTCACCACCGCGACATTGCCCAAGCTCACGCCAATGATGCCCACCTCTTCGGGCAAGGGCTCAAAGAGGTCGCCGCTGGTACAGGCGCTCAAGGTCAAGGATAACAAAAATACCCCCAGAGAGGGCCCGCGCTGTCGCCTCATGGTTACTCCCTCAGCTCAAAATAGCCGGTGTAATACACGGATGAGCCAGGGGTGCTCGTATATTGACTGCCCGGGATGATAAATCCACTGCCCGGACGCACCGCTCCGAGCTGGAAGAGGCCCGGTCCCACCGGAAGCAGGCTGATCATATCCGCCGGATAGACCACATAACCATCGTCCGTTAATACGCTATAATACAACGAACGAGAAAGATAGGTCTCGACGTCCACCGTGCGAACGGTGCTCGACATGGCCGCCACCGGGAAGGTCTGCGCACCCGGCTGGCCCTGCTCGTCGATCCATATGACCTCCAAGGAGTCAAAACGATCCAGGGTGGGGGTGTCGCGTAGGTCCGGGCTCAGCAAGGTAAAGTCGGAGTTTAAGGTGTAGAGCACGTCTTTCACTTCAAAAGCAGGGATGGATTGAGCGCCAGTCCCGCCCGTGGTGCGAATGGAGTACACCGCACCATATAGATAGTCGTCTAGGTCCAGGGTCTGACGCGGTGAATAGGAGATCGACCCATCGTCCGCAATACGCCGGTCCAGCCGGATGGAGACCCCCTCCGCCTCAAAATAGACCGCTTCTCCCGCATCAAAGGTAGGGGTGGGCGGTGAGCTGCTGGTCACAGAGGTCGGAGCACAGTCCAACGGGGGGTAAAACTGAGGAATGTCCGGCTGAGGCTGCTCGTAGTTGCAGGAGGTTCCACCTCCGCTGCTGGTGCTGCATGATGCCGTACTCGCAAAAAAGGTCGCAGAGGCACTCACGCTGCTCAGGAGCTGCCCATCTCGCATGGTATAAGACACACTCAGCGAAAAGGAGCCACGCGCACGCTCCACGCCCAGGGGGACTTTTTCGACGGTAAATCCTCGAGCGGCTCGGAGCACTTCAGGAGGGCCTTCGTCAAACTCCGTGGTCACTTCGACGTCGTGATCGCCCACCACCGCCGACTCACACACGGTCATCTTGCCAGTGATGAGGGTCGGGCTCTGAACCACAAAGGCTTCGGGATCGTTTGCGTCCAGGATCACCCCCAGGCCCAAGTTCAAGCGGGTGGCGCCACTCTCAAAGGAGGTGTTGTAGCCGGTGAGGGTAAAGTTCACCACTTCACCTTGTCGCGCATTGGGCGGGTCAAAGGCAATGGCGATCAGACCTCGATCCACCAAAAAACCATCGGGCAGGAGCAGGCGGGTATTGCCCTCCTGAACCGAGACATCCCGCAAACCCACCGGGGCATCACTCTCGATGCGGATGCGCACACGCGCGGCTCGGCCCTCGTCAGAAAACTGAGTGGAGACGGTCTCGATGCCTTCTCCAAAGCTGAGGAAAGTATACCCTTGTGTGCCCACATACTGGCTAAACTGCACGTCAACGTCCAGGGTCTGGCCCGGAATGCCAGCGGTCGGGCTCACCTGAAAAGCACCACTCTGGATGAGCAAGGCGTCGGGAAGCTCCAGGCGCTGGTCTCCACTCTGAACCTGCAAGGTGCGAGGACCAAGCACGGCGTTGGCATCGACCTGGAGCTGAAGGGCCAGGGCTTCGGTCCCCATCGGCTGCACACTCACCAGGGTCACGCCATCGCCGAGGCTGACGGTGGGCTGGAGATCAAACTCAGCACCTTGCACAAGCACTTCGGCGGCCACCGCTGACCCCACTTGGGCCACACGAGGGCTCAAGGAAAGTGTCGGCTCGAGCGGAGCAATGCTGCCTTCGACCCACGGGTTAGAGGGGGGAGGGCCAGCACCTTCACAAGCACTGAGCAGGATCAGACTGCTCATCAGCAGCAGGATGAGCGGGGAACAGGCTCCACGAATGCACACGGCTGGACCTCCGCAGAAACGGTCGAGGGTCTGTGGCTGAAACGTGGGTGTGTCAGCCGCATCTCTCCCATAATATAGCAGAGCGATAACCCTTCTGTATCGTTGAGAGGCATATGAAAACGTGGCTGGGGTCTCCAATTTTAAACTTTGTGCTCTTTCAGGGATGTTGGCTGGCGTGCGCGCGCGGAGAAGGCTGGGGAATCCCCTGGCTCGGGCCGGTGTGTGTGCTGCTGTTTCTGGGGCTGGAGAGTCTCCGGCATCGGCCTCGGGTGTTGTGGGGGCTGGCAGGAGCAGCGGCAGGGGTCGGGCTGCTGCTGGATCAAGGGCTGGTATGGGCGGGCGCGCTGGATTTTTCAAGTGCTCAGGCGGTGAAGGTGCTCGATATTCCGGTGTGGATGGTGGCGTTGTGGGCAAACTTCGCGGCGGCGCTCCTGGGCTCGTTGAGCTGGCTGGGGCAACGGTATGGGCTCGGGGCGCTGTTTGGGCTGGTCGGAGGGCCGATGGCCTACTACGGAGGTGCGGCGTTGGGGGCGCTCCGCCTGGGGGAGCCGCTGTGGGTGGGGCTGGCTTGGGTCGGTCTGGAGTGGGCGCTGGCGATGCCCCTGCTCTTGTGGATACGGAAACTGCTGGAGGGGCAGGAGGCAGGCACCAGGTCGCCTCGGGCTTGATGAGCGGGTGTCTCGTAGGGGGAGGCTCCTGTGGGTTGGGTCAAGAGTGGCTTCAGGCTCCGGAACGTGTGACGAAGCCAACCGAAGGAAGCTCGGGGGGCATACCAGGATGCCGATCCTGCATTGCAGGCCGCGTACCCTCCCACGCCACTTCTATATGAGGCAATACAGCCGTAGCCCGATCCAATGGGGGGTGGCGGCTCAGACCGATGGAGCGGAAAAGGAGTGACACCTGCTCTTCCTCTATCAGATGGACCCGCAGTGGCTGAGCCAAATATAAATAGTCAGTCATTAAGATGGATGGTGGTGGCAGAACACACCCAGCCCCTCTTGTCGAACCTACCGACCTTCTCCCGCCTCGTGAATGTTTTTGACATCTCTGAGAATTCCGGTCTACACTGAACATACAAAACAGTGCGTGGGGCACTAAGTGGCGGTTGTATGTGCTGAATGAGCGCGACAGAGTCATTTAGAGCGGAAAAAATGGCATAAAGCCTTAAAGGAGCAGCGTCATGGCCTCTGGAAAAGAGGGACCGACCTATTATATGGCGGGAGAT
>JBJTQF010000317.1:0-2677 GCA_046075485.1 Myxococcota bacterium | reverse complement strand
GGGTGCTGGTCTCGTGAGGGGTGCTGGTCTCGTGAGGGGTGCTGGTGGGGGAAGGTGCTCCCGTGCTGTCTGGCGTGGGGGTGGGGGTCACGACGGGGTTGAGGCTGGGGGTTGGAGCCCAGGCGGTGGGGGTCTCGACGGGATCTGGAGATGTGTCGGGAGAGGGTGCGGGTGTGGGATAGGGGACGGGTTCGGTGCATCCGCTGCTGAGCAGGGTGCTCAGGCAGAGGGCGAGAGAGATTGGCCAAGCAGCAGACCATGAGCGGGCTTCAAGACATAATGTCTTGGCAACAGTTGACTGTGACATAAAATACCTCCTGAGTTAAGAGCTTAAGAATATCAAGGAGTGCAGGATTTCCGTCAATGTTCATTGTATGGGGGAGGACGTATTCTTCGGGCAACTTGCTGGGTGAGGGGGGTGGGGCTCTTTTTGCGGGTACAGGAGGGCATTTTTGGTAAGTGCTGAAGCATGGGGGCCGGTGAACGCTCTTCTTCAATTCAAACGACCTTCATATTCTCGTAAATTCTCCTGATGTTAGGATACAATCACCAACGATGGTAGCGCATCGAGAGCTGGATATTTGCGGCCTCATGCACATGAAGTTGTCTGGCGCGCTCGCGTAACCCACTTGGTTCAGGCTCATGTCACTCACCCGTTCAGGTTCGAGAAAGATCATTCACGAAGGGGTGGCCTATCGGTGGACTGTGCGGCCTCGTCCGACCTACGCCCAGGGGCTCGCGCAGTCGGGCCTCTGTGTGGGCGTCGAGCTGTGGGAGAACCCGGGCCAGACTCTTCACATCGAGCTCCCTGTGGCGCGTCCCGGCAATTGGATGGCAGCGCCTGGATATGTGGTGACGCCCGCCGAGCTGGCACGCTGGATCCTCCTTGCGCTTTTGCGGGGTTGGTGTCCTCAGCAACGAGGTTCGACATTCCGGATGACGATTGAGGAAAAGGATCTCACCAGGACATGACCGGACTTCATGGGAGCAGAATGGAAATCTCGCCCAACGACAAGAGCCATCGAGCAAATGCAAGTCAGTTCTTTGTAGCTGGGGAATTGTGTCGTCGGGGCTATGTTGCCGTCGTCACACTCGGAAACACGCCAAATACGGACGTCCTTTGCAGCAATGGTGCGGGGACGAAGTTCGTTCACATTCAAGTGAAGACCTTCGTTCCAGGTAACAAGACATGCAGTGTCGGTGCCAAGGCGGAGACAGCCGTTGGCGATTCGTTCTTTTGGATCATCGCAGGCATTCCACTTCCCAACACATCCGACCCATTCCGTTATTTTGTGATTCCCTCTCACATCATGGCTGATCATGTGAGTGAGCTGCACAAAAAATGGCTTCGTGAGCCAGGCAACAAGGGACAACCTCGTCGGGATAGTCGCATTCGAGTGGTTGGGGTGGACGCAAAAGCTGGCCCATACGTCTGGAACGTGACCGCATACGAAGATCGCTGGGATTTAATTGATGCAGCTCTGAAGGCTTAACAATAACCGCCGCGTAGACTGCTGAAGCACAGGCTTGTGCTTCAGAGAGCTTCAGTCCCCGTGCAAAGTGCTCCGCTGGCAAGCGGGCTCTACCATGTCCGCTCGATTTGATGGGTCTATTTTCCCTCCCCCCCCCTCCCTCACCGGTGAATGCACCACATGCCTCGGACCCTGGCCCTCATGCCTCGCTCGCTTCCGTGGTACTTGCGCCATTTTTGGACGCTCCTGTTTACACTTCGTGGAGACGATGGGGGCAAAAGTGCCCGTAAAGCTTCACGCTCCAGTGTATATGCCGCCACCGCTCCTGAGCTGGAAGGGGTCTCGGGACGCTATTTTGACACGAACTGTCGCCCAGGAAACGTCCATATGAGTGTCTCTGCACCTGAGAACCAGCAACAAGTGCTGGAGCTGGTGCGTGCAGCATGGCAGGCTCCGTCGCGATCCTAGAACCTTCAGGTCTTCATGAGTGCTTCCATCAGACGAGCTGCCACGCTGCCGGTGAGTGGCCCTTTCAGGAGAGGTGCGCATAGCAGGAGCCCCAATAGGTTGGCGACCCTCAACCCTCTGGCCGAAACGAAGGGCCTGTTACATGCAAGACCAAGGCTTTGGCCAAGGACGCACAAACACACCTTGACGAGTCTGAGCGCACATGCGCTCATCGGAAAACCGTCCGTTGCCGCAATAAATCGACTCCAGGTTGTGCGGCCCCCCTATCTTCATCCCAGACGCTGAGCCAGTTGAGCCTTCAGCCATGCCAGCTCATCGGCCATTCTCGCACGCTCGGCTTGTTCGGCGTTCAGCTTCTCTGATAGGGCTTGGGCTGAGGCTTCCGCTTGGAGTCGCTCCGCTTCTGCACGGAGTCGCTCGGTCTGCTCCGCGTTGAGCTTCTCTGATAGGGCTTGGGCTGAGGCTTCCGCTTGGAGTCGCTCCGCTTCTGCACGGCTGCGCTCTGCCTGCTCCGCGTTCAGCTTCTCAGATAAGGTCTGAGCTGCGGCTTCCGCACGGGTGCGCTCGGCTTGTTCGGCGTCCAGCTTTTCCGATAAGGCGAGGGCGGCGGCTTCTGCACGGGTGCGCTCCGCCTCTGCTCGGGTGCGCTCGGCCTGTTCGGCGTCCAGCTTTTCCGATAAGGCTTGAGCGGCGGCTTCTGCTCGGGTGCGCTCGGCTTGTTCGGCGTCCAGCTTTTC
>JBJTQF010000316.1:0-32639 GCA_046075485.1 Myxococcota bacterium | reverse complement strand
CTCTCCATCGTCATCATGCTCTCCTCTGGTCGGGGGAAACGCAGGCTGCTCTCGGGAGTCAGCGTGCAGGCTGTTGGCGTGTCGGGGAAATAGTAGCGGCTATGGGAGGGCGAGGCTAGCAGGAAGTGGAAAAATCAAGGGGCACCCAGCGGCGCATCAGCCCTTAATAACCGACAGCGTATAAGGTGCGGTCTTGTTGCCTGCGTTGTTTTCCGGCATGACCTCGATATAATACGTGCCGGTCGAGCCCGCCTTAAAGGTGAGGGTCTCATTGGCCGTGCCCGCATTCTCCGAGAACGCCTCTTCCTTGAGGGTGCTGTAGGGGCCCACCGAGTACACCGCCAGACGTGCATCGTAAGTCAGACCGCTGAGGGTCACGTTGATCGTCTGCGTCCCGTTGAGGCTCACCGCGTAGATGTCCGTGTCGTTCTGAGCAAAGATCCGACCCTTGAGCGGCGTGCCCACCGTCACCGGCACTGCCAAGCCTGGATAGTCATTGGGCTCCGTGGCGTCCTGCGAGGCGGTCGGATAGAGGCTGTCCACCACCCCCACCGCCGTAAAGGCCGCCTGAATGCTCGCCACCGAGCTGGGAGAGAGCTGCTCTGCCGAGTCGATCAGCGCATCTCGTGCATCAATGAACTGGCTGATGGCCGAGATCCGCTGGCTGGACATGACGTCGTACCACAGCTTCCCACCCAGCGCCAAAGCCGCAGACTGCGTCGAAGCCAAGGGCGGAACCGTCACCCCATTAAAGGTGCCTCCCACCACCGCCAGATAGAACGCTTTGTTGGCGACACCACTGTTGAAGTGAACACCGCCGGCATCATAACTCACCGGTGCCGCAAAATACACGTCCATGTCGTCGGGCTGAGGCATGATCATCTCCTCCGAAGCCGGATCGGAGAAGCTGCGGAAGGCCGTCCAGGGCACGGTGGGATCCGTAAACAGGTCATCCCCAATCAGCCAGTTCGGGGTCTGAGCATAGTTCTCGACCATCAGACCAAACACGTCCGCGAAGTGCTCGTTGAGCGCGCCCGACTCGTGGTTATAGCCCAGGTTGATGGTGAACTCGTTGACGCCGTGGTTCAGCTCATGGCCCACCACGTCCAGCCCGGCGGTGAAAGACGGGAAGTCGTAGCCGAAGCAGTCGCCGCCCATACCAAACATCATGAAGTTATAGCCATAACCGAGCCAGCCTGCATTGCACTCCAGCGCATAGCCGGGGATGCCGTTGACTTCCACCACCGCCGACACACTCAGGCCCTTGCCGTCGATGCCGTTCCGGTTAAACGTGCTCTTGTAATAATCCAGCGTGGTGCGGAAAAACTTGTGGGAGGTCACCCCCGACGGATGATTATTGTCGGTGGTCACGTCGAAGGAGTTATCCCGGGAGTTCACGTAGTCGATGTCCATGAGATAGGTCTCATTGGACGTGAAGGTGTAGATCTTGCCTTGCTCCGCCTTGTTGAGATCCACCAAGTTAAAAGCGCCCTTGCTGGCGTTCTGGATGTACACCGAAAACAAGGGCGACACCTCAGTCTTAAAGAAGCGTCCGTTGTACATCGCCAAGTTCGAGACCTTATTGCCCGAGACATCCACACCTGTGCCGGTGGTCATGGCATCGCGGTGGGGATTTTCGGTCAAAAACAGCTCTCCGGTGTGAGCATCGACAAAATACACACGCGGCCCCACGCTGTAGAGCGAGACCGGCACCTGATACACCAGCCGTCCGCCGTCGCGGGTCGGGTAAGCGATCAAGCTGGCGTGAGACATATCCATGATGTCTTCGGCCCCCAGCAGGTCGTTGAGCATGGCAAAGGCATCTTCGGCTGAAAGGGTGGGCTGGGTCTGGATGCGGAAGTTGGCGGCGGCGTTGTTCGTCACCCCTCGCACCACACCCGCACGATCCAGATGCACCACCAGGGTGCCCTTAAACACCGGCACCCCTGCCAGCTTCTGCTCAAACACCAAGTGCGCACCTCCGGCGGCATCTCCCACCGTCTCTTTGAGCGAGAGCGTCTCCAGTGCGAGCGGAAAGAGGGCCTGAGCACCCTTCAGGAAGGCCCGTGCGTGTGTCTCCATGTTACGTCCGCTGGGGCGTGCTTCCGAGAGCTTGCCGGACAGATAACGCGGCATCCCATAAGGGCCCTCGTGCATGCGAAGGGCATCCCCTGCTTGGGCGGATTGAGTCCGCAGGGTCTGCACCAGCGCCCCCCGCGCATCACTCGGCTGAGACGCCGCCAGTGCCGGGGTAGAGGCCAGAATTCCCATCAGACCCATTAGTGCGGAGAGCTGCATACGAAGCATGTGTGTCACTCCTTAGACGTGGATTGCAGAGAGCTTAGAAGGTTCCGCTGACCACCCGGTCAGCTCATTTTAACATTGCGCCCGCTTCTGGCATTTTTAGGGCCAAACGGCGGCATGTCTCAAAATTGTCTCGACATGTCTGTCAGCAATTCTGATTCTCAATCTAAGTGGAATAGTTAAGGGAGAACATATACTTTTGAGAAAAAAATGAGGGTCTTGATCGGGTAAGGCAGGAAGGGGTTGAATGTTCAAAAAAATAGAACCTGTTCAATTTTTTTGATGTACCGAAACATCCGTTTTCTTCTCAGGCATCGGCGGAAGGGGGCGCGGATCACAGGGCAGCTCTCCCAGATACTCTTCCAGCAGCAGGGTGGCGGCGAGCTGATCGATGATCTTTCGTTCCTCTTGGGGCGTTCGTCGTTTCCCACCCAAGCTCTTGAGCCGGGCGTAGGCTTCAGCGGTTGTAAACGCTTCGTTGAGCCAGGTGACTGGCACTTCTGCTTTGGCTTGCAGGGCGTAGGCCAGCTCGAGGGCTCGTCGGGCCCCTTCTCCTACGCTCCCGTCTGCCAGGAGGGGCACTCCCACCAGGATCCGCTCCGCCCCGGTTTCTGCGCGTGCGGTCATCACGGCTTCCACCACCCATTCGAGCCCACGGTTTTCGAGGGTGCGCACGGGGCTGGCCAGACGTCCTGACGGATCGCTGATTGCCAGACCTGTACGACGAGTTCCAAAATCCACAGACAGGATACGCATGAGGACTCCACTTGCTGAGTGCCGGGCAGGAAGCTGAGTGACCTTATTTCTTGCGGATCACGGCTGTGCGGGGAGCTGCTGGTGGCTCGTTGGCTGCTTTTTCCGCAGCGGCTTTTTCTGCGGCGGCCTTCTCTGCGGCGGCTTTTTCCGCAGCCGCTTCTGCTGCCTGAGACTTCCGGGTCACCATGATCACTTTGGGGGGCGGTGGCGGCGGCGGCGGTGCTTTTTTTGCACTTCCCTTTTTATCGCTGCCTTTTTTATCGCTGCCTTTTTGAGCCGTCTTCTCGCCTGCCTTCTTCTCGCCTGCTTTGGAGGGCTCTGCTTTTTCCGCTGCGGCCTTCTTCTCGCCTGTCGCTGAGGACTTGACGGATGGGGCTGCTGTGGTGTCTCCCGCCGCCTCTGCCACTTCCGAAGCATTCTTTTTGCCTGCCCCGCGTGCGCGCACACGGGCGGGTGTGGCTTTTTCCGTCTCCGCCTCGGCTTCCGCAGCCGGGTTCCGGGTGCTTTTTTTCTTCAGCGTGGAGCGTTCGGCGGGGGAGGTCTCCTCCGTCTCCGCCAGTCCCAGCACCTGCTCGAGGGCTGCTTCCTCTTTTCCGCTGGCCTTGCGGGTTTTGGCGCTTTTGCTGGCCTTTCCTGCTTTTTTGCCCGTGCCGCGTTTTTCCGCCAGGGCTTGGGCTGCTTCTTCCAGGGTCAGCTCTTCGGGCGTGCGTCCGCGCGGAAGGGGGGCATTGGTCTCCCCGTCTGAGAGATAGGGGCCATATTTTCCATCGATCACCTTCACGGGGCCAGCGGCACCTTCGACCGTGCCCATCTCGCGCAGTACCGGAAGGGTTGCCGAAGCCCGCTGACGTCCCACCTTCGGCTGAGCCAGCAGCTCGAGGGCTTCTGCCAAGCTGATGGTACATGCCACGCGCCAGTCTTTCACCGAGCGGAAATCGTCACCACACTTCACGTAAGGTCCAAACCGACCGATGGCGGTGGTAATATCCAGGCCACGCTCGGGGTGTTTGCCCACCATACGCGGCAGTGACATGAGCTGGAGGGCGATCTCTGGGATCAGCTCAGCAGCGGTCATGCCTTGAGGCAGGGAGACCCGCTGCGGTTTTTCGGCATCTTCTGTGCTCATCTCCAGGTAGTCGCCGAAGCGTCCTTTCTGGAGGACGATATTGGCCCCCGTTTTGGGATGCACGGCGATCACATCGGGGCCTTGAGCCTTTCGCTCGAGCAGCTCAACGGCCATGTTTAGGCTGAGATCCGCCGGTGGTAGATCGTCGGGCAAGCTGGCAAAGTTGCCTTCGCCGCCTTCTCCGCGCTGGAGATAGGGGCCAAAACGTCCCATCTTGACCACAATGGGCTGGTCGGTGGTGCTCTGCGTGCCCACAAAGAGCCGAGGAAACTCCAGGCGTTGGCTCTCTTGCTCCACCCGCTGGATGATGCCCGTGTGCGCTTGATCGCCCAGGTAGAAGCTCTTCAGGTAGCTGACCGCGTCTCGTTGGCCTCGGGAGATCTCGTCGAGCTGGTCTTCCATGACCGAGGTGAAGCCGATGTCCACCAAGTCTGGGAAGTGGTTCTCTAAAAACTCGATCACACAGAAGGCGGTGAAGGTCGGGACCAGCTCATTGCCGCGCTTGAAGATATAACCCCGATCCTGAATGGTGCTGATGATCGATGCGTAGGTTGAGGGCCGACCGATGCCATCCTCCTCCAGCGACTGGACCAAGCTGGCTTCGGTGTAACGCGCCGGAGGCCGCGTGGTGTGGGAGAGGGCCGCCAAATTCAGCAGCTCCACCGCTTGCCCTTGCTCCAAGAGTGGCAACAAGGTCTCCTTATCCCCCAGCTCCGCCTCGGGATCGTCTGAGCCTTCCACATACGCCCGCAAAAAACCCGGAAAAAGAATCTGCTTGCCACTGGCCGAGAAGAAAAAATCCTGCACCTGCACCTCGAGGTTGGTTCGGCGAATCTGCGCCGGAACCATCTGGCAGGCAATGGTGCGTTTCCAGATCATCTCGTAGAGCTTGAGCTGATCGTCGTCCAAAAACGACCGCATATCCTGCGGACGTCGGGTCAGATCGGTCGGACGAATGGCCTCGTGAGCCTCTTGTGCATTTTTGGTGTTGGTTCGATACCGCACCGGTTGAGCCGGAAGATACTCCGGCCCATACAGATCCGCGATCACCTCTCGCGCCTCACTCAGCGCCTTCTCCGACAGGGTCTGGCTGTCGGTACGCATATAGGTGATGAGACCCACCCGCTCACCGCCCCCCAGCTCGATGCCTTCATAGAGCCCCTGGGCAAGCTGCATGGTACGCTTGGAGGTGAAGCGGAGCTTCCGGTTGGCCTCCTGCTGAAGTGTTGAGGTGGTAAAAGGTGCCACCGGACGTTCCGTACCCGGCGTATGCTCCAGCTTGGAGATCTTCCAGGGACGGGCCTGCCGCAGCGACTGCTCGAGGCGTCGAGCCGCGTTTTCGTCCAGCAGCACATGGCTGTGCTCTTTGAGTGCCCCAGTGGTGGGGTCAAACGAGCGCCCACTGGCCAGTCGATTCTGACCTTGCCGCATTAAAGTGGCCTTAAACCGTCCAGCACCTGCCCCCAGCTCCGCCGCAAGATCCCACCACGTCGCGGTCTGAAAGGCTTTTCGTTGCCGCTCACGCTCCACAATCAAGCGGGTGGCCACCGACTGAACCCGGCCCGCCGAGAGTTTGGGTGCTACCTTCTTCCACAGCAGGGGCGAGAGGGTATACCCATAGAGCCGATCCAAGATCCGGCGAGACTCCTGCGCGCGCACGAGGGACTCATCCAGCGTGCGAGGATGTTCAACTGCTTCCGTGATGGCCTCCCGGGTGATCTCATGGAAGACGATGCGGCCAATCTCCATGTTGCGGGGCGGCTTGAGGAGCTGGAGCAGATGCCAGGAGATGCTCTCTCCTTCACGGTCCTCGTCGGTGGCGAGCAGCAGACGATCCGTCTCCTTGAGTGCCGCTTTGAGCCGAGTGACGTGCTTTCGTTTGTCTTCGGGGACGATATAAAGCGGCTCGAAGTCTGCGTCGGGGTTGACTCCCAGGCGGGACCACTTTTCTTTTTTGACCTCCTCGGGGATCTCGGAGGCATTATTGGGGAGGTCTCGGACGTGGCCGAAGCTGGCCTCTACCACAAAGTCATCGCCCAGAAACTGGCGAATGGTCTTGGCCTTCGCTGGAGACTCCACGATCACGAGTGTCTTCTCCTCAGAGGACGTGCCCGCAGACGTCTTGGTCTTGCTGCTCTTTTCTCTTGCCGTCGCCACGTCTCAGCCTCACCTGCGGTTTCCGAGTGGGGGTTACCGCGTGTATGACATTAATAATAAGGAAAGGGATGTCTCATCCCAGCGCCCCGGGAGGGCCATCGAAAAAAATCGTCCGAGTAAGGGCCCGGTTGCGTTATGCTACCGACAAGTATTCGCCTGTCAAGTCTCTCTTGTTCATGAAAAGGATCGAAATGATGGAGTCACATTACTCAACCTTTGATGAAGCCTTCCAGTTGAGCGATTCACTGCCCCTCGTGGTTTTTAATCCGTACCGTCAGAAAGTGCCGATCAAGCTCTGGTTACGCGAGCTTGATGAAGGTGCGCGGGAGCAGATCTTTAATCTTTCGTGTTTGGAAGTGGTGCGGGGTCATGTGGCCATCATGCCCGACGCGCATATGGGCATCGGCTGCTCGGTGGGCACCGTCTTTGCCACCTCGGGCGCGGTGGTGCCCTCCACCGTGGGCGTGGACCTGGGGTGTGGTATGATCGCCTTACGTTTTCCCGACGCCGACACCGAACGCTGCCGCAACAATCCGGCCATGCTCAAGCGCCTGCACCAAGAAATCCGGGACATCATCCCCACGGGCTTCCATGAACACGGCCAGGCCCAGGAGTGGGAAGGTTTCCACGAGTTCCCACTGGCAGGCGTGGAGACCGTATACAACCAGAAAAAAACCGATTTTGAGAAGGTGGCCCATGCCAAAGCCCCCCGACAGCTCGGCTCTCTCGGGGGTGGTAACCACTTCATCGAGCTGTGCGTGGACGAAGACGAAAAGTTGTGGTTCATGGTTCACTCGGGCTCTCGCGGCATCGGAAACCTGATCGGCACTCATTATATGCACGTCGCAAAGCAGCTCTGCAACGAGCGGGGATATCGTCGTCCCAAAGACCTGGACTGGCTCCCCCTGGACAGCGACGAGGGCCAGCAATACCTCAAAGCCGTCGGGTGGAGTCAAGAGTACGCCCGCCAGAACCGCCATCACATGGTGCGGGCGCTGATGAAGCTGCTCAAACACGACAAGGAGTTTAACGCGATCTTCCATCGAGGTGAGAAGGAGCGTATTCTCAAGGTGGAGAATCACCACAACTTTGTGCAAGAAGAAGAGCACTTCGGTGAAAAAGTCTGGGTACACCGGAAAGGAGCGGTCTCCGCTCAGCTCGGAGAGTGGGGTATTTTGCCCGGCTCGATGGCCACCGGATCTTATATCGTCCAAGGGAAGGGCAACACCGACAGCCTCTGCTCTTGTGCCCACGGCTCAGGCCGGAAGATGAGCCGTAACGCCGCCAAGAAAAACATCTCCCTGCAAGAGGTGGCAGAAGCGATGAAAGGCATTGTGGGAGAAGATCCCAAGCTCGTCCACGACGAAGCGCCTCAAGCCTACAAAGATCTGGGCTTGGTGATGTCTCAGCAGACCGAGCTGATCGAGCAGATGCATCGGCTCAAGCCTCTGCTCAACGTGAAGGGATATTGAGATGCCTGCACTGCATTACCGAACCTGCCACCTGTGCGAAGCCATGTGTGGCGTGGTCATCGAACACGAAGGCCGTCAGATCCTCTCCGTGCGAGGTGACGATGCCGATCCCCTCAGCCGAGGCCATATCTGTCCCAAAGCCACCGCTTTGCAGGACATCCACGAAGATCCGGATCGGCTGCGCCGTCCCCTCAAGCGGGTGGGAGAGACATGGCAGGAAATTCCCTGGGAGCAGGCGTTTGATGAGGTGGCCGAGCGGATCCAAGCCCTCCAGCGCCAGCATGGACGGCACGCACTGGGGATCTACCAGGGCAATCCGACCGTTCACAGCGCGGGATCCATGACCTTCGGGCAGCTCTTTGTGCAGAGTCTGGGCACCAAGCGGCGATTTTCCGCCACCAGCTTGGACCAGCTTCCCCACATGTTGGCCTCCCTGGAGATGTTTGGACATCAGCTCCTGTTGCCGGTCATCGATGTGGATCGCACCGCTCACCTGTTGATCTTCGGTGCCAATCCGGTGGTCTCCAACGGGAGCCTGCTGGGAGCGCCAGACATGGCCCAGCGCATCAAGGACATTCGTAAGCGGGGAGGGCGCGTCGTCGTGCTCGATCCCCGCAAGTCCGAGACGGCGGAGCTGGCGGATCGGCATCATTTTGTCCGGCCCGGCACCGACGCCCTGGTCCTGCTCGCCATGTTGCAGGTGTTGACCTCCGAGCAGCGGCTCAAGCCGGGACGATTGACCCCGCAGCTCGTGGGGCTGGAGCAGCTCGAAGCCCTGGCTGCTCCGTTTAAACCGGAGACCGTTGCAGCTCACACCGGCTTGACGGCGGCTGAAATTCGGACCCTGGCCGTAGAGCTCTCCGAAGCACCCACCGCCGCTGTGTATGGCCGGATGGGGGTGAGTGTGCAGGCGTTTGGAGGACTCTGCGCTTGGCTCATCAACCTGCTCAACATCGTGACCGGGAACTTGGATCGAGAAGGAGGGGTGCTCTTTGCCACCCCCGCCATCGACGCCGTGGAGGCCACCGCCAAAGCAGGCCAAAAGGGACATGCCGGATATTATCACAGCCGTGTGCGAGGGCTCCCCGAGTTCGGCGGTGAGCTGCCCGCGGCCTGTCTCGCCGAAGAAATCGATACCCCCGGAGAAGGTCAGCTCAAGGGACTGGTGACCTCGAGCGGCAATCCGGTGCTCTCCAGCCCGAATGGAAAACGTCTCGAGCAGGGGTTGGCGCAGCTCGACCTGATGGTGTCGATTGATATTTATATCAACGAGACCACCCGTCATGCCCACTATATCTTACCGCCTACGTTTGGGGTGGAGCGGTCCCACTACGATCTGGCCTTTCACCTGTTTGGGGTGAAAAACACCACCCGTTATGCTCCGCCGATGGTGCCTCGAGAGCCAGATCAGCGCCACGACTGGGAGATCTTTAATGCGCTGGCCTCGCGGCTGGGCAAAAAGGGGCCGTTGACGTGGCTGCAAGGCCCTCTCAAACGTTGGGTGGGCGACAGGTTGGGGCTTGAAGGTGTGCTGGATTTGGGGCTACGTTTTGGACCGTATGGCTCGGGGCTCAACCTGCTGGGGAATGGGCTGACCCTGAAGAAGCTCAAAGAAGCACCCCACGGGCTGGATTTTGGGCCGCTGAAGCCTCGTTTACCGGAGCGGCTCTTTACCTCCGACAAGCGCATTCAGCTTGTGTCTGAGCGGTATGTAAAAGATCTGGAGCGACTCCAGAAGCAATTTGGGCTCCGTGAGCCTGCGAAGGGGGCCTCAGAGCCGCTTGGACTGGTGCTGATCAGTCGTCGAGAGCTGCGATCCAATAACTCCTGGTTGCATAACAGCCGACGAATGGTGAAGGGCAAAAATCGCTGCACCTTACACATGCATCCGCACGATGCCGCTGCACGCGGACTTCAGGCAGGACAAGATGTGCGCGTGACCTCAGCGGTGGGAGAAGTGCGGGTGCCGCTCCAGCTCGAAGAGGGCATGATGCCGGGGGTGGTGTCGCTGCCGCATGGGTACGGACATCATCGACCGGGCATGCGCATGCAGGTGGCGGCATCGGTCGCGGGGGTGAGCATCAACGATCTGACCGATCCAGCTCGAGTGGATGAGCTGAGTGGCAACGCCGCCCTGTCTGGCGTTCCGGTGGACGTGCGAAGCGCATCTTAAGGGCTGCGAACGCGGGCAAACAAGTGGAGCTGGACTTAACTTGTCATGCCGGAGACGTGGGGGAGGCAGCGAGCAGCCTCATCCCGCCGGAGCTGCTTGGTTATGGCTGGAGTGGAGGGGTAAAAAACGGACGGCTCAGGGAGGGCTTCTGCGCGGGTGAAGGCTTCTGCGCGGGTGAAGGCTGCTGAGGAGGCGCACCGACCGGGGGGGCCGACGATACGGGCGCTCTCTCGGGTGCTCTCCCAGGGTCAGCACCCGCTCCAGCTCCGGCGGTTTGGGAAGTAGCACCTCGGCACCTCTCAACCCCAGGGTGTTGATATGAATCAGAACACCGCCAAAACGACGTGTCCCTGGATGGAGCCGCCAGAGCAGCTTGGGATCGGCGGGCATCAGCGGAGGCGGGGTTTGGTAGGGCTCCACCCACAGCCGCGAGAGCAGCTCCAGCGCCCCAAAAAAAGAGCAGTGCGGTCACGAGCGCAAAGCGCATGCGCCGAAAAAGAGGGCGAGCCATCACCGAATCCGTTTCCGCACGATCCGTTTCCGCACGATCCATTCATGACCTCATGCACTTCAGCCTTGCCTGCCCTCTGTTTCAGCCACTCAGCGCCAGTGCTTGTTGCATGCCCAGGGCTTTGAGCAGGGTCTCTTCATACTCTCGGCGAGGAATCGACTTGACGACCAGTCCTCCCCCCACCTGCATGTGGAGCTGGCCCGCATGCAGCACCAGGGTGCGGATGGTCATGGCCAGGGTCAGCCCTCCGCAGCGGCTGATATAACCAAAAGCACCACAATATGCGCCTCGAGGTGTGCGCTCCAGGCGCTCAATGATGTGCATGGCCTGCACCTTGGGCGCTCCCGTGATGGATGCACCGGGGAACGTGGCCCGCAGCAGCGACCACAGATCGCGAGAAGTCGGAGGAAGCTGCGCCGTCACCGTGCTGACCAGATGATGCACCTGGGGATATGCCTCGAGCCGCAGCAGCGACGGCACTTCCACCCCATCCGGAATCGCCAGCCGTCCCAGATCGTTGCGCGCCATGTCCACGATCATCACATGCTCGGCGTTTTCTTTGGGATCCGCTCTCAGCCCTTGCTGAAGCGCCTGATCCTCCGTGCCCGGAGCGCCTCGCCGATAGGTGCCCTTGATGGGCCGCGTCTCGAGCTGAGACTGAGTGCGCCGCAAGAACAACTCCGGCGACGACGAGAGCAGGGTCAGCCCGTCCAGCTCGAGAAAGGCCGCAAAGGGAGCGGGTGAGACCTCCCGCAAGCGTCGGTAGAGGCTCCAGGCATCGCCCTCAAAAGCTGCCGAAAAACACTGAGAGAGATTTACCTGATAGATATCACCAGCTAGAATATGTTCGAGTGCATCCCGCACCGCCTGCTCATAATCCACTTGTGTATAAGGACTGTGAAGCGGCGAGTGCAGCCGGAATGGAGCGGGCGGCAGCGTCTCGGGCAGACGCAGAAGGTGCTCCACGCGATCCAGCAGCGCCGTTGTTTCCGACCATACCGGATCAAACGCCGACTGAGGCGGAAGGCTGGCGACCAGGATGGCCCGCTGTTGCAGGTGATCCAAGACCAACGCAGCAGGAACATGCACCAGCGAGACCGGAGGTTGAGAGCTGAAAGGGCGCAACACCGGAATATGCTCAAAGGCACGGCCCAGCTCATAGGAAAACGCGCCGATCCAACCTCCCACAAAAGGAAGAGGCTCAAAGAGAGGCTCCAACGGCACCGCTGGAGGACCGGGGAGGGCCGAGAGCTGCTGCTCCAGCGCGTATGCCACCGCATCACCGGGATGTTGAGGCGGCTCCACAGGCAGACGCAAGGTTTCAGCTCTCAATCCCAACAGCGAAAAACGGGTGATGTCGGACGGCCCCCCCGCACTCTCGAGCCACAGCACCCCATGAGGCCGAAGTTTTTCCACCAGCGTCAGCGGATCGGTCGGCCAGGGCAACATCCTGGCCAGTGGCAACGGATGCCCCGGCTGAAAACGCGCCCGTGCGGAGGCAAGTGTGCTCTGCGGGAGCGTGGCGCAAAAATTAACCCTGGATTCTCCTGACGTGAGTGTCATATAATCGTCACCATGAAGACATCATACCGCATCAAAGACATGATTTTTCCTGCACTCATACCTGTCGCCGTGCCTGTACTGGGCGTGCCGATCAGCTTGGTGCTTTCTTCTGCCATTCATACCGGGCAAACCATCCGGCGTGAGTGGATCCATCGAGGCAATCGCCGTCGAGGGACACCGACCTCCATTCCCGAAGGAGCGGGGGGGCAAGTGCGCACCCAAGACGATGCGGTGAGTCGGCTGCCGCTGCACGACTTTGCGCCACTGCCCATCGATGGGTACTCCTCAACCGGAATTCGTGCTCTACCGGATATCGCCCCGATGTATTTTGACTCGGGCCGGATCCTGCGAGGCCGGTTGCATGCCTATCCACGCCACTTCCACGAGACCCTCATCCCCGGTGCGGGCGGCACGCCGATCTCGGCGATGTTGGGCCTTCACCACTCAAAGCTGCGTCGGCCTGGGCTGCTCATTGTGCATGGCCTGATGAACTCCAAGCGGCAAGATCTGGTGCGGATTGTAACCTTACGCGCTTATTATGAGTGGGGTTTTAACGTCTGCGCCATCGATTTACGTGGGTTTGGACGCTCGGCGGAGCTGGCGTCGGCACCTTCCGGGGCCGGTGGCATCGAGACCGAAGACGTGATGAGTGTGTTACGCTACCTGCGGGGCTTCTCTCATTTTACCTCCCTGGGCCTGCTCGGGTTTAGCTTGGGGGGTGGCACCGTGCTCAACGCCGCCGCTCATAAGGATGCCGAAGCCCTCATCGACGGTGGGGTGATGGCCATCAGCCCGCCCATCAACTTTGAGGCGGCCCTCGAGCGGTTTGAACAAAAACCACCCGACGAAGAGCACTTACTGACCTTTCACTTCTTCCGCTACCTGCTCCAGCGGTCGCTCAAACACGCCGAGATCATGAAGTGGGTCAAACGGAAGCTCAAAGCCAGCGGGCAAGAGCCCAAGGTGGAGAGCTTCTACGATTACCTGCAAAATCTGGTGGCGCTGGGATATCTGGGACAAGGCCATCGCCGAGAGCTGTCTCCCGATAAGCTGCTGGAGCTGCTCTTGAAGGTCAGCTCACCCCGCCGCTCGTTGCCCAAAGTGAAGGTGCCCACCTTTATCTTACACGCCAAAGATGATCCGCTGTGCCAGATCAATGGGGATGATATCGCGTTTATGGCACGGGTGGCCAATGCCAACCCCCACTTCCGCTACCATGTGACAGAGCTGGGAGGCCATACCGCCTATGTGGTGGTGAATCCGAGCTGGTTCTATAAGATGGTGGGCACTTATTTTACCTATTGGGGACAATGGGAAACCAGCAAACGAGATCCCTTTGAAGGATTGAGTCCAGAAGCCCTCGGCTTCGGACGCGCACGCACGGGGAAAGATAACCCTGGCAAGCCTTGAGCGGAAATAATTGCCGGAATTGGCCACTCGGCATAGGCTACCCGGCATACGCTACCCGGCATACGCTACCCGTTAGAAGCCACCCAACTCAACGGGCCGACGACGACAGCCAGTTTTTGTGACGATTGACCCGGAGCTCCGTGACCGCATCGATGATCGCATCCACTAAGTCATCAACATCCCGTGGTGTGGTATGACGACCTAGCGATAACCTCACCCCTCCCAGCGCCAGTTTAGGATCAACGCCCATCGCAGTTAAGACCGGGGAGGGCTTCGGCTGGCCCGAACGACAGGCCGCGCCCGCCGAAATCGCCGCACCGTGGGCATCCAGGGTGCTCTGAAGCTCCCAGGCCATCACGCCCTCAAAGCTCACGCAGGTGGTGTTGGGCAGCCGGGCCACCCGCTGACCATGAATGAAGGTGCGGGAGAGCTCACGCATCAGCCGATCTTCGAGCTGAGCTTGAAGGGCCGCTTGTCGCTGGCATTCCGCCTCGAGGGTGCGCTGAGCGAGGGCCGCCGCTGCTCCCATGCCCACCGCCAGGGCCACCGGATGGGTGCCCGCACGTCGTCCATTTTCATGACCGGCACCGTGGATCAGAGGCTCAACGGCCACGCCTTCGCGAATATAGAGGGCTCCAATCCCCTTAGGTCCATACAGTTTATGTCCTGCCAGGGCCATGAGGTCGATGCCCTCCACACTGACCGGAACTTTTCCCGCTGCCTGCACCGCATCGCAGACAAACCGCGCACCGGAACGCCGTGCGAGACTCGCCAGGGCCTGAATGGGCTGAAGGGTGCCCACTTCGTTGTTGCCCCACATCACCGCCACCATAAAGGCCGGTCCATACTGGAGCGCACGCTCGAGGGTCTCCGGCTGAAGCACGCCGTCTTCGTCCACCTGCAAGGGCTCGGCAATAAAGTTAAACCGCTCCAGCCAACGCACAGAGTCTTCGACGGCGTGATGTTCGGTGGCCCCAAAGAGGATCCGCCGTGCGCCCTTTTTCCAGGTAAAAGCTGACCCTTTGAGGGCATGATTTAAGCCTTCACTGCCACCACTGTTGAAGACAATCTCCGTGGGTTTGGCTCCAATCAATGAGGCCACCTGCGCACGCGCACGCTCGAGCGCCTCCGCACACACCCGCCCATACGCATGGCCCGAGAGTGAGTTTCCATAGTGAGTGCTCAAGAAGGGAAGCATGGCGTCCAACACCTCCGGGTGAAGGGGCGCTGTGGCATTGTGATCAAAATAGAGTGGTGCTTGGTCCTGCATATGTCCATCGTCCTTATGTTCATGGGGGTGAAGTGTGAGAGGTCACGGAGGGGTGTGTTTCTGTCCCAAATGGGCGACCCTCACACACCCTCGAGGTGGATTCAGACGGCTTGACGCTGAGTCGGCGCAGGGCCGCTGCTCTTAGCTCCCTCGTCTGAAAAGCCGTGGGTGTAGAGGTTGGCATAGATGCCATTCAGCGCCAGCAGCTCCGCATGGGTGCCAGACTCCATGAGCTGACCGAGCTGCATCACCAGGATACAATCCGCTGCTTGAATAGTGGAGAGCCGATGGGCAATCACCAGGGCCGTCTTACGTTTGAAGATCTCTGCAATCGCGAGCTGGATCAAGGCTTCTGTCTGAGAATCAATCGATGCAGTGGCTTCATCCAACATCACAATGGGGGGATCGTGTGCCATTACGCGGGCAAATGCAATCAACTGAGCTTGACCGGCGGAGAGGTTGCTGCCACGCTCCGACACTTCAAAGTCATAACCACCGGGAAGCTCCTGAATGAAGGCATCGGCTTGCACCAGCTTGGCGGCTTCTTTGACCCGCTCCAGGCTGATCTGAGGATTCCCTAGGGAGATGTTAAAGGCGATACTGCCATTAAAGAGCACCACGTCTTGCTGGACCACGCCGATCTTTTCGCGCACTGAGTCGGGGGTGAGGGTGCGCAGCTCGTGTCCTTCCAAGCGCACAGAGCCGGTATATCCATCGTACATGCGTGTCAAGACTTTACCCACGGTGGTCTTTCCAGAGCCCGTGGAGCCCACCAGCGCCATCACTTGGCCGGGTTTGACTTGGAAAGAGACCTCCTTGAGCACGGTGCCACCCTTTTCGGAATAAGCAAAACCCACCTTCTCAAAGACAATGTCTCCAGTGGCCTGCTGAAGCACCACCTCTCCGGGGGTGATCTCCTGATGGGTATCCAACAGCTCACTCACCCGCTCAATCACAGCCACTGCTTGCTGAAGCTGTGCCACCTTACTGCTGAATTCTTTGATGGGTACATAGACCTTCTGGGTATATTCAATGAAGGCCGCCAGCAGCCCCACCGTGAGCACACCACTTAACACCTTCAGGCCACCGTACCACAACAATAAGGCGATGCTGAGCGATGCCATACCTTCCATCACCGCATACAGGGCCGCATCGTAAATATTTGAGCTCTGATTGGCCCGCAGGTTGAGCACGTTTCGACTCTTAAAGGTGGAGACGGTACGCGCTTCTTGATTAAAGAGCTGAACCAGTCTAACACCCGACAAGTGCTCCTGCATATAGGCGTTCACATCCGAGAGGGTCTTGCGCACGTCGATGTACGACTCTTTGAGCTTTCGCTGAAAGTAGTTCACCACCATGATCAGGATCGGCGCAATACAGAACGTCACCAGGGTTAAGGTCGGATTGAGGAAGAGCATGAACAATGAGATGGCCACCAGGTTAAAGACATCGCCCACAATGGTCACCACGCCGGTGGTCAGGGAGTCTCCCAGGGCTTCGATGTCATTGGTGGAGCGGGTCAACAGTGCGCCCGTTGGATTCCGATCAAAAAAGGAGGCCGACTGTCCGGTGACATGCTGGTAGATGCGGGTTCTCAGCGCACCAATTGAACGATAGCCGATAAGCTGAAGCAGATAACTTTGAAGACTTTTGCCCACATAATCCAGGCCGATGGAGACAAAAAACAAGGCACAGGTGGCACTAAGGCCCACCATGCCCGGTGTCAGCGGCTCCGTCCAGCCCACCCAAGTCAAGAAGGTGGTGAGAAGGGTATGGGGCTCCCGACCCTGCAAGTTGGTGTCAATGCCATGCATGATCAGATACGGTGGCAGTAAGCCCAGGGTGCTCACCAGCGGGACGGCGAGGAGCACCCCAAAGAGCAGGAATCGATAGGGCTCCACAAAGGGCCAGAAGCGCATCAGCGCACTGACGTTTTTATTCACAGCTTGCACACTTGATACGGCGGTTGTATTCGACATGATGGGGCCTCATCCTGCCAGGGGAGCGGGTTGGGAAGTCTCCAGCGGCTGCTTCTCTTGCTGCTGAAGCCAGCACTCCTGATAGAGACCGGGACGGGAGAGAAGCTCGGCATGAGTGCCCTGATCGATCAGCCTTCCTTCTTGAAGCACCAGGATCCGATCTGCATGCTGAAGGGCGGAGAGTCGATGGGAAATCAGCACCGTGGTCTGTGCGGCGTCTTCGACCCTTCCCACACGGGAGTAGATATTCTGAATGAGCTGACGCTCCGTCTTGTGGTCTACGGCTGCCATCACATCGTCCAGCAGCAGAATACAGAAGCGACGATAGAATGCCCGTGCCAGTGCAGAACGCTGCCGCTGTCCTCCCGAGAGGGTGATGCCCCGTGCGCCCACGATGGTATCCAGACCTTGCGCCAGTGCATTCAGGTCTCCCTCCAGACACGCCAATCGAATGGCCCGCTGAAGACGCTCTTCGTCCAGTTGTTTGGGATCGTCTTCTCCGCCCCAGGCGATGTTTTCTCGCAACGACACCGAGAAAAGAAAGGGATCCTGTGGCACCAATGCCATCAGTCGGCGTAAGGACTCCAACGGCAAGGTGGTGATGTCTACATCGTTGATGAAGAGGGTCTGTGGGGGAGGGGTATAGACCCGTGCGAGCAGATGCACCAGGGTGCTCTTGCCGGAGCCCGTGGGTCCAAAGATGCCCAGCGTCTGACCCGGCTCCAGGGTGAAGGACACGTCCTTCAGCACCGGGCCACGATCTTCCGCCCCTTGATAGGTGAAGGTCAGGTTGCGCACTTCGAGCTTAAAGCCGCAGGTCTTTTGATCGGCGGTGCTGCGCGCGGGCGGCAGCTTCTGGGTCACTTCGGGCAGTCCCGGTGGCGTATCCAAGAGCTCGTACACTCGTCGAAGGGCCACCATACCTCGCTGGATCACATTGAGGGTCCAGCTCAACATCATCAGCTTCACCACCAAGATGCCAATAAAGCCGGAGTAGGCCACCAGTGCCCCCACCGAGAGCTGACCGGCCAACACCTTCTGGCCACCTTGCCACAATACCATGCCCACACAGATGTTTCCAATCACCCCCACCAGGGGCATCAGAAAGATCCGCAAGGCTCCCATCTTCATGCTGGTGTTCACGTATTTATCGTTGAGGGTCTCAAACTTCTCATGAAACATCTCGGTGGCTACAAATCCTTGAATCACTGGAATGGCGGAGTACGTATCCAGGATATGCTGAGACAGATGTGAGAGCTGCTCCATATTGATCTTCATGTAGCCCATGATGGCACGCGCCGAGAGGCTCAGCAATCCCATCGCCAGCAACAGCAGCATGCCATTGCTCATGGTAAGGTCTCGATCCAGCTTTAGCATCTGGTATATCATCAGGGGGAGCAGAAAGATCCCTTCAAAGACTTGAAGACCCGCAAATCCGATCAGCGCCCGCACATTCTGCAAATCGTTGGTCGCGCGGCTCATCAGATCCCCGCTCTTGGTGGTATCATGAAATGATTGTGGCAGGTTTAAGAGATGCTGAAAGAGATGATTCTTGAGCCGAAACTCTGCCGCTCGACCGGGATTAAAAAAGCAGGCTCGGCTCAGCGTGCGAATGACCATGATGCCAAAAGCAGACACCGTCAGATAGAAGACGTCGCGTAAGGCTTGATCGTTGTTGCGCGCCGTCAGCGCGTCGATGGCATCTTTGGTGAAGACCGGCACCAGCACGGTGAGCTGGTTGGAGCCATACAGCGCCAGGAGTCCCAAGAGATACCATTTCCAATAAGGCTGCGCATAGGTGCGCAAGAAACGTAGGAAGAGCATGCAATTTCCTCGAGATGGGGGTGCTGGCCCATTATATGTCCAGAAAAGAGGATACGCGGCAAAATCGCAGCGAGCTGCAACAATTGATGCTACACTTCGCGCCCGCCCCATGACCCGCTCCCTGGCCCGCTCCCTGGCCCGCTCCATGACCCGCTGAGAAGGAGGCTCTTGTGTCGTTTGCTGCAACATCTGCCCTCATGCCGCTGCCCATCGATCCGCTCCTGCCGGAGCTGGTGGAGACGTTTCGGAAGCAGCCTGCGCTTGTATTGGAGGCGCCCCCCGGTGCCGGAAAAACCACTCGAGTGCCTCGGGCGATGCTCGATGCGGGCCTGCTGGAGAAAGGCGAAGTGCTGGTGCTTCAGCCGCGGCGTCTGGCTGCGCGTCTGGCGGCACGTCGGGTTGCGGCAGAGCTGGGAGAAGAGCTGGGCCAACAGGTAGGGTATACCGTCCGCTTTGAAGATGTCTCCAGCCCTCGGACTCGTATTCGATTTATCACCGAGGGCGTGTTGACCCGACGGCTGATCAGCGATCCCACCTTGAAGGGGGTCGCGGCGGTATTGCTCGACGAATTTCACGAGCGGCATCTGGCAGGAGATGTGGGGCTGGCGCTGTTGAAGCGGCTTCAGCAGCTCCATCGACCGGAGCTTCTGGTGGGGGTGATGTCTGCCACGCTCGACACTGGACCTATTGCCCAGTTCTTGTCAAGTTGTGCCACCTTACGCTCCGAAGGACGCCGCTTTGAGGTGCGCATCGAATATGCCCTGCCCGACGAGCGCCCGCTGGCGTCCCGGGTGGCGCATGCGCTCACACGCGCGTGTGAAGAAGGACTCACGGGGGATGTGCTGGTATTCCTTCCCGGTGCGGCTGAAATCCGGCAGAGCATGGAGAGCTGCGCAGGGCTGGCTCAGCGATTTGGGCTCCTGCTCCTGCCGCTCCACGGCGAGCTGTCGGTGGAAGAGCAGGATCGGGCCATCAAAAAAGCCCCTCAAAAGAAGGTGATCTTCTCGACCAATGTGGCCGAAACCTCCGTGACCATCGACGGGGTGGTGGTGGTGATCGACAGTGGTTTGGCGCGGGTGGCTTCACAGTCGCCCTGGACGGGACTTCCAACGTTGAGTGTGCAGCCCATCAGTCAGGCATCCGCCACTCAGCGCGCGGGACGGGCAGGCCGGACTCAGCCGGGCCGCTGTTTCAGGCTCTATACCTCCCACGACTTTTATACCCGCCCGACCCACGACGCGCCCGAGATCAAGCGGCTCGATCTGGCGGAGCTGGTGCTGGAGCTTAAAGCCGCTGGCGTTCAACAGCTCAGCCAGTTTACTTTTTTTGAAGCGCCTCATCCGATGGCGCTAGAACAGGCAGAGCTGTTATTGAGACGGCTGGGGGCGCTCTCGCCGGAGGGGGGACTGACCACACTGGGGCGGCGCATGTTGGCCTTTCCGGTGCATCCCCGTCAAGCGCGCCTGCTCTGGGAGGCGGAAGCCCGAGGAGTGGCGCTCGAGGGGGCTTGGCTGGCGGCGCTGGCGGGGGTCGAGGTGCTGGTGGAGCAGCGGGCGCGAGGGCTGCGGGAGCCGGGTCGAGGCCAAAACAAGCTCGACATCATGGGACCGTCGGACTTACTGGCGCGGATGGACCTGCTTCAGGAGGTGCTCAAGGGTGGATTCCAGCCGGAGCGGGTGCGTCAGCATGGGCTGGATGTGGGAGCGGTGGCCACGGTGGAGCGGGCGCAAAAACAGCTCCTGCGCCTGCTGGACAAGCGGGTGTCACGTCCGCCCACGCCGAAGTTGCTCGAGGAGGCCACACTGATGGCGGTGGTGGCGGCATATCCTGATCGTATCGCTCGGCGGCGAGTCTTACCGCCCAAGCCGGGAGAACATCACCGGCCTCTCTCGCGAGAGCTGATCTTTACCTTTGGGGGCACGGCGACCCTGGCGGAGAGCAGCATCGTCTTGGAGGCGGATCCGCTGGTGGCGCTGGATGCGGAGGCCCGCTCCGAAGGCAAAAATAGCAGTGTGCGGGTGCGTTTGGCCAGCAAGGTAGAGCTGAGCTGGCTGAAAGAGCTCTTTCCAGGCACCCTCGAGCGCCGCAGCGAGCTGCGTTTTAACGAGCTCAGTGAGAGTGTGGAGAAGCTGGAGGGGCTCTATTATGGCAACCTGCTGATTGAGTCTCGAAAATTACCGCTCGATCCGGCGGAGGCGGAGGGGGTGCTGTGGCAAGCGGCCAAAGAGAAGGGGCCGGAGGCGTTTTGTCCCGAAGGGGAGCTGCTTCAGTGGCAGCAGCGGCTGGCATTTCTGGCCCGCATGAGGCCGGAGCTGGGCATCGAGCCGCCACCGGCTGCGGAGGTGCTGGAGCTGCTGGAGCTGCTTTGTTCCGGTCTCACCAGCTTTGAGGAGCTGCGACGGGCGGGGTTGCTGAAGGAGGTGCAGGGTTTGCTCAGCGCGGAAAAGCGTCAGCAGGTGACGACGCTGGCACCTGAGAAGGTCAAACTACCGGGAGGGCGCTGGGTGCGGGTCGAATATCCAGCAGGTCAGACGCCCTGTGTGGCCTCCCGGCTCCAGGATTTTTTTGGCATGCGGCAGGGGCCGAGCATCTTGGGGGGCAAACTTCCGCTGGTCCTGCATCTGCTGGCACCCAATCAGCGGGCGGTGCAGGTGACCACCGACTTGGCGAGCTTCTGGGGTCAGCATTATCCGGCGCTGCGCAAGGAGCTGGGCCGAAAATACCCTCGCCATGCATGGCCGGAGGATCCGCTCACGGCGGAGCCTGCTGCTCCAAACGAACGACGGCGCTGAGGGATGTGTGTGTGCTTCAGAAGCTGCTATATATAAGGAAAGATGTATGATCGTTCTCGGCCCTTCATGGAGGAAGGGCCGGTGATGCCGACCCGTTCAAAAAGGATGCGCCCCGTATGGACCCGGAAAAACAGCTCTCGCAGCAGTATCTCTCGACGTTCGAGCGGATTGCCACCGCGCTGGAACGAATTGCCCATGTCTTGGAGACGGCTCCACCCGCCCCCGCCAAACAAGGACGCGCCCGTGAGGAAGCCTCCGACGCAGCCCCCGCTTCTGAGACCGATGAGCAGGTGCTCGTTCGGATGCTGGCTCAACGAGAGCTGACCCTGGCAGAAGTACCGCCTCTCTCGCCCATGCCCAAAATCGAGCAGGATCTGCTGCGCTTTACCGGCGAACGTTACGCACGCACGCAGAAGCTGGTGCAGCGCGTCGCAAGCTGGCCCGATGCAATCCCCGATTTTTACATGCACCTCAAGGGGGAGGAACAACCTGCCATCAACGATATGGTGCATGTGGCCCGTCATGCGCTCAATTTGGGGCTCTTTAAGGAGATGACCTACAAAGGAGGCCCTCATTTTATCCTCAACGCGGTGCTGCCACCGGAGCCCGGCGCGCGTGCCTATTTTAAGCTGGGCTGGATTCTGGGCTTCATGACGGTGGACGCTCGCCGCATCTTTGAGTCGATCAAAAAAACCAATCGGGTGATCTCGGTGCCTCGGCTGAGTGTCATGGCCGCTGGCAACCGGCTGGAGCTGGTGGAGCCGCTGGTGATTCTCAATGGACGTGAGCTCTTCTGGCTGGGGGCAGGTCTCACAGGACCGACAGGGGGAGGTCTCGACGAGCTGAAGGCCATCCGCGAACGTCTGAAGCTCGACAGCCGAACTGCATGGCGGGTGGCGCTCACCGATGAGGAGGCGCAGCAGGTGGATGCGGCACTTCAGGCAGGTTTTACCCTGGTGACGCTTGAGCAGTTTTCGGCCCGTTTCCAGGTGCATGTCTCTGGAAAGTCGCGCTGAGCGACCGTCCTCAGCCAGCCTTCTCCAAAGGCGTCAGACTGAGAATGTATCTCCACTCAATGACCGCCCTCAGCCAGCCTTCTCCAACTTCTCCAACCACGCTTGAACTTGTCGATGGCTGATGGTCATCTTTTCCGGGTGCGCAAGATGCAGCCCTTCGTAACCTTCCGCCGTCCAGCGGAGGAGCTCGTCCAGGGAGAGCAAGGGCCTCCAGCCAAGCAGCCGCTGAGCACGGGTGGTCTCCAGCGCCAGCCGTGCGGATTCTTCCACACCCGGAGGCGGTGGGGCTTGTTGCCAGCGCAGCGAGGGCCAATATTGTGAGAGCTGGCTCAACACCTGCTCCACCGGAACATGCCCTTCAGGAGCCGGGCCCAAGTTAAAGGGCTGGGCCAGCCGTATATCCCCGTCAAGCAGGCCCGCGCCCATCAAAAGATAACCGGCACTGGCGTCGAGTACGTGTTGCCAGGGTCTCACCGCTCGCGGATGGCGGATGTGCAGCGGCTGGTCCTGTGTATGGGCGCGCCACGCATCGGGAATCAGGCGGTGAGGCGCATAATCTCCGCCTCCGAGTACATTTCCCGCTCGGGCGCTGGCGAGCTGAGGTCCGGCTGGATCGGAAAAAAAGCCCCGTCGATAGCTCTCCACCACCCACTCGGCAGCGGCTTTGGAGGCAGAATAAGGATCGTGGCCGCCCAGGGGGGCGCTTTCGTCCAGGCTGGCGGCGGCGGAAGGCAGGTAACACTTGTCGGAGGTCACCACCACCACCGCTCTCACCGAAGGCAGGGAGCGACAGAGCTCCAAAACCGTGGCGGTTCCGGTCACGTTGGTATGCCAAGTCTCGAGGGGAAGCTCGTAGGAGCGGCGCACCAACGCTTGAGCGGCAAGGTGGATCACCAGCTCCGGCTGGACCTGTCGAAAAAAGCGCTCGAGGGGGGCTGGGTGACAGATGTCACCTTCACAGCTCGGGAGGTCCAGGTGGAGCTGCTGCCAGTGGCTGAGAGGCTCGGCAGGACGCGCGTATCCAAAGACGTGGGCACCGAGTGCTTGCAGCAGAAGGCAGAGCCAGGAGCCTTTAAATCCGGTGTGGCCGGTGACTAGAACCCGTTTTCCCGCCAGTTTTTTCAATGACTTATGCAACGCAGGAAATGGGCGGGATGATGCAGCGGGTGAGGGTTGGATCATGAGCAGCTTCCTTCAGCGCAGACGCAGCAGGCACACAGATTCCGGGGTGAAGATCCACACTTCGCAACAATATAGGAGGAAACGTAGGCCGGAGCAATCTGAAAGCCCAGGGCGGCAGGGGATGAGGATGCAAGAATGCATCTTTTCTAATCCGATCAATAGGCAATTTACGTTATGATGCAAGCGTCTATAAGCCTATGATATGGGGTTCGATCATCACATGTCTGGATTGTATCTGCGTCGGTTTTCATGGTGGAGCGGTTGCTGTTTTCTGTGGTTGAGCGGGGTGGCGGCAGCAGGAGGAGAGCAGCGCGAGGATCCGATGCGTATGGTCCTGCCTCCAGCCTTGCCCTCAGCGGGAGAGGTCTTGCCTGCGCCAAAATCGTCTCCGGCGAAAACGACAGCCCAAGTCTCTGCACCCGCTTCTGCGCCTGCTCCCGAGACAGCACCTGCGCCTGCGCCTGCGCCTGCGCCTGCTTCTGCACCCACTTCACCCGATCCGGTGCCGTTCGAGCGGGTCTCGTCGGAAACAGCTCCCGTCACGCCGCCGCCTCTCGAGGCTCCCACCCGAGACTTTGAGGCCCTGGGTGCGGAGGTCTTGGGCATCGTGCGTGAGCACTTCTATGACCGGATCAGTGCGGAAAAGTGGGCGGATCGGCATGGACGTTATGCCATCAACCTTCGACGTGCGGATGAGTTCGCCCGTCGCACGGAGCTGCGTCTGGGGGAGCTCCCGGGCTCACACACGGCTTATTTCCCCCTCGAGCATCCACAGCTTGCCGAGCTGCGCGCCATCTATCGTCAAACCTCGGACGCGGAGCGGATGGACTCCATTGGCATCGAGCTGGCCATGCTCCCGTTTGGCTGGTTTGTGCGAGAGGTCTTTCCGGGCAGTCCGGCGGAGCAGGCCGGGTTGCTCCGGGGAGACCGGCTCTTGACGGTCGATGGTTTTACCTTTGATCCGGTGCTGGCCTTTCGTAACAAAGAAGGAAAAGCGGTGCGTCTCACGTTTCAGCGGGAGATCGGTGGTCCGCTGCTGGCCACCCGCGTGGCGCCTCGGCGCGTGGCACCTCGTGAGGAGTGGCTGGAGAATACACGACGAAACCTCCGCCTGCTCGAGCGACAAGGGCATTTTGTCGGATATGTGCGCCTGTTTGCCTGCACAGGGCAAGAGCTGAACCTCCTGCTCGAGGAGGGCATTCTCAGCAGCTTTCAGCGCGCAGAGACCTTGATCTTGGATCTACGCAGCGGGTATGGCAACTGTAACCCAGACCTGATGAACCTCTTCAACCCGCTCCTGCCCACCTTCACGCAGGTAGGACGAGATGGTTTTCAGCGCGAGCTCTCCCGCCGCTGGAATCGCCCGGTCTATGTGCTGATCAACCAGGGCACACGAGGGGGTAAGGAAGTGCTGGCGTATCTGCTCCAAGCGCATCAGCTCGCCCTTGTGGTCGGGGAGAAGTCGGCGGGTGCGGTGATGCAAGCTCGAGGATATACCCTCTCGGATGGTTCGCTGCTGCAAGTGGCGGTGGGAGAAGTCCTCATCAACGGGGAGCGGCTGGAAGGGCAGGGGGTGGTGCCGGATCATCCGGTGCTGGACGAGCTCACGTATCAAGCAGGACGAGATCCGCTGCTGGAGCGGGCCATCGAGCTGTCCCTGGGCATGGTGAAGGCTCCGGTTCTACCGGTGCCAGCGGGGACAGAAGACCCCCATCATCCCCTTGCGAGCCCGTGAGGGGCTATTTTTTCCAGTTTCGACGGTCGCCGAGCACCCGGGCAGGCACGCCCCCCACCACCGCGTAAGCTGGAACGTCTCGTGTCACCACCGCACCCATGCCGACCACCGAATGATCGCCCAGCGTCACCCCATCCGTGATGCCCGCATTGGCCCCAATCCACACATCTTGACCAATACGAATGCCCCGAGAGCTCACCGGCTGCTCGCGGATCAGCCGCTCCGGATCCAGCCCGTGATCAAAGGCGTAGAGCGTAGCACCCGTGGCAATCCGAGTATGCGCTCCAATGATGATGCCTCGTGCGCCCCCATCCAGCGCCGCTCGTGCATTAATACTGACATGCGCCTCGAGGGTGATCGGCCCATGCAAGAAGGCATCGGCGGCGATCATACAGCCCGGCCCAAGCTGGATAGGACGTCCCGGCTCCGCAAAGAGCTGCGCTTCCGGCGCGACAAAACATCCCTCGCCAATCTGAATGGTCTCCAACGCCATCAGGCGCGCTTGCACCTCCGCTTGCCAGGCTTGCGCCCACTGCTTCTGCGCCGGTTTGAGGCTAAAATACAGCCAGGGCATCCAGGAGAGCCGCCGCTGATGCTGCGCTCGGTAGTCGTCAGAGGTCATGACCCGTCTCACCCTTCAAAAGAATGTCCATCCAAAGGCAACACGGGTGTGAGGGTGGCCTCGAGGAGCTGGCTTGTCAACCCTAACCTCCACCCGTGCCGCTGGTCCACACGGCTGAGGCAAGAGTCGAGCCCTCCACTGAAACACTCCCGGCTCACGCCGCATCATAAAGATGAATCCCCGTTCGATTTAAGATGAGGTATATGATGTCTACCACCTCCGCCCCTACGCCCGACTTTGAGGTCTTCTTTGATGGAGAGTGCCCCCTGTGTGTGCGCGAAATCCAGCTTCTGAAAAGGCTGGATCGACGCCAGAAGCTGCTCTTTACCGACATCTCCGAGCCCCATTTTGATCCCAGCTCCACCGGAAAAGACTGGCAGACCTTGATGGATCGTATCCACGGACGCATGCCCGATGGCACCGTGATCGAAGGGTTTGAGGTCTTTCGTCAGCTCTACACGGCGGTGGGATTGGGTTGGCTGATGGCGCTCACCCGTCTCGGTGGCATCTCACACCTGTGTGACTGGAGCTATCGGCTCTTCGCCCGCAACCGTCTGAAGCTCACCGGTCGTTGCATCAAAGACGCAGAGGGCAACTGCACCCTCTCTCGCCCCTCCGCAGGGGTCTGAAACACCTCCGATGGTGCCAGAATTTTACCGCAGCAGTGGCCCCCGCTGGCCCCCGCATGTTATAGTAGCGGCATCAAGACGGTAGCAGAGCTCAAGCAGCGGGTGCAGACGTGACACAATCTGAATCGTTTTTCTTAACGCGGCTGCGAAGATATGGGCCTCTCCTGCTGTTGGGGCTGCTCTGGCTCTTCGCCCTGCATGAGCTGACGTGGTTTACCCACCAGGATGGAGCCCTCACCGCCGCCGACGGCCACTTTACCCGCCTCACCCGCGCTTGGGCTTGGCTCCAGACAGGAAACGAATATTTCCTGCTCCGCTGGGGTGAGCCGCTCCTTGACTCGTCGCTGATCCCCTATGTGGTGGACCGCTCGCCTTATCCACCCCTGGCGCTTGCCCCTTATCTGCCGGGGATGCTCCTCTTTGGTCCTTCGCTCGAGACCATTCGTCTGATCCAGGTCATGCTGGTGGGCCTGCTGCTCGGCATGAGCACCCTGTTTTCGTATCGCTGGAGCGGCACCGGTGGGGCACTGATCTCTCTGAGCCTGCTGAGTGGCTCCCCTTTGGTATTGCTCACCGCCCGCTCGCCGGTCAATGAGCCGGTGGCAATGGCGGCGGCGATGGCCTGTCTCATCTGTCTGTTGGGTGTCTGGGAACGTCGGCAGCGAGGCTGGGGTGCAGGGTTGCTCCTGGGCGTGGCGCTGCTGATCAAGTGGCTGGTGGTGCCGGTTTTGCTGCTGCCGCTGGTGCTCCTGACCGCCCGAGGGCTGACGGAGCACACTCGGCAGCCGCTCCTGGGCATGCTGGGACTGCTGGTGCTGGCGCTCATGCTCTGTGTGGTGCCGCTCGAGCTGGGAGTTATAAAGCCGTGGGTGGTGTACGGACTTCCCGCACTCACCCTGAGCTGGCTGGTGTGGAGCCTCCACCGCTGGGGTCAGGTAACACCGGAGCCGCTGGCGCTGGCGCTGACCCGCACGCTGGGGATGGGGCTGATGCTGGCGTTTCCCTGGTACTTCTCGGCGGCGGAGAGCTGGCGGGCGCATGTGGTGCAACATCCCGGCTGGGAGACGCCGGTGCAAGTTCATCTGGTGCCGGTGATCACTCAGGTCTTGGCGGTCGCATTGCCGATGGGGGGCATTTTTCTGCTGATGGGGCTGCTCTCACTCCTGTATCACAAGCAATTTGGACGGCTGGCGCTGAGTGTCTCGATGAGCATCGGACTGTTGGTGCTGCTGCTCTTCACGGGCAGGCCGCTCAACATGCTGACCGGTGATCTGCAAGGACGGCTCCTGCTGCCTGCGGTGGTGATGCTGGCGATCTGGGCAGGAGAAGGCGCTCGTGTGCCTCGGCTGGGCACGCCACTGGTGGGGCTGGCGCTGGTGCTGGGGCTGATGTGTACCCTGGCGCCTCGGCTGGCACCGCCGCTCATGCCCCTTCGAGGGATGGAGAACGCGCTGTTACTGCGGCATCCTGATGATGGCACCGTCCCTCCGATGATGACACTCGGTTGGTGGTGGAGAGGGCTGGCAGTGGTGGGGCCTCCCAGGTTGGGGGAGCCTCGACCTCGCACGGCGCAGCTCCTACAGGCGCTGCCGCTCCGCCAGCCTCCGGTGTTGACCGCGCTGGTGGACGAACGTCTGCCCGGCGTGGGTGGAGAAGAGGATCTGACCCACCTTGCGGCAACCGGTCGGATTGTGACGCTGGCGCGTGGTACGTTTCGACGTCAGCCGCTGGCGTGGCTTCAGGCGCGGCTTCCGTTTGTGCAGGAGGTGGTCTTGCTGGGTCCAACGTCGGTTCAAGCGGGGGATTATCTGGTGGAGCAGGGGATGTTGCGTCCGCTCAGTCGTCAGCGTCTGGGCTCCGATCCCCTTCTGGTGGCGGATGTGCTCCCGTCTCCTCAAACTCCCTGAGCTTTCGGGCGAGGGTATTACGACCCACGCCCAGCCAACGTGCGGCGAGAGACTGGTTGCCGGCTGCGCGTGCGAGCACGGCCAGGATATGACGTCGCTCAACTTCCGCCAGGGTCAAAATAGGCGGGTTGAGATCTGGCTGTCCGAGAGGCTCCGGCCCGTGGTGGGAGGTGGTGCGTGGGCCTTCCTGCGTATGTGGGCGCGCAGGGATTTGAATCGGCTCCGCTGAGGCAGGATCATTTTCGTGCTTTTTTCGAGGCAGGGCCAGCTCGTCTTCATCGACCTCGCTGTCGCAGAGCACCACGGCGCTCTCGATGCAGTGCTCGAGCTCCCGCACGTTGCCCGGCCAGGGATATTGGCTGAGGCGCTCGAGGGCAGCGGGGGTAAAACGGGGGAGGGGACGGCCATGTCGTTGGGCGCTCTGGGTGGCAAAATGTTGCACCAGACGTCGGATGTCTTCGCCGCCGCGCGCGCGAAGCGGAGGCAGGATCAGCTCGACCACTTTCACACGATAGTAGAGGTCGGCGCGGAAGCGGCCTTCTTCGACGAGCTTTTCGAGGTCTCGGTGGGTCGCGGCGAGGATGCGCACATCCACCCGGACAGTCTCGGTGCCGCCGATGCGCTCAAACTCGCGGTCTTGCAGGATGCGCAGCAGCTTACTCTGCACGCTGAGGGGAAGTTCCCCGAGCTCATCAATGAAGAGGGTGCCTCCGTGAGCGGCTTCGACTTTGCCGATGGCGCGTTGATGGGCACCGGTGAAGGCGCCTCGTTCGTGGCCAAACAGCTCATTTTCGATCAGTGCTTCGGGGAGTGCGGCGCAGTCTACTTTGATGAAGGGTTTGTCTCGGCGTAAGCTGTTGATCTGGAGGGCGCGGGCGATGACTTCTTTGCCGGTTCCACTTTCGCCTCGGATCAAGACGGTGGCTTGGGTGGGGGCTACTTTGTCTATGCGGCGGTAGAGGGCGCGCATGGCGTCACCGTCTCCAATCACGCGGTTATAGTGGTAGGAGACTCGTCCAGAGGGATCGCCTTCGGCGCGGCGCAGCTCTTGGTACAAGCTGGTGGCTTCGAGGGCTTGAGCGGCTTGTTCGGCCAGCAGCTCCAGGGTCGAGAGGTCGTCTCGTGAGAAGCTCCCTCCTTTTTTGTTGAGCACTTGGACCACTCCGAAGATACGGCCTCGACGATCTCGGAGGGGCACGGCCATCAAGGAGCGGCTGGTGTAGCCGGTCTGCTGATCGATGCCGCCAAAAAAGCGGAGCTCGTCGCGGGTGGAGCGGACGTTGAGGGGCTCTCCCGAGGCGGCGACGTGTCCGGCGAGACCTTGTCCGACCCGCAGGCGGATTTCTTTCAGCTCGGGGAGCTGGGCGGCTTTGGAGAACAGCTCTTGTTTGACCGGATCCAGGAGGTAGAGGGTGCCTCGGTCGGCGTGGAGGCCGGCCACGATCTGGTCTACCAACATCCGCACCAGGTCGTCGAGTGCAATCTCTCGGCTGAGCAGATCTTGAACGGCCAGCAGCAGTGCTTGGGGAGAAGCAGGTTGAGAAACAGTGGACATCGGTCAGCCTCCGGCATCGGTCGAGTGCGGGTGAGGGCGGCTTCGCGCCGGGCTTTCCTACTCTCCCTTCAGCTTCTTGACTTTGAGGTTTTTGCCGTCGAAGGCGATGATCCAGCGATACAGCGGAGATGCGCCCGAAGCCTCCAGCTCAGCGGCGTAGAGCCGTTTTTTGAGCTGGCGCTCTCCCTGACGGATGAGGGTGTCCAGCGATAGACCGGTTCGGGTGGATTTGAGCTCCAAGATCGCCCCCGCTTTGCCCGGCTGTTTCGGCAGGATCAGGAGATCCGCTCGGCCTAAGCCGGTCTCGCGGTTCGATCTGACCTTATATTCACCTTCCAGCCAAGCGCACAACCCCAGCATCAGCCCTTGATAGAAGGCTTCGGGATCGTTGGGATCTCCGTCTAAGTATGAGATCAGATGCAATGCCAAGTGGGAGAGCGTGACCTGCAAGAGCTTGTCGTGTCCGGTGAGGATTGAGTCGGTAATTTGTTCGACGGAATGGCCGCCTCGACTGGCGGCGGCGTAGAGTCCTTCCTGGAAGCTCTCCTGAAAGAGGGTGCGGACTTCTCGGTTGGGGATCTTGAGGGCGTAGATGGCTTCTCCGGTGTACATGACCCCACACACATCGGCCCGTAAATAACCGGACCAGAAGAGCAAGTTGAAGAGTCCTTCCCGGTCGTGGGCGAGATCGCCCAAGCTCAAGGCATCCCGGATGAGCTGCTGGACGGCCCCTCCGAGCAAGAGGCGCTCGAACTCCTCAGCGATATCGCGGGTAGCCCTTCTCAGAAGCTGCTTGATGAGGGCATTTTCGCTGGTGTTGAGCCAGTAGGCGTGGGGAAAATCCGGCAGCTCATGCAAATAATACAGAATGGACCAGGGGTTGTAGATGGTAAAGGTGCCGAAGGTATAACCGTTGTACCAGGCGCGGGCCGCCTGGAGTTTTTCCACCTGCTCACGACGGGTAAAGAGCTCGGTGACTTCTTCCTCAGTAAAGCCGAAGGCATCGGCATATTCCCGCGACATCATGGTGCAGACTTTAACGTTGTTGAACCCGCTGAAGAGACTCTCCTTCGAGATGCGCAGGATGCCGGTGAGGATGCCCTTATATAAGCTGTCATTGGTCTTGAGGCCGTTGCCTAAAAACACCCGGAAAAAACCAATCACCTCATCGTAGAGCTGTTGGGCCGCGCGTTGTTCCCGGCGCGCTTCAAGCTGCTCGGCTTCTGTCGGAAGGCGGTGGATCGCTTCCTCGGTGAGCTCATTGGCTCGCACCCAAGCATCCTGGATGGGGGCATCGTATTCGTCGATGAGCACCAGCACCTTCTGCCCGGTGGCGCGATACAAAAAGAGGGTGAGGAGGCGAAGCGCATCACCCAGCAGCTCGTGAGAGGCGGTTCCCCTCAGCAGGGCAGTAAAGTCATCCTGCTCGGTCTCATCAAGCTGGCTCAAGAGGGGCCTCGCCTGCTCGCACAACGAACGCAGTCTGCGTGCAAGCACCCGCCACCACTCCTCGGTGTTTGTAAACCGCATCCCCTTAAAGTTGAGGTTCAGGGTGGGATAACGTTGAAAGTGCGGCTCCACCTTTTGCCAGACGGAGTCCACATACAGCCCACGAAAGAGCTCCCGGGCGGGAGGAGCGGGGAGTTTCCCGGTCGGCTCCGGCACGGGGATGGAGAAAAACTCGCGGATCATGCTCAACGCCACGGTCTTTCCAAACCGGCGTGGGCGAGGGAAAAGCAGAACGGGGGCTGTGTCGTAACAGAGGTGCTCGAGCATGCGGGTTTTATCCACCAGCTCACTGTCATTCAAGCGAAGTTCGCGAAAAGACTCCGTACCGATGCTGATCTGACGAACCATGAACGTCTCCTCTGTCATGCGGTGTCGGCGGTGAGGGAGAGTATAACACAGGAAGGTCTCAACGTCGCGGGTGCGGGTGGGGGTAGGGACTGGGGTGGAGGTGTGCGTTGGGGTGGGTGAAGCGAATGGCCATCCGCCCCCATGATCACGGGCGTTGCGTGTTCAGCGCCGAGCCCGACGGCGCAGCAGGCCCATCCCGAGCAGCAGCAGCAGGCCACTGGCTCCGGGCGTGCTCTCTTCGGTGTTGCAGGAGCAGCCACCGCCGACATTTGGATCGGGTGTTCCCGTGGGTGTCTCCTCGGGGGCATCGCTGGGGCGCGGAGACGGTGTCGCCGTCTCGGGTGTTTCGGTCTCGGGTGTTTCCGTCTCGGGTGTTTCGGTCTCGGGTGTTTCCGTCTCGGGTGTTTCCGTCTCGGGAGTCGCGGTCTCGGGTGTTTCGGTCTCGGGTGTTTCCGTCTCGGGAGTCGCGGTCTCGGGTGTTTCCGTCTCGGGAGTCGCGGTCTCGGGTGTTTCGGTCTCTGGCGTGGGGGTCTCGAAGTCACTGTCGCAGACATCTCCCAGCCCATCTCCATCCGCATCGGTGAGGTCTTCCGAGGAGAGCCCCGGGCAGTTATCGTCGTCGTTGGCCACATATCCAGCGGAAGGCTCGAGGGCACACGCTGTCATGCTCACGGCGGGATCTCCGTAGCCGTCTTGGTCGGCGTCGCCGTACCAGGTGCTCAGCTCGGTGAGACTGGGATCATAGTCGTTGCAGTCCAAGCCGCTGTTGACCTCATCACCGTCGATGTCGGTGTCGCAG
>JBJTQF010000315.1:0-34154 GCA_046075485.1 Myxococcota bacterium | reverse complement strand
GCTCAGCATCCGCAGCTTCCACTCCGCTCCGCGTTACTCGCTCCGCTCAGCATCCGCAGCTTCCACTCCGCTCCGCGTTACTCGCTCCGCTCCACAACGCTTCAGCACCACTCCGCGTTACTCGCTCCGCTCAGCATCCGCAGCTTCCACTCAGCTCCGCGTTACTCGCTCCGCTCCACAACGCTTCAGCTCCACACCGCATGACTCGCTCCGCTCCGCATCCGCTTCGACACACTCCAGAAAGACAGCTTTAAGTTATTTTTTTCTGCTGCACACAGCGGCAGTCTTGAAAATTTATGCAGAAACACACTAAATTTCATTCAATATTCACACTATATCGGAATTCTTGCTTAAAATCAATTCAGTCGGCATTTAATTTTATGTTCACGTTGAACCGACCAAGCCTGCAAATCCAACAGCGTTTCTCCCGCAAAGGACGACACCGGAAAAAATCACAGACAGAGTTCACAATGTAACGGAATTATCAGGAGGTGCTCAACAACAGGAGCCGCTTCAGGAAGGAATAACCGCGAGGACTTCAGACCGCATCCGCCAGCGCAACCGCAAGGAGGAGCAGCCCGCACCGTTCATCGCCGCTCCATGAAAGTGAGTATAAACGGAGCTTGCGACGATTGCATCAGAATTTCGAAAAAAAATTCAGAAAAAATATCTTATTTAATAAGCACCTAGTAAAAGCAACGATCAAAAATGACCTTCTTAACGTTGAGATCCTGTCAGAACTGAATATTTGAGCTGTATCCAATGCCCATGCGCAACCTCTGCTCCAGTCCTCCCCCCTCATCCTCCACCGACCAGACCGGTGAGCTGCCTTCTCCACATCGACTCCTCCCCCATCCGCTCAAAACCCCACTTTCTCTCAAAAAATCCACAGGAGCGCACATTTTTATCCGCCACCAGACAGGAGACCTCCTCCATGCCCTGACGCTCCAGAGCGTCGAGCGCCACCCGCATCAGCTCATCACTCACCCCCCCCACACCTCGCCAGACAGGGAGCACGCCCACATAACACAGCTCCGCCGCTCGCGGGCCCGCACGACGCATCAAGGCCATACCGACCGGTTCCTGGTCCACCCGCGCAATCCATAAGACCGGGTCCAGCCACCCCGCCGCCAAGCTCAGCTCAAGCTGCGCCAACCCCCACGCAGGAGAAGCAGCCAGCTCCGGATCGCCTCCCCCCTCAAAGATGGCGTGAAAAAGGCCCACAAACCACGGCCGAAACAAAGGCACCCGACGAAATGGCCCGCCCCACAACGGCTCATACGACGGCAAGGGCTCCACCGTCAAGCCCTGCATGACCGTCAAGTCCCCCACCGACCGCTCATCTCCACACGCACGCGCCCGCATGCGTGAAGTGCTCAGCCGATGATAGGTCAAGACATGCTCGTAACCCGATGGCAAATCCGACACACTCCCCTGCTCCACCCGCAAGAGCAGACGCTGACACCCGCGCTGAGCCACCAGCCGCTCCAGCCACGGCAAGACCTGCAACCAGCTCAAGCCCGCATCCCGCAGCGCCGAGGGCTCCCACCCCGAAGCCCTCGCCTCCTGGCCCGGCTGAAGCACCACACTCAAGCTCGGCAAGCGCGGATGATGCAGGTTGTAAAGCTCCACGCCCGATGGACGACGACTGATCAGCTCATGACGCACAGCCAAAACCCTCTCCAGAAGATCCCGCATTCATACAGGACAGCTCGCGATGTTTTGTAGCTCAGGCCCCGCACTTCCCCTATTGATTTTCACGCGCGCCGATGAAATACCCCACACACTGCGGCGTAATGAAGGCCCATGAGCCCGCTGAAAACTGCTTCACCGGACTCAAAACCCGAACTTCGGAGCCGAAATTTGGCACCGCTGGATCCCCAGACCGTCACATTGGCCCAAAAAGGAGACCCCGCCGCTCTGACGGCGCTGGTTCAGGCGCTCTCTCCCGGGATTTTTCGCTTTGCGCTGCGCATGGCGCGCTCAGAAGAAGAAGCCCGCGATATCACGCAGGATACCTTCCTGCGCATGATCAAGAGCCTCGACCGATACGATCCGGCTTGGTCCTTCAGCACCTGGGTCTATCGCATCGCCCGAAACCTGTGCATCGACAAAGCACGCCATAAGAGCCGATGGCGCTTCCGCTGGCCCAGTCGAAACACAGAGGAGCTCGAAGAGGAGGATCCCATGTCCGAGCTGCCCGATGGCAAAGACTCGCAGCTTGACCGACTCCTCAGCCTTGAAGTCGGTGAGACGCTCGAGCAAGCCCTGCTCAAGCTCAAGCCCAACTATCGAGAGATTCTGGTGCTGTACCACTTCGAGGAGCTCAGCTACCAAGACATCGCACAGGTGCTCGGACTCCCCCTCGGCACCGTGATGAACCGCATTTTTCGGGCCCGCCAGCAGCTCCGTGAGCTGCTCGGTGACACCCTGGCACCCGCCTGAGCGGGAAGGAGATGACCGATGGAGACCCTGACACATCCCTCGGAGCTGGACCTACAAGCCTTTCGCGCCGGTGTGTTGCCCCCCGAGCAACACCCCTCCCTCGAAGCACACCTCGAGCACTGCTCCCACTGCCAGCACCTGCTGTCACAGTATGAGCGACTCGACCAAGTGCTTCAAGCCGCCGCCGTAAGAGCTCGTACTCAAGCCCTCGCGCCCCACTTCGAGCTCTCTCTGCTCCATGCCGCATTGGAGGCTCAAAAGCAGCAGGTTGCGCTCCAAGCCTCCCTGCCAGACCGAGTGCAGAGTGTGGTGGCCAGCCTCTTCTTGATGAGCACCGCCGGGGGATTGGTGCTCTGGCCTCGGCTCGCCGCCGGATTGCCTGATGGGGAGTCGCTGGCACAAGGGCTCCGCCTGCTGACCGTTTTTCAACGCGGCCTGGAGATCATCCTCTTTGTTGCCCGTGATGTGGGTCAGACTCTGTTTTTGCCCATGCTCTTGCTCCTCGTGGGGACAGTGCTGGGGACTTCGCTGCTGTTGCGTCGGCGGATTCGACTTCCGCTGCTGATCGCGGGTCTGGGGAGCTGAGCGGTATCCCCGCCGAACGCTCACACGCGCATCGTATATATAAGGAGTGGTGTATGCAGATCTTCTCGTCAAAATCCTGGGCCAGCGTGCTGTTGAGCCTGAGCCTGTTCAGTCATTCCGCCCTCGGCCAAGAAGGCAGCTCCCCCGCGAGCTCAGGCGCGACCGCTCCCGCGAGCGCACCCGGAGCCGCTCCTGCGGGTGCGACCTCCACCGACCCAGCCCTGCTCCTCAAGCTCACCCAGCAGCTCGAGGCTCAGCGGCTTCAGCTCCAGCAGCTTCAGCAGCAGCTCGAGAGCCTCAAGAATGCGCCCGGAGCGTCTCAAGACCCGCTGCTCCGAGTGCGTCACGAGACACTTGACACGCCGCTGGGCAAAGTAAACCTCCAGATCGAGCAGAAAGTGGACCCGAACGAACAGCAGCGCGTGGAGCCCGTCGCGCCTCCAATGCCGGCCCAAGCGCCGAGCATGCCGGCCATGCCTCCGGTGCCGCCCATGCCCCATCTGCCGGAGCTGCCGGAGCTGCCCGCCATGCCCACCCTTCCGCCCATGAAGGATGTGTCGCCTGAGCTCCGCGCCAATCTCGAGGAGATCTACGCAGAGCTCAACCGCACCCTGCAAGACGCCAATGAAGAGACCCGCCGCGCAGCGCAGGAGATGCAATCTGAAAACCATCGGATCGCCGTGGAAGCCCGTCGAGAAGCCCTCGAAGGCTTCCATGAAGCCCGCAACGTCACCCTCGAGCGCATCAAGGAGCTTGCCCGTGAGATCCCTCAAGCCTCCGCCGAAGACCGTCCGGGCCTCGAGCGAGAGCTCCAGGGCCTCGAGCGTGAGCTGCGGGAGCTCGAGCGCACCGTGGAGCGCGAAAAACGCGAGTTTGAACGGGAGACCCGGCGCATCCTCAAATACGAGCGCCGCCTGCAAGCCGACGGGGATGCTCGAGTCGCCTTCGGAGACGGTGCGGTGGTGGATGCCGGAAAATCCGTCAAAGACCTGGTGGTGCTCAAAGGGGATGCCGAGGTCTTGGGGGATGTCATGGGCGACGCCGTGGTGATGGCCGGAGACCTGGTGGTCCGCAAAGGTGGCCACATCCACGGGGATGCCGTGGTGATGGGCGGCGAGATCGAAGTCGAAGAAGGAGGCATCATCGACGGGGAGCAAGTCACAGGCTCTCTCGGCCCTCGTTTTGAGCACGAGTCAGAAGAGCGCACCTTTGGCGACGGAGTCCGCGAGGGGCTGGTCAAGTGGCTGCTGCTGCTGGCGGTGGGCCTGATGAGCATGACCTTCATTCCCAAGCGGGTGATGCGCATGGCGGAGGTGGTGGAGTCTCGACCGTTGGCCACCGGTGTGGCAGGGGTGTTGAGCCTGCTGGCGCTGTTTCCGCTGTCGGTGCTGCTGGCCATTACCCTGGTGGGGATTCCGCTTGTGCCGGTGATGTGGCTCTTGTGTGCTGCGGGTGCGGTGGTGGGTGTGGCGGCGTTGGCGCAGGTGGTGGGCAAACGAGTGCCGTTGCGGGGAGGGCCTCGCTCGGCGGCGGCGCTGTTGGCTTGGGGGACGGCGCTGGTGGTCTTGGGCAGTATGCCGCCGGTGGTGGGGGTCTTGGTCTCGGTGGCGTGTCTGATGGTGGGCTTTGGAGCGGCGGTGGTGACCCGCTTTGGAAACCCCGAGCTGAGCACCTAAGCGTCTCAGCCACGCGGAACGCAGCGTAAGGAGGCTCTGACCGTCGTGGTTGGAGCCTTTTCATGTGAAGGGCTCACCGTTTTGGAAGCCTTTGGGGTGGCTGGAGGGGTGGGAAGCTGGAGCCCATCCTCGGCGCAGGGGGGCTCGGGCCCGTCGTCGCAGCCTTCTCCGCCCAGGTCATCGCCCAAGAGCGCGGGGCTGGACGATACACGCTCGACCCACACGGTGCAGGTCTCACGGCGGGGCAAGGGTTGCAGCAGCCGGGCGTCGAGCAGTGGAGTGCCGTTGAGCTTCACCTCTATGCCTTGAGCGAGTCGGCGCAGCTCCAGCCGCTGTCCTTGATGGGTGAAGAGGCTGGCGGTCGGTTTGAGCTGCTGGAGATCCACGGTGAATTTTTGGTCGAGCAAGCGGATCTCGAGCCCTTCCTGCGTGCGCGAGGGAGCGGCGGTGGGCGCGACGTTTGGAGCGGCGGTGGGTGCCGTGCCTTGCGCCTGTGCGCGGGAATGCTCGGCCAGGAGCATGGACAAAAGCAGCGTCGGCAGCAGGAGCACAGGTTTGTGGAGCCGTTGAGCGAGGTGAAAAAGAGCTCTCCACCGGCTCCGGCGGTGTGCAAACGGTTGGGGGTGTGGGTGCATGTGGACCTCCCGGACGTCTCGACGTGGTGCGCAGAAGATATATAGTCATGGCTTCGGCGGGGTTCAAGTCCTATGAAGGTGCCTGAGAATGAAGATTCTGGTTGACCGCCGCGCCTTCCCGCGCTAATGCTATGTTTTCCGTAAAACACCCCCTCGCGGGTCTGTCGAGCCGCTTCGTGTCGCCCCATCGAAGAGAGACTGATTTGGATGTGAGGGATTACTCGGTAAGGAGCAGTCAATGAACGTCACGGTTGAGACCGTCTCAGCGGTCACCCGTAAGCTGGTGGTTACGATTCCTGGTGAGCGTGTGAAGCGTGAGCTGGACACCGCCTACAATAATTTGCAGAAGGAAGCCCGGATGCACGGCTTCCGCCCTGGGAAGGTACCGCGCTCGGTTCTGGAAGGCCGCTTCCGCCAGAACGTTGAAGGCGAAGTCATGAGCCGCCTGGTCAACGATAGCCTGTCGAATGCCATTGAGCAGAACCAGCTCATCGTGGTCTCTCAGCCGTCGATTGAGCCGGGCCGCCTTGTGCCGGGTGTTGACTTCCAGTACACCGCCGAAGTAGAAGTGAAGCCTGCGGTGGAAGCCAAGGATTATCTGGGCCTCAAGCTCACCCGCGAGAAGTACCCCAACGACGAAGAGGCGCTCGATCAGCGTCTGAAGGCCCTCCTCGATTCGAAGGCCGACATGGTGGCGTTGGAAGAAGCCCGTCCTCTGGCGAAGGGTGATATTGCCCACCTGGATTACAGTGCCTATTGTGAGGGACGCCCGCTGGAGAAGAACATGCCCCGCACCGTGCATGTTCCGCTTGACGAGAGCGCATTCCTCCCCGGCTTTACCGACCAAGTGGTGGGCATGAACGCCGGAGAGACCCGCCAGTTTGAGCTGGACGTGCCCGCAGACTTCACCAACAAAGGGCTGGCTGGCAAGACCGTCTCCTGGACGATTGCGCTCCACGACATCAAGAAGAAGGTGTTGCCGGAGCTCAACGACGAGTTCGCGCAGGACATGGAAGCCGAAAACGTGGAGGGGCTCAAAGAGAACCTCCGCAAAGAGATTGCCGAGAACCTGAACCAGATCGCCGAGATCAAGAGGCACCGGCAGGCAGCGGAGCTGCTCATCGGCAACAACCCGATTGAGCTGCCCTCGGGCCTGATCAACCAGCAGATCGACCTGCTGGCCCAGGAGCGTCGTCGTCAAGCCGGTCAGAAGCCCGTCAAGGGCAAGATCAACCTGACCGAAGCCGAGCGCGCCGCCCTCGCGGTGGAAGCCTCCTTCCGCCTCCGCACCAGCTTGATCCTGGAGAATATCGCCAAGGTCGAAGCCCTCTCCATCAGCGATGCCGATGTGCAGCAGCGTCTGCAAGACATCGCCGACGAGACCGGACAGCGCGTCGAGCAGGTCAAGGGCATGTACATCAAGAACAATGCCATGGACGACCTGAAGAGCAAGCTGTTGGAAGAAAAGGCCCTCGAATTTGTTATTGAGAAGGCCGACATCACGGATGAAGATCATCCGCTGACCGACGCACGCCTGTAAGCGCCGTCTGTCCCGACGCACCCGGAGGGAGAGCGCCCCGAAAATTCCCCACGCACACGCGGGGGAGCCCAGCGGAGCCTCTCCCTCATCGTGCTTGCAGACCCAAACGTGTCGATGGCCCGAAACGTGTCTCGCTGGACCGCATCTTTGAACGAGCACAGGATCGAGCAGTGGATCGCTCAGAGGTGGCGAAACATCTGGTGAACACACCTCCCCAACTCAATGCAGCAGAGGAAGAATACGATGAGTGCGCATAATTATCTGGTACCGATGGTGATTGAGCAGACCCACCGTGGGGAGCGTTCCTTCGACATCTACTCCCGGCTCTTGAAGGACCGGATCATCTTCTTGGGCACCCAGGTCAACGACGAAATCGCCAACCTGATCATTGCTCAGCTTTTGTTTCTGGAGTCCGACGATCCCGACAAGGACATCTTCCTTTATATCAACTCTCCGGGCGGTGTCGTGACCGCTGGCATGGCGATCTATGATACCATGCAGTATATCAAGCCGGACGTGGCCACCTTGTGCGTCGGCCAAGCCGCCAGCATGGGCGCGGTGTTGCTCGCCGGAGGCGCCAAAGGCAAGCGCAGTGCCCTCCCGCACTCCCGGATCATGATTCACCAGCCTTGGGGCGGTTTCCAGGGACAGGCCACGGACATCGAGATTCAGGCCCGTGAGATCCTCCGCATGAAAGAGGAGCTCAATCGGATCCTGTCTCATCACACCGGTCAGCCGCTGGAGAAGCTCGCACGCGATGCCGAGCGGGACTTTTTCTTGTCCGGCAAAGAAGCGGTGGAGTATGGGCTGGTCGATCAGGTCTTCGAGCGTCGCTGAAGCGGGTCGGTCGCCACGGAGCAGCCCGCATACCGTCCTCCCTGAGTGTCTCTTGTGGTGGGTCGGAGGCAGGTGCTGAGCGCGGACCCTGCGCAGATGCAGCGGTCCCCATGAGCCCGGGGGAACTTCCTCCCCCGGGACTTCGGATCTGAGCGGAAGGAGCGTCCTCGTGTTGAAAAAGCGCAGTGAAGATGTGGGCAGTCTCTCCTGCTCGTTCTGCGGCAAGAGTCAAAAAGAAGTTCGGAAGCTCATCGCCGGTCCTACCGTGTACATCTGCGACGAGTGTATCGAGCTGTGCAACGACATCATTGCCGAAGAGTACGAGCGAGAAGACTATTATGCCAACCGCTCGGTGGTGGCCAAACCCCGCGACATCAAGCGGCATCTCGACGAGTATGTGGTAGGACAAGAACGTGCCAAGAAGAACTTGGCGGTGGCGGTCCATAACCACTACAAGCGCATCGACACCCGCAATACACACGACGACGTGGAGCTTCAGAAGTCCAACATCTTGCTGATCGGTCCCACGGGCTCTGGCAAGACCTTGTTGGCTCAGACCCTCGCGCGGTTTCTCAACGTGCCCTTTGCCATCGTCGATGCCACCAGCTTGACCGAAGCCGGTTATGTCGGTGAAGACGTCGAGAACATCATCCTCAGCCTCTATCAAGCCTCTGAGTACAGCATCGAGCGGACCACCAAGGGCATCATCTACATCGACGAGATCGACAAGATCGCGCGGCGCAGTGACAACCCATCGATCACCCGGGACGTCTCGGGGGAGGGTGTGCAGCAGGCGCTCCTGAAGATCATCGAGGGGACCGTGGCGAATGTGCCTCCGAAGGGGGGACGAAAGCATCCTCAGCAGGAGTTCTTGCAGATCGACACCACCAACATCCTCTTTATTTGTGGGGGTGCCTTTACCGGACTGGAAAAGATCATCGAGCAGCGCAAAGGGGCGCGGTCGTTGGGCTTTAATGCGCGGGTGGTGAGCCACGAAGAGCGTCCGTTGGGGAAGATTCTGGCCGATGTGACCCCAGACGACCTGCTCAAGTTTGGCATGATCCCCGAGTTTGTGGGCCGTCTGCCGGTGATTACCACCTTGGAGCAGCTCGACGAAGCCGCACTCATCGATGTGCTGGTCAAGCCTCGAAATGCCCTGGTCAAGCAGTACCAGAAATTGTTCGAGTACGAGAGCTGTAAGCTCAAGTTCACCGAAGGAAGTTTGGCGGCGGTCGCCCGTGAAGCCCTCCGCCGTAAGTCTGGTGCGCGTGGTCTGCGTGCCATTCTCGAAGAGGTCATGCTGGAAGTGATGTATGAGATCCCTTCTCAGAGTGGGGTCAAGGAGTGCATCATCAGCGAAGAAACCATCAAGGACCGTAAAAATCCGATTCTGGTCTACGAAAACGAGGCGGAGTGGGCCTGAGCTGCCCATCCAGGTTCTGAGTGTTCAGGCATGATGTGATCAGGGCCTCTGTGACCGGTCCAGGTGAGTCGCCTGTGCGGAGCCGGTTGTGAACCAGCGCACCTCCGAAGGAGTTCCTCAGCATGTTCGGACGTAAGGATACCCGCCGTCAGGGGGGAGGCAAGGACAGTGTTCGAGTGGTTCCACTCCTGCCTCTTCGCGATATCATCATCTTTCCGTTTATGGTGGTGCCTCTTTTTGTGGGGCGCGAGAAGTCCATCAACGCCCTCGAGCGCGCTTCCAACCAGGACAAAGAGATCTTCCTCTCTGCTCAGAAGAAGGCCAAGACCCAGGATCCTTCTGAAGAGGATATCTACGAAATCGGTACACTGAGCACCATCGTGCAGATGCTGCGTCTCCCCGACGGCACCGTCAAAGTGCTCGTGGAAGGCAAACGTCGCGCGCGCATCAAAAAGTATGTGCGCACCGACGACTTCTTCCAGGTTGAGATCGAAGAGCTCCCCGAAGAAAAAGAGATGACCGTGGAGCTCGAGGCCCTCATGCGCTCCATCAAGACCGCCTTTGAGAACTACGTCAAGCTCAACAAGCGCATCCCCAATGAGATGTTGGTCAGTGTGGGCACCATCGACGACCCTTCCAAGCTCGCCGATACCCTCGTCGCCCATCTGAACCTCAAGCTCCCCGACAAGCAGAAAATCCTCGAGACCAGCTCGCCGATGGAGCGTCTCGAGCGCCTGCTGAAGTTCATTCAGTCTGAGATCGAGATCCTTCAGGTTGAGAAGAAGATCCGAACCCGCGTCAAAAAGCAGATGGAGAAGACGCAGAAGGAATACTATCTCAACGAGCAGATGCAGGCCATCCAGCGGGAGCTGGGCGAAAAAGACGAGTTCCGCAACGAAATGCAGGAGCTCGAAGCCCGCATCAAGCAAAAGAAAATGACCGAAGAAGCCACCACCCGCGTGCGCAAAGAGCTCAAAAAGCTCCGCATGATGTCGCCCATGAGCGCCGAAGCCACGGTGGTACGAAACTATATCGACTGGATTCTCAGCCTGCCCTGGGAAGAGCAGACCGAAGACAAACACGATATCAAAGAAGCCTCTCGAGTGCTGGAAGAAGACCATTACGGCCTGCGTAAGATCAAAGAGCGCATCCTCGAGTACCTGTCCGTGCGGAGCCTGGTGCCCAAGATGCAAGGCCCCATCCTGTGTTTTGTGGGACCGCCTGGGGTGGGCAAAACCTCCTTGGCCCGCTCGATTGCGCGTGCCACCGGACGAAATTTCGTGCGCATGTCCTTGGGCGGCGTGCGGGATGAAGCCGAAATCCGTGGCCATCGCCGGACCTATATCGGGGCTTTGCCCGGCAAGCTCATCCAGAGCCTCAAAAAAGCGGGCAGCTCCAATCCCGTGATCCTGCTCGACGAGATCGATAAGATGAGCGCCGACTTCCGAGGCGATCCGTCGGCTGCCTTGTTGGAGGTGCTCGACCCCGAGCAGAATGGCACGTTTAACGATCATTATCTGGACTTGGACTATGATCTGAGCAACGTGATGTTTATCACCACCGCAAATACCTTACACGGCATTCCGGGACCGCTTCAGGACCGCATGGAGATCATTCGTCTTGCCGGGTATACCGAGCGGGAGAAGCTCGCCATCGCACGGAAGTATCTCATCCCGCGTGAGCTGGAAGCAAACGGTGTGACCGAGAAGCACGTCCAGTTTACCACCGGGGGCATCCTGAGCATCATCCGGCGTTATACCCGGGAGTCTGGGGTGCGCAATCTCCAGCGAGAGATTGGTGCCATTTGCCGAAAGGTGGCTCGGCGTGTGGTGGAGAAGGGGCAGGATACCAGCATCTCGTTGACCTCCGCGCGGGTTCCGCTCTTTCTGGGGGTGCCTAAGTTCCGGTACGGGCGGGTGGAGGAGCACGACGAGATCGGCTTCGTCAACGGCTTGGCCTGGACTCAGGTCGGCGGTGAGATGGTGCCCATCGAGACCACGGTGTTGTCGGGCCGAGGTAAGCTGATCTTGACCGGACAGCTTGGGAATGTGTTCCAGGAGTCGGCGCAAGCGGCACTTTCGTATATTCGGTCTCGCTCGGGTGCGTTGGGGCTGGATCGCGATTTTTATCAGAACATCGACATTCACGTGCATGTGCCGGAGATCGGGCCGGTGGATGGGCCGTCGGCGGGTATCACCATGTGTTTGAGCATCGTCAGTGCGCTCCTGCGTGCGCCTGTGCGCAAGGATGTGGCCATGACGGGGGAAATCACCCTTCGCGGTCGGGCTCGCCCGATTGGAGGATTGAAGGAGAAGATGCTCGCCGCACATCGAGGCGGGATTCATCATCTGATTTTTCCGAAGGATAATGAGAAGGACCTGAAAGAGATTCCGCTGAAGATTCGGCAGGAGCTGACCCTGACGCCTGTGGAGCATATGGATGAGGTGCTGCTGGCCGCACTGGTGCTGGAGAATCCGGATGCGTTCCGGGAGAGCTTAAAACAAGCGGCGGCGCAAGAGGCCGTGCCGGTGAAAAAGGGCGAAGTGGTGAAACGGGTGGAAGATCCGTCGCGTCTGGTGGAAGACGATGACGTCAAACCGGCACCCAAAAAGGACGAAAAACAGGCCCCCACCTACGAGGAAATCTAACCATACGGGGTTAAGGGGGGTGATCCCCCCCTTGCAGGAAAGTCTGAAAGGACGACGTCCTTTCAGCTAAAAACGTAACCGCAAAAAAACAAAACACGGGTCAAGGGATGGAATCCCTTGCAGGAAAGTCTGAAAGGACAGCGTCCTTTCAGCTAAAAAAAAGGGTGCAGCTTGCTGCACCCTTTCCGAAGCCCTTTGTTGAGAGGGCGCTTCCCTCCCAAACTCACCCGCAAGGGGCCGGCGGGCCCCTTGACCCCATTTTGTTTTTGTTGAGAGGGCGCTACCCTCTCAAACACTCCCGCAAGGGGCCGGCGGGCCCCTTGACCCCATTTTGTTGAGCTTCAGCGGACGATATTGACGAGCTGTTGCAGCATATCATTCGTCGTAGACATCACCCGCGAGTTTGCTTGGTATCCGAGCTGGCTTCCGATCATCTTCACAAACTCCGTCTCTAGGTCCACGTTCGACAGCTCCAGCGAGTAAGCATTTAAGCTCCCGCGTCCGCCGGTATCCGCTGCGCCGATGGCCGGTGAATCCGAATCCAGGGTGGCAGCGAACATATTCCCGCCGCGTCGTTCGAGGCCGTCATTGCTCTTAAACGTGGCCAGCGCCACCTGAGCGAGCTGGCGTTGTTTTCCGTTGGAATACGCCCCCATGACGATGCCTTCTTCATTCACATCCAGATAGCTCAGAAATCCGGGAGGAAATCCATCCTGTCCGATGGCCGTGAGTGCTGACTCTTGGCCATACTGAGTAAGTTGTCCATCCGTCACGAAGTCCACATCGATGGTCTGAGTGGGGTCTGCACCGATGAATCCGCCCCACGTGGCGCTGGGTGTGATGGCGGAGGTGGTGGTATCAAAGGAGCCATCGGTATTGAAGTTGAGCGTTCCGGTTGCAACGGTGGTGGCGTCCCCTGTTACGGGAGTTCCGCCATTCACTTCTTCGGTGGGCACCACCGCCGAGAACGTCCACTGAGCCGTGCCGACTTTCTGGAAGTACACCGTCATATCATGAACTTCGCCCAACGAGTCATAGATCTTCACCGACGTGGAGAAGTCCGCCAGCGAGTTCAGGTCATCATAAAAGTAGGACGTGGCCGTCAAGTCGATCTGATTGGCCACCACGGTCTCGGCGGTCTCACCCGAGTTGAGGTTGATCGTCATGTCCACCGTGGTGGTGGCGGACGGAGGCTGTACCGCCGTATCGATCTTGATATCATCCAACACGGTGGCGATGTTCCCGGTGGCATCGGCATTATAACCTTGCATCACATAACCGGCGCCACTGAGGAAGTTGCCATTGGCGTCCAGATAGAAGTTGCCAGCTCGAGTAAAGAGCTGGTCCTCCGAGTTCGGATTACGGGTCACGAAGAAGCCGTTTCCATTGATGGCCATATCGGTCACATTGGACGAGTTCTCGAACGTGCCTTGTGCGAAGTTGAGCACCACATCCGACAGACGAGCGCCCTTTCCGATCTGAGCGATCCCGCCGGAGCCGATCACATTCTGCGTCAACAGATCCTGAAATGACGCACGACTGGCCTTAAATCCGAACGTGTTCACATTGGCGATATTATCACCGATGACATTCATATTGGTGGAGCTGACCGTCAACCCGGTTGCACTGGTGTTGAGCGTACTAAAAAGGCCCATAGATTCCTCCCGATGACAGACGTAACATCGCTGTGCTTGAGTTAAAAGCGGCTACCGCGACTGTGTTTCGTATTACTCACCATCCAGGATCTGAACGATCTTATCCACCGTCACGGCTTGGCCATCGATGCGCGGCATGGCCACTCCGGAGGTGAAGTCGATCTGATCCACCAGCCCCTGCGTATACGTGACCGTCTCGACCGAGGTGGAGCCATTGCTGGCCACCACACTGAACGTATAATTGCCGCCGGCCATCACCACTCCGTTGGCATTTTTTCCGTCCCAGGCGAAGGTATGGTCCCCTTCTTCCAGCGAGCCTAGATTTTTCGACAGGACCACATTGCCTGCCTCATCGTAGATGTTGACCGTCACCTTCTCTGCGGTGGCCGTCGTGCTGTAGTTGAGGGTCTCGGGCACCCCCTTCTGATACGAGAAGCCATCCCCCACGGCTTTGACCTCTTTGCCGATCAGGTTGACCATCGTGGCATTTCCCACCGAGTTCATGCCCACCGCCATATTGAGCAGGTTATCATTGGCATTGGTGAGCTGCTCCAGCGAGCTAAACTGGCTGAGCTGTGCCACGAATTCCGAGTTATCCATCGGATTGAGTGGATCCTGATGCTGCAACTGAGTGGTCAGCAGCTTCAGAAAGGTATCTTTGCCCAGCGTGCCGTTTCCGCTCGCGGCATACAGGTCTTTGCGTTGATACTCCTCATAAGAAGTCACGCCGCCCAGTTGATTGACCGAAGTTGTCGTGGCCATTGTATTGCTCCTCTCTTGCGCCTGACGCGCTTGCATGCGCGTGTGTGCGTAAGCCTTCTATTCAAGCGATCTTTACGCGATGATGTCGAGCTGCCCGTCATGTCGAGGCGTCCGCGAGACCGGCGCAGGGCTGAGCACTGAGCTCTTGCCTTCTGTACGTCCGCGTGATTGCCAGCCTTGACGTGCTCCGAAGTGTTGTCCGCGAGCCCCTTCACCGCCGACATTAAAGTGTTCGAGCGTATACGACTGGCGAGCCAGCGCCTGCTCGAGCTGTTGGCGGCCTTCCCGCAGAAGCTGGCGGGCCTGCTCTTGCTCCGCCCACACCTCTACTTTGAGCATGCCTCCTTCGACTCGCACCTCAAGCTGGAGTCGTCCCAGCTCGGGATCTCGTAGGTCGAGCACTGCACGATGGGTTTTTTCTTGCGACTCCGTCATCGCCTGAAGGGACTCGGAGAGCGCCAGCGCCACCCGTCCGGCCCAGGGCTGTTCTGGCTGAGCCGGTGCGTGGACCCGCTGGAGGGCTTGGAGTCGGCTGTCCAGCTCCATTCCAAACCCTGGAGTCGCCCCTTGATGGAGCAGCAGCTCGAGGTTTTCTGGATCCTCCGGGCTGCTCTGGCCTTGTCCGAAGTCTCCGCTGGAGGTCTCCCCCTCCGCAGTCCGGAGCACCACTTGTCCGTTGGCCAGCAGGATCCCGGTGTTTTGAGCCCGTAAGATCTCCGCTGAGCGGGTGACGCTTTCTTGACTAGGAAGCCGGGTTGGAGGCGGCACCCGCTCTCCTGTTGCACGCTGCGTACCAGCTTGATCGGAACGTAGGCTTTCTTGCGTTTGGCTGGACAATGCCCCTGGTCCTTCTGCCCCTGCCTGTGCGATGAGCTGCACCGAGACCTCGCTAAACCCTTGTGCTTCAAGCTGTTTTTGAAGCTGATGCATCAGCGGGTCGGCAGTTCCGGCCTCCGTGCCTGCCCCCCCGAAGGGACGGTTGAGCCCTCGGGCGTTCCGCAGTGTCTCATCAATATCCTGCAAAGCCGGATCCAAACCCAGCTCAGCGGTGAGATCCGTCAAGCCTGCCTCGGGGGGTGTCAGTCCTCCGACACCTGGAGCGTCAGCCTTTGCCCCTGCGTCTGCCAGCGATGTGAGCTTACCGGCGAGTGTTTCCGTCGGCTCCGTCTGAGCCGAGTCCTTGAGCTGAGCCGAGTCTTGGACCTGGGCCGAGTCTTGGAGCTGAGGGCCTCGCCCTTCGGCCCGGCTGTGTACTGTCTCTTCCTCGAGCGTGGACTCATACGGGCGGAGCCCTCGGGCGCGTGAGGGGCGAGCTTCGTCCGTGGACTCGGTGCGGGAGGTCTCGGCCTCCTCGTGCTGGGGCGTGGGCCGTCGTTCTTGCGCGACGAGATAATAGGGGAGACAGGCGCTCTCCTCGGAGGAGGTCTCGCAGCGGTCCTCTGTTTCCTCGAAGGGGCGCTCATCCTCCTCAAAGTTGGCGGAGGGGGGGAGCGGTGACGTATTCTGCTCGGGCTTCGGGCGGGGCGAGTGTCCTTCGTGGGTCTGCTGACGTTCTTCGAGCAGTCGAGCGAAGTCACGTTGTTCATCCCGGAGCCGCTGGGAGGAGCGGGCGAGCTCTTGTTGCAGGGTGCGCTCGGCGCTGAGGCGTTCCGCTGCGAGTCGATCTGTCGCGAGTCGATCCGCTGCGAGTCGATCCGCTGCGAGTCGATCATGGGCGAGGGTGCGGGTACGGAGTTCAGGCGAAAGGCTCATGGGTCAACCTCGTGGAGCGGAGGGCTCCTCATTGGGGCGGCTTGGGCATCTTCAGCTTATAGTTCATAAAATCGCTGGAGAGCTGAGCGGCTTTGGCTTTATCCATCTTCTCCATGACCTTGCTGAGCTGTTTTTCGGGCACCAGGGTCATCATGCGGAGCACCATGGCGCTGTCCATGCTCGCGAGCACAGCGGCGGCTTGGTCTGCCTTCATGTTGATGAAGATGGTGGTGACCATCTTTTTGAGCTGGTCGTCCCGCATTTTCTCCTCTTGCTGGAAGAGGCGGGTGATTTCGTCCCGGATGTTTTTCAGCTCGTTATATTTGGTGTCGAGCTGTTTTTCGGCCAGCTTGATGCGCTCTTCGCGTCGTTGCAGCTCCTCCTCGCGTTTATCCAGCTCTGCCTTGCGGTGCTCGAGGGTCTTGAGCACCTTGAGCTGTTCGTCGCTGAGGGGCGTGTTGGGGGTGATGATGATTTTTTCGTCTTTTTTCTGGCCGCTGGTTTTTTCGGTCCCACTGGCGGCGACGGCTTCTCCGAGGAGGTTGCCTTGATCCGCCTGGGGCGGTTCAAACAGCAGCGCCCCGAGTGCCACCAGCAGCAGCAAGCTGCGGCGACGCCACGGGCTTCGAGTGGAGGTGCCAGCCGCACGAAAGCGGGGTGGCTCAGGCTTCCTGACGGCGATGGTTTTGACCTGCAATTTCGTCGAGCTCCTTCGCTTCGAGCACCTTTTTTTCTTGTTTGTGGTGCTCAATCAGGTTTTCTTTGTACTTCTCGAGGGTTTTCAGCTCCTTGTGGATTTCGGCGAGTGCTTCACGGCACTGCTCGACCACTTGCTGCTGGGCCTCGATTTCCTGGTCTTTGCCTGCAATTTGAGTGCGCAGGCGGATAAAAAAGTTTCGATAGAGCGCGTGATCCTCGGGCAAGCTGGGGGTTCGTTGCAGGGCTTCAAACGCCAGCTCCGCTTGCTCATGGTGTTGTTCCAGCCCTTGGCGCTCCTGCTCGAGCGTGGAGAGCTGGGTTTGAGCCAGGACCAGGGCCCGTCCGGCTTCGCCCTGACGGAATTTCAGGAGCTTCAGCAGTGGGTCCACCTTTGTCTTCATCGTGCTTCCTCCCGGATGAGAGAGCATCTCTGCGTGTTATGACCCCAGCGTCCTGGTCGGCTTCGCTGTCCTCCGCTCTGGGTGTGCCACCCGCGAGCCCTTCCGCTTACGACATCAGCCGGGTGAGCATCTCCAGCGTGTTTTGATAGCTGGCCTTATCATCGACCGACTGGCGTAAGAACTCGTTGATGGCACCGATATGCTGAACGGCCTCATCGATTTTGGGGTTATTGCCTTTTTTGTAGGCCCCGATATTGATGAGGTCTTCTGCTTCTCGAAAGGTGGCCATCAGCTCTTTCATGCGGCCTGCCACCTTCCGATGTTGGGGCGTGGTGATATCGCTCATCACGCGGCTGATGGATTTGAGCACATCGATGGCCGGAAAGTGGTTGCGATAGGCGATCTCTCGGGACAACACGATGTGTCCGTCGAGAATGGCACGGGCGGCATCCACCACCGGATCGTTGAGGTCATCCCCTTCGACGAGCACCGTATAGATGCCGGTGATGGAGCCGTACTTCTCAAAGCAGCCGACCCGCTCGAACATGCGCGGCATGAGCGCAAAAACGCTCGGCGTATATCCTTTGGAGGTGGGAGGCTCCCCCGCTGCCAGGCCGATCTCACGCTGAGCCATCGCAAAACGAGTCACCGAGTCCACCAGCAGGAGCACGTCTTTTCCTTGTCGGCTGAAGTATTCCGCAATGGCCGTGGCCACAAAACAGCCCTTCACGCGGAGCACCGCTGGTTTATCGGCGGTCACACACACCACCACCGAGCGCCGCAGCCCTTCGGGGCCGAGATCCCGCTCGATGAACTCGCGCACCTCGCGGCCACGCTCGCCGACCAGTCCGAGCACGGTCACATCGGCGGAGGTATTGCGTGCCACCATGCCCAGCAGGGTGGACTTACCCACCCCCGAGCCCGCAAACACCCCCATTCGTTGCCCCTTGCCCACCGAGAGCAGGCCGTTGATGGCCCTCACCCCCAGATCCAGCGGTGCATGAATGCGCTTACGCTCCATCGGATTCACGGAGTCGTTGTAGACCGGCGCGAAGGCTTCGGGAATCAGCGGCGGCCCATCGTCGAGCGGCTGACCAAACACATCGATCACCCGGCCCAACAGGGCGTCGCCTACTCCCACACTGAATTCTGTGCGCACCGGCTCGATGCGGGAGCCGTGGGTGATGCCACGAGACTCACCATAAGGCATGAGCAGCACCAGCTTTTCACGAAAGCCGACCACCTCCGCCAGAATGGGCGCGCCGGCACCCTGCGGAAAAATTCGGCACAGACTGCCGACCGATGCGCCCGGTAAGGTGCCCTCGACCACCGTGCCCACGATCTTGGTGACCCAGCCGGAGTAACCCAGCAGGTCGTCATGCTCCAGATCCTGTGCAAACCGGTCCAGCCCGAGAATGGAGAGCTGCCGCTCCACATATTTTTGCTGTTCCGCATCGGCTGAGAGACGCATATCCGCTCCTTAAGCCTGCTCGGAGGATTTGGCGGCCCCTAAGATCCACTCACGGGCCCGCAGCTCGAAGGTCTCAAGCTGACGCTCGAGGGTGGCGTCGATGCGCCCTCCTTCGGTGACAATCACCGCTCCCCCCGACGAGACCTGCGGAGAAGGCTCCAGCTCCACGGCGGTATAACCACCCAGGCGGCGTTTCAGCTCTGGCAGTGCCTCCTCGAGCATGCGCAGATCGTCCGGGGAGACCTTCACCACCAGGCGCTCCTGCCGAGGAAGCTCCTCAAGAATGGCGCCGACCATGCTCACCACCGCCTGCGGCTCGAGCTGGATGGCATTCCGCAAGATCTTACGAGGCACCAGGGTGATGATGCGCACCAGGTCTTCCCGTACCCGGTGAAAGACTGCTTCTCGGCCTTCGGAGAGGGAACGAAGGAGTGACTCCACCTTCTCGACGCGCTTGAGCCAAGCATTGCGGGCGTCTTGTTCTCCACGCGCGAAACCTTCTCGATATCCTTCCTCGCGGGCCTGAGTGCGGATGCGCTCGAGCTCGCGGGGATCCACCCGAGGCGCGGTGGTGGCTGCTGCGGGGCCTGCTGCCGGAGCCGCTGGAGCGGCAGGTTCTGCTTTTGCAGGAGCACCGACCGGACTGGGACGTGCCGCCCCCCCTGGACGTGTACTGGCTGGCACATGGCTGGGTCTCCAGTCATCGGAGGCGGACGACGGAAGCATCCCACTCTTGCCCTGGTAGAGGGGGCTGAAGTCACCTCCGGCCTCCTCATCGTCCGGCAGATCCGGCATGTTTTCGTGCAGCTCTGGAAACGCAAAGGGTTTAGCCATGACCTTGTTTTAGCCTCCTGCTCAGACCATGTCACCTTGACCATCTTTGGAGGCAATCATGATCTTGCCTTCTTCTTCCAGCCTCAACGCGATGGCGATGATGGCTCGCTGAGCGGTCTCCACGTCTTTGAAGCGCACGGGCCCCATCACTTCCATGTCGTCGCGGAGGAATTCTGCCGCACGCTCGGACATATTGCGGAAGAACTTATCCTTGATGCGCTCGTCGGCGATCTTGAGCCCCAGGGCCAGCTCCTCCTTGCCGATTTCTTTGAGCAAGGCTTGCATGCCACGGTCATCGACACGCAGGAGATCCTCGAAGGCGAACATCTTCTTGGCGATCTCGTCGGCGATGCGTGGGTTACGCTCCATCAGGCTGCGGATGATGGGCTCGTTTTGTGCCTTGCCCAGTGCGTTGAGCAAGTCCGCCACCTTATCGATGCCTTTGGCCTCGGGGCCCTTGAGCTTTTCGGCCTCATCGTCGGTGATGGGCACCTGGATTTCGCGGTCGATGAACTCTCGCACTTGGTCCATGACCTCCGGTGGCACACGGTCGAGGAACGCCATGCGGAAGACGATGTCATTTCGGGCTTCGGCGGGGAAGTAGGCCAATACTTTGGCGGTCATCACCGTGCCGAGCATCGAGCAGATCACCGCCGCCGTCTGGGGATGTTCCTGCTTCATCAGAGCGGCCAGCGACTCTGGGTTGAGCTTGGCGAGCTTGGCTTGGAACGCCGCTTGCTCTTTGGAGTCGATGACCCGCATGATCTTACGGGCTCGGTCTTCACCTACGGCGTTGCGCACCACCCGCTTGACGTAGTCCATGCCGGAGTTGGTGAGTCCTTTTTGTCCGGCAAACCGCTCGAGAAACTCCTGAATGACCGTATCTACCACATCGGGCGGGACGGCCTCCAGTCCGGCCATCGACTGTCCGATGCGCATGATTTCTGTCTCGGTCAAGCGGGCAAAGATCTCCGCTGCCACCGCTTCCCCCAGATAGAGCAGGACGATGGCCACCTTTTGAACGCCGGTCAGCTCTTCAACTTTCACAGCCGCTCCTCTACAAATCGCTCAGCGGGCTCACCTGGGTGGGTGAGCGCATTTCAATCACGTCGTCGATCACTGAGTCGATCACTGAGTCGATCACTTTGCCGATCACTTAGCCGATCACTTTGCCGATCACTTTGCCGATCACTTTGCCGGGGTATTGGAAGTCCGCAGCCAGTCGCGAACCGTCTGGACGGTGTTGTCGATGTCGGAGCGGGCGAGGTTGATCATCTCCTCGCGGCGCTGACGTTCTTGGCTTCCGGCGGCCAGGGCTTTGGGGGAGATCCCTCCGGGGCCGAGGGCACCCGCCGCGCCCGCTTCGCCAGCACCTGCGCCGAGCGCGCCAGCTCCGAGATCATCGGCTTGGACTTTCACATCTTCGGCGATGGACTTGAGCAGAGGCCGCAGCAACATAAAGATCAGGATCATGCCGAGGATGACCATGCCGTACCGTACTGGGCGCTCCCAGGGAATGCCACCATCGGCGGTGGAGAGGTCCGTGTCGAGCTGATGGAACTGGAGATTGGAGACCGTGACTTCATCGCCACGCTCTTCGGAATAACCCACGGCGTTGCGCACGATCTGCTCGAAGGTCTTCATTTCTTCGGGGGTGCGGGCCACGTACTCCCCTTTGGCGGCGGCGGTGGCAGCGGCGGCGGCAGCGGCGGCGGCAGCGGCTTTGTATGAGCCATCGATGAGCACGGCCACCGAGATGCGCTTGAGCTGTCCGGGTGCTTGAACTGAATGAGAGACCGTTTTATCCACTTCGTAGTTGATGGTGGACTCGTTGCGCTCCATCGTCGTATTTCCGGTGCCAGTGGTATTGGCGGCGGCATTTCCGGGGAGATTGGCCGCTGTTCCCGGCACACCGGTGGCATCCGGCCCGACGTTTTTACGGGTCTCGGTGCGGGTCTGCTCTGAACGAGGCACGCGCGTATCGGGGTTGAAGGCTTCGTTGGTGGTCTCCACCGACTTCATCTCCAGAGACGCCTGTACTTTGGCGATGGCTTTGCCGGGACCGACCACGCGCTCGAGGAACTCGACCACGCGGGCTTCGAGTCGGCGCTCGAGGGTCTCTTGGTAGTCCAGCAGGTTGGAGGAAGCGGCGGCGACGGAGTCATTGCGGGGTGCGGCCAGGGTGCGGCCTTCGGAGTCTACCACGCTGACATATTCGGCTTTGAGGCCCTCGACGCTGGCGGCGACCAAGTTGACGATGCCGTTGACCTGATCTTTGGAGAGGCGTTGTCCTCCGGCGAGCTTGACGACCACGGAGGCGGTGGCGGGTCGTTCGTCTCTTACGAAGAGGGACTCTTTGGGCAGCACGATGTGGACGCGGGAGGCTTCGACGGCGTCCAGCTCGTTGATGGTGCGCATCAGCTCACCCTGGAGGGCGCGCTGATAGTTGAGGCGTTCGACGAAGTTGGTGACACCGATGCCACCTTTATCGAAGACCTCGAAGCCCACCATGCCATCCTTGAGCACACCTTGACCGGCCAGCGAGAGGCGCAGGTCGAGCACGCGGTCGGAGGGGACTTCGACCACCGTGCCGCCGTAGCTGATGCGGTACTGCTCCTTGCGGCTCTTGAGGGACTCGATGATGGGGGGCACCTGCTCGGGGCGCAGGTTGGTGAACAGCGGCGCATAGGTGACGTAGTTGGCCCAGACGACCAACCCGATCAGACCCGCCAGCAGGAGGGTTGCGGCGGTCAGAAGGGTGGCCTTCTGCCGTCCTTTCATGGATCCCCAAAAGGTGGAGAATTGCTGAATCAGTCGATTCAAGAAGTCCATGTGTTGCCTCACTCACCCCGAAACGTTGAACCTTAAAAAACGTGCTTCTCTTGATTTGGCAAGTGTCAGAGTTCTGACAGGTGACCTGTCATCAGATCTGCATCCGCATGATCTCTTGGTAGGCTTCCAGTGCCTTTCCACGGACCTGCATGGCCAGCTTGAGGGAGATCTCGGCCTGCTCAAGCTGGAGCATGGTGGTGTGGATGTTGGGCTCCAGACCGGCGGACATGCGTCGAACGGACTCATCCGCTGAATTTTGCGTGTCATTCATGCGGGCGATGGTCTCTTTGAGGGCCTGTTCGAAGCGGGTCTCGGCCTTCCCTTTGACGGGAGAGGACGGTGTTGGAAAGTTGGCACTCTCTGGATTGAAGGTGCCCTCGACTCGTCGCTGGGGGCTCTCGAGAGCCGACAGAAGCTGCTCTGGATTGAAGATATTCATGGCAATCTCGCGCGTAAGAAGGTTGGATCGTGCTGAGGACCGGGATCACGGCATCTGGTCACCGTCAAAAATCCGGTCCATCCCCTATTCATTCAGAAGTATGTTCAAGATCCGTGCCAGAGACACCGGAATATGACGTAGGGCCGCGTAGGGGCGAAGCATGCTTCGCCCTCACAATCACGGGCGTGCGGGCGTGTTGGTGCGTGCGTTGGTGCGTGCGTGCGTTGGTGCGCGTTGGTGCGTGCGTTGGTGCGCGTTGGTGCGGGCGTTGGTGTGTGCGGGCGTTGGGGCACGTTGGTGCGCGTTGGTGCGTGCGTGCGTTGGTGCGGGCGTGCGTTGGTGCGCGTAGGACCGCATAGGGGCGAAGCATGCTTCGCCCTCACCATCACGGGCGTTGGTGCGGGCGAACCTTTATTCGTCCCTCCTCAGCCGCGTCCGATCTCAAGGGACTTGAGGGTCATATCTCGGGTGGCATCGATGGCGTTGAGATTGGCCTCATAAGCGCGACTGGCATGCATCATATCGACCATCTCTGACACAATATTGACGTTTGGCATGGTGACATAACCATTCTCATCGGCGTCGGGATGAGAAGGGTCATAGATGGTGGCCCCGGGTGTTTCGTCGAGCTGTACATCGACGACCAGCGGGACTTTCACCTCTTGGTCTCCGAATTTGGCGGCTTCTCGGGTGAAGACACGATCAAAAGTCTCGGACTCCAGAACGGGAAGGCGGCGTTTGTAGGGCCCGGATCCATCTGCCGAGCGGGTGGCATTGGCATTGGCGATATTGGCCGATACAATCGTCAAGCGGGTGCGTTCTGCGGTCATACCGGCGGCACTGATCTGAAGGGATTTCAGCAGCTCCATGATCTATCCTCCTCAGCCGCGACCTTCGGTCACAGCCAGCTTCAGCATCATCAACTTACGAGAGAGAGCCCGGGTACTGGCGCCAAATGCCAGCGAGTTCTCCATAATTTTGACATTTTCCAGCTCAGGATTGACGGAGTTCCCATCGAGTGCCCAGGGAGGAGGCTCATGCACCGTTACCTCGGGCAGTACGTGGACGCCGGAGAGTCCTCCCAAGTGATCTCCCGAGGTATTGGACATGGGCAGGCTGGCCCCCGGTGTCTCCATCACTTCTGTCAGGATGCGCGAAAAGTCGATCTCCTTGGCCCGATAGTGTGGTGTGCTGGCGTTGGCCAAGTTGCCCGAGAGCATGGTCTGTTGCTCCGCGCGCAGATCCAATACCCGCTCAAGCTGATGGTAGATGGGATCAAAGAGGCTATCGGTTTTCATGGGGAGACTCCTTTCAGTTCGTTCCTGTGAGAGAGCGTTGCCACGTGAGCTGCTCAATCTCTTCGGCGGCCATTCGCACCCACGGGTCATCCGGCAGGCGAGTGCGTTCCTCCGAGAGCATCCGCAGCAGCAGCTCTCCATCTTTTTCTCGTTTCATACCCAGATAACTCTTGGCGATGGCATAACGCGCAAACGTAATCAGGGGGTGGACAGGATCTCGGCTGATGGCATCGCGCATCACTTCTGGAACCTGCTGGTATTGTTTTAAGGTATAGAGGCACTCACCGTATCGATAATAGGGATCGGCTACTTGGGCCCTGAGCTTGGGATCTTTCACCTGACTGGCCATCTGTACGGCGTTTTTGAGCAGCGGGGTGCCTCCCTCACAGCCTCGGGCGGAGGTCATCACAATTCCGGCACGGGTGAGCTCTCGAACGCGCAGAATGGGATCTTGCTCCAGTGCTCCAAACTGTCGATAGGCGTCTGCTGCCTTGATGGGATTGCCTGCTTTTTCATGGACTCGTCCTTCTTCCAAGAGTGCCAGCTTCAGTGACTCCGGCTTCTGAGAGTTCGAACGAAGGTATGAGAGTGCTCTGAGTGCGTCATCATATTTCCCCTGGCCTCGTTGAATCTCTGACAGCATGAGCAGTGACTGATCTTCCAAGATGCGGCTCGAGCCTTCGATAAAAAATCCTTCGCTGATGGTCTTGTAGGCCAGATCAAAGAGGCCCATATTCATATAGGAACGGGTGACCAGATAGGTCACATCTGAGTCATAGGCACCCGCAGCAGAGACGATAGGATAGGCGACTTCATACAGCCCGAGCATCTCAAAGTATTGGTCTCGGTCGTAGAACATCTTGAGCCGTTCTTGGACCCGTTTCCATACCAAGTCCAGGACAGGACGGGCCAAGGTATTATTGGAGTAAGCGGCCATGAAGTTCTTAAGCAGTCCCAGAGCATCGATGAGATTTCCACGCCCGACATAATACTTAATGAACTCCAGATCGGATTCCTCTGCAATGGGCGGATAAGGGTTGTCGTTGCGCAGGATCTGGAGCTTTGACAAGTTACTTTGCAGGCGCGTCTCGGAGTCCTTATCGACGATCATGTCCATCTGAAGGTTGCGCAGGGCTTGCATGGCTTCCTGCCACTTCCGTTTATCGGAAGTGCTCTCCAGGGAGGGTGCCAAAAAGAGCCGACGGGCTTCTTTGAAGCGCTGCTCCACCATGAGTGCCTCGCCGATGCGATATTCGTAGAGGCGTGGCACATCTTTGCTCAGCTCGGCCCGCAGCTTCTCGTAGATGATGCGAGACTCTTGGAACTGGTCGAGCCGGTAGAGTGACTCCGCCTCGAGCACCCGAAAGAGCACGGTCTGCATGTTCTCGGGGAAGTGCTGACGCACCAGCGCCAGCATATTCCGCACATGGTTATAGGTGCCTTTTTGGGCCATCAAGCTGGCGAGTGCCATCATGATCTCACTCTGTTGCTCCCGTGAGAGCAGGGGCATGGCGGTGCGCCACACCAAGAGGGCATCATCGTTGGCGTAACGTTTGTAATCCGACCAGCCGAGGGCCACCAGCACCTTATGTCGGTTGGGGTCATCGGAGCGAATGCCTGCCAGCGCATCGCGGAACATGGTACTGGCTTCGCGGTGGTACTTTAAATCTTGATACGTTTGCCCTGCAATATAGAGTAAGCGCACACGATTATAGTTTTTGGGATCCAAGCGGAGCTGATCGCGCAGGCGCTCCATCGCCTCCAGGCGGAGGGATGAGCGACCACTCTTTTCTGCATTGGCAAAACGGGCTTGCAACGTCAGATAACGCACATCGTTGAGCCGAGGTGATTGTGGAAAACGTTTCTCGAACTTCCGAAGCTCAGTCTCAGCTTCTCCCGGATGGGCATCGGCGAGCAGGTCGAGCCCTCGTTGGATCAGCTCTGCTTCGGCACCGACGGCACCGGGGATGGTCACAGCGTTCCAGCTCTCCAGGCTGAGCTTGTAGTCCGGGAGGTTGACGGGATACATCACGCGGGAGCCGAGGCAGAGAAGCTGGCCCTCCAGATCGGCGGGGCGACGAGGTGGTTCTGCTTCATCAATCACAGCGCCGAGGGCCTCGAGCAAGGGCATCTGCGCCAGTGCGTCAAAGGTGAGCATGCGGCCCGTGGAGCCGCTGACCGCTCCGGCATCGAGGGGGCGGCGTTCGTCAGGTTGGGCGCTGCTGCCACGAGCAGTTGTCCGGCCCGCGCGGGTGGGTGCAGGCCGACTGGAGGCTTGACTGCTCTGGCTTCCACTCTCGAGGTTGAGCAAGAGCCGGGGGGGATTGCCTACTCGCCGGTCGGAGATGTTGACCCCGGGCGCGAGCGACATGCGCACGATCAGCTCTCCTTCGGCGCCTGAGAGCACCAGCATGCCGGTGATGGTCTGCGTGCGGAGGCGCTCGAGCTGGTCGCGGACGTTGGTCCGGTTGTTTCGGATGGTGAGGGTGACATCGGAGCCTCGCCGAGTCATTTGGTGGGTGGCCTCGGGGCTCAGCTCGAGGGCGAGGTTTTGCGCCTGAGCCATTCCGCTCATACTCAACCACCAGAGCCCGAGCAGCCAGCTCAGGAGCCTCCACCTGTATTGCGCGTGTTGTTGCGCCCCCATTGTCGTACCTCACCTGCTTTCGGAAGAATAGGCGTAGACGCCCACGTTCAGCGGTTCAAGTTTCATGCCAAAGATGAGTCGGCTGATATATGGATTTTAATCATTTGTTTTTGCTGAGCATTGTGCTGCTTTTCTATTCTTTCCAAAAAATGGATCCGGCGTTTTGAGGGTCGAAGCGTTGACACATCCGCAGTGGCCGTCATTTTTTTGACCACCCTCACGGGGTCTCGTCTCGAGGGTGCTTCTCGAGGGTGCTTCTCGAGAGTGCTTCTCGAGAGTGCTTCTCGAGGGTGCTTCTCGAGGGCGCTTCTCGGGGGTGCTTCTTGAGGGTGCTGTGATATAGTGGGTCAGCCTTGAGAGGAGTTTGCATGAAGATCTTTGCCAGCCTTGATGTGCCTGTTCCTCCCAATCCGGCGGCGGGGTTGGTGGGGCGGCAGGTGGCCAATAGTGCGTTTTTGGAGGCTCTTCTGCGGGAGAGTGACTTTGACGCCTTCCATTTTTATCCGGGGGATGCGTATGAGCATCGGCAGTTTGAGCTGGCGTTGAGTCAGACCCTGCTGCCGCGTCTGTCGGGGTTGGACTTGGAGCGGCGGATCCAGCTTCATCCGCGTTTTACCTTGCCGGGGCGCTTGCAGACGGAGCGGTATCATGTCTTTCACCAATCGGATCCGCTGACTTTTTTTGCGCCGCTCACCCACATGCGCTCGCGTTTTGCTCTCGAGCCGTTCCCGGTGACCGCGCCGATCCACTCGATCTCGTATCCCAGCTATATGGAGACGTGGTTACGCCTGCTCTTGCCGGGGCCGGAGGGGTGTGATGCCATTGTGTGTACCAGTCGAGCGGGGCAGCAGGTGCTGGAGCGCGCGTTTGAGCATGCGGCGCAGCTTCCGCCGTTGGATCGGCTGGGGCTTCGGCGCAAGCTCCAGCTTCGACGGATTCCGTTGGGGGTGGAGGCGGAGCAGTTTCGACCGGCGACAGCGGCTCAGAAGCTGGAGGCTCGTCGTGTTTTGGGGTTGCCGCTGGACCAGACCCTGGGCCTGTGTTTGGGGCGTTTTTCGGAGTACGACAAGTATGACTTGGTGCCGTTGCTCCAGACGTTTCAGCGTGTATTGAGGGAGCAGGCGCAGCATCCGGTGCTTCGCGAGGCGGGGCTGGTGCTGGCGGGTGCGCGGCAGGGCAGTAACTATCCCGAACGGTTGCTGGACATGGCGCAGCGGATGGGGCTGGCTGAGCGGGTGCGCATCTTGTTGGATGTCAGCGGTGTGCAGCAGGTGCAGCTCTATCAGGCGGCGGATTTTTTTATTTCTCCTTCGGACAACATCCAGGAGACCTTTGGCTTGACGGTGCTGGAGGCGCTGGCCAGTGGTCTGCCCGTGCTGGCTTCAGACTGGGATGGTTATAAGGACATGGTCGAGCACGAGGTCAACGGGCTGCTGGTGCCGACGTATGCCGGAGGGGATGAGCTCTTGGGGGAGCTGGGGTTGCTCTCGTTTCAGCGACCGTGGCATCTGGCGGTGGCACAGGGGACGGTGCTGGAGCATGGGGCGCTGTGTACGCACCTGCTGCGCCTGTTTACGGAGCCGGGGCTGAGACAGAAGCTGGGGGAAGCGGCTCGCCAGACGGCGCTGGAGAAAACCTGGAAACAGGTTATAAAACAACACCTCATTCTGTGGGATGAGCTGAAGGCGGAGGCGCTGAGACAGCCGCCCAGTCGTCCAGGGCCGGATCCGTTTTCGCCTCCACCTTCGTGGCTCTTTGCGGGACATGCCACGGGTGCGTTGAGTCCAGAGACGTTGCTGGCGCTGACAGAGCGAGGGGTGGCATTGCTGAGACAGCCGGAGGCAAGGCCGTGGTACTCCGAGCTGGAGGGGCTCTTTGACGCCACGATCTTGCGGCACTTATGCGCGGGTGTGCGCATGGGGATGCGTATGCACGCGGTGGTGCGGGAAGTGGCGACGCAGTACGGCTGGCCGGAGGCTCCAGTCATGTATCAGCTCTACTGGTTGCTAAAACATGACTATGTGCGAATTCAAGGGGAGTGAGGGAGTATTTGAATGCCGGGTGAGGGCGGTGAGGCCAAGCCCACTGCCAAGATCTCGCTGCTGAGCGGCTCAGCTCTCGTGGGCGGGACGATACTTGGCCAGCTCTTCTGCCGAGAGAATGCGGGGAGACACCACGGGTTTACCACTCTGCGCATCAAAAAAGGGGGGTCGCAGATGGCTATTGCTCAGCCGACCCACCACGATCATCCGCATCAGCTTCAGGGAGGCCAGGAAAAAGCCTTTCTCCGAAGGTTTATTGGTGCCCAGCGCTGATTTGGTCCAGACCCGCATGGTGGCAGGACCAAAAGACTCCTCCAGAGAGGTACTGGTCGTGCTGAGGCAGGGGGTCGGTAGGCCCACAAAGGGAAATTTGGGATTCTCCAGGGTATTGCCGATGGGGGTGTTGCAGCACTGGGCATACCAGCGCATCAGCCCTTTGTCTGTCAGCCGCAGGCAGGCAAGCTGCTCTTGGCCCTGCGAAAAGCGGACCAGAGGGGGCAAGGTCTGCACAATATCGGTTCCGCCGTGGGCGTCGAGCACATCTTCACGTCCGAGCGCACGCAGGAAGGCGCGACAGTCTCGACAGTAACATAAACCTCGGTTGACATAGGACGAGATCTCAACCGACCCTTTCACCTTACCACAGCGACAAGCCAACGGATGCTGCATGAAATGACTCCTATGCTCAGCGAGGGCTGAGCGATGTGTGCGGGTTTTTTAAGCAGGGTCAGGAGGCTCAAGCCTCAGCGGACCCCTCTGGATTTTGGGGTGTGTGCGTTCCGCTTCAGGCGAAAACGACGGTACAAGCGCCGAGCTGGACACGTTCCAAGCATGTTTAGAGGGCTTCGACCGTCCACTCGCTGCCGAGAGAGGCTGACCAGACGATGTTGTCGGCATGAGTGTCGTCCTCGTGTTAAAGGGAGACTCCGCTTCCACAGCTTGTCATACAAGCCATCTGCTGCCGCGTATCGTTTCTCTACCACCAATTTTCGTGCCACGCTACCCCTTTTGACTTTGCGCTTGCCCTCCCAAGCTCCGCCCATCGTCTTGACATCCCTCCTGCTTCCGACTACACTCAACTCAAGTCATATGTCTGAGCAGTCTAACTGCTGATCTTCGCGGGTGTATGAGCGCGTCAGCGCAGCCGTCAGCGGCATTTACGGCAGGCTTGAGGCACCTTTTCACCAGGAGAGGTGTCCAGAATGTCTACAGGAGCTTCTTATGTCGAGTCACAAACATGCAGACGGTTTTGTGATGCCTGGACGGTCGTTGGCTGTTGAAGGGGGTCTCCAGCTTCGAGGCCCGACCGGAGAACGTTCCGGTGATGGTGGAGCACGCAGTATTTCTCTGTTCGAGCGCAGAAGTGGCAGCGGCTCACAGCCTGGGGACGAGCAGCCTGGGTCTCAGCCAGAAGGCCGAGTGGAGCATCGGGGGAGTCCTTCTCCGGTGGAAGAGGAAGCCGAGCTGATGGTTCCTCCTCCGCTCTTGAGTGTAGCCGCGCTGTTGACGGGGGCGTCTCTTTCCCCGGATGCGCAGTTCCGGTTGGAGGGTTCCTTTACGTCGGACCAGCTTCATGCTCTGCGGGAGCGGTTGGTCAAAGAAGGACGTTCAGGGCTCCGGCTGGAGTTATTGAACGGAGACCTATACGTGACCACCACGGCTCTTGCTCGGCATGTGACGGCGGTTGTCAACCTGATGGTGGCTCTGGTGCTGATCTTGCAGCGTCAAGAGCAGGGTCAAGTGTTGACGGACTTCACGAACTTCTTAGGAGACAGCGACGAGCTGGTGCCAGACTTGCTCGTCTTACTGGCCGGTGACATGCCTCGTCTGACGGAGAAAGGATTGATAGGGCCTGCCACGATTGTGGTGGAGGTGCTCTCGCCTTCCACGGCGCATCTGGATCGAGGGTTTAAGCTGAACCTGTATCTGTCGGCGGGTGCCAAAGAATATTGGCTGGTGGATCCGGTCAAACGAGAGGTCCACATCTATACCCCCGAGCACTTGGGCCTTACTTGGCGCGCGCCTCATCGGATCGTGCGCGCGCCGGAGCTGCTGACGACGCGCTATGTGGCAGGACTCGCGCTCCCGATGGAGGGGGTGTTTGAACGCTCCTACGTGCATGTGGATCCTGTGGCGGCGGAGCTGGCCCGGATGCTGGAAGCGCAGGTCAAACAGGCGCAAGAAGCGGCGAAGCAGGCGCAAACGGAGGCCACTCACGCGCAGGCGGAAGCGGCTCACGCGCAGGCGGAAGCGGCTCACGCGCAGGCGGAAGCGGCTCGGGTGGCAGCAGCACTGGAGGCAGAAGCCGTCCGCGCCCAACACGCGCAAGATGAGGCGAAGCACGCCCAAGCTCAGGCCGCGCACGCGCAGGCGGAAGCGGCTCACGCGCAAGCGGAAGCGGCTCGAGTGGCAGCAGCACTGGAGGCAGAAGCCGCCCGTGCCAAAAATGCGCAAGAAGAGGCGAAGCAGGCCCAAGCTCAGGCCGCTCACGCACAAGCGGAAGCGGCTCAAGCGCAGGCGGAGCGGGAGGCAGAAGCCGCCCGTGCCAAAAATGCGCAAGAAGAGGCGAAGCAGGCCCAAGCTCAGGTCGCTCACGCGCAAGCGGAAGCGGCTCGGGTGGCAGCAGAGCTGGCGGCAGAAGCCACCCGTGCCAAACAGGCGCAAGAAGCGGCGCAGCAGGCCCAAGCGGAAGCGGCGCAAGCCCAAGCAGAAGCGGCGCAAGCCCAATCCCAGCTCGCTCAGGCGCAAGAAGCTGCACAGCGAGCCCAAGCGGACGCGGCACGGGCGGCAGCCGAGCGTCAAGCGGAGCTGGAGCGGACCCTAAACATTGAGCGTCAGTTGAGCGTCTTAAGAGCGGAGCTCGAGCGCCTGCGCACCTCTTCCTGACGGTTTATCGTTTTTTTTCGGCGAGCACGCACGCACTGGATCACATGACCCCCTCGGCTCCCCTGACGTCTGGCACGGGCGGACGGGTTCATGCTCGAGAGCATACACCCTCACAGACTCGTGCTGTTCTTGCGAAAGTGTTGCTCCGCCTCACGATGATTGCAAAAAGGGAGCAGCCCCACCGTCAGCACCTGGATCGCCGCCGCCATCCAATACGCAGGACCATAGCCGAGGTTATCCGCCATCCAGCCCCCCAGAGGATTGGCCACCACATAACACAGGTTTGTGCCTGCCATATAGATGGCAAACTGCGTCGCACCCACCGCCGGGTTGGAGAGCGCCATAAAATACCCCAGCGTCGCCGCATTATACGCATTGATGAACAGCGTGCTGATGATCGTGTAGATCACCACAAACTGAAAGGATGGCCACAAGGAGGGCAGGGCTGCAAACAGCGCCAGCGAGAGCCCAATGCCCACCATATACACCCCGATGCCCTTTCGCAGTCCCAGTCGGTCGGCCAAGATGCCCCCCACCAGCGCCCCCACCACCCCCGACGCCGGATCCACCACCCCCGCCAGAAACGCAAGCTGTTCCTCCGACATCCCCATGTCCACCCGCAAGAGCCGCGTCGTAAACGTGCCCACCAGCGCATATCCCATCGGCGTGAGCGCCGCGATCACCACCCCCATCCGCGTGGCGCTCAGCGAAAACGACGCCCAGAGCGCCGAAAGACCCAGCCCCGCCGGAGCAGGCGGTGCTTCTTCAGGCCGAGCACGCTCCGCCAGAAACAGAGGAAGCTGCATGATCAGCCACAGCATCACCGCCAGCATCCCAAAGAGCGTGGGCCAGCCCAGGTATTTGGCCACCAGCGTACCACCTCCCCCCCCGATCACCACCCCAGCGGATTTTCCCGCCCACATGATGGAGTTGGCGGTGCCCCGCTCCTCCTCCGAGAGCAGATCCACCGCCAGCGCATCCACCGCCACATCTTGCAGTGCTGCAAAGGTATTGTTCAGAAACAGCACCACTGCCACCAGCTCGAGCTGAGAAGCCGGATTGAGCGGAATCAGCGCCAGCAGGCTCAGCCCCATCAGCAGCTCCGCCACGATGATGAAGTGGCGGCGTCTGCCCCAGCGTTTGGAGGGAAACTTGTCAATCAGCGGTCCAAACACGATCTTAAAGGACCAGGGCACATACGCCAGCCCCACCAGCCAGCCGATCTGCTCGGAACCAAGCCCTTGATCCGCCAAAAAGATCACGTACCCTGTCCCAATAAAGCCCCACGGCAGCCCTTGTGCCAGATACAAAATTCCAAAAAAGAGGTAACGGAGCAGGCGCGATTCAGACAAAGCCTTCATAGAGTGCCTCGGTGTGCGGTGGAACGGTGGCGCTGCGTGGAGCGTTCTCTCGACATGCGTGGAGCTCAACACCGGCTTCTGGTCGAGCTTTTCTCAGGCGCTTTTCTCAGGCGCTTTTCTCTGGCACTGAGTATACCGGGGGGCTGGTGTGCTGTCAGCCCTTGTCGCGTGAGAGGGCCTGCGGTGTAACTCTTTTTGCCGCTTTGCATCCCAAAGGCATTCGAGATGCGCTATCCTCTCGCGGGCGGCTTCCTTCGGTCGGAAGCCCTTTTTGTCGCACAGGAGAAATCATGGATTACGTCTTTTTGGAAGGTCTCGAGGTGCCGTGTCGCGTCGGTTGTACGGAGCGTGAGCGGCAGATCCCTCAGTCGCTGCGGGTGGATCTGAAGCTGGGCTGCGCCAACTTTGCACGCGCTGCCGAGACCGACGATGTCAACGATACCATCGACTATGCCCTGGCGCGGCAGCTCATCGCCTCGGTGCAGGCCAAAGACTATAAGCTGATCGAGACGGTGGCGGAAGTGCTCGCCCGCACAGCACTCTCGTATGAGCATGTAGAGAGTGTGCATCTGAAGCTGTGGAAACGTGCACCGGTCGAAGGTCTGACCTACTCGGGCGTTGAGATCACCCGTCACAAGCAGCGAGGCTGAGCTCGGTATGAAGATCCTCTCCAACTCCGCCATCACCCTGGATGGAAGGCTAGCGGAATCAGCCAGTGAGTTTGTACCCCCCGGCTCAGAGGCGGATCACCGCTTCATGAGTGAGCTGCGGAATCGGGTGGATGCGGTGTTGGTAGGAGGCAACAGCTTTCGGTGTACGCCGCTGCCCCTCCTGCCCAACCCGGCGCACTTGGCGGGCCCTCTTCGACAATTGCCGTACTGGAATATTGTGGTCTCACGAGGTCTTCAGCTTCCTACCCACGGGGCTTATTATGAAGAGTCTCGTATTCAGCGGCTCTTTTTTGTCAGTGAGGCGGGAGCAGCGGGAGCGGCATCGTTTCCGGCGGAGGTGCTCCATCCACCCACGGGGGATCCCACTCCCGCCTGGATGGTGGCGCAGCTCGAGCAGCGAGGCGTGCAGTCGCTGTTGATCGAAGCAGGAGGCGATCTGATCTATCAGTTTCTCGCCGCCGACTTGATCGACGAGCTGTATGTGACACTCTGTCCTGCCGTTTTGGGCAAACGGGGAGCCCCCGCCATCGCGGATGGGGTGGCACCACTCGGCGCGCCGTTTAAGCGGCTCTCGCTGGCCGAAGTGCGGGTGGTGGGTCATGAGGTCTTCCTCAA
>JBJTQF010000314.1:0-1651 GCA_046075485.1 Myxococcota bacterium | reverse complement strand
GGGGGGCCTCCAGCTTCTCCTTCTGGCAGAAAGCCCACCCCTCCTCACTCCACCATGTTTGAGTCCGATACCCGTTGTCCTTGATGAAGGCTTTGAAGTCGTGGTTCGTCACCGGAAAACGGCTCAGGTTGAAGCCTTGAGTCAGCTTGACTTGGTGGATGGGCTTTTCCCTGTCGTTGTCATTCGACCCCATCATGAACTCACCGGGGGGGAGCCAGATCCAGTTCTCGGGCTTCTCCAGGCCCAGGCGAGAATCGCCTTTTTGACCCCATTCCCGGAGCCGCTCCAGTCGGTCTTTGAGAGGCAGCTTGGCCAGCTCCGCCTCCAGCGCCTGCATCGGTGTCAGTCCGTTTACGCTTCGAGGTTCGCTCACCGGGTCGGAAGCAGCCACTACCGGCTTCGCAGGGGCAGGCGTGACCGACACCTGCTCACGCACCCGCACGAGGGCCTCGCGGAACGCCGTCATGCTCTGATAGCGGTTTGTAGGGTACACTTCGACGGCCTTCAGCAGCACCTGCTGCACCCGCTCAGGCACCTGGAGCTTGTCCAACAAATCCTGACGTTTGATCAGATCGGTGGCCGTGATGTCCTTACGCTTCAGCAGCGCCACCAACGTCCAGCCCAACGAATAAACGTCCACCGACTCCGAGATGGGCGTGCTCTCGTCTCCGTCCAGCGCCTCCTGGAGCTCGGGGGCGATGTAAAACGCCGTGCCCGCTGTGCCCGTCCGGGTGAGCAGGGTGGAGTTCACCAGCTTTGCCAGGTCAAAATCCGTCAGCTTGAGCGTGCCATCGGCCATACGAAGCAGGTTGTGCGGTTTCACATCACGGTGAATGCAGCCCTGCGCGTGGGCAAACGCCAGCGCCGAGGCCGCATCGATACCCGTCTGGAGCACCTCCTGCAACGGTGGAACATACTTCTGCTTTCGAGACCAGACCGCCAGATCCCCCCGGCTGGCCCACTCCAGCACCACAAAATGACGGCGGGCGTGCGGTCGCTCAGTGTCCCCGTCGGAGCTGACACGATAGGGCTCCAGCACCTTCAGGATGTTGGGATGGGAGAGCCGAGACATCTGCTCACTGCCCCGCCGAAAGCGCCGCAGCCGCTCTTCATCGCTGGTGAGGATGGCATGCAGAATCTTGAGCACCACACGCTCACCCGTCATCAGGTGCTGCGCGAGCCAGACGCTGGCAAATCCCCCTTGCCCAAGACATTGTGACAGTCGGAAACGACCGTCCAAGATGTCGGCTGATTGCAGATCTCCCTGCAACAGACGGTCTCGAAGGGAGATGGCTTGCTTTCGAGCCTCCAGGAGCACGGTCTCCGGGGCATTTTCCTGCTTCAGCGCGTTCAGCTCACGCAGCGCCGCTGCATATTGCTCGCTGAGAGATTGGCGTTCGGCGGCCACGACAGTCAGCCGTGGCAGCCTCTCAATCACCTCTCGCAGCTCGTTCACGACATCCAACCAAGCCTCATCACGATCCTGCCACTGCACGACCGGCTTAAAGTGGCGTGGCAGGCTCTGGAGCCGTTCCAGCGCGTGCCCCTTCAGGTCGGTGGCTCTCAAAAGCACCGGCACCACTCGGACTTCCCCCCGTGCGTGCCGTGCCAGCGCCACCTTCAGCTCAATGTCGTGGATAAAGTCCGAGGC
>JBJTQF010000313.1:0-44291 GCA_046075485.1 Myxococcota bacterium | reverse complement strand
GACTCACCTGCAAGGGATTCCATCCCTTGACCCGTGTTTTGCTTTTGCACCCTTTTTTTGCAAAGAGGGCGCTGCCCTCTCTGCACACTCCCGCAAGGGATTCCATCCCTTGACCCGTGTATTGTTTTTTGTTTTTGGGTGACGTATTGCTGAGAGGACAGCGCCCTCTTTGCAAAAAAAGGGTGCAAAAGCAAAACACGGGTCAAGGGATGGAATCCCTTGCAGGTGAGTCTGAGAGGACAGCGTCCTCTCAGCTTAAGAAAGCCGCTTTCCAAGCGGCTTTTCTTTTTTATTGAAAGGGCGTTGCCCTTTCAAACTATCCCAGCAGGGGCCAGCGGGCCCCTGCACCCCATTTTGTGGTGTTGATGGCGTTTACTCTAGGCCAGATGTGGTGTCGATGCAAGCCCATTTCCGCTGCCGGAATCGCCATCCGGTGTTATCTTCATCCTTCAAAGTGTCTCAGCGTCCGCTCCAATAGTTCGCCTTCTCCGGGATGAGCCATCGTACCCCCCCTCTTGGATCCGGCACATCTCCCTGAAACCGGGGGATCACATGGACATGCCCATGCCCGATGGTTTGTCCTGCGGCGCTGCCATCATTGACCCCGATATTAAATCCATCTGGGTGAAGTTCCGCCGTCAGCAGCGCCCTGACCTCCGCCACCAGCTCCCAGAGCGCTGCCTGCTCCTCCAGCGTGGCCTCGAAGATGCTGACCACATGTCGTCTTGGAATCACCAGCGAGTGTCCCTCACTGATGGGGAAACCATCTCGCAGCGCGCGTGCGAGGGGGCGCTCATGGGTGATGCGGGTGGGCTCGAGCGTGCAAAAAGGACACATCATCTTCACATCCAGCAACGTCGGCGAGCTTGACCCGCCTCAAAGGGTGATATCATCTTCCACAAGGCTTACGAAGGCCCCACCGTGACGGTTGACATTGTACATCACTCAGCAGAGCTGACCTCTGCCCCATTCGATGGAGGGCTTGATGCGACGCATAAAACGAATGGGGAGGGAAGCGCCGGCCCCTCCCGTTCTCACCGAGAGGTCTTACGCCTCGCCGCGCGGCGTCTCTCTCTTGTTCTTATTAAGCCTCATGAGCCTGCTGTTGACCGCCGGAGCACCTGCGCGGCTGCATGCGGGTGGGGTGAGTCCACCTGCGCTTCAGCGTCTGATCAGCTTGGATGTCAAAGAAGCCGACATTCACAACGTCTTTCGGCTGCTGTCTCGAGCCGGAGGGCTCAACCTGGTGGTGAGTGAGCGTGTGCAGGGAAAAGTGACCCTGCGGCTGGAGCAAGTACCCCTGCGAGATGCCTTACAAGCCGTGCTGCTCTCCAAAGGTCTAGGGTTGGAGCGGGTGGGAGACGTGTGGCAGATCGACACCCTCGAGCAGCTCAAAGCGCGGGCGGAAGCCCAGCGACACGTGCAAGCCCTCCAAAACCAGCAGCCCATCGAGCTGTTGATGATTCCCCTCCAAGAAGCGGTGGCCACCGACATGAAGGCCCTTGTGGAGCCGTTCCTATCTCCCCGAGGCAAAGTGGTAGCCGATCCGCGCACCAATACGTTGATTGTGTATGACGTGCGCGAGCGCCTTGAGAAAATCAAGTCACTCTTCTAATCCGCGTGTTAAATCTGTTCAAACACTTTGAATCAAAATTCAAAATTACGGAACCGGTCTGAATAGGCCGGAAACGTAATATTGTTAATTTGAAAAATATTTACCGCAAACACCTTAAATAAAAGAAGAAAATTTTGACACTAAATAAAATTCATAAAAAACCGATCCCATCAGATATCCCGGGCACATCACATGCCCATTCTGAGCCCTGCCCATGACCCGCATATATGACCGTGAAACTTGGAGGCTCTATGAGACTGCCCATAACCCGCGACGGGGGCCATTCCCTCTATGCCCGTGGAGGCGGTACTTTTTTTACCATGATGGCCCTGGTGTTCGTGTCCCTCACGCCCACGCTTTCCGCTGAGACCTGCCCGACCCAATATCCCGACCGTGACCAGGATGGCTTCGGAGATCCCGATCCGCGCTCCTTGGTGAGCGCCTGCTCTTCACTGGCTGGATACGTGTCCAATGGAAACGACTGCAACGATCTCAGCGCCCAGGTCTATCCAGGAGCCTCGAATGCCTTCTGGCAAGACACACTGGGCAGCTCCGACTGCACCCTTCAAGAGCCCTACTCAGGGCTGCTCCTGACCGTGGGATGCCCCACCAGCACCGAGAGCTGCACACTCAACGGAGGGTGTGCGTTCTCGAGCATCCAGAAAGCCATCGACGCAGCGCCCGAAAACGCCACCATCGAGGTGTGCCAGGGTGTATACAGCGAGCGACTGGATTTCAGCGGCAAGGCCGTCACGGTACGAGGACGTCTCACCCACCTGGTGATCCTCTCGGGAGACGGCACCCCTGAGCCTGCTGTGACCTTTGCGAGCGGCGAAGACAGCGACACTCGTTTGCAGCGTATGACCATCTCGCCGATGGTGCGTGGAGGCGTCGGAGGTGGTGTTTATATCGAAAACGCCTCCCCTGAGCTCGAAGAGCTGACGTTCCAGGGCAATACCCTCAACGAAGAGGGGGGGGCGCTGGTGATCAAGGCCCTCAACGGAGCCAAGAGCAGCCCGGTGGTGCGGCGCAGCAGCTTCTTGTTCAACCATCCGCTGGATGCGGAGTCTGGAGCGGGAGGAGCGGTAGATCTGCTGGCTCAGGGGACGGGTTCGGTCCTCACCCCGCTCTTTGAGGACGTGCGGTTTGCTGACAACTCCGCCTTGATGGGTGGCGCGGTTCATGGACTGGCACGAGAAGGTGCTACCTTGACCTTGAGCATGACCCGGGCGCACTTTTTCCGCAATGTGGGTTTGGAAGCGGGCTCCGCGATTGCGCTGGAGGCCATCAAAGCCAGTGCGCGGCTGGCCCTCACCAGCGTGCTGGTGGAGAAGAATCAGGTGGCAGGCGAAGCCCTCTATCTGTACGTGCAAGACGGAAGCCTTCCGGTCTCGTTGGAGAACTTGACCCTGGTGGGCAACGATGCCTATCGAGGGGTGATCTTTGGCGCGGCGGCCTCGAAGGGAAAGCTGGACCTCACAGCATCCAACAGCATCTTTGCGTTTAACAATGCCATCGACGCCGTGGCGCGGCTGGTCTCCTATGGACGTGATGGGGTGGCCACCGGTCGAGTCTCCTACGTGGATGTGTACGCCAATGGGTTCGTGGGCTCGTGGTGGAGTCCAGCGGTGCAGAGCAGCAACGTCACCACCTTTGATCCGCGCTTTAAGGCGTTTGTGTACGACGAAGTGACCCCCTCCGATTTGACCCTTCAGCCGGGGAGCCCGGCCATCAACGCGGGAAATCCGACCATCACCTACAACGACCCGAGTGGCTCTCGCAACGATCTGGGCGCCTATGGTGGGCCTACGGGACGCTGGCCAGCGGCGGCACCCACCTTGTTGGCCCTCGAGAATGTGATGCCCGATCCCGAGGCGATGGTCTTGTCTCGTGCGGTCTCCTTTGAGCTGCTGACCGCTCAGTCGGGCACCGTGACCTGCTTGGAGCTGCTGCCCTGGATGCCTGAAGAAGCGCCGCTGGAGTCCAGCGACGAAGTGGTGGAGCCCGGAGACGAGGCTCCCCTGGATAACGCGGAGCCTTTTGTGATGCCCACACGGTATGGTGAGGCCCTGACCTTTACCACCGCGTCTCTGCGCGAGGGCTCGCTGGACCTGCTGGGCTTTAAGGCGGAGTCGGTATATCAGTGTTATTTTGTCACCGCTTCTGAAGGAGGGCTGGCGGGGAATGCCTTTGAGCTGACCGTGCCGCCCTTACCTTTTGATCTCCAGGGGTTGTGGAGTGTCGCGACACATCAGGAGGGCGCCAAGCCGGGGTATACCTTGTTTAACGTCTTTCCGCCTTCCTTTAATCCGATGTACGCGGTGATGGTGGACATGGAAGGGGAAGTGCGCTGGTATCTCCAGATGTATAACGAAGGCATGGGCTACTCTGACGAGGCGTACACGGCAGACACGGCGGTCTTTTATCGCCCCACAGAAAACATGGTGGTCTTTGGCGGAGGTGAGAGCCTAGACGCGCTGCCTCAAGCCCATCCGGTGGAGCCTTCGCAGCCGTCTGTGACCTACTCGCTGGCCTGTGCGAGCAATCAGGACGAGATCCATCGGACCTGCGCGGGTATTCCGGGCTCGACCTTGCTGCCGGATACCCCGAATCATGACACCATTATGAGCGACAATGGCAAAAAGCTGACCTATATCTGCTCTGAGACCTTGCCTCAGCCGGGAACGACCCCGGATCAATACTGTGTGGATCCGAACGCGCGTATGGAGGGGTTCTCGGTGGAGGAATGGGACGTCAGCGATCCGGCCAAACCGGTCAATACCTGGCGCTTCTCCAGCGCAGAGCAGGTGAAGAAATGCACCTTGCCGCAGCTCGCGGGAGAGCTCGATCCCTATCACGCCAATGCAGTGTGGAGCAGTGTGGATGGAGAAGGACGCGAAGCCTTGTACGTGAGCCTGCGTCATCGTAACCATGTGCTGAAGATCGACCGTCAGACCGGCACGATTGTGTATAAGCTCGGCCCGCTGATGGAGGCGGATCGGTGCCCAGCGCGGGAGCATCTCAACCCCGAGAGCTGCCCGGGCTTCGATGCGGAGGCGGAGGCGTGCTCGGGGCCGGAGTTCCAGCCCTTTACGCTCCAGGAAGACAAGCAGGATACCACCTGTCCGTCGGTGGAGGGATATGCGGGCTTGGCAGAAAACCATCCGCAGTGGTTTTATGGGCAACATGCGCCGTGGATCGAGCAGCAGGGCAATGGTGCCTTTATGATGTACTTGCATGACAATGGCCGCAACAGCCCGGACAACATCGCCTCCCCGGAGAGCCGTCTGTACTCCCGTGCGCTGCGCATGAAGGTGGATGAGCGTGCGAAGGTGGCCGCTGTGGACTGGCAGTATTGCCGAGGCACGACGCCCACGACCAGCGACGTTTGGTATGCACCCGCTTGGGGGAGCTTCTATCCGGTCACGGAGGTCTCTGGCGCTCGCACTCAAAACAGCTTGATTGCCTCCTCCCACTGTATTATTTGCTCGAAGTATGACGAGAACACCTCGGAGAATACCTTCATCAGCGAAGTGAATGAGCAGAAGCAGGTGGTTTGGTCATTGGATCTGGGTCAAGTGATGGGGGTGTACCGTGCGGAGCGGATTCCGGGATGTACCCGCCTGCCGGGACGAAAGGACTTCCTCTTTGGAACCGGTCGTCTGTGTGAAGGATGAGCTTTCGCGCGGCTCGGGGAATGGATGTCCTGCCCGCTGATCGTGTTCCACGGCGAAGAGCGCTTCTGAGCCTGCCTGCCTTCCACCTTCTCTTCTGACCTCCGCCTTCTCTTCTGACTTCCGCCTTCCGCCTTCCGACTGCATAAGAACTCCTGTTGCTGCCCACGTCTTGGTGCCTGTGTTTGTCAACTGCTTGATGGCGTCCTGTCTCAAGCGGGATGGGTGCTGAAATGCTCAAGCAGCGGGGCACGTTCTGCCCCTTTTGTCTGGATACACAATTTGACAATCGTAAGCTGGCCTGTCGTCTCTGCTTGCGCTTGGGAGGTGTTTTTCCGTAAGATAAGACATGGATTAAACAAAGAGCTTCGGGGATCTCCATGAGTGGAATAAACACCCTTTTACAAGCGTTCTTGTCTTTAAAGGATGGGCTGGGAGCGGGGTGGACGGTGCTGCTGGCGCTTCTGAGTTTTGTGGCGGTGCTTGCGCCTTATGCGTTTGCCTATCTGCAACGGCGTGAGCTGCATCAGGTTTATGAATCGACCTTGCTGCACAAAGAGCGAGAGATCGAGCGCCTGGTCAAAGAGCGGGATCTCTTATGGGAGCGGCTCTTTCAGGTCGATGTGAAGGTTTTGCCGGTGGGGTCACGTTCCAAAGCGGCGGTCCTCAAATCGGCGGAGGTTTCTCCCGAGGCCCCGTCTGACAGCAGGAGGTCATGATGATACCGGTGCTGGTAGGCTTCTTGGCGTTTTATTTGGCGTGGTTGGTCTTCTGGCAGGGCTGGATGTACCGAGCGGTTAAGCTCCACCTTCAGGACGAGCTCAGAGGACAGCGTCATCGAAGTCGGCTCGGTGAGCTCGAGCATAAGCTCATCGTGGGCGTGGCCACGGGCGTCTTGGATGACTCAAGCGCACGAACGCAGCTTTTGTGGCGTGTTTTGCGTCAGCTTCGTCAGCCTGCGCAGGAGTACGGCGCGGTCGCGCAGGGGTTTCTGTCAGAGCTGGACCGACCGGCTCAACAAGGAGCCCGTGCGCAAAGTGTTCAGCCTCCTCTTCCTCAGGAGGCGGCGCTGGCTCGTGAGCTGGCACAGGCCCTCGACCTGCTCTGCAAAGATTATAGTCGGGCCTATCGATGGATGGCGTGGCTGACCGATGGAATTCAGTCTGCTCGTCCCTCGGTTCCCCTGTGGCTCTGGATGCGCCTTGAAGATACAGACGAGTATCGACGGGTGAAGCCGCTCAAAGAGGCAAAAGAGCGCTTCGAATCCTGGGCGGCTCCGTTTGCTGCGGTTTGAGCCACGGCGCTCGAGCCTCTGGCGTTTTTCCTGCCGACTCCCCCCTTGATTTCTTCTGCGCCCTCCCGCATGCTCACCGCACCCAAATCATCCCCTGAAGATGTCCTCTGGAGGTTACATGGGACTTCATCCCGCCGTACATTCTCATCTGATTCAGTTTTTGGAGTCTGCCCTGGAACAGAGTCTGGAGCAGTATCGAGCTCGTTTTCCTCACATCACCGTGGAGCTGGGCTCATTCGAGCAGCACGAGGTGTTTATTCCGGCCATTGCGGAGCTGTTGCGTCGAGAAGACGCCCGTGGCACCAAAGGCATGTCGGGCCGCAACCAGAGTGTGCAAGACATGGGGGGACAGGTGGCGTGGGAGCTCCAGACCCGCAAAGCGGTGCTCGTCCGGGAGCACGATGAGCTCTTTGGTTATGCCACCCTTGGCACTTGGGAGACCTCCGAAGGACGGGTGCTCGAGTTTTGTTCCGCTGTGGTCGATGAGCAGTTTCGAGGGCTGGGTTTTGGTCGCATCTTGGTCGATGCCCGCGAGATCTTGAGTGTGGCCGAATATCTCCCGCAGGGATATCAGCCGATGGCTTTTTGTAATCAGAGCTCCGCACGCATTTACAACCTGGATTTGTGGAAACAAGCTTCGTGGGAGTGGTATCGACGCTTTCCGCCTCCCGTGGTGTGTAAAGCAGAATGCCAGTGGAATCGGCAAGCCTGCGACTGTGTGGTGCTGGCCATGGACGTCGGACGGTTGGGAGAGCTGGCCGGACTGCCGCGTGGCAGCTTTGAAGTGCCTTGAGCCAGAACACGAGGCCCCAAATCGGGAAGCTCACGCCCTAAAGTCAAGCTCAGACGTAAAGCTCAGGAGACCTCGGAAGACCCCTCCAAAACCAGCAGCGCGGAAGTGGACATCAGCGCCACCTGTGTTGTCCACGAAGCCAGCAGCTCCAGCGACTTGCAGCGCCGGATCTGCTCCTGCTGTGTCTGCGTATACGGAATGCCTCTCCCTTCGAGCACGGCGAGCAGCGCCTTTCGACTGACCTCTAACGCGGCGGTGGTGGCGGCTTCCGTTCCCTCGAGCTTGCCCTCGATCTTGCCCTCGAGCTTACCCTCGAGCTTGCCCTCGAGCTTACCCTCGCTCTTGCCCTCGCTTTTGCCTTTGTCATACACTTGCTCTAGGCTGTCATAGCCTTTTCGCTGGAGGAGATTCCGCAGCGTGACACGATTGGCAACCTCCTTGTTAAAGAGGGCCTCCACCGGAATCGGATTGCGCAAAATGCCTGGCGCACTCAGCACGCCTCCCGAAGTGACCAGCCGGATGCCTTTGCCCGGCTCGTGGACCTCAACCCGCAGCGGCCCCACCAGCCGCACCACCCAGATATAACGAGTCCCACGCGAGAGAAAATCATCGATCTTCGCTCGAAGTTCCTGCTCATCTTGCCCACGGTCTGCATACTCCAGCGCAAGAGGGGGCACCCCCTTGATGAACCCGGTTTCATCAGAATCCGGGATGATCGCCACATCTGGCGCTCGTAGGGTCAGCCCATCCGGTTTGAAGCCGGCATCCACCCCCACCGCCGCCACATCGGGATCACTCTCCAGCACCTGAGCGCCCAGCGTCGTGCCTCGCGCACCGGGTTTGCCCGTCGGTGAGCAGTAGATCGGCTGTCCCCTGGAAAATTCCCACGGATCCCCCGACCGAACTTCGTCCGCCGAACGAGGAGGCCGTGGCGTGCCGAGCTCAAAGCTGTTTCGCATAAAGAGTGCTCCTGTGTTGAGATGCATGATACACACTGATCTCAATATATCGCGCTGTGCAGGAAGTGTCACGGCTGAAAGTGGGAGAATGAGCCGCCCTTCTTTCATTTAAACTGGCCCGGCGGTTTTTATAGCCACACAGCAGAAATATTGCCACACTGTCCACGCGCTGGTTCTACAACCCCACATAAAGGAGCACCTGATGCAGACTCGTTGGCCCCTATGGCTGCTGCTCTCGCTGATGCCTGCTTGCCAGGAATCAGGCCAGCCCTCCGCCGAAGCGGCTGCAACCCTCGCACCCACCCGCGAGAACAACCCGGCAGGCACGCAAGGCATCGCTGAACCTTCACGCCCCCACACCTTCCAAGTGCTCACACCGCCTGCGCTGGAGCATGCCCCCCAAGTGGCGGTCGGTCGTACCAGCCTCTCCACCGCGCTGCCCACCACCGGGATCTTTGCGGAGCGCCCCCGTCTGCTTGCCGGACCCAACGACAAGAGCATGTTGCTCGCGCGCCTTCAGCGCACCGAGCAGCCCTTTTCCACCCTGACGAGCCGGATTCGCTCGAGCTGCAATTCTGGGCCTGCCGTCTATGATGACCCAGATGGCCTCGATCAAGGCGCGATCTACACCAACGGTAATATTGCCCGCAACTGCGCGCTGCTGGCATGGCTCGAAGGGAATGTTACCGCCGCCAACAAAGCTCGAGACATCCTGCTGGCGTGGCCAGCCGATCTGGGGAACGCTTCCGCTGAGCTCTTTGATAACACCGACATTCATGTGGGAGAAGCGTTGAGCTCCGCCGCTCAAGCCTACGATCTGCTCAAAGCCACCCCCCTGGTGGACAGCAGCGCCTACACCACCATCGAAGCGAATATTTTGGGCATGACCCGTGCCTCCTGGAATATCTATGTGAAATGGAACAGCTACTGGTATCGGTATCAAAACAATAACCACAAAGGCAAGCTGTCTTCCGCCTTTGGCATGGTGGCGATGGCCATGAACACGGTCTCCGACGCCGAAGAATGGTTCAACTACGGCATCACCGAGCTCGACTTTGTGCTTCGCCACCAGACCACCGAAGGCGGTGGGTTTGCCGAAGGCCCCTACTATCTCAACTACGGCACCGAGACCTATCTGCCCTTCTTTTGGGCCTATCATCGCCATGCCCAGGGCCAGACCCTCACCTGGAAACAGAGCTGCGATACCCGCCCCTTCACCAGTCGCTGCAAAGCAGGCCCCGTTCAGATCGATGATTTTGTGGAGAGCCCTTACATCTATAACATCTATCAGTGGTGGCTCACCATCATGATGCCCGATGGACTCTCCCCAGACTTCGACGACGCCAACCGAGGTGGAACCTTTATGGGGGTGTTGGCCGGACTCTTTCAAGAGCCCAACTTCAGAGCCGCTTGGGAACGAAATACAATCCAGCGATACTACTCTCAAGGCTGTCAAGACCTCGCCGCCGAGAGCCTCTTGCTCTTTCCCGACACCCTCAGCCCCTCCTGGCCGGGTTATACCAGCCGCTTTTTGCCCGAAGCAGGCACCGGCGTCTTCCGAAGTGACTGGAGCAGCACCGCACGCTACGGGCTCCTGCTGGCCGAGCGTGGCAACCAAATCACCGGGGGTCATGAACATCCCGACGGCACTTCCTTGTTGATCCATGCCTATGGTGAATATTTCGTGCGAGACTCCGGCTATGGTTCCTGGAGCCAGCGGCAGGAGGTCAACAAGCCACTTTCCCATAACATCTTGCTGGTGGATTGGTTTGGACCTCACGACAGCTACGCTCAGGCCACCAACGGCGTGCCCACCACCCTGGAGCGTTGCCAGACGGCCTCCGGCTTCGAGCACTGCGATGCTCAGACGAGCTTTTCCGATGTCGAGCAAGTCCGCACCGTCTATTTTGTCGGCGGTGAGTCCTTTGTGGCGGTGGACAGCGTGGCCCCCAACAACGGACGAGATACCCACACCTACGTACAGGTCTGGCATCTCAACTCTGGAGGTGGAACGGGTGGCACCCTCACCGCTCAGAGCACCGGTGCGCAGGTGGTCAGAAATGCCGCCAGCTTGGGCATGGCGGTAGGCTCGACGCGAGGCATGCCGGTCATCACCTGGGATCAGATGTCACATGGTGCCAGCTACGGGGTGCTCGACGAACATGACGTGATGTTTGCTGAAGCCTCCGGGACGAGTCTCAAGCTGGCCACGGTGTTTGAGCCTGCGGCCTCGGGTGGAGCGGTGCCCTCGGTGAAGACCCTTCAAGCCAACGATGGGGCGCTGATCTTCTTAGTGCAGGACGGTACAAAACAGGCGGTGGTGTTGATCGCGGAGTCCGGCATCACCGCCAAAGCCACTCAGAGCATGACGGGGCTTCCCGAGGTGGTCTCCAACGCAGCTTTTGCCTGGGTCGAGTTTCAGAGTGGTGTGTTCAGCAAGGCCGTATACGAGCAGGGGACGGTCTTAACGGTGGGAGGGGTCTCTAAGCTCTGAGTCGGGGGGGCTCAGCGACGTAGGATCTCGGCCACTTTATCTTTGCTGGACTGGAAGTCAAACGCGCTGTAGAGCTTGTGAGCGTTCTCCCGGTCCAGGATACGAGGGGCCAAAAACTCCACTGCCGCCAGCTTATCGTTCTCGAAGGTGAACGTGCCGATGATGCGCTTCACCTGATCCACCGTGAACCAATAAGAAGGCCCAGCGGTCTTGAGCACTTGCATCTTGCCCTGGCTGAAGCTCTCCTCATTGATGGAGGTGATGATGCTCTGGAGATCCCCTTCTGAGATGGCGCGGCGCACTTCTGCCGGAGCCACGGCCACCGGTGCCGGAGCCGGAGCGGTCGGGCTGGCCTGCACCACCACCACCGTACCGCGCGGATCCACCGTATTATAAGCAGTCGGCGCGGGCTGCCCGTGCATCACCACCACGGGAGCGCCGGGGCCGGGGCCATTCACCACTCCACCGGCGACCATGCCTCCATTTGGACCGACGGCGACCCCTGCGCTCACCCCTCCGCCCATGGGGCCTGCCATCCCTCCGGCAGAGACGGAGGCTCCATTTGGACCGACCGCCATGCCTGCACCGACCCCTCCGCCCATCGGACCCACGGCCATATTCACCGAGATATTGGGAGGCTGTGCCGTGATCAGCGCCTGTTGAAGCTGCTTGAGAGCCTGCCGAGAGGCATTCAGCCGCACACTGAGCTTTTTAGCGAGTACGGGGTTTTGCTCCAGCTCTTTCTCCATGAGCACAATCTGATCGTTGAGCAGGTCGATGCTGGGCTGGAGGGCGGCCCGATCCACCACCACCGGATCTTGCATCGTGGGCTCGGCCACCGGTGCTGGAGCTGGTTTCGGCGTTGGTTTGGCGGTCGCAGCGGGTTTGGCACCTGCCGCAGACGCATCCAGGCACGGGGAGCTGAGGGCGAGCAGGCCCACCATCAGCGCCGTGAGAGGACGAGCAGCACGGCGCACAGAGATCGCGAGAGCATTCTTCATGATGATTTTCCTTTGGAGATTCAGCCCTTGGGGGGCTCCAGTTCTGTCGTTGACTTGAGAAGGAAGCAGGAGGTGACAGGAGCGTATCACAAGCTCAGAGACGTGAGGGGCTGGAATGTATTCAAGCCCTTCTGTATTTTTGCTGAGTGGATGTGTCTCATGCGCGTGTGGGATGCGTGCGCGTGCGCGTGCCTGATGCGTGCGCCTGCTTCCTATGTGACGAACGAGTGTATTCTTGACCCACAAATCTTCAGATAAGAGACGACGTTCTTAACGGTTCCAGCTACATTTCATCCCGTGAGGTGCAGCCGGACCTCGCGTCATGGCCCGTCCGAGCGGGCTAAAAATAAGAGCCTCGACAGTTTGGTATGCCGTCGGGCAACCTGAGCCGGTCTCATCTGTTTGGAGAAACCCCATGAAGATTGCAGTCGTCAATCGTGGGGAAGCTGCTGTGCGCTTCCTGCGAGCCCTGGATGAGTACAACCTTGAGCGTGGGACTCAACACAAGTCTGTCGCCTTATATACGGATACGGATGCCGAGGCACCTTTTGTCCACTTAGCGGATCAGGCGGTCGCCCTGGGACCGGCGCTGCGCACCAATCGAGCGGGTGCCCTGGTCAATGCCTACCTCGACCACGACCACCTCCTGGAGCTTCTGCGTCATCATCACTGTGATGCGGTCTGGCCGGGCTGGGGCTTTGTCAGCGAGGATCCCCAGTTTGTGGCGCGGCTGGAGCAGGCCGGCATTCTCTTTATTGGGCCTTCGTCGGAGGCCATGCAGCGTCTGGGCGACAAGATTGAGTCCAAACGGCTGGCGGAGCAGTTTGAGGTGCCGGTCTCACCCTGGCTGGTGATCGAGGGCCAGCCGGATGACGTCTTGCTGGCGGAGGCGGCGCGTATTGGTTATCCGCTGATGGTGAAGGCGTCTGCCGGAGGGGGAGGGCGAGGCATCCGCAAAGTGGATCATCCTTCGGGCTTGTTGTCGGCGATTGAGGCGGCCCGCAACGAGGTTGCCCGGATCTTTTCAGCCGGCGGATTGTTCATGGAAGCCTGCGTGACCGGCGCGCGTCATATCGAGGTCCAGCTCGCCGTCGATCATCTGGGCAAAGCCTATGCCGTGGGGGTGCGTGACTGTTCTATTCAGCGCCGTAACCAGAAGGTGATCGAGGAGGCCCCTTCGGCGGTGCTCAGCCCCGAGGATGAGGCGTTTGTGTGTTCGGCAGCGACTCGGCTGGCTGAAGGAGCAGACTATCGCAACGTGGGCACTGCTGAGTTTTTGTTTCGCATGTCGGATCGTCGCTTCTTCTTCCTGGAGGTTAACTCTCGGTTACAAGTTGAGCACACCATCACCGAGCTGACCACCGGCAACGACATGGTGAAGGCTCAGCTCGACATCGCCCAGGGCATCCTGTGGAAGCCTGTAGGACCGGGGAGAGGCCATGCCATTGAAGTGCGTCTGAATGCGGAGGATCCCGACCGAGGTTTTCAGCCTGCGCCGGGCCTCCTGCGGGTGTTTGAGCCGCCTGCGGGACCGGGAATTCGCATCGACTCAGGCGTGCGCGAGGGCATCTCGATTGCCCCGGAGTTTGACTCCATGATTGCCAAAGTGATGGCATATGGTGCCACGCGCCAGGAGGCGATTGCCCGCATGATTCGGGCGCTCAAGCAGTTTCCGGTGGTGGTGGAGGATGGTGCCACCAATAAGGCGTTCCTGCTGCGGTTGCTCACCGCCCCTCCTTATCTGGATGCCTCGGCCAGCACGCGCTGGTTGGATGAGGCGATGGCGGCGGGTGAGCTCAAGGGCGGGCAGCGGCAGCTCGATGCGGTGCTGACGGCCTCCATTTTGGTCCACAAGCGCACCCTGGCGGCGGAGGTTCAGCGGTATTTTGCGGAGGTCCAGGAGGGCATCCCGCAGCGTCTGCGTGCTCCGGGAGCGTCGAGTGTGAAGCTGGCGATAGCCGGAAAGCCGGTCACGGCGGAGGTGCAAGAGGTGGGGCCTCACCGCTACGACGTGCGGCTGGGGGAGGACTCCTATCGCGTGGAGTTTGATCAGAGCAGCTTACACCGTGCCTTCTTACACGTTGAAGGGCGTCGAGACGAGGTGCTCTTCGGGGTGGGAAAAAGTGGCATCTACGTCGAGGTTGAAGGGGAAGGATACGTCATTGAGGAGCGTTCCGGCGGGGTGGTGCGAGCCCCTGCGCCTGCGATGATTGTCTCGGTGAGTGTGCAGGAGGGAGCGGTGGTGCAGCCCGGGGATCGGCTGGCCACCCTCGAGGCCATGAAGATGGAGATCCCCCTGTATGCGCAGGAGGGCGGGCGGATCGTCTCGGTGCGCTGTCAGGCCAATCAGCAGGTGGCGGCGGGGCAGGTGATCATGACCCTTCAGCCGGAGGGCGCTCAGGGCGAGGTGGCGGAGCTGGTGGTGCGCTTGGGTGCGCCTCCGACCCCGGGGCCGCTGGATGTGCTGAGGGTGGGTCAGGGCTGGGATGTGCGCAAGCTCGACGCGCTCTCGGACGACGACGCCACGGATGTGGTGGACGCGCTGGTCTCGAAGCTCCAGGCGATCTTGTTGGGCTATGACCACTCGGAGGAGCAGATCCTCTCGTTGGTCCGGCTTTTTGAGGGAGACGAAGGGCTGGCCAGCCTGAACCGTCCGGAGCGGTTATTGCCATTGGTGTCGGCATTGGCGGCCTTTACCGACAGTGAGGCTCTTTTTGAGCGGTCGCTGGTGCCTGCGCCCGGACAGGCGACCTTGATCAACACGGAGGCTGCTTTTTACGAGTTCTGCCGCGCGCATCATCGGGGAGAGGAGGCGGCTCGGGGTGAGCTGGCCCTTCGCCTCAAGCGGGCGCTTCAGCATCACGGAGTGGGCAAGCTGGACCCGGGCCCGGAGCTGCGCTCGGCCTTGTGGCGGTTTGCGGTGGGTCATGCCCATACGGGGCCGCGTCATCGGGCGGTCTCGGCGCTCTTGAGGGCCTTCATTCAGCTTAAGATGGCCGGTGCGGTCTTTGAGCGTGTGCCGTTGACCGAGCAGCTTGAGGCGGTGGTGCATCTCTCGGATCGGCGTTTTCCGTTCGTATCGGACAATGCCCGTCAAGCCAGCTACGAACTTTTCTTGCGAGAGCGGTTCGTTCAGCAGCAATCTCAGGTGGAGGCCGCGCTGGATGAGACACTGGCCAAGCTCGCGGATGCGCAGCTTGTGGAGCCAGTGCGGGCTCAGGTGATCCGGCGGATGGCCTCTGCGCCCCATTCGCTCTTGCCCTTGTTGATTCCGAGGGCTCGGCGCCATCAGCCCTTGGCGGCGGGGGCGTTGGAGCTGACCTTACGCCGGGTGTACGAGTGTTTTAACGGGGAGCGGCTGGTCCCCAAACCGGCGGCAGCGGGGTTGGAGCTCAAGCTCAGGCTCAAGTCTCACGGGGAGGGGTTGGTGCAGGTCTTGGCCTGCCTGACCACTCCGGAGCAGGTGCAGGGTGCCGTGTATGGGCTCTTGCCTGCGCTGGAAGCTTCGGGCCCTGCGGCGCTGGAGCTGATCCTGGATGCCCCGCCGGAGGAGGAGAGCTTAAAAGGGCTGGATCGTCTCCTGCTGGACCTGAGCTTGCAGCCCGCATTGGTGCGTGTGACCGTGACCTGGGACGACGAAGCCTCTCATCATCCGCGACATCGGAGCTGGACGCGGCGAGAGCCGGGCTCTGTGCTTCAGCGAGACCCGCTCTTGCAGGATATTCACCCCGAGTCCGCCCGGCGGCTCGAGCTCTGGCGGCTCGTGGAGTTTGAGCTCACCCGCTTGCCCTCCGACGAGCGTATTTTTGCCTTCTTAGGCCGAGCGCGTCAGAACCCAGCGGATGAGGTCATCTTCGTCGTGGCGGAGGTTAAGAGTGCGCCGGGGGTTTTGGCGGAGGCCATCAGCGACTCCGAGCATCTGCTGGATTTTGAGCATGCCTATCTGGAGTCGATGCGGGTCTTACGCACGGAGCAGTCACGTCGTCCGACCTCTCGACGATTGGAGTTTAACCGTCTGACCTTTTTCATTCGGCCTCCATTGAAGCTGGGTCAGAAGGACTTGTTGCAGCTTGCGCGTCCGCTCGAAGCGCCCACGCGAGGGCTGGGCATTCAGAAGCTGGTGCTGCGTGCGCAGGTTTCACTGGAGGGCCAACCGTATAAGGAGATGCAGGTGGTGCTGGCCAATCCGACCCGCAATCAGCTCCAGATTGATTTCCGAGAGCCGACGCAGCATCCACTGCGGGGGCTGGCGGCGTATCAGCAGGCGGTGATTCGAGCGCGGCGGCTGGGATTGCTCTATCCGTATGAGCTGATCAAAATGTTGCGTGGAGAAGCGGTGCATGTGGCGCAGCCTCACCCGGACATGATTGGGGGGGCGTTTGTCGAGTACGACCTCGATGCGCCGCAGGGCTCGACCCTGGTGCCGGTGGAGCGTCCGCTGGGGTTGAACTCCGCCACCGTGGTGGTGGGGGTGGTCCGTCATCAGACCCCTCGACATCCGCAGGGCATGACGCGGGTGTTTATTGCCTCGGACCCGACGCTCTCGATGGGGGCGCTGGCGGAGCCTGAGTGTCGGCGGATCATGGCGGCGCTGGACTTGGCGGAGCGGTTGGGGGTGCCGGTGGAGTGGTTGCCGGTGTCCTCGGGGGCGCGAATTGCCATGAACTCGGGCACGGAAAACCTGGACTGGACGGCTGCGGTGCTGCGACGCATCATCTTGTTTACCCAGGCGGGGGGAGAAATCAACCTGATCATCACCGGGGTGAACGTCGGAGCTCAGTCCTACTGGAACGCGGAGGCCACCATGCTTCAGCATACCCGAGGGGTGTTGATCATGACACCGCAGGCCAGCATGGTCTTGACGGGCAAGAGGGCGCTGGAGTATTCCGGCTCGGTGGCGGCGGACGATGAGCGGGGGATTGGGGGCATCGACCGGGTGATGGGTCCAAACGGGCAAGCGCAGTATGTCGCCAATAGTTTGGCGGAGGCTTACCATATCCTGTTTGAGCACTACCGATATACCTACAAGCGGCGAGGGGAGGCCCATGTCCCGCTCTTTCAGACCCGCGACCGGGTGGACCGCTCCATTCTTGATGCGCCGTATCAGGGCTCTGAGGGGTTCAAAACCGTGGGGGAGATCTTCAGCGATGCCACCAACCCCGGACGTAAGCGGCCCTTCGCCATTCGAGAGGTGATGCGCGCGGTGATGGATGTGGACTCCAGCGCGCTCGAGCGGTTTCAGGCGATGGCGGAAGCGGAGACGGCGGTGGTATGGGATGCACACCTGGGAGGCCATGCGGTATGTTTGATTGGCTTTGAGTCTCGACCGATTCAGCGGCTGGGGCGCATCCCGATGGATGGACCGGATGCCTGGTCGGGGGGAACGCTCTATCCGGCCAGCTCGAAGAAGGTGGCACGGGCGATCAATGCGGCCAGTGGGAATCGGCCCGTGGTGGTGATCGCCAATCTCTCCGGATTTGATGGCTCTCCGGAGTCGATGCGGCGGCTTCAGCTTGAGTATGGGGCGGAGATCGGACGGGCCGTGGTGAATTTTGAAGGCCCGCTGGTATTTGTGGTGGTGGCAAGATACCACGGCGGCGCATATGTGGTGTTCTCGAAGGCGCTCAATCCGAACCTGACGGCGCTGGCGTTGGAAGGTGCGTTTGCGTCGGTGATCGGCGGAGCGCCGGCTGCGGCGGTGGTGTTTCCCAGAGAGGTGAGACAACGTGCGCTGGCGGACGCGCGTGTGAAGTCGGCGGAGCTCGCATTGAAAAATGCACCGGCAGGACAGAGACCTCGGCTGAGAGAACAGCTTGAGGTGCTGACGGAGAAGGTGGTGCTGGAGAAACAAGGGGAAGTCGCGGTGGAGTTTGATCGGATTCACAGTGTGGAGCGTGCAGTGAAGGTCGGGTCACTCGACGCGGTGATTACACCCGAACGGCTCAGACCCGCGATCATCGAGCTCCTCGAGCGCGCCCGTACCCAAAAAACAAATGGGGTGCAGGGGTGAGACCCACCCCTGCTGGGAAAGTTTGAAAGGGCAAAGCCCTTTCAATCAAGGGCTTCGGAAAGGGTGCAGCTTGCTGCACCCTTTTTTAGCTGAGAGGACGCTGTCCTCTCAGACGCTCCTGCAAGGGATTCCATCCCTTGACCCGTGTTTTGTTTTTTTGTTTTTTGCATATTTTGTTTTTGCACCTCTGTTTTTTGCAAAGAGGGCGCTGCCCTCTCTGCACGCTCCCGCAAGGGGCCAGCGGGCCCCTTGACCCCTCTTGTTGTTGTTTAGGGGCGCACGATGAGGATATCCCACGCATACGACTGTAACCACGCAAACATCTGTGTGGGCATTCGCTGTCTCCACCGCTCCGCGCCCTCCGAAAAGGGCATCATCGCCTCAACCTTCAGTCCATGACACTCAAACGGCGCGGCCGCTTCCTTCGCGCTGCCATAAATCCGATATACTGCATAGGGATACGCCGATCCAAACACCCGTCTTGCCACGGGCTCCCGCCAGCTCATCGGCAGTGCATGCAAGAGCGGCACTCCATAATGTGGATCCCTCGCCAAGAACCGCCACCTGGGCGGCGTAGTCACCAACGCCACACCGTCGGGCTTCAACACCCGCGCCACTTCTCCCGCAAACAGATGCACATCGGGCAAGTGCTCCACCACATCCAGCGACAGCACCAGGTCCACGCTGGCCTCACGAAGTGGCAAGTGCATGGCATCCGCCGGAAATGTCCCGATCTTTAAACCTTCCCGCTCCGCAAAGGCGGTGAGGGCCGCAAAATGATGATCCAGCCAATCCGTGACCAGCGCCGTCGCACCACTGGCCGCAAAGGGCAACACATCGCCCCCAAACGCCCCCCCTGCGTCGAGCACGGTTGCGGTCTCCACCTTCACCCCCAGCGCACGGGCGAGCGCCAGGAGCTTCAAGCCATTGTCATAGCGGCTCAGTCGCCAAGCGAGGCGGGCCTCGGGAGGTTCTGCTCGCTGCTCTTGGTCGATACAAGCACGCAGATGTGCTTCAAACCGCCCGCGCAGGGCAGGAAACGGATCCACGGGGGCTTCAATGAATGGGACCATCCTGTCCTCCTGAGCCAAAACAACGAAGGGCCTGACCGTCTTGGTCAAGCCCTTCATGGGTGTGTTCGGAATTTAAGCGTGCTGCTCAGCCCTTCGAGAAGTGTTGCTCAATCTCTTGGCCGAATTTCTTCATCACGTTGCGGCGCTTCAGCGACAACTTGGGGGTGAGCATATCATTCTCGATGCTCCACTCCTCCGCCAGCAGCGTCAGATTGCGGGGGCGTTCGTAGCTCTTCCAGTCGGAGGCGTATTGCTCCACCTGCTGCTTGAGCAGCTCAATCACCTTCGGATGTTTTACCACCTCTTCGCGGTTGGCCGTGGCGATGCCGTTGGACTCGCACCACGGCAAGAGTGCGCTGAAGTCAGGCACCAACACCGCGATGTTGAAGGGGCGATTATCTCCGTAGATCATGGCCTGGAGAATAAACGGACTGAGCTGGAGCTTCTCCTCGAGCGGGGCTGGGGCCACATACTTACCGTTCTCGAGCCTGTACTGCTCCTTGACGCGGCCCACGATATACAAGAAGCCGTCGGAGTCAAATCGGCCCAGGTCTCCGGTGCGGAAACCACCATCGGGCGTCATGACCTTCGCGGTCTCATCGGCCATGTTATAGTAGCCCATCATGTTGTTGGGCCCGTAGTTGATGATCTCGCCGACACCTTCTTCATTGCCGACCGAGTAGTCGAGCACGACCTTCACCTGCGGGACCGGCTTTCCGACCGAGCCAATCCGTCGAGCCCCCGGGTAATTGGCACACATGATCGGGGAGGTCTCCGACAGTCCATATCCTTCGTAGACCAGGATGTTGATCCGGTCGATGAACTCCGCCACCTCTTTGGAGAGCGCCGCGCCGCCGGAGAAGGCAAACTTGAGACGTCCGCCCAGCCGCTCGCGCACCTTCGAGAACACCAGCTTGTCGTAGAGCGGGTTGAGCATGCCAGCCAGCCCGGCACCGTGACCGGCGGCCTCTGCTTCTCGGACCTTCGCGCTGTTTTTGAGGCCCGCAAAAAACAGGGTCTTCTTGAGTCCGCCCTCAGCGTTCATTTTCTTGTTCAGGCCATCGTAGATCTTATTAAAGATACGCGGCACCGAGAAGAGCAGGGTCGGCTTGACCTCCCCGAGATTGTCCATGATGGTGTTGACGTTTTCCGCCAGGCCGAGCGAAGCCCCACACGAGATCATGCCGTGCAGCTCCACCGTCTGTCCGAAGGAATGCGCCCAGGGGAGGAACGAGAGGGAGACATCTTCCGGCTTAAACGGGAAGACCTCATGAATAGCGTTGATGTTGGAGATGATGTTGGCGTGAGAGAGCATCACCCCTTTGGGTTTGCCGGTGGTGCCGGAGGTGTAGATCAACCCCGCCAGGGCGCTGGGGGACACCTGCACTGCCGGAGCGGGATGAGCTTTGCCCTTCTCCAGGAGCTGCGAATAGCCGATGGCCCGCTCCTCCTGCGTGTCGAGGGTGACGACGGCCTTGATGGAGGCGATCTGATCCACCAGCGGGCGTGCTTTTTTGTAGAGCTCGGGCTTGGAGACGATCAGCACGGTGGGCTGAGCGTCCTTGAGGATATGAGACCAGTCATCGGCGGTCTGGGACTCATACATCGGAGCAAAAGCGGCTCCGAGCTGGTAGGTGGCATAGCAAAAGACGGCCCATTCAACACGGTTGTTGGCAATGATGGCCACCCGCTCCCCTGAGCGAACTCCCAGAGCCGCGAGCCCTCCGCGTGCAGCGTGGATCTGTTCTGCCAGCTCCTGGTAGGTGAGCCATTGGTAGCTGCCGTTGACTTTGGTCCCAAATGCCTTATTTTGAGGAAACGACTTGAGGCTGTTGTCAATCATGTCTACCAGGGTCGTGAATTTCCCAGCCATGCTCTCTCCTCCGGAATGTAAATAGTTCTCCAGCGCAAGCCCCCGTAAGATGCGTTCTCAACTTATAGCACCGGGTGAGGCTTTGTAAAGCCAGAAGAAATGATTGACGCGACCATTGCCCCTCGGTTATCGTTGCCCACATATCCTTATATATCAGGTTCGGAGAATCATGGCGCTCATCAATTTTCAGCAAAAAGAGATCGTGGTCAAGATCGTGTACTACGGTCCCGCCTTCTCCGGCAAGACCACGAATGTGCGGAAGCTTTACGATCTGATCCCCAACAAGCTCGTGGGTGGCATGACCACGCTTGACACCGACGACGAGCGGACCCTCTTCTTTGACTATTTTCCCATCAAAGCGGGTGCCATCGGTCGCCATAAGCTGAAGCTCCAGATCTATTCGGTGCCGGGGCAGGCCCATTATCGCTCGACCCGGAAGATGGTGCTTCAGAACGCCGACGGTGTGGTGTTTGTGGCCGATTCTCAAGCGTCGGAGATCGAGCACAATATTGTGGCGTTCCAAGATCTGGAAGAGAACCTGCGCAGTTATGGGGTGGATATGGAGTCCTTCCCCATCGTGATCCAGTATAACAAGCGCGACCTGAAGAACGTCCTGCCCACCGACTTTTTGGATCGGAAGCTCAACCTGCGTGGATATCCTTACTGCGAAGGAGTCTCCCTCGAAGGCAAAGGGGTGATGGAGGCGTTCAACGGAATTGTTGAGCTCGTCACGCGCCGACTGCGCACGGAGCTTTCCCGCACCGAAGAAGGCCAAGCCCTCGACGGCGACTTCTTCCAGCCGTTGGGCAACGAAGGAGACGACGAGCAGCTCGTCGGAGACCTCGTGCATCGCATCGCCGATCTGGGTGAACACGGTGAAGCTGACTTGCGTGAAGCCCTCTCCGCCGTGGGAGCTCTTCCGGCGGCGTCCCCTGGTTCCGGTGTACGCACTCAGCTTCAGCAGAGCCAGCCGCAGGGAGACTATTCACTTCAGCGGCTCGAGGAGCCTGAGCCCGGGGTGATTCGGCTGGAGCTCAAAGGGGCGGGTGAGCAGTCCTTGCGGGTGTCCGTGAGACGTGAGCAGCTCGAGAAGCTGTTGAGCCCGCTGTTGCCACCTCCCCCTCCACCGGCGGCTCCGGCGCAGGAGCTGCATCCACTCTTGATCCCGGGGGTGTTTTTGTGGTTGGCGCTCCTGACCTTGATGACGGTGATCAAGCTGTACTGATGCAGGGCTGCTCAGCCTTCACCAGTGCCTTCGTGATGTCCCATTCACATCGACTTGGCTGAGCATGTGGTGTGACGTGTGATTGTGTGTGGTGTGATGGCAGCGGGGGTGTTTTTCCCTGCGTGCCTTCAAGCGGAAGCGGCTGGACCTGCCTATGGATACCTATCAGCTCGACGAATATTATGCTTTTATGGCCGATGCGCCCAAGATGAGGGCGTATCAGCAGGCGCTCGAGCGTTTTTCTCCGGGAAAAGTGGTGTTGGATCTGGGGGCGGGACTGGCACCGTTGGGGTTTATGGCCTTACGTGCGGGCGCTCGCAAGCTCTACGTGGTCGAGCGGGGGCCCGTTATCGAGCTGGCCCGTCGTGCGGCGCTCCAGATGGGGGTGTTGGATCGGGTGGTCTTTATTCGGGGACTTTCGAGTCAGCTCGACCTTCCCGAAAAAGTCGATGTGATCGTGACGGAGACCTTTGGCAGCCTGGGGATTGAAGAGAACGCGACCGAGTTCCTGATCGACGCACGCGAGCGGTTTTTGGCACCGGGTGGGGTGATGATTCCCAATCGACTGGAAGTATACTTGGGTTTGTGCCAAGAGCCTCAGTACGAAGCCGAGCTGGGATTTTGGAAGAACGCCTTTGGGTTGGATTATTCCTCCGTGATAGAGCAGGCGGCGAGCCGGAAGCGAAGTGTCGAGCTGCCTTACGAGACCCTGCTGACCGCCCCCCAGGTGTTGTGTGATCTGGATTTTATGAAGGTGTTGAGGCCCACATTCAGCCGTTTTTTTACCTTTGTGGTGCAGCGCGCGGGGGTTCTCAACAGCTTTTGTGGATGGTTTGAAGCGACGCTGGGAGAAGGGATCACCATTAATACCGCTCCAGGGAGAGAGAAGACCCATTGGAAGCAGGGGATTCTACCTTTGAGCCGTCCATTTGCAGTCCTGCCGGGGGACGAAGTGTTTGTGTGGTTTGATGCAAGTCCCTCCCCGAATCGTCGAGACGACCTGTCGATACAGTTTAAATTGGCCCTGAAGCGTCACAACTAAAGATCGTCATCCTAATAAACAAAACACGGGTCAAGGGGCGGAGTCCCTTGCAGGAGTGTCTGAGAGGACAGCGTCCTCTCAGTTAAAAAAAGAGGGTGCAGCTTGCTGCACCCTCTCCGAAGCCCTTTGCAAAGAGGGCGCTGCCCTCTCTGCACGCTCCCGCAAGGGATTCCATCCCTTGACCCGTGTTTTGATTTTTTGTTTTTTGCGCTTCTATTTTTTGCACCTCTTTTTTTGCAAAGAGGGCGCTGCCCTCTCTGCACGCTCCCGCAAGGGGCCAGCGGACCCCTTGACCCCATGTGTTTAGAAGGATTCGGCACCGATGCCATGCCACTTTTCGGTACGTGTCAGCAACCCTACCTCCCGCAGCACCGCCTCATGCAACGCATCCGCCGCGAGCTGATCCTCCGTATTCAAACGTCTAAAATAGATCGTATCCTTAACCTGATGTGGCCAGTCCCATCCCACATGCGGCTCACTCCCCACCGCTCGAAACGCCTCCCTCCAAAACTCCAAAAACCCCCGTGCTTCATGTCGATTTTCCGGCATCACAATAAAGGCCACCGTCACCTGCGGATAAAACATCCCCATCGTCCGACGTCGTTCCAAAAACGTCAGGATATTCCGATAAACCCGGTCTCGTTGATCTCCCCCCTTCACATACCGGTACGTCCCCCGAGACAGGCCATCAATGGAAAAATGCACGAAGTTGAACGTGTCCGGCTGCTGATGGCGCATGCCCGCACATTCCAACAAATTTGTTGAACGGGCCCCATCAAACCGCACCGCATTGGTATGCAGCTTAAACTCCCGAAACAGTCGATTCCCCACGTTCTGCTCAAAGGCATACCGAATAAACCGATCAAACTCCGGGTGAAAGGTCGGCTCCCCCAGCCAGTGTGGACACAACGCCACCTCGTCGGGATAATCCGCCAGACCGTCGATCAACCCTTTCCAGGTCTCCCAGGTCATGAACGTCTCCGGCCCGAGATGCACCTCGTCCATGTAAAACTGCCCACACATCCGACACTTCAGGTTACACCGGTCGGTCAGCTCCAGGTTCAGATGAATGCCCATCAATTAAATCTCCCCAAAATGAGCCTGCACCGGCGGCGACGTCTCCACCATCGGCGGGTTGAGACGCTCCATCCGCGCCCGGATATCGTCGTTCTGCCCAATAATCGACATCGAACAGTTCGGACAGTGCCGAGTCAGCAGCTTGTCCTGAAAAGAACGACGCAGCCCCTGAAAATACGCCCCCTCAAACCAAACTTCCCGCAATGAGCGCGTCTTCACCTCATCCGCATGAGGCTCCGACGGGATCACACAGCACGGGCTCACATATCCGTTATGATGCACCACCACATGATGCCACGGGTTCAAACACGGCGAAGCATACAACTGCCGTGTTGAAGGCGTCTCAAACTGCATCCGCCCTCGCTCCAACGCCCGTACACTCAAAAACTGCTCCAAAGAAGTCTCCAGCCCCAGCCGCTCCGCCCGCTTCAGGGCCTGCTCCGCCAGCCCAGGTAAGGCCGCCCGCTCCTCCGGACGCATCGCCAGCGCATGCTGCTCCGGTCGATACGGAATCAGCGCATCAAAGTTCACCCGGAAACACCCCAACGCCGCCGCCAGCTCCACCATCGCCTCAAGCTGCATATAATTGAGCCGCGTCACCACCGTGTGAAACAACATACGAGGCAGCCGCACGCCTCGCCGCTCACGCACGAGGTTAAAACGACGAGTCACCTCCGTCACCCGCTGATAGACCCCACGCTGCCCCCGCAGCACATCATTGACCTCCGCCGTCGCCCCATCCAGACTGAGATGCAGCTCATCCCAGCCCATCTCCACCACCTGCTCGATCACCGGGTCCGAAAAGAGCGTGCCATTACTCCCCAAGATGCCATAAATCCCGTGAGACTTGAGCCGGGCCATCAGCTCCGGGGTGATCTCCCGCGCCACCATCGGCTCACCCCCCCCGAGAATATAACAACGTCGCACCTCGAGCGCCGCCGCTTCATCCGCCAACGCCAGATAACGCTCACGCGAGAGCTCATCCGCCGCCCGCTTTTTTCGATAGGTGGTATCACAGAAGGCACAGTCCAGATTACAGCGCAACGTCGGATACAGCTCGAGGGTATATGGCCCTCGCGGACGACCCTGCTGCCAATCCAGCAAGCGCTCGGCAATCTCTTGTTGCGGTGGACGGTCGGAGGGCTGAGCGCCAGAGGCTCCGCCCGGTAAAGGCTGGGTGCTGAGCATGATCCACGTCCGCTGCTGAGGGCTTCCACAGTACAAAACGCTCTCCCTGAGCGCCTTTGAGAGCTTATCACGGGGCGCGAGTGGGGGCAACGCCGTGACAAACCCTTCCGGCAAAGCCGCTTTTTTCGTAAGCAGACCCGCATGCCCACCCATTTCAGCCGGAGACCCGGAAGCACTTGGCGAGCCCACGCCTCACAGGTATGATAAAAGAAGCAACGCCGTCACACCCCCTTCACCCGGAGCCCACCATGTCCGAATCGCTGGAGCAGCTTCGACAAGCCGTCGATGACGTCGATCGTCAGCTCTTGACCCTGCTGGCCCATCGGCAAGTACTCGTCCGTCAAGTGGGCCTGCTCAAACAGCTTACGGGCGCGCCCGTGCATGTGCCCTCCCGTGCGCAAGAGGTCTTTGAGCGGCGGAAAGAATGGGGCGCAGCGCAGGGGCTCTCCCCCAGCTTTATTGAAGCCCTCTGGCATATGGTTCACACCGAGTCTTGCCGCGTCCAACAGGAAGTGATCGACCGGCTCAACCAACATCGACCTCATCCATCCCGCGACGACCACTGAGCCCTCATCCATGATCCTGTTTATCGACAACTATGACTCCTACGTCTATAACCTGGTGCAGTATATCAGCCGGACCCGCACCGACGTGGTGGTGGTGCGAAACGACGCCCTCAAGCTCGACGAGCTCCAGCCGAGCCTCTTCGAGCGCATCATTCTGTCACCCGGGCCGTGTGGACCCCTCGAAGCAGGCATCTGCAACGATGTGTGGCGACATTGTGGCCATCTCTTTCCCATTCTGGGCATCTGCTTGGGCCATCAATGCCTCGGCCATGTGTTTGGTATGACCGTCGAGCGGGCCCCCGAAGCGGTACATGGCAGTGCGTCTCCGGTATATCCAGAAGAGAGCGTGTTATACGCCGGCCTTCCACGCCCCTTTCAAGCCGGACGGTATCACTCGCTGGTGGTGACAGGCACGCCTCCTCCGCCACTGAAGGTCAACGCACGCCTGGCAGATGGCACGATCATGGGCCTGGAGCACCGCGCACTCCCCCTCTTTGGAGTGCAGTTTCATCCCGAGTCGATCTTAACCCCCGACGGACGGCAGCTCCTGACTCAGTTTTTGGCCGTGGAGGGCCGGAATTATCCAGGCTGGGGAAAACCCGAAGCGCTGGGAGTGCCGCCCCAAGCAGGCATCGTGCGCCGCTGAGCTCGAGAGAAGCCACGTTCGCAGGAAGGGTGAAAAAGCAGGCAGCGTGCGACGCGGAAGTTGAGAGAAGTCACGTCTGTAGGAGGGGTGAAAAGGCAGGCAAAGCAAGAGAATGTGGCGGAAAAGTGTCGGAGCCGCTCAATGTCCCAAGTGGAGGGTCGGGCCAGCACCTCGACGCAGCGGCAACGTTCCTTCTTTGATGGTGGTCCCCGGAGGCACCACCTCACGCCCATCCAACACCATATAAGATGCATGGCCGGGAGCCTCCCAGACCTTCCCGTCTCCGTTGGTGTCTCCATCCACATCCACCCAGATCGGATTGGTAAAACCATAGGGGAAGACCGGGAACTTCTGCGGAAAGACCGGCGGCGCTCCAAACAATCCCGCGCAGTTTTCGTTCTCCAGGGCAATCAACGCTTCTTCGATGATGGCATCCAGCTCAATATACGGCAGCTCCACCGACTGGAAGACCGGCGAGAGATCCTGATTGCTCATCGCCATCACCACATACCATGCATCTTTTTTGGGCGTCAGCTCCACCGTCTGGCGGAACTTCTCGATCTGGCCCTGCGCCTCATCCGGGATGAGAAACTCCTGAATCAGTCGGCCATTCTCATACAGCTCCACCCGCGAGACCTTGATCCACGAGGCCGATTGAACCCCAATCTCTAACGTCAGCGGTGCGCCATTCAACGAGAATGACGAACCAATTCCATGCTGGCCATTGGCCAACACCTCAATGAACGGACCATACGTCGCCATCGCTTTGGAGTTCTTCACCGACTCCGCCACTTCTCGCGGATCGATCAGCGCAGGCTCATCCGAAGAAGACTGCACATAGGTGCGAGGACATCCCGACTCAATCGAGGTTAAACCATGCGTATCCGAGTTGCCCACCCCCGAGATTCGATAGCCATAGTTGAGCAGGTTGAACCAGTCTTCCATCTGGCCTCGACGATAGTCTACATTGAGACCATATCCACTGGCGAGCTCCCCCTTATCCAGCGCGGCCTGCTCCTCGAGCGTGCGCTCGAGAATACGATACATCCAATCCGGTTCATTGATCTGCCACTTCTGAGCCGCCTCATCAAAGACCGCCGAGTCCTGCATCTCTTGCATCTCGGTGTAGGTGGCCGAGCGAATCAAATCCATGCGTTTGGCGTTGAGCAGCTCCAGCGCATCAAACTGAAGGGTGAACAGCTCATGGTTGAAGAGTGGATTGACTTTAAACGTCTCCAAGTAGAAGTTCAGATCCGACAAGCTGCGAATGGCGAAGTCCGAGTCTTGCTGCGGATTGACAACGTCTGTCCAGGGATTGTACCCATACACATCAAAATAACCCAAGATACCATCCCGGGGATGTGCCACCATTGCAATGGTCTGATCAGGACCATACAATCCCTTGCCCTTGAGAGCTTGGATCATCTCCGTGGGGGTGAGCTCCGTCCAATCCACCGCGCCACCTGCGCGCGCATCCGCGTCAAACTCCAGCGGGAATCCCAACAGATGCCCCAGCTCCACCGTGGTGACCTCGAGCCCTACCGCCGAGCTGACAAACGGCTGCATACCCAGCTCTCGAATCACCGGCTCATAGTTGGTGATATAGTCGTGATCGGTGCCGGTGAAAAACTCCACCCCTTCGGCGGCCATCGTGAGCACCCGGGTCTTGAGCGGCGTGCCGGAGTCAAAGCTGTTGGTGGCATGCACATGGAAGTCGCTCGACACAAACCCTGTTGTGTCCACTTCTTTAAACAACGTCACGTCTAACTGCATGCTATTATTGGGAGAAGTGCCATCCGGGATCACGATATAACCGCCGGGATAACGCTCGGTATCCAGCGCCGTATCGTACAAGCTGTACTCGATGCCTCGCGAGACCATCACCTGATATTTACCCGGTCGAAGGGTGATGGTCTCCGCTCCATTGGGGCTAAAGTATACCCTGGAGTAGCCTTTTGATTGGAAAGACTCCCCGAGCATCGGCTCCGCTTGGAATTTGCCCTCTACCTCTCGGAAGGTGAGCTTGGCAGGCATGCCTCGTCCAAACTGATCGTGGATGGTAAAGGAGAAATTACCGGGACTCTTGGCGGCGAGCTGAACGGTGGTCTTGCCTCCCTCTTGCACCTCGATGGCCACGGGATCTGAGGGCGCACGGTCGCCTGTTTTGGTCATGAGCACCCAACGTCCCACCGGGAGATATCCTTCAAAGCTGCCATCCGGGGTGGGATCCATGCCTCGGTCGGTGCGAAACTCTGAATACATGCGCTCGCGGGTGAGCATATACTGATAAATGGGCTCGGTGCTGCCTTCTGGACGCGGATCAGAATAGACAAACACATGTGCATCGGAGAGTGCTTCACCCGAATGTTTGTCGATCACATGTCCTTCGACTTTTCCGCGAGGGGTTTTGTGCAGCTCCAGCATGACATCGACAATCGAAGCGACATCTCCTTCCCCGATGATAAAATATCGCTCCACGGTATAGTTGGTGCGACCTTCCCAATCGGGTTCATCCAGTGCTCCATTGAAGGCGGCTGTCATCGACGATGAGAAGAGGGGGACACTGACCAATCCGCCGGGAGGTGCGACAAATCCATAGCTGACTTTGTCTCCCACACCGGCCACATACTCGAGCGGGAAGGGTTCTACCAGGGTATTGGGATTATCTGCCACGGCACCATCTTCATCGAAGCCGATGGTGGGTGCGAAGATGTCCACATCTCCACCCATCAGCAAGAAGTCTCCGATGATGAGTCCGCCTTTCTGATAGAAGTCTACCACATTGGCGGAGCCCTCCAGCGCGGGCAGCACATTGTCTCCTGGAATGACGGCATCGGGAGGCACATCGGTCTCACTGAGTGGACGATCTGCTTTATCCATCATCACCGTGGTGGAGAGTTTGATGTATCGTTTGCCCGGCTCTAGGATATAGTCCGTGATGAACTGTCCATTGGATGAAGGGACACACAATACATCCAGCAGCTCGAGCAGGTTAAAGTACGGTCCCGAGGGCCCACGCATGCGCAAGACCGCTCGTCCATTCGAGCCATCTTCGATCACTTCTACCGATTGAGTGTCGGTGATCTTCAGGTTGATGGTGGGAAAGTTTTCGGCAAACTGATCGAGTCCATTGCCATTGGCATACTGAGGATCATGGCGTACCAAGTCTGCATCCACCAGACTGCCACCGGCCAGACCTGGCCCGAGCGAGTTGAGCTTTCGACCATCCGAAGCCTTGGCCCCCAACACTCCGATGCGGATCTGGTCATTCTCGAGGATGAAGTCTCCCACATCCAGCAGTGCCGAAGGCCCACCGATGAGCTGATCTTTTGACGCCACTTGATACGCACGCAGGGCGCTGGTGGTGTCTGGCGCGGGATCACAGGCAGAGAACGCGCCGAGGGCGAGGGGCAAGGCGAGCCAGCCCGCAGGCAAGGGGCGATTCGACATACAGTCTGGACGAAACTTCATACACACCTCGAGACGATGGGCCTACTTCGAGACGGGGTACAGGCTAGACCAAGCGTCACCGCCTGTCAAGGCAGACAGTATGGACCTGAGGAGGCTGGACAAGCGAAAAGTGCTTCTGCCACAGGTGTCAGGAATCGCCCCCGAATTTCACGTTGACGCGCGTCACGAGAGTCGGTAGGCTGGGCAAAATTAACCGTACCCTGGGAGGATGGCCTTGAAGCATACTCACGCCTTGACTCGAGATCGATTGGTATCCTGCGCGACTCCAGCAGAAGTCTCTCACACACGACCAAAGCGCCTGAGGGCAGCGCGTGGGCAGATGGCGCTGAGTGGTGCGCTCGCGGCCTGCATTTTGATCCCCGGGGTCGAAATGTCGGTGGCACACGCTCAGGAGCCGACGAGCCAGCCTGACGTGGCACCGGTGGCAGATCCTGCGCCGGTGGTGGTTCCGGCACCTGCGCCTGTTCCGGTGGTCGCCCCGGTGGTCGCCCCTGCGCCGGTGATGGCGCCTGCGCCCGCGCCGGTGATGGCTCCCGCGCCGGTGGCAGAAGCCCCCGCTCCCGAAGCCGAAGAAGGCAAAGACGAAGGCTGTGAGCAGAGCTGTGGCCCGAAGATCAAGCCTTATGGCATGTTGCAGGTCTGGATGGTGGCCTTTGACCAAAACACTCCCGCCCAGAACGACCCGGTGGTGCAGGGCGACCCGAACCTCGACGAAGGGTTTGCCGTGCGGCGTGCTCGTTTGGGCATCGAAGGTTCCTTGACCCCTTCGACCTCGTATCATCTCCAGCTTGGGTATCAGGCACCCTTTACGGGCAGCTCCGAAGCGGCACTGTATCCGGCCATCGAAGAAGCCTGGGTCAACTTTCAGCGTGGAAGCCTGCCTGCCTTGCGGGTGGGTGTCGATAAAGTGCCCTTTGGAGGCCAGCAGCTCAGCACTTCCCGGCGTCTGCTCCTGATTGAGCGTGCGGTGAGCTCCGAAGCCCTGACCTTCTCGCGAGACGTGGGGTTATTGTTCCACGGCGGCATGGGGGGCAACGCCGAAGGCAGTGGGCTGAAGGGCCTGGAATATTATGTGGGCTTTTATAACGGCTCGGGCTCCTATTTTGGAGACAACAACGGGGTGGGGGATATCGCCGGAGCGCCGCTGGAGTTCACCAATCCGCTGGGATTGCTCCAGGTCGCGCGTGTGCAGGTGGCGTTTGGGAACGCGCCTGCGCCTGCGGGCGAGACCAACTTGGGCCGGAGCTCTTTTGCGGAGACCACGGTGGTTTTGGGTGCCAACGCTGCTGGCAACCGTAAACAGGAGAGCCAAGAAGTGGCCTACGGTGCTGACTTGAGCTTGTACAGTGGGCCGCTGTCGATCAACCTGGAAGTTTTGGCCAAGACGGTTGCGCCGTTGTACACCAACGAAGGCATTCCAGACACCTTAGCGGATATTGCGGGCTTGGGATATTTTGTCCAGGCTGGATATTTTGTGGTGCCGGATCGGGTGCAGCTTGCGGCGCGATTTGAGAGCTTCAACGGCAACACCAATGTGGTGGATGCCGACGACCTCCAGCTTTATACCGTGGGCCTGAACTATTTCCCGACCCGTCGCGACGACCTCAAGGTGCAGGCAAACTACGTGCGACGGGTGGAGAGCTCTCCCACCCTTCAGCTTGACAACGATACCTTCTATCTGAACTTTGCCACCTTCTTCTGAGCCACCTTCTTCGGTGCCACCTTCTCCTGAGCCACCTTCTTCGGTGCCACCTTCTCCTGAGCCACCTTCTTCGGTGCCACCTTCTCCTGAGCCACCTTCTTTTGAGCGTAGACCGTATTGGCACGACCCGATGTATCATGCGTGCTGAAGCGGTCGAGCCTCCTCTGTCACTCAGCGACGTGTCGCTCAGCGAACACGATCCCGTTTTCCGGTGCGTGCGTAGACATAAGCGGTCTCACTTTCCTCTAGTACCGGAGGCAGGCCCCAGCCCATCAGACTGACCGGCGAGTGTAGGATCGGCTCTTCCGTGTCGGCCATCGACAGCTCTACTTCTGGCAAGTCATCTTCCTCTTCGACCGACGAGCTTTTTTCCTCGTGGAGATCTTCCTCAAACGAGTAGAGCTCTTCGACGTCCTCGGCGCGTTCGATGAGGGTGCTGGCTCCGCAGCTTTCCAGCCTCCGTTTGAGCAGCATGGCGGCCTCGACACTCAGCTCTGACGCCAGCAGAATCGGCAAGTGTGTGAGACTGATCACGATTTCTTCGTAGCGTCTCTCGGGGAAGAGTGCTGCTAAAAACCGTGCTGTTCGGCGCTGAGCCCGCACATTGAGAATGCCGGTGATGGTGATCGAATACAGTGCTCCCTCATACTCTTGGAGCAACGGAATCGGGGTGTGGAGTTCCATGACGTACCTCCCTTGACAAGACTGCATGGACGCTATACCTTGCATTCGACCTGATTGCGCGGTTGGTTCAGCCCTATTTTCAGGAGTGAGCGCGCCCATGTATGTAAAAATTCATCACCTCGGCATTGCGGTCTCCGATCTCGAGGGCACCACCCACACCTTTGAGTCACTGCTGGGTTTGCCACTGGAGCACACTGAAGAAGTGCCCAGCGAAAAGGCCCGCGTCAGCTTTTTCCCGGTGGGGGAAAGTTCCTTGGAGCTGGTTCAGCCGACCGATCCCAGCTCCACCCTCTCCAAGTATCTGGAGAAGCGGGGACCGGGTATTCACCACGTCTGCCTCGAGGTCCAAGACATTCGTGCCATGATGGAGACTCTCAAGTCGCGGGGGGTGAAGCTCATCCACGAGCAGCCGACCCCGGGCGCACATGGCGCGGAAGTCTGTTTTATTCACCCCAAAGCAGCGGGTGGCATCCTGATCGAGCTGCGACAGGGGCCTCAAGAGGAGCGTTTGAATGGATAGCCAGCCTTCGCCCCGCCCCTTCGTGACCCCTTCTCGCTTGCTTGAGCGTTTGGATGAAGCGGCTGCCTCGCTTCTATGTATCGGCTTTGCTGGAAAAAGCTCGAGCCCGGAGTTAGAAGCCCTGCTCCAGCGTGGAGTTGGGGGTGTGATCCTGTTTCGGCGAAACGTGGAACATCCGACTCAGGTGTGTGCCTTACTCAACACCCTTCAGGAGGCGCGACGGGATGAGCTGCCGCTCTTGGTGGCCGCCGATCAGGAGGGCGGACGGGTGGCGCGTCTGCGTGAGCCCTTGACCACCTTCCCCGATTTTTCCTGGCTGGGAAGAACGGGGGATGAGGCCCTTGCCCGGCGTTTTGCGCACGTCTTGGCGCGAGAGCTCCGTGTGGTGGGGTTTAATCTGAACTTTGCCCCGGTGATGGATGTGGACAGCAATCCTGCCAACCCGGTGATTGGTCCTCGGGCACTCTCGGCGGATCCGGCGGAAGTGGCGCGGCTGGGTTGTGTGGTGCTGCGTGCTTTTCACGAAGAGGGCCTGCTGGCCTGTGCCAAACACTTCCCGGGACATGGAGACACCCTCACCGACAGTCATCTGGAGTTGCCGGAGCTACCGCATGCGCTCGAGCGGCTGGAGCAGCTTGAGCTGGTGCCGTTTCGGGAGGCGATTCGGGCGGGGGTGAAGCTGATCATGACCGCCCATGTGCGTTTTCATGCGTTGGATCCTGCCGTGCCTGCCACCCTGTCCCATCCGGTGTTGACGGGTCTCTTGCGGGAGCGCCTCGGTTTTCAGGGGGTGATTGTCAGCGACGACCTCGAGATGAAGGCCGTGCTCGACCATTTTGGCATCGTGCGTTCGGTGACGGAGGGGCTGGCGGCGGGAGTGGATCTCTTTTTGATTTGTCATACCCTCTCGCGGGTGGAAGAAGCGATTGAAGCCCTGGTGAAGCAGGCTGCGCAAGACGTGCAGCTCCGGCATAAGCTATGGGCGTCGGCGGCCCGAGTGCGCACCTTGCGGGCGGAGCTGGGACCGTATCAGCCTCGTGATCCTGAGCGGGTGATGGCGCAGGTGGCCACGCCTGAGCATCTGGCGGTGGCTGAAGAGCTTCGGCTGCGGGGAGCGCCTCCTGTTTCTGCATCATCGGTGCAGTCCGCTGCTGCCACCACCTTTGTCACTCAGGTATAATGTCCGGTATCATGTCAGCCATCATGGCCCTCCCCTCTTGACGCTGGCCTGCCCGCTGGGGGCCTCGTCGTTTCCTCGAACTAAAGGATAATGTCATGTTGAAAGTGTTGCGTGCTCATCCCTCGGAGCTGTGTCAGGCGGACTCGGATGAGCTGCTGGTGCCTAATCCGATCATCATGGAAGACGAAGACAATGACTATTTTATCGGGGTCAACAGTCGTCGTCCGGCGCGTTTAGGTCGAGTGGTAGAAGAGGACGAGAGCTTGGCCAGCCTGTTGGCTGCCGACCGTCAGGGCATCTTTGGCCCGGAGTCCGACGACGAAGAGGACGAAGAAGCGGATTTGGACGACGAAGAAGCCGCCGAGCGTGAAGACGACGTGCGTTTTATGCTCGAGTTTGTGCAAGATCTGGCGGTGGGCACCTTGGTCTCATGTCGATATACCCTCGACGGGGAAGACATCAACTGGGAGATGGTCGAAGTCTGAGTCTTCCTTACCGCGAGGGGTCATCTGCTTCGATTTTAGCACATCTACATTCAGAGGCATCACATCGGTATGAAGCTGGAGTATCTGGCGGATCATCCTGAGTGGGTTCATCGGCTGGCCGCCCTGCATCATGAGGAGTGGGGTCCGCTGGTGCGTGACTGGAGTGCTCAGCAGTGTCTGGACGAGCTGCTGAGTCACTCGGGTCGAGCGGTTTTGCCTACGACTCTGGTGGTGGTGGGCGACGACGGCGACCTGTGGGGCTCGGCCAGCCTGATCGAAGAGGACATTCCGGAGCTGCGTGATCTCCCCGGTCCCTGGTTGGCCTCTGTTTTTGTGTTGCCGGAGAGACGAGGCCACGGCGCTGGTCGCCTGCTGATCGAAGGGGTGATGCGCTTGGCTCAGCGCCTGGGGTTTGAGCGGCTCCATCTGTTTACCGAAGACAAAGTGGCCTTGTACGAGAAGCTGGGCTGGCGTGTGCTGGAGCTGCGACCGTATCACGGAGCGCTTCTGTCGGTGATGCGTTGGCAGGTGTGACATGCGTGTTGGGGCGAATCATGATTCGCCTATCCTATGCGTTCGGTTTGTGGCGAATGGTTTGTTGTGAAATCGTAGGGGCGAATCATGATTCGCCCATCCTATGCGTTCGGTTTGTGACGAATCATGATTCGCCCATCCTGGCGCGGCGTTCGTAGAGCACCGCTTGACTGACCCTCTCCAGCCATGCCGGAGCGGACAATGAAGAAGTCTCGAGCAGCCCTCGCGCGAGGCGGAAGGTGAGGGGATCCAGCATGGCGAGTTGTTCCGCCAGCAGAAGGGCATGCTCCATGACCAGTGTGGCGGGCACCAGCTCCGTCCACAGCCCGAGGTGGAGGGCCTGGGTGGGCTCGAGCGGGCGACCGGTGAAGACCAGCGAGCGAGTCCAACCTTCCCCGATCAGCGCCTGAAGCCGTCGCACGCCGCCCGCAGCGGGCAGAAGTCCCAGCGAGAGCTCGGGGAGGCGACAGAGTGCCTCGGGGCAGCCGACGCGGAGGTCACAGGCCAGGGAGAGCTCAAAGCCGCCGCCAACCGCAGGGCCATTGAGGGCCGCCACCGAAGGTTTCTCGAGCTGAGCGAGCTGATCGAAGAGGCGTCCGCTGAAGAGAGAGAGTGCGTCCTCCGCCTGGCGTTGAGCGAAGGTGTTGCGGTCGGCCCCGGCGCAGAAGTTTTGGCCGGAGCCGGTGAGGACCAGAGCTCGAATATCCGGTGTGGCTTGAGCATGAGCCAGTGCCTGCATGAGAGACTCGAGCATCGGCGTGTGATAAGCGTTGGCTTTTTCGGGACGGGCAAGTGAGATGACAAGAATTGGCCCGTGTTTATGCAAGCCAAGAAAAGGCAGCGCATTCATATGAACGTGATCCTGTAAATGGGTTAACTTCGTCGCGTATGTTCGCTAAAAGATAGTAATTATAGGCAGATTCGTTTCCCTTATAAAATAGGCATGTATGATTCCTGCAAGACTGGGTATAAAATTCCCGACTTGATCTGGCCAACAGTCTCCTGTAGAATGATGACATCAGATCCTCTCGGCGTCGAGAATGGAAAGAATTTGGCAGCTCCCGGTTTGAGAGCACAGCCCTTCTCAGACGCCTACGACCAGCGGACGGCGAAAAGCAGACAGCGGACAGCAGACAGCATCACCCGCACAGCAGAAAGCGGACAGCAGCATGGCAGAGACGCGGATATTGGACACCTATTTCAGCACGTCTCGTCCGGGGACGAGCACCCTGGCACGCACGGCCAGCGGCTCCACCGTGCTGGATAAAGTGACACCCAGTCGTCTATTCTCTCCAGATGGTCTCTCCATCAGCGGCACCGGTCAGAGTGCCACCGCGCTTCAGCTTAGCCAATACGACCGATTTGTCCAGATCAATGCCGATCTCTTGACCTTGGTGGACAGCACGCCGGCGCTCTTGGACAAGGCCCTGACCCAGGGGTTTGAAGATCGCACCGACCTGCTCACCCTTGTCTCGGAGTACGTGGGCCAGCAGCTTCCCGATGACAGTCCCCTGACCACCCGCTTTTTGTCCGAAAATGTGGAGCTCACCGCGCTGCTGGCGTTTAACCTGGGAGGTCTGCGGGAGAAGGTCAGCCAAGATGCGAGCTTGGCTGCAAGCCTCGCGGATGGGCAGACCATCCAGACTCAGCGTCTGACGGAGCTGGCGACGGTGGCAGCGGCGCTGACTCAGGATCGGGGAGGGCTCACGGCCTCCTATTTTGAAGAGAACCCGCTGGCAGCGGCATATCTGCTCAACAATTCTGTTGACGCACGCCGCATCGGAGCCGACCGCTCCGGAGAGAGTGCCGAAGCCTTCAAACGAAAGCTGGCCCTCAGCCGAGACCTCGTGCGGGATGGGGTGGCCGAAAAAGCCGCCTCCTTGCTCAACAACCCCACCGCGTATCCCCTCAGTTATCTGAAAACCGATGAGAAGTTCACCGCCTTGCTGGTGGGCTCCGCTGCGCTGGAGGATAGTCGGGAGCTCCCCATCTTCTTGCGCAACAACCCGCAGCTCACCCTCGAGCGGGTGGATGTCTCGGAGCTCCTGCGGGCATATGAGTCCGATAAAGCGGTGGAGCTGCTCTCTTCAACCGGGCCACTGACCCGTGATTTTTTAAGTCGTAACGTGGGCTTAGCCCTAGTCATCAACCGGGATGAGTCCACACGGAAGGCCATTCTCGACGACCTTCCCCGTCTCCAGCGCTTTGAGCAGGGCCTCTCTCAGAAAGCGCAGTTCACACATGAGGCCGAGCTTTTTCAAGCGTATCAGAAGACCACCCAGAAAGGTGAGCTGAGCTTCTATTATTGAGCGCATGAGCAGTAGACGCGCAAGCGGATGTGCAGAGCGGAACAGGATAGGGCAGCACCGGGCATGAGCGGATGAGCACGCGCAAGGACGCGCGCGAGAGAGGGTGCGGATGCAGAAAATTCTCCTACTCGACGATGGCGGCTCCAAGAGTGAGCTTGCAATTCCTCTGATGCAGCAAGGCTTTATCGTAGCCATTGCGCCGACGCTGCAAAGTGCGTGGGATAAACTCTCACAGCTCGATTTTGACTGGATGGTGCTCAACCGGCTGAATGAAGAGGGGGTGGTGGACGCCATGCTCGAGGGGCTCGAGGATCCCGACGCCGATCCGCCCCGCTGCAAGATCCTGCTGCTGAGCAAGCCTCCGACCCCGCCCATCGTGAAGCGGCTCCGCGAGCTGCACCTGCGCACGATGGACCTACCCTGTCCCCCCGAGAAGCTCATCAAGCTGCTCGAAGGCCAGCTCGAGGCGGAGTCTCCCCGCCACGCCAAAGCAGGACTGCTGGCGCGTCCCAAAGGGCATGAGCTGGCACAGGGCGTTCAAGCCTTCATTGGCTCTCATCCCAGCGTGATGAAGGTGATCCGGCAGGTGGAGCGGGTGGCGGGCTCTGATTCAACCGTTTTGTTGTTAGGCGAGTCCGGCACCGGAAAAGAGCTGATCGCTCAGTCGATCCACTACCGCTCCCCTCGCGCCACCAAAGCCCTCATCCCCGTCAACTGCGGTGCCATCCCCGGTGAGCTGCTCGAGAGTGAGCTCTTCGGCCACGCCAAAGGTGCATTTTCTGGCGCCACCGCTGCCCGTCAAGGCCGCTTCGCCCTCGCCGACGGCGGCACCCTCTTCCTCGATGAGGTGGGGGAGATGCCCCTCAACCTCCAGGTGAAGCTGCTACGCGCCCTGCAAGAACGTGAGATCACCCCCCTGGGCTCCACCAAAACCCAAAAAGTGGATGTGCGCATCATCGCCGCCACCAACCAGAACCTCGAGGAGCTGGTCGAGAGAAAACTCTTCCGCGAAGACCTCTTCTATCGACTCAACGTCATCCCCATCAACTTGCCGCCCCTGCGCGAGCGCGCCCAAGATATCCCCGAGCTGATCCAGTTTTTTATGGGCGACTTCAATGAGCGCCTGGGCTCCACCCTCAGCGGCTTCGAGACCGAGGCGCTGGAGGCGATCCTCAACTACCCCTGGCCCGGCAATATCCGCGAGCTCAAGAACGTCGTCGAACGCCTCGCCATTCTCAACGATGGAGAGCTGGTGCGACTGTCGGAGCTGCCCGAAAAAATCCAACGCTATCGTACAACAGAACCGTTGGCAAAATCGGCAGACGTCAACCTCCCCGATGAAGGGGTCAACTTCTATGACGCCGTGGAGCAGTTCGAGAAGGCCCTCATCCTCCAAGCCCTCGACCGCACCAACTGGAACAAGAACCAGGCGGCCTCCCTGCTCTCCATGAACCGAACCACCCTCGTCGAGAAGATCAAAAAGAAAGAGCTGGCCCGCAAGAGCGGCTGAGCCGTGTAGGGGGCACGCATGCCAAAGACCTCCAATCATTATGACCTGCTCGGTGTGTTGCCATCGGCTTCGATGGCAGAGGTCAAAAAAGCCTACCGCGCCCAAGCTCGGCGCTATCACCCCGACTTTAACCCCAATGACCCCCACGCCGTGGAGCAGTTTAAGCGCGTCCAAGAAGCCTACGAGGTGCTCAAAGATGGCGCCAAACGCACCGCTTATGACCGCTCCCTGGGCTTCAAAACCACCGCGTGGGGAGACAGCGACAGCAGCGACGATAAAGACGATCCCCTCGAGGAGCTGCTGCGAAAAGCACGGGCCAGCTCGTCCGCACGCGCTCAAGGAGCCTCTCCACGCCCAGAACCCAAAGACCCCGATGAGCCAGTCGGGCCTCAATCGGACGCCGCACGCGCCGCCGCCGAAGAAATGAAACGCCGCATCCATCAGGCGGAGCAAGAAGGCTTTTGGAAAAAACGCGCCGAAAAATCCAGCAGCGCCCAGCGTGAGAGCCCATCCAACCCCAGCAGCAGCGGAAATGAACGGGCCAGCAGCAACACGAGCAACACGAGCAACACGAGCAACACGAGCAGCTCACAAAGCGCGGGAGACAGCACAAAAGCCAGCGGGCAGGCAAATCATGCCGAAACCTCCCCGCCTCGTCCCAGTCCTCCCCGCGAGAACGGCGAACAGTCGGTTCAAAAGAATGAGCCTCGCTGGGCTTGGTTGCTCAGCTCCAGCCTGCTGAATGCGCTGATGGGGGTCTTGTTTGGGATCAGCTTGGCGACCTTCGTACACGCGCCTCCGCAGGCGAGCTTTTTTCTGATCCTGGCGGCGGTGGTAGGACTGCTGCGACTGGGACAGGAGCTGCGCACACGCCTTGAACGCATCGAACGTCTGCTCAGCCGTCGGCGCTGAGCCACCGCGTGATGACACCGCGTGATGACACCGCGTGATGGCAGATGAGCGCGTTGCCTCGCGCGATCCTCCTTTCCATATTGCTTCCTTGTTGCACCAAAACCACACCCTCATTACACTGCCCTCTCTTTGCGCCTGATTCAGAGGAGAAGTGCCGATGATGTCCCCTCAAGAGCTGCTCGAGGAGGTCAAAGATGGCCTGCCCGCTCCTGCCTGGTCGTCCGCTGTGCAGTGGGCTCGAGACGGCAGTGTGCTGTGGGTTCAGCAGGAAGACCAGCGCCTCTATTTTGAAGTGCAGCCTCCCAACCGCTTCTTGCCTTTCCGCGTCGAGCTGGATCTCGGCATGGGAGACTGGTATTGCCCCTGCAAAACCACCGATGGCACCTGCGCGCATGTGGCCGCTGCTGCGATCTTCCTCCATCAAGGGGTCAAAAAAGGGCAGATCTCGCTGGAGAACGGCCCCGGAGCCGCACCCGTCCGCCCTCGCGGAGCGGTCGAGTCCCCCAGTCGTGTGGTCCCTGCTCCTGTCTCAGCCCCTCATATGCCAGCAACGCCGGAGAACGCGAGCCCCACGCCGCCGCCCGCTCGACGAGCGCCCAGCGTTGTCGGCAAGTCCTCGGCGGCGTCGAGCCCTTCTACTGGCACCTCCAATGTCTCCACGCTGGTGAAGCTCCGCCACGTCCTGCGCGTGCGTGATGGTCGTTATCACGTCGAGAGTCATGTGCTACGAGAAGGCCAGCCGCCTCAGCTCTTGGTGACGCCCTCGCTGCCCCCCCATGAGCGGGTGAGTGCAGGGGATGGCCAAGTGCTCTCGCTGAAACGCCTCGGGCTCTTGCCAGAGCGGATTCCTGCCCTGCTCAGTGCGCTGGCGCTCTGCTCGGAGGTCTGGGTGGAGGATCGACCGGTCAAGGTGCGCACGGAACCACTCCGTCCCATTCTGGTGGCGGAGGATCACCCCAAAGGGCTGGTGGTACGCCTGACCCCTTCGCCTCAGCTTCTGGAGCAGCTTCGAGGAGCGCCTCCCCTGGCGCTGGTGGAGGGGGAGCCCGTGGAGCTTCGACCGATTGGCCCGGCTTCGCTGCCGCGTCAAGAGCTGGAGCTCTACGAGCGCGGACGGCTGTTTTCGGGAGCCAATATCTCCGACTTTTTTACCCATGTCCTGCCTCGGCTTCAGAGCCATATCCAGGTGGAGCTGCGCACACGCCAGAAGCCAGAGGCCAGCCAAGTCCGGCCTTATGCGCGGCTGGTGCTCACCCCAGGACGCACGGCGGGAAGCCTGGAGGTGATGGCGCAGGTGGTGTATGGCGCTCCGGCTACGGCGGTGGTGGTCGGCGAGAAGCTCCATCTGCTGCAAGGAACTCGCAGCTTGCCACATCGTCACCCCGGCATCGAGAAGACCTTGAGCGCGCAGCTCATGCGGCTGGGGCTGGAGCCCTCACGCTCGCGCACGCTGGCAGGGGAGGAGCTGCTGCATTTTGTGAGGGAGGTCTACCCGAGATTTCCGGGCATGGTGGAAAATCCGCACTTAGCGGAGCGGGTGAAGCTCCACAGCTCGGCGCTGCAAGCACGCTGGGAGCGCAACAGCACGACGGGAGAGCTGGAGCTGGCCTTTACGCTTCCGCCGGATCGTAACAGTCTGAGAGGGCTTGCACAGCTTCGTGACCCGCATGTGGAGCAGCGCAGTGCGCTCAGTGCGGCGGCGCTGTTGGAGGCGTATCGTCACGGGTCCAGCTTGGTGCCGTTGCTCGACGGAGGGTTTGCGCGTCTGCCGACCGACTGGTTCGAGCGCTTCGGGGATGTGCTCGAGGCCCTGTTGGAGACCGATCCGAAGGGGCCGGAGGCGGCCCGGGCACCGTTGATGGCACGGCTGATGGAAGAAGCGGATGCCGCTCCGGATGCGGAGAAGCTCAAGCAGGCGCTGCTGAGTCGGCATCGGGTGGAGCCCGTGGCGGTTCCCGAGGGGCTGCAAGCGTTGCTGCGTCCCTATCAGCTCGAGGGCTATCGGTGGCTGAGACACCTGGAGCATCAAGGGCTGGGGGCGATCTTGGCGGATGATATGGGTCTGGGCAAGACCTTGCAGACCCTGGGGGTGATCCTCAGTGATGGGGCGGAGGCGGGTCCGACGCTGGTGGTGGCGCCGACGTCGGTGCTGGATAACTGGGCTCGAGAGGCTCAAAAATTCACCCCTGCGCTGACGGTGAAGGTCTATCACGGAGACAAACGCACGGTGGATGATCTGCGCTCAGCGCAGCTTGTGATCACGAGTTATGCCATTCTGCGGCTGGACCAGAAGGATCTTCAGGCGGTGGGCTGGCGGCGGATCATCCTGGATGAGGCGCAGGCGATCAAAAACCCCGACAGTCAGGCGGCGAAGGCGGCTTGTTCGCTGAAGGCTCCGCACCGGCTGGCGCTGACAGGCACGCCGGTCGAAAATCGTTTGGCGGAGCTCTGGAGCATCTTAGAGTTTGTCAATCCGGGGGTGATGGGCAGTCGTTCGGCGTTTGAGGCGCTCTACAGCGGCAAGGAGCAGGCGGATGCGCGGGCGGTGATGCGCTTGCGTGCGCGGGTGCAGCCGTTTTTGCTCCGGCGTCACAAGCAAGAGGTGGCCCAAGACCTGCCCGGCAAGACGGAGGTGGTGCTCAAAGCGCGGCTCAGCAAGGAGGAGCGGCGGGTCTATGATGCGGTGCGTTCGGCGGGGCAGAAGGAGGTGCAGAAGCTGCTCGAAGGGCAAGGGCTGAAACGGAACACGCTCCAGGTGCTGGAAATCCTGCTCCGCTTGAGGCAAGCCTGCTGTCATGCAGGGCTGGTGCCCGGCGGTGACGACGTCGGACGCCTTACCAGCTCCAAGGTCAAGCTCCTGGTGGAGCAGCTCGAGGTGGTGCTCGAGGAGGGCCATAAGGCGCTGGTGTTCAGTCAGTGGACCTCGCTGCTGGATCGGGTAGAACCGGCGCTCCAAGAGGCGGGGATCGCCTGGGTACGGCTGGACGGCTCCACGCGGGATCGTGCGGAGGTGGTGGCGCGTTTTCAAGCGGCAGAAGGCCCCGGGGTCTTTCTGATCTCGCTGAAAGCGGGTGGCACAGGCTTAAACTTAACGGCGGCGGACTATGTTTATCACCTGGATCCCTGGTGGAATCCGGCAGTGGAGGATCAGGCGACGGATCGGGCCTACCGCATCGGCCAGACGCGCCCCGTGGTGGTCAACCGCTTGATCGCCGCCGACAGCATCGAGGAGCAAGTGCTCAAGCTCCAGGAACAAAAACGAGCGATTGCGGATGCCGCGCTGGGAGGAGACGGCAGCTTCTTGAGCGCGCTGAGTGAAGGAGAGCTGCTCGACCTGCTAGGAGGATGAGCGAGGCGGCACCCGCCTTCATCCGCCTCCATCCGCCTTCATCCGCCTCCATCCGCCTCCATTCGCCTCCATCCGCCTGATGAGAGGATGAGCAGACCCGCCCGACGGACGCCCCCGACTCAGCTCCGCAGAAGATCAAATATCCACCCTCCGACATTTGTGTTAAGCTGCGCACGAGGTTTAGTTCCCCATATTGATGAGGGTTTCTACGTGCCAATCGACACAATTGACATCTTTGACATCCCTGAGAACTCGGAACAGCTCGACATGCTCTTCAGAGCCTACTCCGAGCACATCCTTCGGCATGACTTCGATGGCAAGCTCAAGCTTATCTTAGAGGTCGTTTTTCTCCGGGTCTTTGACGCTGAAAACAACCATCGCCTTCTCATTGGGCTGCTCAACGCCTTGCTCGGCCTCAAGCAGCACGAGCAGATCCGCAAGGTCGAGCGACTTGACACCCGGCAGCTCAGCTCAAGGGCGGGTGATAAAACACCGGTTTTAGATCTCCTCGTCCGGGATGACAAGGGGTGTCTGCTGCACATTGAGCTTCAGCTCACCGGGCAGCCCGACTATATGGCGCGGGCCGTCTTCTATCTGACCCGGATTCATGCTCAGCAGCTCGATGCCGGAGAAGACTACGCCGAGCTGGGGCGCTCGATCAGCATTCATATCTTGAGCTGGAATCTGCTGACTCCGGTCTCAGAGTGGCTCAAGCCCGTGACGCACGCGCGGCTGTGTGACGTAGATTCTGGAAAAGAACTGTCGGACCAGCTCACCCTGGTTTTTGCGGAGCTGCGTAAGTTTAAGCTCATGACGGAAGAGCTGCACACTGAGCAAGAGAAATGGCTATACTATCTGAAGCACGGCGAGCAGCTCTCACGCGAGGAGGTCCAGAAGATGGGAGTAGAACTACTCAACGAAGTGGACGACAAGCTCAGAAAAGTCAGCCGAAGCCCAGACCTGCGGTTTGCGTCGGTCTTCGAGATGAAGGAACGCATGGACGCCATCAGCTACCAGAACGCTTGGGCACGGCACTATACGAGGAACGGTCTCGAGCAGGGCAGGCTGGAAGGTAGGCTGGAAGGCATACTGGAAGGCAGGCTGG
>JBJTQF010000312.1:0-1593 GCA_046075485.1 Myxococcota bacterium | reverse complement strand
CTCTCCCTGAACCCCTCAAGGTCGCCATCGAGTCCTGTGCCGATGCCGATCCGCTTGAGGCTGCCATGACCGCCCTCGCCACCGCTCCCTCGGAAGAAGAAGCTCAGCGCGAGCTGCTCGAGCTCCTCACAAATCGGACCTGAATTTACCGTTTGCGCTGCTTCTTTCAGTATTTACACCCTCAGAGTTCGTCGCATGCGCTCAGATGCCCCCAGCGGCTTCAACCCTGCGGACTGTGACCTCGATGACCTCGACGCCACTGTGCAGTAGAAACTCAACCGCTTTGACGCCGTAACAAGCAAGAATCTCTCATCCCTCCCTCCCAGCCATTGTGTCAGTGTACACAAGCCCCCCCCAAAATACCCTGAAGCATATGCTTCCTGCGTTGCCAGAAAATGCCCCTTGACACACATGTTGCCCGCGACTACTTCTCTCCCCGTAGCCAACAGGTCTGACGCTCGTGCGCACACGCATGCACGCATGCACGATACTGGCATGCACCCGCAAGCCAAGACCTGCTCACGGCCCTCCCTTTTCCATCAAAGCCGGAGTCTTTCATGACCCGTGAACGACATGACCAGTTTGCCAAGGATCTCTTCGCCGCCGTCCTCGAGCCCCTCGGCAACATCATCGCTGGCAAGGAGCTCCTCGCCGAGCCCCTCAAAATCGATATCTCCTTTGAGGCCACCGCCGCCCTGGCTCCTGAAATCCTCGAGCAGCATGGACTCCCGGGCAGGCTGGTGGCTGGCCGCGCCTACTTCGAGCCCTACCGTCGCTCGCTGGAGGCTGAGCATCTCTGGAACGCCTCCGCTAAGCTCTCCATGAGCTGGCTTGCCGCTCGACGTAAGGTTGAGACCGCTTCCGCCGTGCTCGAAAGTGCGATGTGGGTCGTCACCCCCTCCGCTCCCGAGACCCTCGTTAAGGAGGCGGCGCTCAAGCCTCTCTGGGAAGATGACGGAAGGGACTGGTGGGCGCTGAAGAAGTGGCCCCAAGGCGTATATCAGAGCAGCAAGCTGATGCCCCTGGGCCTGGTGGTCCTGGATGAGCTTCCGGAGGAACGTCAGACCTTAACCCTCCGTTTGATGGGGCGAGGGCGGACCCTCAAACGTGCGGTGGCCGAGCTCAAAGGGCTGGCGGAGGATGACCCGCTCAGAACACCGGTGCTGAATCTTTTGGAGAAATGGCGTATAATTCAAGAACCAGTGACAGAGCTGGATCCTCAGGAGCAGGAGGTCGTGATGAACGCGATGAAGACGTACCAGCAATGGTCAGAGGAACGTCGTCAAGAAGGCAGGCTTGAAGGCAGGCTTGAAGGCATTCAACAAGGCATGCAACAAGGCATGCAACAAGGCATGCAACAAGGCATTCAGCAAGGCATGCAACAAGGAAACCAGCGCCGTCGAGCGGCTGCTTCCACCGCCCTTCAGCGTTTCTGGCCTCGACTCTATGGTCCTCTCCCTGAACCCCTCAAGGTCGCCATCGAGTCCTGTGCCGATGCCGATCCGCTTGAGGCTGCCATGACCGCCCTCGCCACCGCTCCCTCGGAAGAAGAAGCTCAGCGCGAGCTGCTCGAGCTCCTCACAAATCGGACCT
>JBJTQF010000311.1:0-21785 GCA_046075485.1 Myxococcota bacterium | reverse complement strand
GCTGGCCCGCCCTCCACCTTGCCAGTTACGCAGGCCAAACTTGGCTTCATAGGTGTAGTCGGCATGAGAAGGTCGATACAGATCTTTCATCTCCAGATACTTGGAGGCATCCGCATCGGTGTTGTCCACCACCAAGCTGATGGGACTTCCGAGGGTCCGGCCTTCAAAAACACCCGACAGAATTCGCACACGATCCGGCTCATTTCGTGGCGTCACCAAGCGGCTCTGACCCGGACGCCGACGATCCAAATCTGGCTGAAGATCGGCCTCGCTCAAGGATAAACCCGCCGGACAGCCATCGACCACGACCCCCACGCCACCGCCGTGAGACTCGCCCCAAGTGCTGATCCGAAAGAGCTGACCGAGGATGCTGCTCATGTATGCCTCCAAATAAGGGATGAATGCCACGCCTCTGCATGGGTGCCGTATTATACTGTGATCTGTCTCATGCGTGTGTGATAAGGGCAGGGGCCAGATGAGAGGGCCAGATGAGAGAGCCAGATGAGGGGGGGGGCAGCTCAGCGGTGGGCGGTGATGTCGCAGCTCGACATCTCTCAGTGCTCTTCCAGCCAACGTTGGATCAGCGGAAACACTTCTTCAGGTGCGTTCTTGCCCAGCAAGAGATCGAGATGGCCATAGTCGATGCGGTTGCCTTCCGCCACCCCAAAAGTATGCCAGCGCTTTTCTCGACTGGAAGCGTATGCATAGAGCGGATACACCGTCCAGGGAGGTGCGATCCGATCCGCTCTCCCCGAGAGCGCCAACAAGGGTGTGCGCACTTGGGGCAAGGCTTGAGTGTAGCTGAAGCGGCCATCACGACTGACCACTTCTCCCCGCTCAATCCAGCGTTTATACTGAAGCATGAGCCCCCGTGGGCTGTCCTCAAACAGCGCTCGAAAGATCAAGTCGGTCTCGGCAGGCTCCATATTGTCCATATTCATGGCGGAGCCCAGGAGCTTTGCAGGAATCAGCCCCTTCAAAGGGGCCACTCGCGCCATACTGTTGCGAGCAGGAAGCCCTCCCATCAAGGGCATGACCCCCATCACAGGTCCGGCTTTACGTGCTAGGGCATGCGGATGTCCATAGGATGCCGGAGATCCCACCGCAATCAGGCTCCGAAAGCTGGTCACGGTGGCACGCGCATCCGCCGCCCAGCCCACCATCCCGCCCAAGGAATGCCCCAGCCAGTGAACTTCCTGATGGCCCGACCAGCGCTGTACCCGCTTGACGATGGCCGGTGCATCCACGTTGACCAAGGTGTCAAAATCCCAGTCGTACTGGCGCTCGGTGAAGGCGTTAAAATGTCCTCGCTTCACCCGCCCATCCGTGCGAGGACGTGCTCCCAAGGGGCCGCCTCGCCACTCCACCACCCACACGTCAAATCCGGCGCGGGCCAGATGTCGAGCCAGGCTGGAGCGCTCCAGCAGGTCGTAGTTACGAGTATTACAAGCTGTTGCGTGGGCGAGGATCACCGGGGCCTGCCCGGGACGTGGACGCTCCGTCGGCGGTAGGTGGATCACCCCGAGCTGCCAGCCATCCGGGGTCTCCACCGTATGTTCATGCGCTCCAATATGCCGACTGACCGGCTCCAGGCGAGGCGCACAGGCCACAAAAGCCACGGCCAGCATGATGCCGAGGGTGTGAGCATATCTCATGGTTGATCCTTCCCGCGCGCGGCCCCGTTGAGAGTGGCAGGCACCATCGGCAGGGGGGTGCGGGTGTCGGCTTGTCCAGAGCGCATCCAGCGCAGCAGCGGACGATAGACCCAACAGACAGTCTTGTCAGATAAGAGAATACCCAGATGACTGGGGGCCGGAAAAGGATCCACCCACTCGAGGCGGCGCATCTCTTTGGGGGCCCGGTCGTATTGATCAAGCACGAGCTCTGCTGGGGCATTTCCATCTCGTGGGGAGGTCAGAAAAAGGGTCGGCAGCCATAGCCGCTCCCAGCGCGGCAGCGGAGGAGGCTTTCCTTCACAATAGCCCGCCAGCTCCATCAGAAAAGAGGGGGAGGGGGCCTGCACATCCTGCACCAAGACCGTGGTCAGCCGTTCTGAGGACACATCCCCCCAGCTCCACACCGACGAGAGGGTCGAAATCAGCTCGCCCTGAGCCCCCGAGATGCCGTGGGCCAAGACCTTACGCTGAGTGGGGGTACACTGATCGAGCCGAGCCCTCAAGTTCAGGCTGGCCACGCCTTTGATCGATCCCCCCCGCTCAGCGGTGAGCAGTCCGATCAAGCCGCCCAGCTCCACCCCCACCCACAACGGCGCTTCGCCATTGGCTTCGGTGATGATGGCCGCGAGCAGGCTGGCCTCCTGTAGCATGTTTTCCAGTTTAGCAGGGGAGTTTTGCCAGGGATTCCACAGCCACACTTCATACCCATGCCGGTCGAGCCAGAGTGCCAGTCCACCGGCAGGACCACGGCTGAAGAGCTGAGGGCTCAGGTACAGGCCGGGCACCAGCACAACCGGAGGGCGAAGGGGACGAGGGGCCAGCCGCTCGAGCCCCGGTGGTATCTTGACGGCTTGGTTGCCGACCTTCTTACCCGCACGAGGATTGGCTTGGGCCATCAACATGTCTGGCGTTTGGGAGTCCGAGACGGACAAGCGGTCGAGGGTGTTGGCCAAAACCGGGACCATCAGGCTGCTGATCAGCAGACTGCTCACCGCTGCACGGACAAATCTGAGGGCTGCCCCACGATGCTTCATGCTCTGCTTTCCGCTTCAGGTCCACATTTCGGCGTCGTTGTTCAGACGACAGCCGGCCACATCCAGCCATCAGCGCGTGCTGCACATCACACATTCGGAGAGAACGGACTTAGGGTTTGGTGCGCTGCTCCAGCCAAGCCGCAAAAGGATCGACATCGCCGTTGAGCTCAGCGGCAGAATCGGCGGAGCGCACATCGGTTAAGAGCAGCTCCCGCATGGGCATGGCATGCACGGTGGAGACTTTTGCACCGGTGTGCAGGGTCTGCCAGCCTTCCCAGGTCACCCGTATTCCCCCAACCGGAATGATGGAGACCCACATCTCCCACGCCACCGGGATCAGGTTTTGATCCAAGGTATAAAGGTAAGCGTCTCCGGGGGTCAAGCCACCCGATTGGTAACGGAGCATCAGGCGCTGCTGTCCATCCACGGGGGGCAGAAGCTCCCGCACGGTGCCCTCGTCAAAGAGCTTGACCAACGGATTGAGCCAGAAGGCATCGTTGATCCAGGTGGCATACCCTTTCTGGAGATAGGAGCCTGCGTCGTCCGACGGAACCGGTACACCTCCGAGGGTGACAACTCCTTGCTCCGGTGCAGAGAGATCTTGCAAGACCTCGACCCGCTGCTCACCTTTTTGCCATGAGACCCGGTGGAGGTTGCGCGTGCGATCCCAAAGGTGGGTATTTCGTCCCCCAAAGACCCACGTAATGGCATGAGTACGATCCCAGGCTTCACGCTGGACGGCTTGTTCTACTTGACGAGCGAGGGCATCGGCTTCAGGACCGGCTTGACCGGAGGGGCGGGGCTTGTGGAAATAAAATCCAACCGACACCAACAATACCAAGAGAAGCGCAAGCACCCCTCCCATCCACTTCAGCACCTGTTTGAGCCGCTGCATGTTTAGGATTCTCCAGTGAAGGGCTCGGGATCGCGTAAGGCGTAGGTCAGCACATGCCGCCCATCGGAGGTGAACCCTGCACGCTGGTAAAACTGGAGCGCCCGCGTATTTTCGGGCATCACCTCCAGGATGAGGCGCACACTGCCTTGCTCCAGCGCCCACACTTTGAGATATTCCAGGAAGGTAGAGCCAAGACCCTGTGAACGAAACTCGGGTTTCACGTACAGCTCATCGACCACGAGGACTTCGCCGCCATACTCGTTACAGAAATAAGGGACGAGCAAGGCGTATCCGGCGATCTGATCTTCTTCCATGATGAGCATCGCGGCCACCCGCTCGGGACGGCGCAACATGGCCTCCGCCTGAAGGCGTGCTCGGGCGAAGCTCATGGTGGTGGCGCTGGGATCTTCGTCGTAGAAGGCCACCACCAGCGAGGCGAGAACGTCGAGCGTATCGTGCGTCAGGGGTTTAATGGTCAAGGCCATGCCCAACTCTCCATACACAACATCAAATTGCAGCTTCCTGTTATACACCAGGGCCAAGGAGAAGCAAAGGAAGAAGGCGGCGTGTCCATCGACTGCCGTTGATTCCAGCAGCCCTGGAGATCGGGAAGAAAATCAAAAGGCGCTGAGGCAGCTCATCACTGCGAGCTCAGCGCCTTAAACTGGAGAACGGGCGTCTGCGCAGGGCAAGACGTCCGCATCACAGACCTCAGGAGGCTTTTTTACGGTCTCCGGCACCGTTGAGGGTCTTCTGACCCGGACGCCAGCCGACTTGGCAGAGCTCACCGGTCTGGAAGCCGTCGAGGATGCGCAGGGTCTCGTCCACGTTACGGCCCACGCTCAGGTCGTTGACGGAGACATGACGGATCACACCCTGGGGATCGACGATGTAGGTGGCACGCAGGGGCACACCGGCCTCTTTGTGGAGAATGCCAAGCTGGGTGGAGAGCTCCCGCTTGGTGTCGGCCACCATCGGGATCTCAAGGTCGCGCAGGTCCGCGTGTGCGTTGCGCCAGCCCAGGTGAACGAAGTGCGTGTCGGTGGAGAACCCGAGCACCACCGCTTCACGGTCGGCAAACTCTCCCGCCTTCTTGCTGAACTCGACGATCTCGGTCGGGCAGATGAAGGTGAAGTCCATCGGCCAGAAGAAGATCACCTGCCACTTCCCAGGGAAGTCGGTGTTGGAGAGGGTCTTAAACTCCTTGCCCTTCTCCAGGCTCACAGCGGCTTGCAGCGAAAAATTGGGGAACTTATCACCGACAGTCAGCATGATTGACTCCTTTTTTAAGACACACCATGAAGAGATTTCGTCACGGTGAAGGACACTGAATCTTAGAGAACGGTTACACGGGACAAGTCTGCTCAGAGGAACCCATTCCTGTCTGCATGTTCAGGGGGCCTCACGGGCATTTAGATACACACGGACTTCACAGGTGACAAGGTTCCTTTAAAAAGTCGCATCATTTTTTGATCCTTTTGTAGTCTGTCGTGCTCCATATATCAGAGGTTCCGCGCGGTTGGCCGGAATCAAGCATATAGGTGAAGATTGACGAAGGGCCTTCGCCGCCCTATAACCTCAATTCATCCTGTACAAGTGCGACAACATCAGGTAAAGAAAGAACAAGCTGGACGGATGCTCGCCGTGCTGAGGGATTGGCACCGATTCAGCAGAAGGGGGTTCAATGAAGGCGCGTCGCTTCCTGACACAATGGCTGTTGGCACCACTGAATCTGATGGGCGTGATGGGATTGTCCGGCGGGGGAGGCGGTTTTTCCAGCCCCACCAACGAGTCAGAACGCCGCTTCCGCTCCTTTCTCATGGAGCACGAAGGTAAACTGGCACCCCTGGCCCAGTCCAGCGCCCTGGCCCACTGGCAGGCCACCGCATCCGGTGTCTCCTCCGATTATGAGCAGCTCGCCGAAACCGAGCTCAACCTCAATCGCCTCTACACCAATCGAGAAGAGTTTGCAGAGCTCCGGGCGCTTCGTGCCTCCGGTGAGGTCAAAGACCCCCTGCTCAAGCGCCAGCTCGACTTACTTTATAATGTCTATCTCTCGACTCAGTTTGATGAAAAGCTGATGGAAGAGATCGTCACGCTCTCCGCTCAGCTCGGTGAGCACTTCAATAAATATCGGGCCACCGTACACGGCGTCGAGCTCAGCGACAATGAAGTGGGCAAAGTGCTCCGCCATTCCGACGATGTGGCCTATCGTCAGCAGGTGTGGGAAGCCTCCAAAGGCATCGGGCGGGTGGTCGAAGCGGACATGCTCAAGCTGGTACGCCTGCGCAATCAAGCCGCTCAGCAGCTTGGGTACGCCAACTACTATCATCTGGCGCTGGAGTCCGGCGAGCAAAACGAAGATGCCCTGTTTGTGCTGCTCAACGAGATGGCTGAGCGCACTGATGAGCCCTTCCGGCAGCTCAAGACGACCCTCGACAAGCACTTGGCTCAACGGTTTGGTATTTCGGAGGCCGAGCTTCGGCCCTGGCACTACGAAGATCGGTTTTTCCAGGAGACCCCTTCGGCAGGCTCGGTGGATCTCGACACGTATTATGCCAATAAAGATGTCGTGAAGCTGGCCGAGCAGTTTTATCAGGAGCTGGGCCTGCCGGTGGATGGAGTGCTCCAGAAATCCGACCTCTACGGGCGCTCCGGCAAGTACCAGCATGCCTACTGCACGGACATCGACCGCTCCGGCGACGTGCGCATCATGTGCTCCGTGGTGCCCTCCGAACATTGGATGGACACCATGTTGCATGAGCTGGGGCACGCCGTTTATGATCTGGGGATCTCCACTCAGCCCTTGCCGTGGTTGCTGCGTTCAGCGGCGCACACCTTCACCACCGAAGGCGTGGCCAACTTGATGGGACGGCTCAGCGCCAATGCCTACTGGATGCAGCGGTATGTGGGACTTTCTGAAGAAGAAACCCGCACACTGGCCCCTCGCCTGCGCGCACGTACCTGCATGGGAGCCTTGATCTTTGCCCGCTGGTGTCTGGTGATGGCCCACTTTGAGCGGCAGCTCTACATGCACCCCGAGCAGGATCTGAATGCCTTGTGGTGGCAGCTCGTCGCGCGATATCAGGGCCTGACACCCCCTGAAGGGCGACAGGCGCCGGATTGGGCTGCAAAAATCCACCTCGTCTCGTCCCCGGTGTATTACCATAACTATCTGCTGGGCGATTTGTACGCCTCGCAGCTTCATGACACCATCTGTCGCCGTTTTTATCCGGGCCGTGACCCCTGGACCGTATACTATGGCGATCATTCAGAGGTCGGAGCATTCCTCAGCCGAGCCGTATTTGCTCCGGGCGCTCGCTGGCGTTGGGATCATTTTGTGGAAGAATCCACCGGTGAACCTCTCTCGCCACGTTCCTTTGCGGCGCTCTTCATTCCGCCCTCAGAGGTCTCCTGAGCGTTTTGCGCCCAGGGCCTCATCAACTGCGTAAGGATCCGCCGATGTTTGTGAGTTCCCAGAAAGAACTGGACAGCTTGGTTGAGCAGCTCTCCTCCAGCCCCGTTCTCACACTGGATACGGAGTTTGCGGCGGAGCGCCGTTATTTCCCTCGCTTTGACTTGCTTCAGCTTGGGGATGCCCAGCGAGCCGCCGCCATCGACATGCATGCCGACATCAACTTGGGGCCTCTCTTTGAGCTGCTGAGCCATCCCGAGCGGATGGTGGTGGTGCATGGGGGCAATCAAGACATGGCGCTCTTGTTTCGCCGGATGGGACGCCTGCCCAGTCGTGTTTTTGATACCCAGACCGCCGCTGCGTTTGTAGGCTTCGGACATATGGTGGGTTACGCACCGCTGGTCAAAAAGGTGCTCGGCAAGGTCTTATCCAAAACCGAGAGCCTCACCGACTGGAGCCGCCGCCCCCTGAAGGCTGAGCAGCTCGAATATGCCCTCGACGATGTGCGGTTTTTGTTCCCCCTCTACGAAGAGCTCCGCAGCCGTCTGGACGCAGCGCAGCGCATGGATTGGCTCTTTGAGGAGATGGAGCGGCTGTATCATCCGAGTCGGTTTTTGATGCCAGAGCCTCGTGAACGTTGGCGGCGAACCCTGGGCTGGACCAACCTCTCACCGCGTCAGCTCGCGGTGCTGCGGGAGCTGGCGGCGTGGCGAGAGCTCCAAGCGGCCCGAACCGATGTTCCTGCCCGAGTGGTGTTGCCAGACGACGTGATGACCAATCTCTCGCGTCGCACCCCTTCACACCTTAAAGAGCTGCGTGAAATCCGCCAGATCTATGATCGCACCGTCGCTGAGTCTGGCCATGATATCTTGGCAGCCATTCGGCGAGGTCTGGAAGTCACCGATCTGAGCGAGTTTGATCGTTCATTGGGAGAGCTGGAGCAGCCTCATTATGGCTCCGCCGTGAGCTTTATGGATGCCGTCATTCAGCTTCGCGCAGAAACCCTCGGCATGTCGGCGGCGCTCTTGGCCACCGTACCGGATCTGGAAGGGCTGGTCCGAGCGTGGTGTGATGGTCGTATTTTGCCCTCTCTTTTTGCCAAAGGCTGGCGTACCGAGCATGTGCTTCCCTGGCTCGAGCTGGCATGGAAGGGTTCCCTTTCGTTGAGACTCGATCCGGGGACGGGCCGAGTCATTCTCGAAGAAGGTGCTCGCCCCGAGGTTCCCTGAAGGAGTTCGTATGAATCTACTCTCCCTTGAGAATGAGATCAGCCCACCCAAAGTAGTCTTGGCGGCCATTCAGTCCCAAAAAGAATCCGATGAACAACTGGCCCACTCCTTGCTCGAGCTGCGCCGTCTCTGTGAGACCCTGGGCTTGACCGTGGTGGGAGAGTTTCATCAGAAGCGAACCACCATCGATCCCGTGACCGTGTTCGGCTCCGGTAAGGTCAAAGAGCTCAAGGAGCTGATCGCCCGCCTCAACAAAGAGGAAGAAGGTGAGGTCGATAAGTTTTCGCGGGTGCCGGTGGTGCGGCGAGAGCTCGTGCTGGTCTTCGACGATGGCCTCTCACCTGCGCAGACCAATCACTTGGCCGAAGCAGTGGGCGCTCAAGTGCTCGACCGGAACACGGTGATCTTGGAGATCTTCCAAAAACATGCCCGTACCCGCGTGGCCCAGCTCCAAGTGGAGATGGTGCGGCTCGAGTATCAAGCCCCTCGCGTGCGCACGGGTGTGCAGCGGGCGGATCGTGCCTATGGCATCGGCGCCAAAGGGAAGGGGGAGTCCCATCTCGAGCTGGATCGGCGCAAGGTGCGCGACCGGCTGGCCGAGCTTCGGGTCGAGCTGGCGCGGGTCGAACGATCTCAGGAACAGAAGCGGAGAGGGCGTGTGTTGCCCCAAGTGGCCCTGGTGGGGTATACCAACGCCGGAAAATCCACGCTCATGCGCGCGCTCACACAGGCGGATGTGTATATCGCGGACAAACTTTTTGCCACCCTCGACACCCGCATTCGTTTGCTGAGACCGGCCACTCAGCCCCCCGCATTGGTCAGCGATACGGTGGGTTTTATTAAAAAGCTCCCCCACGGCCTCATCAACTCGTTTAAGGCGACTTTGGATGAAGCCCTTGACGCCTCACTGCTGCTGCATGTGGTTGATGCGTCCTCTGAAGACTACGCCGGAGAGCTGGCCACCACCCTGCAAGTGTTGGAGGAGATCGGCGCAGGAGGTCGTAAACGTCAGCTCGTGTTCAACAAGATTGATCGCTTGACCTCCGAGCGTGTGGCGGAGCTTCAGTTGCTCCATCCCGAGGCCATCTTTATGTCCGCCCTTCAGAGCTCCGATGTGGCCCGCCTTCACGAGGTGATCTGTCAGCGGTTTGAAGAAGAGATGGTGGATGCCGAGATGCGCTTCACCTATCAGCAGCAGAGTATGGTCCACTTTATCCATACCAACGCTCGAGTCTTGAGCGAAACACACGACGAGCACGGAACCCTGCTGCGCTTTAAGACCCTGCCCACCATGCTGGAGTCCATCCGGCATAAGCAGATTCCTGAGCTCCCCGAGTTTGAATAGACCCACCCGCAGCGTCAAGAACCCCAAAGATGAGCTGGAACGCACAAGTAGGTGCTTCACCCCTCTCAGTAGTGATCCACAAAGCCGAACATCCGCGAGATGATATCCGATTAGGCAAGAAATGAGAGCAGGTTAGGGCACGAGGGTGTGCGAGCTGGCCAATGAGCCAGAGGTGGGGGTCAGCTCCGCCAACGCTCCAAAATGCTGAACGTAGGCCGCTTTTGCTTTTATTCCCAGGGACTCACACGAGACCGGCATGAGCGCCTGCGCTTGGGTCAGCACTTCCGCCCGAGTTTTGGCGGCAGCTTTGCTCTCAGAGAGAAGCTGCAAGACCCAACGTGCGCTGCTCTTTTCGGGGTGATCCGAGTCGAGGGCTGCACCGACCTGAACGGCCAGCGAGGTCGAGCACATGGCACCACCATCCACCACACTGGCCAGCGCCGAGCCTACAAACGCACTGGTCGAGAGCGCATCCGCTCCAGCCTCCAGCTTCACGAAGGCAGGCACAGGCTTTTGAGGCTGGCCCATGAGCTGCTCAAAGCGGATCTCACGGGCGGCGGCTTGTTGCATCCGCTCCCGGTAGAGCTGTTGGATTCCGGCGGAAGCGGCTTGCAGACGTTCATCCAGCGCCTGATCCAGCTTCTTGAGGGCCACCAAGTCTTCCACCGTGATGCGGACCTTGCCTCGAGCGGCATAGGGCTCGAGATAGCTGAGGCGCATGCTGCCTTCTGATCCGGCAATGCTGGTGGGGTCGGTGATGGAGAGTCGGCGTGGATCCCGATCATTAATGTCACGATAGAGCCGATTACGCTGCTCGATCTGGCGGGTGAAGGCGGGCAGCTCTTGGCGTTCGGCTTCCGTCAGATGGGCGTCCAAAAAAGTATTCCATTCGGAGCGCACACGCTCTCCGAGGCTGAGCTCAAGGGCTTTGGCGGTTTCCTCGCTGGGCGTGCGAGGCTCGAGCATCCACCGGCCACCGGGAGGCAGGCTGGCGAGGAGCTGGCGATTGGCCTCTTGCATGACGGTGCGGGCATAAAGCACCGCCTTTCGATCCGCTTGCAGGACCGGATCCGGACTGCGGAAATAGCGCTGGAGGTTGAGCCGATCCAAGATCTGCACCACCACAGACTGTCCATCCAGGGTAAAAGGCTGCTCCCCCACCTGTTCATAGATCCGGATGTTGAGCGAGAGACCTTTTTCGTCCTGCTCGAGCCCGCCCTGCACCTCAAAAGGCCATTGCCGACTGCGTGCCAGCAGGTTGAGGTTGTCGAGGGTCTCGGCGATGGGCTGAATGTCCTGCGCTTGAGCCCGCTCACCGATCTGGATCAGCGTGCCCACGATGGCGGCCAGTGCCTCGTCTCCGGGCTGGCGAGGTTGAACCGATGCCTCGAGGCGCTCTCGAGCCTGGGAAAGTGAAGGAAACGCACGGGGATCACGGGGGCCGGTCGAGCTGTGAAAGCTGCGGACCTCCTCCAGCCATGCAGGGAGTGTGACCGCAAACACGGGCTCCACGGATTGATACGCCTGCTGCTCTGCCGCGGAAGGTCGATGTTGCAAGAACTGTCGGGGATCATCCGCTCTCAGTTCGGGGTTGAGGGCCAAGAGGTGGGTGACGGAGCTGGGCCAGAACGCATACGCCACATAAGAGAGGGCGAGCAGCGCTCCCACCATCAGGCCGCGCTGTAGACGTCGGGCGCGCAGGTGAAGGGAAAATTCTTCATCTCGCCCCAACGATTCGAGTGGATTTGGGATGAACTCTTCTTGTCGAGCACGTCGCGAGAATTCTTCTTCCGCCGCAAGCTCATCATTCATAGCAGCTCTCCTTGTAAGACTGGAGAGAACATGCTCCAGGATTACAGAAGCAGGTTCAACAAACACTTTAAAAGAGTAGAGACAATCCCGCTCTTTTAAAGGATTTTTATGTCAAAGCATGTGCTTCGACGGTCTGCGCCATCGGGGATGTTGAATGCCGCTGCTGCTTCCGCTGCCGAGTCTGCCGCCAGTGTCGCCGGAGTCATCCAAAGCTGTCATGGATGTCGGACAAAGTATCCAAAGATATTTAAGCTTATGACGCATTCCGCATCAAGTGAATTTTTCTGCGGAGATCGGAATGACTTCCGCATCTTGTCAGAACTGAACGGAGCCCGTATACTCTGCCCCCCGGCTTTTCCGTCCTCCGTCCTCTTTTCTTAATGCGCCAGCGCGCTCCTCACGGCTCGTCAGAGCTGAGGCGGACGGAGTTAAAGTGGATCCCTTTGTATCATCTCTTAAGAGAAGAGGAAGAACGTGATGAGCATACGAAAGCTTCCGGCCCTGCGTACCGTGGTGGTGAAGGTGGGCAGTGCAACCCTGGGAGACGTGGCCGGAGGGCTTCATCTCCCCACCCTCTACAGCTTGGCGGCGCAGCTTGCGGCGCTTAAGGCGCGGGGCTTGAGGGTGCTTCTGGTGAGCTCAGGGGCGATTCTGGCGGGGCGCTCCGTGCTCAAGCTGGAGAAAAAGCCGGAGCAACTTCCGGTCAAACAAGCCTGTGCCGCCATTGGACAAATCGAGCTGATGGCCCGCTGGCGAGAAGCCCTCGCCATTCATGGACTGGTGGCCGCGCAGGTGCTGCTGACAGGCGAAGATCTGGAACATCGGGGACGATTTCTGAATGCTCGCAATACGCTGCTGCATCTGCTGGAGCAAGGGTGTGTGCCGATCATCAACGAAAACGATACGGTGGCCACCACGGAGATCAAGGTGGGAGACAATGATCGGCTGGCCAGCTTGACCCTCAACCTGGTGGAAGCCGAGCTGCTGGTGCTTTTAAGTGACGTGGATGGGCTTTATACGCGCAATCCGAAGCAGTTTCCCGATGCAAAACGCATCTTTGAGGTGGAGGGAGAGCAAAATCTGCCGACCTTAGAAGAGGAAGATGGGGCCGTCGGCACGGGAGGGATGGGGACCAAGCTGGAAGCCGCACGCCGAGCGATGGTGGCAGGTACGCCAGCGGTGATCTGCGCAGGTCGCATGAAAGAGGTCTTGCCACGGCTGCTCGACGGGGAGCCGCTGGGCACCTACTTTAAGCCGGTGCGGCGCTCGCTCAGTCGGCGTAAGCAGTGGCTGGCCTTTGCCCATCGGCCTCGAGGTTTTATCGTGATTGATGAAGGAGCGGTGAAGGCCCTGCGAGAGCGGCGCTCGAGCCTTCTTCCATCAGGGGTGGTATCAGTTCGAGGGGGCTTTGAAGAAGGGGATCTGGTGATTCTGGAAGATCTGCACGGTCGAGAAGTGGCGCGCGGGCTGACACATTTTGATGCCCGCAGTCTGGACCAGCTCAAAGGGCTGAAGACTCGCGAGATCGAAGCCCGGCTGGGCCATCGAGACTTTGATGAGGTGGTGCATCGGGATCATCTGGTGCTGAAGAGCGGGGCAGGGGAGGTGCTTGAGTGAGGTGCAGAGCCTCACGTGAGCGTGTACGGGCGTGCGCAGGGGGGTGAGCGTGTACGGGAGGGCGCAGGGGGGTGAGCGTGTTGGTGTCGAGTCAGAAGTGTGTTGCCGGAAAGGGATGCTGGAGGCGGTGTCGGAGCGGACGTGCGGGGGGTTTTTACCAGAGATGCAGAAAAAAACGCTGCGGAAAAATGCAGTGTCTTCACGAAATTCGTGCGCTGGGGAATGTCAGAAGTTTTTTTCAGATGACAACAAATGTCGCATTTTTCCCGGTTGGACATCGTTACTATATAATCGTCTCCAAGCGTGAAATGAAGAGCTTCTCACTGGAGACATCGAGCATCGAAGTCACAGACCCTGGATGCTAATCCACCAAACGCCGTCGCGCCCTCAAGAGCCGAGACGCTCCATGTATCGGCTCTAAACGATCACGAGAGGTCCAAAGAGGTGCGACTCCAACTCCAAGAAGGAGAATGCTTATGGCCCGCAGAGCTTCTGTCGTATCCCGAGGGGGAATTGAGAGTGTTGCGTCGCTGGAGCTGGCAGAGTATATGGGTGAGCCCTCAACCAACCTTCGGGTGGGAAAGGGTGATACCCGTGGACTTCAGCCCGTCTATCTGATGAAGGGTGAGACCACGGCTCAGGCTTTCCGCCGCATTCAGCGTGAGCTGCAAGGTTCGGGGCGTCCGTATGTGATCTGTCTGGAGTAAAGGTTCTTTCATGAATATTCAGGGAAGCAGGTCACAGAGAAATGACGTGAAGAAAGGGGTCCAAAGACCTTGATTTTAAAGGTGTTTGGAGCTTTGCATCATCTCCTGTGACCTCTCCCATTTTCCATTTTAGGTGACGGCCCTCAAGTGACACTTTCACACCCAGACTCCTGCGCACCTGCCGGTTTAAATGCGCATATCGTCTGGGCATGAGATCATCGCTCAGCGCCCCACCATCATCACATCATCTTCCGAATGATGCTCAGATTATTGCGATAGGGTGGATATTTCAGCTTCACATCCAAGAAGGTTGGATTTCTCAGAACGGCTTTCTGATGGGTAAAGGTATCAAATCCATGCCGCCCGTGATAAGCCCCAATCCCACTCTCTCCCACCCCACCGAAGGGGAGCTCTGGAACCGCCAGATGCACAATACATTCGTTCACGCAGGCACCCCCTGACGTCGTCTCTTTGAGCACCTTCTCTTGAAACGCTCCCTCCTCAGAGAACACATACAATGCCAGCGGGTGAGGCCGCTGCCGAATGTATTGAATCGCCTCCTCAACCGTCTCATATTCCACCACCGGCAGCAGTGGCCCAAAAATTTCATCACTTATCAGGCGACTGTCTGCGCTGACATTCGTCAGCAGTGTTGGCGCAATGTATCGACTCTCCGCATCATGCTCTCCGCCCAGCAAGATCTCTCCATCCGCCAGCATGGAGACCAGTCGCTGGTGATGTCGTTCGTTGATGATGCGTGCCAAGTCTGGGCTCTGTTTGGGATCGGAACCGTAGAACTCCTGCAATACTTTCTTCATGGTCTGTACGAAGGCATCCCGCACACTGCGCTGAACCAGCACATAGTCAGGTGCCACACAGGTCTGACCTGCGTTCATCCACTTGCCGAAGGCAATTCGCCGACAGGCCACCTCCATCCGTGCGGTGGCATCGACAATACAAGGGCTCTTGCCTCCCAGCTCTAGGGTCACGGGGGTGAGCTGACGGGCCGCCGCTTGATAGATGATGCGCCCCACCGTCGTGCTGCCCGTAAAAAAGATGTGATCAAACTTCTGCTCGAGCAGCGCCGTGGTCTCCGACACCCCTCCTTCCACCACCGCCACGTACTCGGGACCAAAGGTCTCCCGCAGGATGTCGGCAGCCAGTCGGGCGCTGGCTTCAGAGACTTCAGAGGGCTTTACCACCACACAGTTTCCGCCCGCAATGGCGGCAATCAGTGGCGAAAACACCAACTGGAATGGATAGTTCCACGCGCCGATCACCAGCACCACCCCACGAGGATCCGCCTGATAGCTGCTGGTGGAGGGAAAAAGTACCGGCGGTGTTCCCACCTTTGAAGGCTTCATCCATCGCTTGAGGTTTTTGATGGTATGTTCAATATCCAGCTTGATAAAAGCATACTCAGCGGTATACGCCTCCATCGCAGGTTTACGCAGATCCTGATGCAGCGCCTCAAAGATCTCCTTTTCTCGTCGCGCCCAAGCCCCTTGCAGAGCCTTGAGCTGTCGCAGGCGGAACTCTACATCCAGCGTCTTGCCGGAGCTGAAAAAACGTCGCTGTGCCTCCAGCAACGATGACATATACGTCGTATCCATGTGTACCTCTGTTGATTGATCAGGAGGATGAAGCAGCGCCTCCTCGTGCGCTTGAGGTGCTTACTCTAGCATCGGGAATGCATGGGGGGAAAATTTTATCCGCGTGTGACCTCACGCAAGCCCGGCAACAGGCAAATCCTGCACACGTCTGGACTTCTGGTTTAACCTTCGGTATAACCTGCAACGGATCTTCACCCGATCCAAAGCACCTCCCGCTGCATATCGGGCGGCGAGAGGCCGTGCGAACAGCCTCCTGTGTGGAGAATTCCTGTGAAACAAGCGAACGGTCTAGGTCGTCTCCGACGGCCTTCTCAGTACTTCCTGCCGCTGCTGTTGTTGGCGCTCTCAGGCTGTACTCAGCTCAGCGGTGAGGCTCAATCTAACCCTGGAGCGGAGCCCGCTCGAGTCCTCGAACCCTTGCCGGAGCCGCCGGTCATCCAAGTGGAGCAGGAAGATGGTCCTGCCAGCGCACGCACGCTTGAGGTCGTCTCGGCTCGTGTGCTCAACAACGATGCGGGCGAAAACCCACGTTCCACCTTCACATTTAATCGTCCCATCATTGCGATGGACATGATCGAGCGGCTCAACCAGCTCCCACCGCCCGGCACCATCACCCCCGCCGTGGCCGGAAGCTGGCGCTGGATTGGCTCCTCCAGTGTGGAGTTTATTCCATCGGCGGTGCTGCCCTACGGCACCCAGTTTAAGGTGGTCATCCCCGCTGGTCTGAAGGCCCTCGATGGCAACCAGCTCCGTGAGAGCTTTACCCTCACCTTTGAGACCCCCCGGCCCACCGTTGAACTGGCGCTGCGCTCGGATTTTCAGTGGGCCGCGCCCGATCAGCTCTTCCGCTTGAATGCCAACCAACCCCTCAAAGATCTGGTGGCCCGCGCGCGGCTGGAGCTGGCAGGGCAGGCTCCCATTCCGATGGAGCTGGTGAAAACCACCGATGTGGTGGCCGAAGAGAAGGCCAAAGCCCGTAAACGCCCCCATGATAGCCTCGCGGAGTCCAGTCCAGCCGGATTACCCGACCGGCGCATGGCCTACGAGCTGAAACCCGCTCGCCCACTCCCGCTGGATACACCCTTCACGTTTGTGCTGGATGGCAGCTTGACCGGCACCGAAGGACCGCTGGCCCTCGGCGACTCACTGAAGGTCAACTTCCGCACCTATGGGCCCTTGCGCGTGCGCGAAGCGCGAGGCTGTTACTTCGAACAATGGCAGCTCGACGAGTGCGCCAACCAAGTCTGTCCCTGCGCGTATGGCCCGCTGGTGTTGACCACCACCAATCCGATCAAACTGGAGACACTCAAGGAGCGCATCTCCATCACCCCTGCGGTGAAGATCAACTGGGAAGAGTCCCTCGCCCCCGACGATTGGTCCTATGCCTCCCTGGGACCACATGTGATCCTGCGAGGCGCTTTCCAGCCCGGCACGCGCTACCGCATCAAGATTGCAGCGGGTGTGCAGGACGAGTTTGATCAATCCGGCTCCGCTTTTATGGGAGAGCTCGCCACCTCAGACGTCGAGCCCTCTCTCGCGGTGGACTCTGAGACGGTGCTGATCGAGGGCAGCTCGGACGGGATGTTGCCTGTCTCCGTGACCAACCTCAAGAGCTTGCAGGCGGAGGTCTGGAGCCTGAAGCCTTCGGACTTGGCGCGGGTGCTCAAAAACCGGGACTATCGGCCACCCTATCCGGCCACACGACTGACCGAAGATGTGACGACAGGCCGCAATCAGACCCGCTGGGTGCCGCTGGATCTGCGCAAGATCAACAAGGAGCCGCGTAAGACCGGCTTCTACATGGCCTTACTCAGCAGCCCAGAGCTTAAGCCCGAGCAGCGAGTAGGACCGGTGATTGCTCAGATCACCGACCTTGCGATCCATGCCAAGATCGGCGCATCCAAGGGCTTGGCGTTTGTCACCCGACTCTCGACCGGCAAACCAGAAGTGAATGTGAAGGTGGAGCTGTGGGATGAAGGGGGCGCTCGCCGATGGGGTGGGGTCACAGGCAAAGATGGCACCGTCTTTTTGCCGGGCACTGCGGGGTTGATCACCCCCGAGTACGAGTATGCCACTCCGTTTGCCCTCGTCACCGCCTCCAAAGACGACGACATGAGCGCCACACTCTCCACCTGGGATGGCAACTTCTGGCCCGGCACGATGGGGGTGAGCACCGAGAGGCTGGTGGACAGTCCCGATACCCTGGGTTTTGTGCAGCCGGATCGAGGGATCTACCGTCCGGGGGACACCCTCTACTTTAAAGGCATCGCGCGCTATCGTGGGATTGGGGCCCTCGCCGCGCCGCCGGAAGGGGCGAAGGTCAAGTATACCCTCACCGATGCCCGCGATCAGGAGATCGCATCTGGAGAGACTCAAATCTCGAAGTCAGGCAGCTATCATGCCAGCGTGACCTTGCCCAAAGACATGGCACTCGGTTATACCAGCCTGCGGGCGACGGTGACATTTAATGGGCAGACGCTGGACTACTACGAAGGGGTGCGGGTGGAAGAATTCCGCGCACCTCAGTTTGTGATCGACGCACTTCCGGTTAAAGAAGAAGTGTTTGCCGGGGAAAAGGTGGAAGCGGATGTTGTCGCCCGTTACCTCTTCGGCGGGGCGATGGTGGGTGCGCATATTAGCTGGACGGGGGCACGCTCCAGCTCTGAGTTTACCCCTCCAAACAATGACGGCTTTGAGTTCGGCATGAATGCCTGGTGGTGGGACGATGCCGATCCGCTCCCGACCTACGAGACTTTCGGCGGCAGCGAAGGTGAGGTCAACGAACAAGGCACCTATCGCATCGATGGAGGTGTGGCGGAGGCACCGGGTGAGCGCCCCTGGAGCTATACCCTCGAGGCGGATGTCGAAGACGTGAGCCGTCAGCACTTTGCAGATCGGGCCGAGATCCTGGTTCATCCGGCTTCCGCCTACGCAGGAGTGCGCTTGGCTGGCGGAGGATTTGCCAAAGCAGGGCAAAATACCAACCTGGAGGTGGTGGCCGCCGCTCCGGATGGCAAACGTCTGGCTGGCCAGATCATCGATGTCACGGTCAAGCGCCGCGAGTGGAAAAACATCCGCAAGCGGGAGCCGGGTAACATCTGGGTCACGGTCAGCGAGGTCGAAGAGACCAAAGCCGGAGAGTGTAAGCTGACCAGCCTGATCACACCCGTCAACTGCACCCTCAAGCTCGACAAGCCCGGCTATCATCTGATCGAGGCCATGCTCACCGATGGGAAGGGTCGGAAGCAGCTCACCCGCTCCTATATGTATGTGGTGGGTGATGGCTGGGTGAGCTGGCAGCGCGAAGACAATGGCATCGTCGAGCTGGTGCCGGATAAGACGCTCTACGATATCGGAGAGACGGCCCGCATCTTGGTGAAAAATCCCTATCCGGGTGCTTCGGCGGTCTTTACCGTGGAGCGGGAGGGCGTGCAGTTTGCCAAAGTGCTCACCCTGAACAATGCGACGGAGACCCTCGAAGTGCCCATTGAAGAAGGCATGTTGCCCAACATCTTCGTGAGTGTGGTGCTGGCGCGGGGGCGTGTGCCGGAGGCGCAGGGCCTAGAATCAGGAGATGATCCGGGCAGACCGGCGGTGAGGGTGGGTTATGCCACGCTCAACGTCGAGAAAAAGAGCCGTAAGCTCACCGTGCAGCTCACTCCGAATGCAGAGGAATTCCGGCCCCGTGACACCGTGAAGGTGCAGATCCATGTGGCAGACTTTAAGGGCCAGGGCTCTCCGGCGGAGGTGATGTTGTGGGCGGTGGATGAAGGCGTCTTACGTCTGACCGAGTTTGGTTTGCCGGATCCGGTGCAGATCTTGCATCCCTCCCGAGGGCTGCGGGTGCGGGTGGCGGAGTCGCTGATCCATCTGCTTCAGCGTCGTAAGTTCGGGCTGGTCGATAAGGGGTATTCGGTGGGTGGCTCTGGCGGAATGGACTCGATGGGCTCAGACATGCGCACCGAGTTTAAAACCACCCCGCTGTTTAAGGCAGATGTTGAGACCGATGTCACGGGCAATACGACGGCCTCGTTCCAGCTTCCCGACAACTTGACCACCTTCCGCATCATGGCCATTGCCTCCAGCGGCGTTGACCTCTTTGGCACGGCAGAGACGAAGATCAAGGTCAGCAAGCCTCTGATGATCTTGCCTGCCCTGCCACGCTTGGCGCGTGTGGGTGATACCTTTGAGGCAGGAGTCGTGGTCACAACACGGGGAGAGACCTTTGAAAATGTGCAGGTCACGACGGAGGTTCAGGGTTTAACGCTGCTGGACAAGAACACGCGCACGGTCAACATGAAAGATGGCAAGGCAAAAGAAGTCCGCTTCACCTATAAAGCGACCCAAGCGGGCTCCGCTTCGCTGAAGTTTGCGGCGGTGAGTGGAGAACGAAAGGACGGGCTGAGCCTGCGTCTGCCCGTTCAGCTTCCGGTGGTGATGGAGACGGTGGCCGTCTACGGTGAGACCAAAGGGGAACAATCCGAAGGGCTGATGCCTCCCGGGAGCATCATGGCGGATCAGGGCGGGCTGGAGCTGGCCCTCTCTTCGACCGCTCTGGCCGGTTTTGACGAGAGCATGCGTTACCTCATCGAGTATCCCTATGGCTGCCTGGAGCAGCTCTCCTCTCGGCTGGTGCCGTTTGTGGCCTTGCGGGAGCTCTTTGGCAAGTTTGGGGTCAAGTATCCCACGGCGCAGGCGGAGGCTCAGGCGCGTTCGGAGTTCCTGATCTCCTGGCTTGGCAAGGAGGCGCTGCAAGGGCTGGGCAGTGACCCCGATGAGGTGGTCAAAAAGACCATCCAGAAGATCGAGGCGCTGCAAGACTACAGTGGCGGATACAAGTATTGGCCGACGAGCTTCTGTGCTTCCGATTATGGCTCGGCGTATGCAGTCCTGGCGTTGAGCCGGGCGAAGGCGCTGGGGTATGACGTAAACTCAGAAGCGCTCGAGCGTGGCAAGAGCTGGCTGGCGGATACGGTGGTGGCGGGCAAGCCGCAAGATTGTTCCTACAATCGGCAGCCTTCGGATTTGGTCACACGCGTGTTTGCGCTCTATACCCTCGCGCGGGCAGGAAGTCCAAAACCTTCTTATTTTGCCGAGCTGAGCAAAAACAGTGGAAACCTGCCGCTCTTTGCCCAGGCGATGTTGTGGGATGCCATGATCATCGGCAAGGGCAATACAAAGAAGGTGGCGGAGCTTCAGCAGGATCTGCTCTCGAAGGCACAGGAGACACCGTCGGAGGTGCATTTCCAAGAAAACAGTGGGCGTCGATATGATGCGTACTGGTCTTCGGACACCCGCACCACGGCGTTGATCTTGCAGACCTTGTCGTTGGTGCAGCCCGATCATCCCTTTGTGACCAAGATTGCCCGTTATCTGGCGGGGGTTAAAGGCAAGGACGGGCGGCTGCGTAATACCCAAGAGTCCGCCTTTACCCTGATGGCGCTGGCGGACTTCGTGCGTCAGAAGGAACGAGAGGTGCCTGATTTTGCCGCTCAGGTCAAGCTGGCGGATAAGAGCCTCTTGGAGACCACCTTCAAAGGACGTTCGATGGGTTTTGTGAAGGAGCGTCTGCCCACCGCTGCGTTGTTGGAGCCGTCGAGTGCAGCGGCTCAGCCTGCCACACCTTCGCCGCTGACCTTTAAAAAAGATGGTAAGGGGATTCTCTATTACTCCGCGCGCCTGCGCTATGCGCCGACGGAGATGCCGACCACCGCGTTGGATCAAGGGCTGGTGGTGCAGCGCTGGTTTGAACCCTGGAAAGGGGGAGGCCAGTCGAAGCAGTTTGAGGCTGGGGAGCTGATCCGCGTGCGTGTGCGAGTGGCGACTCCGGCGACTCGGCGATATGTGGCGATTGAAGTCCCGGTGCCAGCCGGGTTGGAGATTGTGGATACCTCGCTGGCTTCAACGGCGAGCTTGGGAACGTCGATGGCAAATGAAGGCATGGACATGGAATATTACGGAGAAGAGGAAGAAGGAGAGGCTGAGACGGAGGATCCGTGGGCATCTTACTTCTACAGTCCGTTTAACCATGTGGAGAAGCGGGATGACCGAGTGGTGCTGTTTGCGGACGACCTGCCGCCGGGTGTGCATGTGACGACGTTTGTGGCGCGTGCGACGACCCCGGGGGATTTTGTGTTGAAACCGGCAAGGGCGGAAGAGATGTATACGCCTGAGGTATACGGTCGCTCGGAGGGAGGACGATTCCGGGTGAAACCTGGAAAAGCGGTTGCCAAACGCTGATCCACCCCACGACAACAAAAAACCAAACACGGGTCAAGGGATGGAATCCCTTGCAGGAGCGTCTGAGAGGACAGCGTCCTCTCAACCATAAAAACCAAACACGGGTCAAGGGATGGAATCCCTTGCAGGAGCGTCTGAGAGGACAGCGTCCTCTCAGTTAAAAAAGGGTGCAGCTTGCTGCACCCTCTCCGAAGCCCTTTAT
>JBJTQF010000310.1:0-5459 GCA_046075485.1 Myxococcota bacterium | reverse complement strand
CCGGTGGATCTCTGCGAACCAATCGTGACGCAGATGTGCTCCGCTGAAGCCGTAATATCCGATGCTGTTTCGGATGTGACCATTCAGTGGGCGCATTTGATGCAATTTAGTTTTGTTGTGTTGTGCATGCAGCAGTTTAAGTGGCAGGCTCCAACTCAGTTGCCATTGCTACAGACTGTCCGTGAACATCCGGGTATGACCAGACGGAGTGTGATATTTCAGATTGATAGGCCGAAGGTGCTGCGAGTGGATAACGACCTAACACTCGTAGACAGGCAGTGGGAACTGCGACTGAGATTTGGAACGTCGCAGACGCTCGAGGCGTTCCTCGCAGACCTCGACGCGCGGCTGTCTGAGCTGGCTCACGCCGAGCATGTGAAGGAGACAGTATGAGCATGATGACGCAGGCGGCCTCCCTGAAACGGCGAATCTCTGGGTCGATGTTGAGGACGTCCCAACAGCAACTGCTATGCAGCCTGATAGACCTGGCCGAGCAGGATTGTGTGGTCCCATTCTGGGTGCGCGACATCGCTCCTCAGCTCGGCATACACGCGACGACCCTCGTTCGCCGACTCAAAATTCTCGAGCGTTCCGGTTTGATCACGCGCATTCGAAATACCCACCATCGCGCCGCCGTGCAGCTCAACGTAGGCGCGCTGGAGCACCTGCCTCTACGTCTGGGCATTGAGGAGGCCACGCATGGCTGAGGGGTTGAGCAGCACCAGCACCAGCACGACAGAGCAGCAACGCAGGCAGGCGTATCAGCTCTACGCGGCCATAGACGCCGCGAGACTGCCGCTGACACAGCGGACAGTGCTGAAGGCGATGTTGCGCCGTGCAAATCAGGACTATCTGGTGTCCTGCTCTCAGAAGGAGATCGCACGGCGAGCAGGTGTGTCGGAGCCTACCGTGACCCGTGCGCTACGAGCTCTGGATGGACTCGGCGTCTACCAGCGCACGTCTGAAGGAGCAGCGCGAGCGTGGCTGCTGCATCCCGGCAAATTGATAGGTTTGGCTTCCCCCCCCCGGCCCGCCTCGCGCTCCACTCAACCACCAGCGTCACAGCAGCGTCCGATGAATTCTGGTTCCCCTCACTCAGAGAGCATTTCTGATCTCCAGAAGCAGAAGCAGAGGAGAACGAACACCAACACCGCCAGCGCATCCCAGCATATCCAGATTTCGATTCCGACCCAGGCGTTAGGCATGTCCGTCGTACAGTCTCTATCGCGTCTGGCTGAGCTCTGCACCTCGCTCCTGGCTGGCACCAGTACACTGACGGGGGTGCCGCAGCTCCTCGAGCGGCTCGTCAGCGCCATTGAGCGATTGCAGCCCAGCCAGGCGGAAACCGCCGCTTCATCCTCTACACGGAGCACGGCATCGTCGGCTCCGAATTTCAGTGCAGGCACTGAAACCGGCACAGATGGCGCACCTCGTGAAACCGTGAATAGTGCGCTAAGTGATGAAAATATATGCGAAAATTGCCGGTTGGTGAAATTTCACAGCGGGGAGGATTTCAGCGAGAAATTTCAAGCGGAAACGCATCAGGATCTTGATGCTCTGCATCTTGAAAATTTCACAGCCCTCCAAAAATCTAGTCATAACAGGCTCTTACAGGATCCCCTGAAATCCTCCTCCTCCTCGAGTACCGATCAGAATGAAATCGGCGCTGAGCGCCTGAAATCAGCCTCAGAGAATGCGCCTACGCTTCGCTTCGGCGAACAAGTGGGGGGGCTTTTGAAGGCAAATCCAGCTCTCGGGAGTGCTCGCGAGAGACACCAGGCCCCTTCTGCTCAACCAGGCACGCAGGAGTTGTCCACAAGGGGCACCGACATTTCCACAATGGCTACTGAGGAAGAGGCTATTAAAAGGGAGGAGCATCCAGGGAGCGAAGGCGCTGCGCAAACGTCAACGGCAACCTCCAGCACCCCGGGCACACCGAGGCCAGACTCCGACCAGACTCCGCCGGACGAGCAGACTCCACTCATCCAGGAATGTCCGCACTCCGAAGGCGCTGTTGCGCTGGGGGGCGTGGGGGCGCTGGGGGGCGTGGGGGCGCTCGACGCATGGCTGGCAAGCGTGTGTCATGAGCAGCCGGAGGCCATTGAGTGCGTGCGTCGGTACGTGGAGATCGTGCTCGAGCAGTCAGATATCTGGCCCGCACCCACCGCACATCAACTTGCCCGATTCATTACGCAGATATTGCCTGCTATCCAAAAACTACAACTCAACCCCCAGGAGACGCTGGAACTCTGGCACGATTTTGTGATGTCAAGTATGCGACAGAAGCATCGCCTTACACCGCCTCTCGATTCTCTCCGACGCCATATTGCTTTCCTCGAGCGTGAAGAACGTAGGCACACTCAGCATGAGCAACATGCGAGACGACAAAGGATACAGCAAACCCATGAGGTATCCCACCCTCGCATTGGCACGGGTGCCTCTGGGACGCAATATCTCCTGATGGACACACATGTGTATCCCTTGCGACTCGACTATCACAGATATCGTTCGTTACACGAGCGTCTGATGCCGAGTGCCACGCCATTGAGTGAGCTGCGATACATGCGCTCAGGTTGGCAGCTCAATCGTCTGAATGACTCACTCGAGCATCGCCCTCTGGACGAGATCATTCCCCAATTGCCCCCGGCAGCACAACTCGCGGCAATGGAGCTGCTATTACTTCCGACTCAACGCGGCGGCCTGGTGTACTTTTTTGGCCCCGATTCACCGCTGCGTGCTGGTTTGTGCTCCTCCTGGGCGCAAACGCTGCGAGAAACACCTAAAGTCATTCAAGCGAAGCACCTGCTCGCAGTCTTTAACCGTGAGCACAAAGCAGGTCTGGAAATGTTGGCGCATCCGGCTGTCATTGTCGAGCTGAGAGACGTGGGAGATACAGCCATTTGCCGGCTCCTTTCGATACTCATCCATACCCGCAAGTATCGCGCAGAGAGCGCCCTCACACTTGTCGTCGGGCAGCATTCTCCCGTCGAGTTCATTGACCTTGTGCTGAAAGACCCAGCAGAAGGATATTCGCTCATTGACACATTATTGAATGCCCTAAGCAACAACTTCATCGGCCTGCTGGGAGGCAGAGAGATGGATGTCTCACTTCACAATAAGGTTGAACGCATCGTCTGGGGATAAATGAACGCTCGCTTTTCAGTCAGTCCATCGAAAATCCAAGCACCTGGAGGATCTCATGTCCAATGTCAAATGTATTGCCGTCGCCTCTCGAAAGGGAGGGGTTGGCAAAACCACCCTCGTTTCGGCACTTGCCGTCACCCTCTCACGCACCCATCGCGTGCTCGTTGTCGATCTTGATCCTCAATCCAATGCCGCCTATGTGTTGGGAGGAGACCCGACTACTCCAGGAACAGCATCGCTGCTGATGAACGACACGGTCGAGCCTCAACAGCTCCTGCCCAATCTGCATGTGTTGCCAGGAGGCCCAGAGCTGACGAGCCGTGCCATTCAAAGTCTGCCCCCCAATACGTTGGCACAACGTCTGGAGGGTCTTCCATACGATGTGATCCTCTTCGATTGTCCGCCCGGTACTGATTACCTCGAGTGGCTTGCACTTCACGCCGCTCATGACGTACTGGTGGCGCTCGACGCGCACCCGCTGGCGCTCGTGGGTGCAGGGCGTGTGATTCAAGATGTTTGGGAAGCTCAAGCACGTCATCAGCTCCAGACACTCCGCACGACATTGGTGCTCGGTCGATTGGACATCCGTCGTTCTCTTGACCGCCAGATGCCAGAGGCTCTACACACTCAATGGCCAGATATCCCCGTCTTTAAGGTCCGTTTGGACGCGACACTTGCCCAGCTCTTTGCCCTCAAGACTCTCGCCATCACATCAAAGCGTGCGAGCGAAGACATGACCGCCATCGTGGAGCATCTCTATGAAACAAACCGCTGATTTATCAAAAACTTTTTCCACGATTCAGCTCATGCACTCGAAAGACCGCCAGCGAGGTCAGCAGCGACAACTCGAAGCGGAACACCTCACCGAGCTGCCCCTGGAGCGTATTCTCTCGCGACCGCATGGTGATATCCGACCGGTCAGCAGCCAGCATGTGGAGGAGCTGGCCTATTCGATCAGTGTGGTCGGCTTGATTCAGCCGATGGCCGTGGACAAAAGGGGGAGATTGCTGGCAGGTGCGCATCGTTTGGCGGCACTTCAGCGGATTCAAGCCGAGGCCCCCGAAGTCTTCAAGCGGCTCTTTCCTTCTGGCATGATTCCCGTGCGAATGATGGTAGAGCTGGACGCTTCTGAGCAACGCCAACAGGCGCGGGTGATCGAGCTGGAAGAGAATGAGAAACGAAAGGCCATGAGCAAAGCACAGGTGATGTCCCTCGCCGATGAGCTAAAGATGAGTGGTTATCACTTCTCTCGTGGAAGACCAAAAGAAGGGGTGGAAGGTTCATTGGGGAATGCATTGGTATTGGCCTCTGGAAAGAGTCTCTCCACCATTCGACGGTGGCTGGCAGAGCAATCCCAAAGTGCATCGAAGCAGGACACATCCGCCCCGTTGCTGCTCAAACGACTGAAGAGGGAGGTGGAGAATGCTCATGAGCGGTTGTCCGAGTGTGAGGGCTCGTATGGTCCACTCTTGGAGGCGCTGGAGCGAGTCATGGCCTGCCTGAAAGATGACACGACGACCTCTGAATCTTAGGGAGAAGTCGCGGTCACGGCGTTTCACATGGAACGGTCTGAAACGAATGTATCAGGGCGTGAGGGCGATTCATCGGAGCGACTTAGGCGGAGCAATGGGGGCTGTGAGTGGCCCATTGAGAGCGTAGCGAATCAGATAGAGTCGAGCGGTACACTCTGCACCTTACGATGGTAGTGCCCCTCACGGTCCTTCTCAATGTGTCCGAGCTTTACCAGAAGCTCGAGCCACTGCGAGAAATCACAATTGAACGGACGAGCCTCCCTCAGCTTGCTGAACAGATACGGAAGAGAGCGTGGCTTCTTCTCGCACAGACTAAGCATGCTCTCAAGCGGATGACGTGTTCTCTCCACATCAGGCTCCAGCTTCCGATAGATGGAACGTGGACCCAATCCAAAGTGAAATGCAATTACATCACAGCGCACACCCAAGTCGTATCTGATGTGACGAATCGCGGCAGTGCTGGCATCCTCCCATAGAGACTGATCCCCTGTCTGAATGAGATAATCTCTCAGAATCTGAAAGGCCACTTCTCGGGAGATATGCCGTGGAGTGGGTGCTTCCTCGCGACCGTCTGCACCATGCGCTTCAGGTTGTGACTCCGCTGGGAGTGGTGCGTTACCCGCTGCGAGAGGCGCTTCATGCTCTTCAGTCTGCTCACGCTTCACAGACTCACCACTTACCTTCTGTTTTGGACGCCGGTTGCGGCTACGAGCGGCGCTGAGCTGCATGGCACTCCTCCACCGTTTGAGCCGTCGGAGCCTGTTCCATGAGCCACCATCCGAG
>JBJTQF010000309.1:0-94765 GCA_046075485.1 Myxococcota bacterium | reverse complement strand
AGGGCAAACACCCGCTCTTCGGGAAGGGCTTGGGCATAGTCGGTGGTGTTGAGCCGGAAGTCTCGCCCGTTGAGCTCCACCTGGGCGTTGAGCAGGAAGGGCTCGGTTAAGGTGCCCTCCACTTCGAGCCGGCCATCGAGCTGTGCGGTCATCCAAGCTCCGGGCAGGGTCAGCTCCCCGAGCAGTCCGCCGAGTGCCACGTTCTGGAGCTCTCCTTGCACTTTGAGGGGCAGGCCCGCGCCCAAGCCGAGCTCTCCCGAGAGCTTAAGCTGGCCCCCTCCTTTGCTGAGCTGTGCGTCGAGCAGTTTGACCTTCTCAGGGGTCACGTCCACCTCGAGGCTGCCGTCTCCGATGATAAATCCCTGGTCGAGCCCGTTGTGGAAGGGATCCACTTGAGCGTCGCGGGTGGTGAGTCGGCCTTCGACCCGGAAGCTGTCGGTGAGGGTGAGGCGGGCTTCGGCGCTGGCGGCTCCAAAAAAGAGGGGGACTTCGGGGGGCAGGTAGCGGTTGAGCACCGGCAATTCCAGCTCCACCCGTGCATCGATGAGGGCGCGGGGCTCGTCGGGGGGAGGCTGGTCCAAGCGGAAGGAGCCTTCAGCACGCACTTCACCGCCGGGCACTCTCAAAAACAGGTCGCTGAGGGTGGCGGGGCTGGTGGAGAGATCACCTCTCAGCCGGAGTCCGGTGACACTCTCTTGCAAGGTGCCCACTTGGACCTGAGCACGCTCGAGGGAGAGGCTCACCGCGCCGGGCAGCTTCTCCAGCTCGCGCAGCTCGAGGTTGAGACCTTCTAAGACGACGGCCCAGTTTTTGACGGGATCGCGGGCGCTCAGGCTGGCTTCGAGCACTTGAAGCTGGTCGATGTGAACCACCGGTCCCGGCTCAGGCGGCGTGGTGGGTGCAGGTGTGGGGTTCTCGGGCGTTTCCAGCAAGGCTTGAAGTCCAGAAAAATGCACCAGCTTGCCATCGGCGAGGTCCAATCGAAGCTGAGGTCGCTCCACACGCACTTCCTGGATGTGGATGCGCTCGCGGGAGGGCAGCTCGGCCAGGCGCACGCGGATGCGGTCGATGGAGACGTAGGGGGGCTCGTCGGTCTCGGCGAAGGAGCGGATGCGGAGGCCCTCCGCTTGAAACTCCAGGGAGATCACGTCAAAGGAGAGGGTCTCAAAGGCCACATGCTCGCCGAGCAGGGAGGAGAGCTGAGATGCCAACACTTGGGCGCTGCGCTCCAGCACGGCACGACGTTCTTGCCAGAAGGCAAACAAGGTGAGCAGGAAAAAAAGCAGGAGAATATAACGAAAGATACGCGGATGCTTCAGCGGATTAAGCCGCCCAAGCAGGGAGCGAAAGAAGGCCACAGGGGATTGAAGGAGGCTGCGCATCATGAAAAAAGGCTCCGTCCACCTGGAACGGAGCCCTTTCACACAAGCAGCGATCGTTTTCCGACGCAGCACGGAAAGACGTCGGTCTTGGAAAAGGCTTCGCTGCCAGAAAAGAGCGGGCGACGAGATTCGAACTCGCGACACCAAGCTTGGGAAGCTTGTACTCTACCACCTGAGCTACGCCCGCACCGTAAAGGCCAACAGCACCTTACGAGCAGCCAAGACATCCATGAGACGGACGCCCAACCAAAGAACGGCTCAAAGATATCCGGGTGCGTGCGGATTGTCAACGGGTTTTTTCGAGCCTGTCCGCTTCTACGGCCAAAGGTTATTTGTCTTCCAGCGCAGCCAGAATGCTGCTGATGTCTTCTCCGCTCTGAGCACCACTGGGGCTCGTCGGTCGAGCAGCCGGGGTGGTGGTCCTGACGGTGGTGGCACTTGCCGAAGTGCTTCCCACCGATGCAGCAGGAATATCGCCGGTGGTCGGCTTGGATGCAGCCGGTCGTGCGGGCGCAGGAGGGGGTGTGCTCCCTTTGACGGGCTCCGCTGGACGCGGAACGGCATCGGCAGACAGCTCGTTGCTGGGGTTGCGCTTGTCGTTGGGTCCGGCAGGGCGAGCGCGGCCTCCTTGCCCCACGCTGAAGGGAGGAGCCGCGTTGACGTACCCTCCCCGCTCCGTGACCCCGTCGTACCCCAGCTCGGCCACCACACCATCCACCACTCGAGCGGTGATCGGATTGACCCTCGACAGGAATCCTTCAAACAAGGCATTGTCGCAGATGGTGTTGATCAGTCGCGGAATCCCCGAGGAGGCACGATGAGCACTCTGCACCGCTTCTTGGGTGAAGAGCATGCGGCTGGCACCCGCCAACTTCAGACGATGTTTGATGTAGGCTTCGGTGGCTTCGGCACTCAGGGGCTCGAGGCGACACTTCACGGCCACCCGCTGATACAGAGGCGGATCGAGCTTGAGATGTTCTTCGAGCTCTGGTAGGCCAAAAAAGACGATGGTCAGCAGCTTTTGATCGGGGATCTCCATGTTGAGCAGGCCCCGCACTTCTTCCATCACTTCCCGGGTGTTGAGCATCTGGGCTTCGTCTACCAAGACCACCGCTTTACGTCCACTCTCGTGGATGGCGTAGAGGCGACGATAGAGCTGGCCGAGGAGCCGCGTCTTGTCTTCTGAAGGCTGGGTGACACCCAGTTGATACGCAATCTTGGTGAGCAGCCACTGGGCGGAGACACCCGACTGCACCATCACCAACAAAGCTGCTTCGTATTGCTCTTCGGGAAGGCTCTCGAGCAGACGCCGCGCGGTGGTGGTCTTGCCTGCGCCAATCTCTCCGATCAGCACGGCAAAGCCCTTCATGGACTCAATGGCGTGCATCAGACGGATCAAGGCCCGCCCGTGCTGCTGAGATCCGTAATAAAAGCGACTGACCGGAGCATTTGAAAAGGGCTCCTGGTTCAGCTCAAAAAAGGAAAGGTAGTTCATGAGGACTTCACACCGCTCCAAATAGCCTGGGCTTTATGCCCCGTGTTTCAGCTTCTTGAGCTGCCGGGTAACTGCGTCCATTCTGCTCTGCATCTCATTCTTACGGAAATGCTGATTCAGCCCAGAAATTTCTTCGTACAGGTCCAGTGCGTGCTGAAAATCCTGCTGCGCCTCATAAATCTGTCCGAGGTCAAAGAGGGATTCCAGCTCCTGGGTCTCGGTCAGGTCATTACGGTTGAGCACAGTCTGACACCAGTATACCGCATCTGCGTAAGCACCGCGCTTAAAGTGGCACTGTCCCCACAAACGCATGGCTTCAATTCCCAAAGGCCCCTGCTCTCGACACCGCTCCAGCTCTTTGAGCGCCGCGTCGAACAAGCCCATCTGCATGTAAGCACGCGCCACTTCCAACGCTCGCCGAGTCGGATCGGTCGCCACCGGTGCAGGCCGCTCGCCGGTGTCCATCAGCTCCGCCTTCAGCTCGTCGGCAAAGTCAATGGCCCCATCACTGTCGTCGTTCAGCCCGTCGTCGGTGGTGGCTTGAGTGCCTCCTCCAAAGTCCTCTCCAAACAGATCAAAGACCAAGTCCTCGGGCAGATCGATGGAAGGGCCTCCAACGTCCGCCTTCTCAGTGGCAGTGGAGGACTTGATGCCGCTGGGCTCAACACTCGTTGGAGGCGCTTTGGGCACGCCTCCACTCGTCGGGGGGGCTTTGGGCACGCCTCCACTCGTCGGAGGGGCTTTGGGCACTCCTCCACTCGTCGGAGCGGATTTCGCTACGGCTCCACTCGTCGGCGATACCACCACCGGAGGAGCCACCACCGGCGGGGCCACCACCGGCGGCGCCACGGCTGCAAGCGGCCCTCGGGGAGGTGTTGCGGCTGGCTTACGCTCGGCCACGGGCGAAAAAACCATCGCCGGACCAACATCCGGCTTCACCGGATGCGGCACGACAGGCACCACCACTTCTAAGGGCGGGAAGTTCAAGAGCGGATCGTCTTGCACGGCATCGGCTTCACCGCCCCCCGTGAAACCCAGCTCGTCTTCTCCCAAGCTCAGGAACAAGGACTCAATGGCATCACCGTCGTCCACCAGCTCTTCATCCAGCGCCTGAAAAGAAGGCTGAGCCGGGGCAGAGAGGCTGCTGATGGCACCGGATGGCTTTGAAGGCTGAACAGGGGAGGCAAGAACCGCAACGGGAGCAGCCGGGGCAGGTGCGCCCAAGAGCTGGCTCTCGTCCACCATCACATCCACATTAAAGATGTCGTCCAGGGCCGAGCCGTCGTCCACCAAATCCACATCTTCAAAATAAGCGCCACCCGTGAGCTCGATGCTGCGATCATCTTCTTCGTCTTCTTCGTCGTCATCTTCGACCACTTCAATCTCAACTTGCGAGGCCAGAGAGGGCGAAAAAAACGGCGGAGGTGCCGCTGCAACCGTAGACCGACTCATCATGCTCAACGCAGCCAGGGCATGCTGATACAACATATTGTCTGGCTCAAGCTGGATGGCACGCTCGAGGTCGATGCGGGCCTGCACTTGATCGCCTGCGCCAGAGGCCAGCATGGCCATCTTCTCACTCTCCGCCGCTGCTTCGGCACGACGGCCCAGGGCCGCGAGCACGTCTCGCCTCTTCTCCCGCACTACGTAACTGCTTGGCTCTTTCTCCAAGATCAGCTTCAGGTGGGTGAGGGCTTTGTCGGTAAGCTGATACTTGAGGTACACCTCCGTCTCGGTCATCAGCTTGGAGATGGAGGCAGGGATCTCTCGCAGGTTCTTGACGGCACCAGCCGACGAGGTCGGGAGAGACACGAACGGGCTCGAGGCCGGTCTCGAAGCAGAGCCCCCCAAAGAAGAAGAAGTCGGAGCAGAGACCGGCATCACGGTCTTGGCAATCGGGGAGGCCAATGGCACCGCTGAGGCCAATGGCACCGCTGAGGCCACCGGCACCGCACGCTCAACCGGTCGAATGCTGGCAATGGGCACGCCTGTCGGGATCGCAGCCGCCGGTTTAACAGGTTGAGCCTTCGTGACGACCACGGAGTCTTGTGAGATCGAAATATTGGACAAGGAGATCGAAGATCCCTGGCCTGCATGGGACGCGCCCGCACCTCCAGACGCTGGGGTGGAGATCGGCTTACCCATCACCGGCTGACGCGGGGGGGCTTTGATGCCCAAGGCGTCGAGGGCTTCTTGATCTTCGGGATCGAGCCGCCGAATGCGCTCCCAGGTCTCCTTGACCTTGTCGGAGAGCCCTTGATAATCGTAAATCCGCACCAGCTCTCGAAATACGGAGCGGGCTTTGGGGCCTTGGTCGAGGGTCTGGAAGGTCTCCCCCAAGAGGCTAAGGATCTCCGGGTCGTTGGGCTCCACTTTAAAACACACTTGCAGGCGCGCAAGGGCTTTACGCGCATCCCCCACTTCAAGCAGAAGACGAGCACTGTCTTTGTACAGGCTCAGCTCGCCGGGTCGAAGCTGGAGCATGCGCTCGTACACTTTGACCAGCTCATCCAAGCGGTTGCGCTCGCGATGCACTTTGGCAATCACCTGGAAGAGGTTGAAGGCTTCGTCCAGCCGCTCATCGCGCGCGTAAAACTCGGCCAGCTTGGTGCGACTCACCAAGTCTTCGGGGGTGAGCTCCACCAGCTTCTGGAAGACTTCGATGCACTCTTTGCTGGTGCCGTTCTGCTCGTAGAAGGCGGCCACCAGCCGATAGTGCTCGAGGGCGTCCGAGACGAGGGAGAGCTGCTTATACAGGCTGCCCAGCTTCAGATGGATCTCGTAAAGATCCTCTTTGAGCTTGATCATCTGTTTGTAGACGGCCACTGACTTGAGGTAAAACCCCTCTTTGGAGTAAGCCTCTGCAACCAGATCCAGCTCTTTCAGGGCTTCGGGCCGCATTCCGTAGCGGGCCAACAGCTCTCCGAGCTTGTGTCGCACGCGGACATCGCGAGGATCGGCCTCGAGGGCTTTGTAGTACTCGCGAATCGCCTTGTCCAGTTGGTTCTTTTGGAGGAACTTCTGGGCATTATCTATGTAGGACTGCTTGTCTGCCAAGGAGCGTCGCCTTCTCTGGTCGCGGGGTTACTTCCACGAGGAGCGGATAACGGTGAACAACAGGGCGCATTCGCATCCCCCATCCCGACCGAAATGTACTCTTCAGTTGTACCGCAGCATGAAAGGTGTCGTCAACCCTTACTTCCGGCATGGCCAGCAGGGAACACGGTGGGGCGGGCAAGCAGGCTCAAGCGTTGTCGAGCACCTGCTTTAAGAGGCCGGTGTGAAGTCTCCCCTCCAGGTATGCACCGTGCGTCAAGAGGCGACGATGGAAGGGAATATTGGTGTAGATCCCTTCGACAACATACTGATCCAGGGCCCACTTCAGACGCCGCAAGGCTTCACCTCTATCTGCGCCATGCACAATCAGCTTGGCAATCAACGAATCGTAATGGGGCAAGACACGGGAGCCCGCCATGACGGCTGCATCCACGCGAATGCCAAGACCTCCGGGCTGATGGTAGGCGGTGATCGTTCCAGGGCTAGGCCGGAACAACACCGGATCTTCAGCGTTGATGCGGCACTCGATGGCGTGTCCATGAATCTGAATGTCCCGCTGCTTCAGGCGCAGCTTATCACCCGCCGCGAGCAGGATCTGGGTCTTACAGATGTCAATGCCGGTGATCATCTCGCTGATCGGATGCTCCACCTGAATGCGGGTGTTCATCTCGATGAAGTAAAACCGATCTTGGTCGTCCACCAAAAACTCAATGGTGCCCACGGTGGAGTATCCCACCTTTCGACACAGCTCACAGGCCGCTTCGCCCATCTGCCGGGCCACGGCAGGGGGAAGACTCGGGCTCGGGGCTTCTTCAACCACCTTCTGAAAACGCCGCTGGATCGAACAATCGCGCTCACCCAGATGAATCACACGACCATAACGGTCGGCCATCACCTGAATCTCAATGTGCCGAGGGTTGATGAAAAAGCGCTCCAAGTACACCTGCGGGTTGCCAAAGGCCAAGGCCGCTTCGGACTGAGCGACCCGCACGAGCCGCTCCAGCTCTTCGGCGTTGTGGGCAATCTTCATACCACGCCCACCACCTCCACCCGCCGCTTTGATGATGACCGGATAACCGATCTCTTCGGCCATTTTGACGGCCAAGCGCACGTCTTCAATGGCACCTTCGGAGCCCGGCACCATCGGAACACCCGCCTTTCGCCCCACTTCTTTGGCGAGGATCTTGTCTCCCATCGTGCGGATGGACTCGGCGGATGGACCAATAAAATGAAGGCCACTCTTCTCACAGATCTCAGCAAACTCCGCCCGCTCGCTCATAAATCCATACCCGGGATGAACCGCATCGCAGTGGGTCACCAGGGCGGCGCTGATGATGGCAGGAATGTTGAGATAACTCTCCTGCACGTCGGCAGGCCCAATACAGACACTCTCGTCGGCAAACCGGGTGTGCAAGGACTTACGGTCGGCTTCAGAGTGAATGGCGACGGTGGCAATTCCAAGCTCTTTGCAGGCTCGGATCACCCGCAGGGCGATCTCTCCCCGATTGGCAACGAGGACTTTTTTGAACATGGAGGACTCCGGCGCAAGATGTGCTCAGGGTTCAGAGCGGCTCGATGAGGAAGAGAGACTCACCAAACTCAATGGGGCGACCATTCTCCACGTAGATGCGAGCCACACGACCGCTGATGTCGGCTTCGATCTCGTTCATCAGCTTCATGGCTTCGATGATACAGAGGATCTGACCTTTGCTGACCATTTGGCCGACTTCGACGTATGGGTTGGAGTCCGGGGAAGGTTGACGATAAAAAGTACCCACAAAGGGCGAGGTGATGCGACGTCCAGTCTCTATGACAGGCGGTGGGGTAGCGGCCACCGCCGCGCCAGAAGCAGCGGAGGCGACAGCGGCCACGGGTGCATGGGCTGGCGCAGCGGCCACAGATACCACCGGGGGCACGCCCAGCTTGAGCTTAAAGTTCTCGTCTTCGTACTCCAGCTCGCCGAGGTTGTTCTCTTTAAAGAGCTGGATCAATTTGGAGATGTTTTCCCACTGCATCGGTGTTCGTCCTGCTCAAAAGAGAGGGTCAGGGAGCTGCCGCTCGACCCTCCAGGTGGTTTATCAGGGCTTGAAGGCCCAGGAAATAGCTCTCTGGACCAAACCCAGAGATCTGTCCAACCGCAATATCGGCCACGTAAGAATGATGTCGAAAGGGCTCTCGACGATGGATGTTCGAGAGATGGACTTCGACCACCGGCAAATCAACGGCCAAAAGCGCATCGCGAATGGCGACACTGGTATGGGTATATGCCGCAGGGTTGATCAAAATGCCAGCAAAGATCGTGCGACCCTCTTGAATTTTATCGACCAGACTTCCTTCATGGTTGGATTGGAAGTGGTGAAGCTCGTATCCACGCTCGCTGGCCATGCTGTTGAGGCGCTCTTGAATGGCGGCGAGGGTCATCACACCATATTTGTCAGGCTCACGAAGACCCAACATGTTCAGGTTAGGGCCGTGTAACACCAGAATTCGAGGCCGGTCGGTCATATCTACTCCGTCGCTGCATGGGCTCTGCTCATCAGGCTCAGCCACTCCAAGAGAAGCTGCTGGGTCCGCCGAAGCTCTCCGGCCCGCTGAAGGCTGGCATAATCCGGCAAGGCGTCGTCTTCCTGGGACATCTCAAACTGAGCCAAGATGTTATGACTGCGCAATGCCGCTTCAACACGCTCCAGACGCGCAGCCATCGTTGGGGATGGACTCTCTCTGTACAAGACCTGAAGATGCAGGCGAGCATCTTCAAAACGCCCAGCCTGCTCGGCCAGCTCCGCCGCTTCGTGACGCACCAGGGCTCCCGGCGGCAAGTGGGCAAGGGCCCGCCGATAGGCTTCGAGCGCGGCTTCCGCATCCCCTTTCTCTCGATGGGTACGGGCCAAGGCAATCAAACCCGTACCGTAGTCTGGATGATGGCTCAAACCTTTGAGGCAAACTTGAATGGCTTCGTCATAACAGGCGTGGCGCCGCAGCAGCTCGGCAAGGGGCACAAAGGCGTGGGAACGTGGATCGGACTTCAACTGACGACGCAGCCGCTCTAAGGCCAGCTCTTCCTGCTCCGAGAGGGCAGGCAGGTTATGAGATCGACCGGTGTTGGACATATGCCCCCTTGTCGCTCAGGCCCCGTGTCGCCATGACGCTGACCTCTCTCAAGGGCACTCGACACGGCAGAAAGTTACTCGCCCGAGTCACTGGTGCTGAGGGTCGGCTTAAAGGTCAGTGCTTCACTCGAAACAGCAGTTGTAAAGAGCAAGGTCAATTCGGCAAGGCTACAACTTTCGATGGCATCCGCCGGAATATTACACGTATCATATGGATTGCCACTGAGCGGGTCCACGCAAGTGGTCGGCAGGCAGCGGAAGTATACGAAGACGTCGAACATACCATGCGCGTCGGTACGGGTCGCCAGGTAGTTCGGCTCAATGGTGGTGTCCACCTCGGTGAGCTGATAATAGTCTTCGCCGCTCACGGACCAGTTTTGCGCATCTTGATCGCTGGAGTACGCATAAATGGCAGTCTGTGGCACAAAGATCACACCCGAAAAGGAGGACTGTGCGGTCACTGCGATGTCGTTGTAGAGGCGCTCGTCCTCAGGATTCCAGACGTACCCGCTGAGGCGCAACACGGTCCCAGGCAATACAACCGTGCTCCCAATATCGTTCACAACCAGCTCGGTGCCGAAGGGTGCCTCGTAAGGGCCATCGGTTCCACAGCTCGTCAAGGTTGAGACGACCACAGCGGCACAGAGGAGGTGAGTCCAAGTCTTCATGGCATATTCCTCATCGTTTGGGATCTTCAAGATGATCCCTTACTGAAACGCTATCCAATCTGCAAAAGAACTGTCAAGGGGCTCACTCAGGCATACGGGCTAGGAAGGCTCGCAACACGGGCCGTAAGGTCTCAAAGGACACAGGCACAATGCGCGCACACCCCACTGCCTCCACCATGATGAACTTTACCTGACCTCGGCTGACCTTCTTGTCTCGAGTCATCACGTCCAAGCAGGCGTCCACGTCACGGCTCGGAAGTGCATACTCTAAACCGTACAGGTCCAATAAACGCTCGAGGCGCGTCAAGGTCTGCTCAGTACAATACCCCAACGTATGGCTCAAAAAGGCTGCAAAACGCATGCCCAGGGCCACCGCTTCACCATGCTTGAGGCCGTGATAAGCACCCAGGGTCTCAAAGGCATGGCCGAGGGTGTGCCCAAAGTTCAAGAGGGCACGCTCGCCTTCTTCACGCTCGTCGTTGACCACCACTTCGGCCTTGTTCAAGCAGGACCGGTAGATGATGTTCAACAAAGCGGTGTGGTCTTGTGCTCGCACCGAGGCTGCTTCACGCTCCAGCCACTCAAAAAACGGCAGATCTCGAATCACGCCGTATTTGATGACCTCCGCCAAGCCCGCTTTAAACTCCCGCGCTGGTAAGGTCTGCAAGGTTAAGACGTCAATCAGCACTTCGCGAGGCTGATAAAAGGCCCCCACCAAGTTTTTCCCAAAGGGGACGTTGACGCCCGTCTTACCTCCCACGCTGGAATCCACCTGGGACAAGAGGGTGGTCGGAACTTGCACAAACGGGACTCCCCGCAAATACACCGCCGCCGCAAACCCCGCCGCATCTCCGACAACCCCTCCACCCAGGGCGAGGAGGGGCTCTTTGCGCTCAAACCGATGCTCCGCCAGAAAATCCAGCAGCCGGGTCAGCTCGGGGAGGCTCTTGGCTTCCTCGCCATCCGGCATGTCATAGCGCAGGAGCTGCCAGCCAGAGGCTTCCAAGACCCGCTTGAGAGGCTCAAAATAAAAGCCTCCCACCACGGGGTTGGTCAGGACGGCCACTTTCCGCGCCTGCGGGAACATGAACCTCAGCCGCCCGCCCACCCGCTCCAACACGCCCGAGCCGAGCTGGATATCGTAAGCACGCTCACCCAGCGGGATGTGCAGCAGGGTCTCCGCTTGCTCGACCGGGGCTTGCAAACGCTTCTTCAGTCGTCCTGCACCGCTGTGCTCACGCAGCAAGGGGAGGAGCTCCGCCACGACGTCGCTCACCGAGCGGCCATCGGTGCTCACGCGCAGATGGGCCTGCTCGTACACGGGCTCTCGCTGGGCATATAAGGCAGCAAATGCTTCCTGCCCCTGCTGCGCCAAAGGTCGGGCCGGATCTCCCAACACGCGCTCAAACAAGGTCTTCATGGGCGCGTGAACCCACACCACCACGCCCTGTTGTAGCGCCAGCTCCAAACTTCCCGGCTGGGCCAGGGTTCCGCCTCCGGTGGCCAGCACCAAGGGGCCTCGACTCAACACTTCTCGCAGGAGCTGCTGCTCGAGCGCACGAAAAGCAGGCTCCCCTTGCTCCAAAAACAGCTCTCGAACGGAACGTTGAGCACGGGCTTCAATCACCTCATCCAAGTCAAGGAAACCGATGGCGAGCTGGGCAGCCAACGCACGCCCGAGGGTGGTTTTTCCAGCCCCCATGAATCCTGTCAAGATGATCTGGTCCATGCATTCCACTCGAGCGCGCGAAGGTCTCAGCGATTGGCAACCTGCTTGGTCACAACATGCGGGGTGATAAAGACCAGCAGCTCTTTCCGCTCAGAACGCTCCGTCTTGCCCTTAAACAGCCATCCGAGGATGGGAATCTTCTGAAGTCCGGGCAAGCCGGTGGTATTCTCAAACTCGTTGACGGTATAAACACCGCCCAAGACGGTGGTGTCGCCGTCTTTCACCATCACTTCGGTGGCGGCTTCTTTGACTTCAATGGCCGGGTTCCCGTTCACGGCTTGCGCAAAGTCCGGTCGGTTGTTGGTGACTCGAACCTTCAGGAAGACTCGGTTGTCTTGCGTAATGTGTGGGGTCACGGTCAAACGTAGGGTGGCTTCAATGAATTGAACGCTGGTTCCCGCCGCCGAGGTGGTCTCGTAGGGAATACGAGTTCCCTGGCTGATCGTGGCTTCTTTGTTGTCCACGGTGACCACCTTCGGGCTCGAGATCACTTTGCCTTTACCCATACTCTCGATGGCGGTCAGACGGGCGTCCACGTTGATGATGTCGGAGATACTGCCCAAGCTCAAGGCCAAGGCTCCCGCAGAGGAGGAGGTGGGGATATCCACCACCCAGTTGGGATCTCCACTGCCCGGCAGGTTCACGGTCCCTTCGGCCACCGTGGTACCACCGGCCAAGTTAACACCGTTGGGGAAATAGAGGCCCGTAGAAACACCGGTGTTGGCGCTGGCGTTGAGATCTCCACCCCATTGGATACCAAACTCACGCAAGAAGGTGGTCGAAACTTCCACGATGCGGGCTTCGATCAACACTTGGGGGGTCTGAGTGTCCAGGCTCTGGGCCAGCTCTCGGACTTTTACCACACCGGAGGCGGTATCTTCCACAATAATGGCGTTGGTGCGAGAATCCAGGGTCAGCTTTCCACGAGAGGTCAGGGCGGCTTCGACTTGAGCCTTGATGTCTGTCGCAATCGCATAGTTCAGCGGCAGAATCATGGTCTGGAGCTTCTCGAGGTTGTCCGATGCCTTCTGAGCCTGCAAGCGGACTTCTTGCTCCTCTTTCAGGACCGACAAGGGAGCAATACGCACGATGTTGCCAAAACGCACGGCACCCAAACCTTTGCTCTGAAGCACGACGGCCAATGCCTGATCCCAGGGCACGTTCTGAAGGCGCACGGTCACTTTGCCTTGAACGTTGTCTCCTGCCACAATGTTGAGCTTGGAGACATTCGAGATCATCCGAAAGACGTTGTGCAAGTCAGCTTCGCGCACGTCGATGGAGATACGACGTCCGGTATAGTTCCCTTGGGAGCCACTGTCGCCGATCATCACACCGTTGAGGCCCCCCAAATCCGCGTCGTTACTGTTGTCGTTCCCGCTGGTGACTTTGCCGCTGGCGGAAATAAAACGAGGGGAGGACACGACTTCACGGGTCTGCTGAGCCACCATCGGCGCAGGAGGCTCGGTCGCGGCGTTGGCCGGGAGCTTGCTGCTGATGGAAGGTGGCACGGGGAAGTCCACAAAGAGCTGCTCACCCTTCTCTTCGACGCTATACTTGACGTTCTCGCGCAGCTTGATGGCCACGCGCACGCCGTCACGTCCGTCTTTAAGGGGGTAGGCGCTGACCATCTTCACGGCACTGGGGAACTCGCTGGTGTCCAGTGGCCGCTGAAGGGAGCGGGGCAAGCTGGCTCCGGGCACGTCCACCACCACTTGCAGGTCTTTGCCCACCGGGGAGATGGTGTAGTTTAAGGGTGCCGTACCCGCAATCCGGATCCGAGAGCGTTTCTCGTAGGGCAAGAAGTCCAAACCGGTCAGCTCGGAAGGTGCTCCCGAAACGGAGGCCACTTTGCTGGGAGCACGGGTGCTCGGCTTCACTTCGGGGGCGCTGCTGGTGGTCGGGGTGGGGGATGCCACCACTTCTTCTACCACTTCAGCAGGCTTGGAGGCAGGCGCGCCTGAGCCCTGCATGCGCTCCAGCTCGGCGGCGATGTCGTCAAACCCAGCCTCACCGCCGGCAGCGGCTTTGGGGGAGATCTTCACCTTCACACCGGTGTCGGTGATCTCGGGGGTGAAGTCCACCGGGGTGTTGAGCATGATGGTCACGCGGGTGATGGTGGACTGATCTTCCTTCAGCTCACGCGCGCTCACGTCGGTGACGGCGCCCCGGTTGACGTTGACGGGTGCGGTGAGCTTACCCGGGAGTGCTTGGTCAATGTCCACCACAATTCGGCTGGGTGATGACAAAGCAAACACACTGGCGTCAGGGCGGCGGGAGGTTCGGATGAAGATCTCCACGGAGTCGCCTGTCCCAGACGTGGTGACGTCTGTGACCATGTTATCGGCAGACGCCATCGCTTGCGCCAGGGCAGGTTCTCCCCAGGCCAGTGATAGGGCCAGGAGCGCCGGGTACATGCCGAAGCAGGCCGGATAAGGGCTGCGATTCGAGCGCCGGTGCCATTTGAACATAGTTTCCTCCATCTGCCTGTCGCTACGCGGGATACGCGCGAAGAACTCTTCATTCGAGAAGCGGTCTCACCACACTAAAGAGGGACCGGATTACTGATTTTCGTCCACCGGGAGCTTTAAGGGGATCTCGTTGACGATCAACTTGCCTTCAAAGTCTCGGTACTCTTCGGCCACGATGACTTCGGAGGGGGTGATGCGCACGACTTTTCCCCAGTTGCGCCCGATCAGGGTATCTTTCTGCAGGAAGTGCCCCACACCGTCGGGATCTTCCACCATCGCCAGTGGGTTCTCATTGCCCCAAATGATGCCCACCAAATTATACTGGTCGATCTCATACCGCTGCAAAGGGGTCTCCACCGGGTTATCGGGTGCAACCGGATCTTTCGAGATGAAAGAACGGAAGGGATCCCGCTTTCCGATGGGGTTGTAGCTGTACGAGAGCTGCTCTTCTTCTTGCGCTGAGGTCTCAGGGGCCGCTTTTTTCTCCCCTTTAGGCCGCTTGGGTGTCCGCACTTGGGCCGCACCACCACCACCCGTTTCTTCTTCTTCGCAAGCTGTTAAGGAGGCCAGTCCGAGCACCGGCACCAGCAGAAGTGCATATCGGGTCATGCTCTTCAAGTTCTGCATCATTCGCCTCCTTCAGGCTTGGCGCCACCTTCGGCGGGAGCAGCCGGTTTGCCTTCGGCTGCGTCGATGAACCGATAGGTGGTGGCTTTTCCAGCCGTCTTCAGAATGATCTTACCGCCGCGCTCCTGAGGGCCACTCATCTGAATCTCGTTGATGTTCACAATTCGAGAGAGCTTTCCGATGCGGTCGAAGAACATGGCCACTTCATGGAATGAACCAGCCACTTCGATCTTCACGGGCACTTCGGCGTAAAACTCCTGGGTCACTTCCGGGAGGGGCTGAAAGAGCAAAAACTCCAAGCCGATCTTCTTGCCGATGGTGCTGACGCGCTTCAAGAGCTTGTCAAGCTCACGCTCGTTGGGCAGCTCTTTGAGGGCCTTGTTCAGATCCTCGTTGAGGGCCTCCACTTCCAAGCGGAAGCGATCCAAGTCGCTGGCGGTCTCGTTAAGCCGCTTGAGCTCGTCGGTCATGGAGGCTTGCCGCGATTGGATGGTCTCCAGCTCTTCGCTGCCCGGCATCCAGATCAGGTACACGAAGAGGCCGACCACCAACGCATACACGAGGACGATGGCCAGCATCTTCTGGCTTTTGGGGAGCTTAATAAATTGCTCCAGGACGTCATTCATAGGAGTCTCTTCCTTTTCAGGCGTCTCAGCCCAGACCTACGGATCAGTTGCCGCCCGAGCTGGACGCATCGCCGCTCATGGTGTCAATTTCGTCTTCACCCGAGCTGACAGCGACATCCCGTCCCGCCGCCTTTTTCTCGGAGGGTGTGGTCATGTTGGCGGTCACCTGGAATTCCTTGAGCTTCAGGCCGTCTTTGTCTTCTTTTTGCTGGGTGGAGACCAAGTACACGTCGTCGAAGTACCCAGATCGCTCCAGCTTGGAGATGAAGTCGGCAATCACTTCGTTATTCACGGCCACGCCCGTCAGGGTCACTTTCCGATTCAGCTCGGACAGAGAGGTGAGCCAACACTTCTCTGGAATATTGGAAGCAATTTCGTCGAGCATATGAACCGGGCCGGTCTTCTGCACTTTCAGGGTGTCGATGATGCCCAGTTTCTTCTCGAGACCTTCCTTTTTCTTCGTGAACTCTTCGACCTGACCAATCACCTGCTTCTGGTGCTCAATGTCTTTGGCGAGCTGGTCGGTGGCCAGGGTCGCCGCTTCGATCTCACTGGATTGGCTCAGATACACAAACACACAAACCAAAACCACGACGACCAAACCAACGGCAGCGCCAATGAGCTGGCTGATGGCGGCCTCTCGCGCTCTGGAGACCCGAATGGGGAGAAGATTAATGCGGATCATTGGTTGTCCCCTGCACGACGCAATGCCAATCCGACGGAAACAGCCGCCATCGGTGCAATCTGCTCGAGGTGAGATGCTTTTAGGATCTTCTCCGGCACTTCAATCCGGCGGAAGGGATTCACAATTTCGACGGGCACACCGGTACGCTGCTCAATCATCCGCACCAGTCCAGGCACTCGCGCGGATCCACCCGAGAGATAGAGGCGGGAGATGTGCTCTTCGGTAGAGGTGGCAGAATAAAACTCCAGAGACCGCTTGATCTCGGCGGCAACGGTCTCCGCGACACCCATCATGATGTTCTCAACTTCTTGAGGCACAACGGATTGAGAGTCGCCCATGATCTCACCGCCCACTTTGAGGGCTTCGGCCTCTTCGTAGCTGACGTTGAGGTGCTTCTGAATCTCTTCGGTGAACTGATTGCCCCCCAGCGAGATGTCGCGGGTGAAGGCGGTGTTGCCGTTGCGCAAGACGTTGATGTTGATGATGCTGGCACCGATATTGACCAACACCACACTCTCGTCGGCACGCACGTCGTAGTTGAGCTCGAACATATTCTGAACGGCGAAGGCGTCCACGTCAATGCAGCAAGGATTGAGGCCCGCTTCCCGCAAGATGGAGGTGTAGTCGTTGATCAGCTCTTTTTTGGCGGCCACCAACAACACTTCCATCTGGCTGGCTTCCCCTTTGGCGGGGGTCAGGATCTGAGCGTCGATGTTGACGTCGTCCAGCTTATAGGGAATGTAATGCTCGGCTTCCCACTGGATGGACTCGGCCAGCTCCTCGCGGTTCATAGCAGGCATGGTGATCTTTTTAATGATCACGGAGTGGCCAGAGACGCTGGTGACGACATCGCGGGTGCGAATGCGATGCCGCTGCAACAGCTCCTGGATGGTGCTGACAATGTCGTTGGAGTTCATCAGCGCGCCGTCTACGATGGCCTCCGGAGGGAGCTTCTGGAAACCAAAGGCCGTCACGACCTGCCGCCCCCGACTGAGGCTCATCTCCAGGACTTTCACGTAGCTGGATCCCAGATCCAGCGCAATGACATTCTTCTTACGACCAAATAGTGAGAACATCGTGGTCACCCTGGGACGATACGCCGCTGGTCGGCGTCGTTAACACGCTTAGGTCACTCGTAACTATCACAAGGCCCGCCCGTGCAAGCCTCGTCTGTCTCAGGCCGTTATCGGTCTGAGGCACAGCGTTCAGGCTCGTACAGCGAATCAGTTCAGGCCAATGTTTGCAGCCGCAGCGCCGGTGTGAAGATCCGAGGAGGTTTATTTTCAGGCCCTGTCCTAGTATCTATTGTCTCTAGGGGCAGATATAATGTCAAGGTTTTTTCAGATTTACTGTGATGCAGGCGCGGGTGTGCTATGGCGGATGATGAGGTGCATGTCGTGAAGTGGTTGCTGGATTTGGATATTCGGAATGATCTGAAGCGACTGGCTGTTTTTTTCGCCGAATTTGTCGTGCTTGCCCACGGCTGGCTCTGGCTGGGAGGGTCTCCCGACCAAGGATGGCTCGCGACAGGGGGCCTGCTGATCGGCACGGGAATTGGCCAGCTCCTTCGTTTTAGGCATTTGACAACCCGACAGATGCGTCTGACTCTGCTGGCAGGCGTCGTCGGGGGTCTAGCCTTTGCCGCTGGCTTGGGCTCCCCCCTCGCGGCGCTGGGTGGACTCGGTTTTGCGCTCGGCTTGAGCGGACTGCCACCCCACTCAGGCTCTCCACTGGGCCTGCTCTGGACTCTGCTCGCCGGGGTCTTGCTCGGATCTACGTTTCTGGAAATGCTCCCCGGCACTCCCGGACTGCTGCTCGCCACCAGCAGCCTGCTCTTGCTCTCGGTTGGATCCGCTTTCTCTGATCCAGCCGGTTTTTTGAGCCCCCCTCCCCCTCGCTCGACGCTGGTGCAGGTGCTCCAGGGCACCCTGAGCGCGCTGCTTGCCCTGTCGCTTTGGCAATGGCTGATCCTGCCGCTCAGTCTGGATCAAGAACCTCCTCATGGGCTGCTCTTCGGAGCGTTGTTCGGTTATGGACTCGCCTTCTTGCTCCACTCATTGCGCTGGCCTCTGCCGGGAACATGGCTGCCCTTAGGACAAGGCATCACGTTCCTCTCGCTCGTCGCCTGTCTGCATGGGGCTCTCGAGGGCTGGGTGCTCAGCTCCTGGAACACGCTGGAGCTGTCATGGACTCGAATATTTGAGAACCTGATCTCACCCCCCAGCCTGTTGGCGCTGCTCGGCGCTGGAGTGGCCGGAGCTCTGCCGGCACTGCTGATGACACAGCCTTCATTGCCCGAGACGCTTCAGAAAAATCACGGTCCCCTCGGGGGAGGCCATGTGCTCGGGCTCGGTCTCGGGCTCTGGATCACCCTGCTCGTAGGAGATCTTGTCTTGCCCGGTGCGTTGGCCGGTATTGCGCTGACCGCCTGTGCATGCTTCGTGAGCACCCGCGCCATACGCATGTGGATGGGTGAGGGCCAGCTCTCGTTTGGTCAGCTCTCCGTAGGACTTCTGCTGCCGATGTTAGGTCTCAGCACGATCCTCGGCCACGCACAATTGCCAGGCTCCCCGTTGACCGACCCACCGCTTGCGGATGGCAAGGAGAAGTCCAGCCTCCCGGCTCCAGGACTGGTGCGGCAGGATCGAGTCGGTCAGGTGTCGGTGTTACCCGGAAATACAGAAGACCGCCTGCGCGTCGGACGCCTGCCCATGACCGGAAATGGCTCACGTCAGGGAGAGAAGCTCGCCACACTGGTGGGTCTTTTGGCGTGTGATCAAGCACGCTCCGCTCGAGTGGTGCATCCCGGCTATGGGGCCGGGCTGGAGACGCTGCTGGGCGCTCCGGTGCTCTCGGTGGAGGTCGCTTCACCGTCACCCCTCCGGCTGGCAGGTGCCGCCCAGCTCACACCACGCCTGAAACGGACGGATCCCCGGCTCAAGCTCATAGATGCGGGGCTCCGCATGCACCGGGCAAGACCTGGTTCCGCAGACCTTACCCTGGTTTTTATGCCCCCCACTCAGCACGAGCGCATGCATCTGCTCTCCGAGAAGGGCCTGTCTCAGCTCGCCGCGCAGGTAGGGGAACGAGGCTGTGTGGCCATTCAGCTCCCGCTGGAAGCGTCACTTCCCCTTGGACCCGTGCTGAAGGCATTTGTCCAAGCCTTTCCGGGTGGATCGGTGTGGACGTCTCGCCAAGATCGTACACAGCTCATCCTGCTCGGGTTAACAAGCCATCATCAACTGTCGATCTCACGCCTCGAGAAAACACTCCGCCGCGCAGATGTTCAGGCGCTCGCTCAAGAATTGGGGCTGCAAGATGTTAAAACACTGCTCAGTCGAGTGCTGTTTACGCCAAAGGGTCTGGCGCGGCTCACCGCACAGGCATGGCAGGACTTTGAGGCGGTCCCGGCTCAGATGACCCGCTACGGCGGGCTCAAGGGCCTTCAGGATGCCCTTCAACCCGTCGAGGAAATGCTCGCCGATGATGAAACGGATCCGGCAAGGCTGGCACTGGTCCCCGCCTTGACGCAGGCACGGCAAGGACACACCATCTGGCTCAACCTGGGAGAACAACTCGAGGAAGGAGCACTGGCGAAGGTGGTCCAAGAGGCTCAGGCACTTCAGGCCGATCCAGCTCAGGCGGATGAATCGCTTAAGCCTCTCACCACGCCCTACTTAGCGCGAGCACGCGAGCTGCTCAAGGAAGGACGCGCGGAAAAAGCAGAAGAACAACTGACAGTGGCTCGTTTGCTCAACCCTCGGGATGAGACCGCTTATCTGCTGCTGGCAGAGGCCGCACGCCTGCGACAAGATCCCGTGGCTCAACAAAAATGGCTCCAGGAAGCTCTGACGCTGTCGGATCAAGGGCTCAAGGCGTCGCTGGCCCTGGCAGATGTCTATCGAGAACAAGGAAAAGTACAGGACGCCATCTCTATGCTTTCACCCTTGCTGGAAAAATATGGGGCTGAGCCGATCTTGCTGCATAACCTCGGGGCACTCTATCTGTCGCGAGGCGGGACAAAAGAAGCACAGGCGCTGTTTGAAAGGGCCATCCGACTCAACGATCAGCTTCCTGAAGCCCACCGTGGTCTGGCCACCCTCTACCTACAACAAGGCCGACTGGATGCGGCGCTGATCGAAGCGCGACTGGCCGTCACTCAAAAGCCCGATGCGGAAGGATATCACCTGCTCGGACAACTCCTCCTGCGCATGGGGGATGCCGCAGGTGCCAGGGCCGCCCTCGTCGAGTGCCTTTTGCGCGACCCCGATCACGTCGCCGCACGAGGAGCAATGGGCATTCTTTACGCAGAAGCTGGAGAGTTTCAGCGCGCGCGTGAGGCTTGGCAACAAGTGCTCAGCATCGATCCCGAAAACAAGGCCGCACGAGAAAACCTCGCGCGACTTCAGGCTGAGCTGGGGGAAGGCTCCGGTCCCGCACAAAATAGATAGGGTGAGGTATCATGACGGGGGGATGGAAGCACTTCTTAAGGCGCATGCATTCCGACATCAGCGGGAGGCAGGAAAGACAGCGGCAAGATACGACCTACTCGTGGGCCAAAAAGTGAGGCACGGTGCGCGCAAGGCCCGCTTCGAGGCTGATACGACCCTCATAACCCAAAAGCTGCCGGGCTCGAGTAATGTCCGCCAAAGAATGCCGGACGTCGCCCGTCCTCGCAGGCAAATGCTGAAGCACGACCTCTTTCCCCATGATGCGACCCATCGCGTAGGCTAAGTCCAAGAGGGTCACTTTTTCGCCACAGCCAATGTTGATACGCTCGCCAGCGGCATGAGGCGCAAAACACGCTTTCAGGTTGGCCTCAATGACATTGCCCACAAAGGTAAAGTCTCGCGTCTGAAGGCCATCCCCATAGACCGGCACCGGCTCACCCACCTGGATGGCACGAATAAAACGTGGGATCACGGCTGCGTACTGGGAGTTTGGATCCTGCTTTGGCCCAAAAATGTTAAAATAGCGGAGACATACGGTCTCCAATCCAAAACACTCCAACATGCTGCGGGCGAAGAGCTCTCCAGCGCCCTTACTGGCGGCATAAGGAGACAAAGTCGAGAGTGGCATGTCTTCATGTTTCGGCAAGACTTCAGAGTTACCGTAAACGGAGGAGGAGGAGGCAAATACCACCCGCTTGACACCAGCACGGGCTGCGGCAGAGAGCACATGGATGGTGCCTCCGACGTTGACGGCGGTGGTGATGGCCGGCTCGTCAATGCTGCGGGGCACCGAAGGAATCGCCCCTTGATGGAGCACGTAGTCCATACCGGAGACGGCACGTTCAACCGCCGCAGCGTCTCGAAGGTCCGCTTCGAGGAGCTCGATGTCGTTCAAAAAAGGCTGGATATTGCTGCGTCTTCCCGTGCTAAAATCGTCCAGAACCCGCACTTTTGCTGCACCCGCACCCAGGATCGCTTCCACTAAACTCGAGCCGATAAAACCTGCCCCACCCGTGACCAAAAACTTTGAACCACGCAGGTCAAGCATCGCGGTGCTCCTCTATGCTGTTGGACTTAGAAATAACTCTTGGGAACAGTGATGAGATCTTCGGGCTTGAGCTCGAGGTCTCGCTCAAGTCCATCCTGAATTTTCTTGGCGTCCACCCGGATGATTTCTTCTTTTCCGTTGGTACGACGCATGATCTGTACACGATTGGGCGCAGCGGTCGGACGGAATGCGCCGACTTTGGAGATGGCTTGGAGCAAGGTCATGCCTTCCTGAAAGACCACCGCGCCTGGGGTGGTGACTTCTCCCATGACATAGAGCTCGTCGGCTTTGGGGACAAAGAGCACGTCTCCGCCCTGTGAGTCGAGGTCTTGAGACCGATCTCCCCGGTTCAAGAGGGCGTAGGCGTCAATGCGTAGGGGGGCTTGGAACTCACCGGGTTTTTCCCCTTCGCGCACCAAGAGGAGGGTCTTTCCACCCTGCTCCGAGATGCCACCGGCACGGGCCAGAAGGGCTGTCACGGTGGTACGTCCGGTGAGGTTGTAGGTGCCCGGAGCCTTGACCGCGCCCAGGATCTGCACTTGACGACTTACGAACTGAGAAATATTGACGCTGACCTGTGGATTGACCAGATAATCTCTGGCAAGCATCTGGGTCACGCGATCTGCAACCTCCAAGGCGGTCAAGCCATCCACTTTGAGGCGACCGATCAAGGGATACGAGATCAAGCCATCACCAGAGACACGCACGGTACGAGAGAGCTCGTCTTCTCCAAATACTTTGATCTCGAGCACGTCACCACTGCCGAGACGATACTCTTTACTACTCTGAGCAAAGGACAGGTGAGGAAGAAGTAGGGAGCAGAACAACATGAGCAGGAGGGGAAGGCGCATAGGAAGACTCCTCAGAGATGCTGAATGAGATGGACCACACCGCAAAGTGACGATGAGGATATCTCAGTAGACGGTACGCACGCCCAAGAAGAACTGCACCTGAGATACAGAGTATTTGTCGTTATCAAAGGGGAGACCGCTTTCACTCTGAGCCGCATTTTGTGATGCGGTGGTGAGAGCAGGCCGGAAGAGGGCGTACACACTCATCCAGGGAAACAAGCGGTAATTGGCCGTCAGGTTGGCAGAGAGGGTAAAGTCGTTACGAGAGTCGTACTCGTCCTGAATGGAAGAGTTGAAGTTGGAGAAGTCAACTCGTCCAATAGCCCCCACCGAGAGGTTGCTGAAAAAGAGACCGTTATACCCAGCAGAATACGAGTTGGTGACGATGTAGTCCATCAAGGCCGCATCCGAGAAGCGACGGGTATAACCGACCGAGAGGCTATGGCCCTGCTGCAAGAAGTAGATCATCTGGAACTGGCCCAAGAGACCCGCTGCGCCCGAGACGTCGTCGGTGGTGTCACCCTCCGAATAAAGGCCACCATAACCCAAGAAGAGATTCGCCTGGATGTTGTTGGTGATCTGTCCAGCAATACCAGTCTGGAAAGCCCAGTATAGGTTGCTCGTGGCTTTCTCGACGGTCAAGTTGCCACCGGCACCGTCCGGGATCTGGGTCTCAAGGTTGGACCAGGATCCAGAGGCGATGTCGAGCTGTGCCAACATGAGAGTACGAGGGAAGAAGCGCCAACGTCCCTTCAGCACACCTCCCAGCTCCAGCTTAGAAGGCAAGGCGGTCGAGGCTTCGGAGACGGCGTCACCTCCGAAATAGTTCTGGACGTCGGTATTGACGAAAAATCCGGCATTCAGATCGAGCGCACTTCCCGGGCTGTAACGCCCCTCGACCACCAAGTTATTGTAGGAGCGGGAGTTAAGATTGGCCCCCAGGTTGACGGTGGTGGTGTCGGTAGTATCTCCGGTATAAGGAGAAGGATAGTTACGGAAGCTGAAGCTGTCGCGGACTGCAAGGCCAAAGGGACGATTGGGAAAGAGATCCAAGTTGGCGCGCAGGCCCACATCATTCCAGTAGCTGTAGTCGGGGCGAGTAAAAAAGGCACGCCCGGTTTGGTTGTAGCTCAGCTCTCCGATCAAGGCATCACTGCGGTAGGACACGGAGAGGGCAGGACGGATGTCAAGCCCCGGGCTGCCATATCCAGCCTGATCTGCATCCTGGGTGGATTCGACCAAGAGCTCGTTGGCACGGGCGACGTTGGTGTCCACGAAGAGGCTGAGCTGAACAGAGGGTGAGAGGGTTGCATTTCCGAGGGTAATGCCTTCACCGGGGCCACCGGCGAGTGCCAACCCAGGGGCACAAATCACCGCACACAGCAAAAGTTTTGGAAGCCTACTCATAAGGATGCTGCCTATATAAATACAAGCTCCGATCCATGCCCTGAGTGGACTTTGGCTCCAACAGGGCAGGAAGGGAGCGCGCCTTCGGCAGACGCAGATGGAAGAGACTCGGAAGGCTCATGCCTCACCGGAACCAGAGACTCAAGAGCCACCGGGAACGGTGGTGGGAGGAGGGGCGATGATGGTATCACCATTTCCTTCCACGTCAGTTCCCACTTCGAGGGGGTTCAGCGGGGCTTCGTCCACAATGAGCTTGCTGTCACCGTCGTCGGTGTCTACCAGCTCGCCCCCTTCACCTGAAGAACACTCGTTGGCTTTGCGCAGGCGGCCCTGGAGCTTGCTGCGGCAAATGGAGATCTTGGTGTACTGGTGCTCCACTTGCATGGACTGGTTCTGGGCGATCGCGTCTTCCATTTGGACTCTGGCGGTTTCAACCACCAAGCGCAAGGCGTCCACGTCACGATAGATGTCCATCAAACAATTGTACAGGCCGAGATCTTTATTTTTCTCGGCTTCTTTGAGCCGCTCCGAGAGGCTGTTCAGAGCACTCTGGGTCTCTGCGGCGGTTTCTTTGGCAAATGAGAGCTTCTCGCCGTCAGGAATCTCACGAGTAGGTACGACGATGTTTGCCACCAGCAGCCGATTTGGCTGGGACACCTGAGAGGTGCCCTGAGCTTCGGCGACAGGGGTTAGTTGGGTCAACAGCAGGAAAAAGGCCAACCAGCTATATTTCGTACCGAAAGGCTTTGCAACCATATATGCTCCATTCGGTTATGCCCGCACAATAATGGGCTTACACCCATATAAGGAAAGTACACTCCCCTCTACGGAACTGTCAAGGGGAAGGTCTGGAATCACATTCAAAGGGTCATGACTCGCGCATGAGCTTCACGTTGGTTTGACGCAGACGCTGGCTCAATATTCGCGCAATATTAATAATGACGACGGTAAAGCCGTTTTTAAAGATCTTGGCAAAGGAATAAAAGTCTTCGGTGGTCAACATCAAGAGCCTCACGGAGCCACAAGCGCGAACGGTGGCGGAGCGGGTGCTCTTTTCGATCATCGACATTTCACCAAAAAACTCACCTCTGCCGAGAAGGGCGATGGCTTGAGGCTCGGCAGCAGGATCGCTACAGGCGCGCAGAACCTCGACTTCGCCTTCTTCAATGATGTAGATACAATCTCCGGGCTCGTCTTCCTGCACGATCAGCTCACCACCGACAAAGGTGACCTCTTGGCAGAGCTCTGCAAGGAGTGCCAGCTCTTCTGCGTGCAGATCCAGGAAGAGACTCGATGCCTGTAGGAAACCTATCCGGGACTTCAGTCGGGCGTCTCTGGAAGACATCCAATTCTCCAGCAGGGCAATGAGCCTGGGTTCGAGCCATTCACACAGCGCCTATCCGCACGGTTTCCTTACCCCATCTTTCGGAAACCGTTGGCGGGATCTGAAGACGAAACCCTCGCCCTATCAACCGAGCCTACATTTTCCAACCAGGGAGATATGTGGAGGGAGGAAGGCAAGCGGATCCAGGGGATGCTCGCAATCATTTACTGAGCACGAAGGAGGTTGACACGTCAACCGGATCTTCGGTCTCAATCTTAAACTTCCACCCTTTGGCCCGGGTCTTGACACAACCTTCAAAGGCTTCGTCGCTGAAGCCCTGCACGCGGGTCTCAATGTTGCTCAAACGGCCACCGGGCTCGATCACAAAGCTCAAGGTGAGCTTTCCACGGGCTTCGGGATTGTTCTTCAGCACGTTTTCGTAACAGTTGAGAATACCACTCTTGTACTTGGAGAGGGCGGAGTTGACGCTGCCTGCATCTCCCCCCTGCACTTGGGCTTCTTCGGTGGTGACTTTGGGAGGTGCTTTGGCGACCTTCTTCTCGGTCTTGACTGTGGCGTCTGCGCCCGTACCTCCGACGTCACCATCCACTCCGATCAGGGCACCTCCGCCCAGCTCTCCACGAAGCCCACCGCCTCCCGGGGCCATCGCCATCGTTCCAGACTGAGAGATGGCACTCCCCAGGTTCTCGGACCCGGTGGAGTTACCTCTCAAGATCGCCCCCAAGGGATTGCCAGTTCCACCTCTCGCGCCCAACACGGCCAAGATACCGGTCTTTTTAAGGGCATCTTGCTTGGCGGCTTTACGCTCGGCGTCGGAAATCTCCGGCTTGGGCGTCTCTTTCTTCTGCTCTTTTTTCTCGTCGCCCTTCTTCTTCTCGTCAATCTTCTTGTCTTCTTCCTTCTTGTCGCCTTCCTTCACTTCTTCCTTCTTCTCCTCTTCTTTCTTCGGCTTATCCGGGACAATGATTTCCGCGAAGCGGTCGTCAATGGTGTCCAAGGTCGGCTCTGGAGGAGGCGGAAGCTGCATGGCGTACAAGATCACGGCGGCATGGAGGGCTGCGGATCCCGCAAAAATCCCCCAATAGGTCGTGTCCACACTCTTAAACATCGATGCGCTGAACTCTGCACCCGCACCCGAGGCGGCAACCGCAGGGGGGACCACAAACTGGAAGAGGATGGTGGTACCCGCGATGGTGATCTTTCCTCGGATCTGCTCGGTCAGCGGAAAATGATAGGTGCCATCCTTTTCACGGGTGGACTTGCTCTTGATCCCGTCAAATCCCTCCACCACGCCGCCGTCCATCGACAGCTTCCCATCCATGTCGTCGGTAAACGCTAAGTGGTACTGGCTGCCTTTGGCAATGAACATCGAGAAGCGGGAGGGCAAGCCCAGCGATGGCAACACAAAGGTGTTCTGATTGCTATCGCCGATGGTGACAGACTCACCGCTCTTGATGACTCGCTCTTCAACAATCCGACCGCCCTGAATAATACCGATCCGCAGAAGTTTTCGCTGTTGCTGTGGAGCGCTCATCACGAACCCTTTCTTCTATACCCGAGGCTACCAACGGCACGGGGGGTATCAGAAGTTATCTATTGAGCCAGCTCTCCACCTCCTTCATCATAATAGAGGAGGGACGGAGAAAAAACCTTACACAGAAGATGAACTTATTTTGCAACGGACGAGGATTTTAACCCTTCGACGTACACCGACGCTTTAGAAAGGATTCTCTTTGGTCGCATCGCGGACACCCGGCAGGAAACTTTCTTTCAGCTCGATGGCTTCTTGATTGATGCCTTTCTCACGGCTGATCAAAAACTGCACAGAAGGTTTCCGAATTTTACCGACCAACACGCCGGAGTCAAGCACGAGCTTTGCCCGCTTACGATTGGCTTTGTCGTCTTGCGCAAAAGCGGACGACGAACCAAGACCGCCCATCATGCTGATCATCAGCACCAATACCACCCACTTGATTGCGCTCATGTTCGTCGTCCTTTATTATCATGCAACCAGAAGACCCATCACGGGGAGAGGGGCGCTCAACATATCCCCTCAGCACCGTATCCGCTTAGAAGGGGCCTTCGGTCACCGCTTTTGCCACATGCCCGACCAGATCTTCTTTCAGCTCCAGCCCTTCAGACTGCCCTGCACTTTCGCGCGCAATCAGATAGGTCACGGAGGGCTTCCGCACTTTTCCAGGCAAATCAACTTCACATTTAATGCCCTGAGGGGTTTCGATGCAGTTCTGCTCCGGCTGAATGTTCTGAGCAGACACCGACGCAGGGAAAAGGTTCACAAAAAGCGCCAGCAAGGTCAGAGGGATATAGGTATGCGTCTTCATTTGCGTAACTCCTTCAATCAGATGTTATCTGCAATTTGCCCGATTATAAGGCTTTTGAGGTCCAATTCAAGGAAATTTTGGACCCTCCGGGCGCACCTCTCTTGTCACACACAAACCATGATGATCCAACAACGCACTTTCCAGAGCTCGCGGCCAGCCTGCTCATGGGCTCTACCCACCCTGCGTGTCCCCCCCCTCATGGTGCGGGGGTGGCTGCACCTTCTCCGGTCCCCCCGGCTGCCGGTGCAGGCGTCGCCCCTCCTTCGGTGGGTGCGGGGGTGGGAGTGGCGGCAGGTGCCTCCGTACCGGCACGATTGCGCTCGGCACGCTTCTTAATACGTTCGATGCGGCGACCGATGTCTTTAATGGCTTTGTCCATCGCATCGCGCTCCGGCCCCACGGGGGTCAGATCTTTCAGGCGTCCATACAGCTCCAGGGCTTTCTCGAGGTTCGGAATATCGTTGCCTCGATAGTCACTCTGAAGAACGGCATAATTCCACAAAACATCAACATCCTTCGGATTTCGCCTAAGCACTTCGTCATACTGCATCACAGCACGGTCATATTCACCCAACCCGCGAAGGGCTGCGCCCATGCTGATACGAATGCCATCGTCGTCCGGGGAGAGGGCCTGGGCTCGCCTCAGGAGATCAAGCGCTTTTTGATACTCTTGACGCTCAAGATGGAGCTGGGCACGACAGACCAGGGACTCTAACAAGTACGGATCCAGCTCCAGGGCTCGCTCAAACTCTGCGGCGGCGCGAGGATCTTTCAGGCCCATATAGGTCACACCGAGGTTGTTGTGGATCCAGGGATCCTTTTCGGCGCCCGGTGCCGTCTGGAGGGCCTTCAGGAAGATGATCTGGGCCATGTCGTAGTCTTTCAGCTCCAGATAGGTGCGACCCATGTTGTTAAAGGCCCGCACGTCGGTGGCGCTGACTTTGAGGATCCCACGAATTTCTTCGATGGCTTCAGCGGTCTTGCCCTGCTCTCTTAAGAGATGTGCTCTGAGGTTCCGCAGCGGAATTGACTTCGGCAAGACCTTAAAACCATCGTCCAACACACCCAGGGCTTTGTTGTAGTCCTTCTGGACACGATAAACTTCAGCAAGGCCAGTATAACCAGAGGGATTTTTCGGCTCGAGGGCCATCACCCGCCGAAAGGCTTTTTCGGCCTCTTTGTAATCCCCCTTCTTTAAGGAGGCCAAGCCCCGATTGTAATGGGCTGCCACCATGTTAGGCTGCGCCGCCGAGACCGCCTTAAAACGCTGAATGGCTTCGTCGTACCCGGAGATCCCCTTCTCCAGTGCCGCAAGCGCGAGCTTAAATTCGGTCTCGATGTCTGCGGCAGGTGCGCCCAGCTCACCATCCCCCGTCTCGCCGACCGCTCCGGTTGAACCAGCGGTGTTGTGGGAGGGAGTGGTTGGCTCCGCCGCAGGTGAGGGTTTACGCACCTCGGGGGCAGGGGTCGGCTTTTCGGCTTCTGCGGAGGTCGTCGGCTTTGTGGGCTCTACCGCTGACGGCTCCGAATTTGAGGCCGTGGGCTCAGACGATGGCGCTGAGGTGCTGGCCGATGGTGCGGTAGGAGACGTATCAGGCTTTACCGCCGGCTTACAACCGGAAACGCTCAGGAGCATGGCCAAACCAAGACCCGTCAGGCTGCCCCATGAGAGGGTGCTGAGGGTCAGTATACTTCGGCGGATGAGCGAAGAAGACTTCATCTGGGATCCTTCTTGGGAACGGATTCTCAAGCTCATGGTCTACCGCTTTCTTGATGGGCCTCTTCGCGGGCCCTCTCAGCTTCCACTGGTGCCCGAGGTCATGGGCATCGGGCCTTCAATGAAGGTCTGCTCGCTGAGGCTATAGCGGCTGCGCTCCTTCTTACGCGCGGGATAGTCGGAGGGCAGCATGATGTTGAGCTGGGTATAGGTCTTCTCGATCCACTCGTTGAAGAGCCCTTTGGCTTCAAGGTCCAAGTTGGCCAAATAATAGGCTTTGGCCTTCTCTTCGATGGGTCCGACGTACTCTTCGATCATACTGTCGAAGATTTCTTGGCTCTCTTCGTCAAGGCCCTCCGGTGCGGCACCCCGCAAGGATTCAGCAAAGTCCTGGAAGGCTTTTCCGGTCATCATAAAGGCGGCGCTGGCAAACTCTGGATCGGTCAGCTTGACGATCTCGTCTTTGCGCGCCTCGATCTGGGTGATGAGCTGCATCTTACGCTCAAGCTGAGCTTGGAGCTGCTTCACGTTGGAGCTGAACTTGATGGCGTTCATCGCCTCCACCATGCGGGGCATCTCACGGAACATGATCTTGGCATGAAGGTTGTTGCCATACGGAGTTATGGCACTCTGCAAGCTGGGGGCAAGCTGGAGCACTTTCTTCTCCCACTCCAAGGCGTCTTTGGGACGATTGAGCTTGTCATAAGCCTGCACAATGTTGACATGGGCGGTCACATACCGATCCGCATTCATGCGCGGGCCTTGATACCGCCGGATGTACTCACGGGAGAGCCGAATGACTTCGTTCCAGTCTTCCGTTCGGGTAATGACGGTGATGGCGGTAAAATAGGCCAGCTCGGCATCGTCTTGGTTCGGATAGACCAAGGCATAGTTCTCGTAAGCCCGAGCGGACTTGCGGAACTCCTTCATGCCCTGATACAAAAAGGCCATGTTATAGGTACAGGTGGGGGCTTTGTCGGAGCGGGGGAAGCTCTGCACCAAGCGCTCGTAGCTCTCAATGGCTCTCTGAAGGTCCAGGAATTTCTCGTAGTTAAACGCCATACGATAGAGGGCTTCTTCCAAGAACTCGGTTCTGGGATACTTGGAGATCAGGCTCTGATAGGAGCCGAGGGCATCGTCCACGCGACCGAGTTTCTCTTCCAAACGAGCGGCGTTGATCCAGCCCACGTCGGTGCCCAAGCCCTTCCAGCGGGTGATCTGCTCTTCGATGTTACACAGACAGGCCGCCTCGAGGGGTCGCGAACGCTCCTGAATCTCAAGGAGCTTGCTGAGGGCCTGATTCCAAGCCCGGGGTTCCGGCCCCAGCACGGTCCCTTTAAAGCCGTCCACGGCTTCGAGCACACGGGCCCACTTCTTCTGCATCACCAAACCATCGACGACAAACTGAGCGGATTTCACGGCGACGTCGGCTTTGCCGTATTTCACGGCGACGTCGGCTTTGCCGTAACTTTCGCTGTCAATGATCTCGCGGTAACGCTTCTCGGCGAGGTCAAATTGGCCATGATAAAAATAGATCATGGCGGCTTTAAACTTGTACGTGGGGGTCAAGTCCAATCCAGGGGCCACTTTTGCCAAGATGTCGATGGCGTCGATATACTTCTTCTTGAGGGCGGAGAGTGGCACTAGATCGAGCTTGTCGGCCATGCAGTTGGGATTTTTGGCCACTTCGGGACAGGTCTTCAGCATCTCTTCCTGCTCTGGGGTCAGGGCAGATGCTTCTTTCGGGGCTTCGGCTGCCACGACAAATGGCTTCTCTACGCCTTCGGCGCCCTCTTTGATGCGAATGATGTTTTCGTAGGACTCCACCATGCCTCGCGCGGCTTCGGCGTGAAATTTCGCCTCTGTGTAGGTCATGGCTTTGTCGTACTCAATCGCTGCGTCTTCAAACTGACCGGAGAAGAAGAGGCAGTCGCCAAAATAGTACTGCATCTCATAGGCTTCGCGCGCATACGGGAAGGTCTTGAGATACTCGCGGTACTTATCGGCTGCCAGGTTAAAGTATTTCTGACGATCTTCGGCCCGGGCTGCGTTGTTGGCTTGGTCGTGATAATAATACGCCAAGTTCTTGAGCCGCTCTTGCACCAGCTCTTGGGCTTTGTTCAGCACCGATTTCTGCTGGTTGAGGGCCTCCGCCCACTTCCCGGCAGGATGGTACATGCGGATCAGCTTCTCGTTCTCTTCGATGGCCGCCGCGCTGTTCTGCTGAGTATTATAGAGCTTTACAATCTCGTACTGAAAGAACGGATTGTCTTCGTGGAAGGGGAAGAGCTCCTGCATGCGGGTGAAGGCTTGGATGGCTTCTTCGTAGCGGGCGGCGTCACGGTAGATCTCCGCCAGGCGCTTGAGCACGTCCTTCTTGTAAGACCGGTCACCGATCTTTTCAAAGTACGCGACGGCGTCGTTGACCGTGCCATAGTCGGAGAGGCTGATGGCCAAATATTCGGTGGCTTCGGCTCTCAGGTCGGATTCACGTCCGGTCTCTTCAAATTGCCGCAAGGAGAGGTCGAGCAAGGCGACAAAGTACTCAATGGCGCGCTCGTACTGCTTGGGCACCTTCGCAAGGCGGTAGAGGGCCCACGCTTTTTTGTAGAGGGCGCGGTCTTCCCACTTATCATGGTAGGAGATCACTTTATCGTAGTACTCGATGGCGCGGTTGACGTTTTCGTCGATCACGCTCTGATCGTTGCCCTCCATCTCAAAAAAGTACTCACCAATGCGCAAGTATGCTTGAGAGGAGTACTGGCTGTCAGGGCGCTTTCGGATCAGCTCTTCCCAGGCCAGCTTGGCGGCCAAAATATCATACTGGATGGCGGTCTCAGTGCTGAGCAAATAACCGCGCATGTAATAGACACCGTCGATGTGCTTAAAGTTGGGGAACTCACGCACAATCCGCTCATAGAGGGCCAAACTCTTGCCAAAATCCTGCCTGGGCTCAGGAGGAGGCTCCTGATCCTGCCCCAGCTTGCTCAACAGCTCGGTATAGCGGTTGCTGGCGTCTTGGTATGCATAGGCGGCTTCGTCAAAATACAGGTCGGCCAAGCGGAACATGGCCAAGGGGGTATGCTCAGAGTCCGGATACTTTTGGATGAAACGCTCGAAGGCGGCAATGGCCTGCTCTCGACGCACGCGCACTTCTTCGGCGAGCTTCTGATAACGGGTATCGTAGGTCTGCTGAATACGCTCTTGCTCGTCGCGTTTTTTGCGGGCGATGATCTCGTCCACGTCACTCTTAAAATACTTCACCCCTTCGTCGTAACGCTGAATCAGCTCGTTGAGGAGCTTAAACTCTTCGCGCCACTCGGCCTGCGTAAGCTCTTTGGTGGGCGCTTCGCCAGCGTTTAGGGGTGATTCGGGCTCGGTTGCGACGCCTGGGGTCGCAGGTTTTGCGGGGGCCGAGGTGGTGCTCTCGGTGGGGGCTCCCGTCGCAGCTCCTGGGGCGGTCTCCGCTGGAGCCGACACAGCCGGAGCCGACACAGCCGGAGCGGGGCTGGCGGAAGTACTTACGGGCGCAGGTTTCCCCCCCGGCGCGCTCCCTTGAGCCCACAGGGAGCCCGGAGCAGACAACCAGTTTCCTGCTGTACCAGCACACAAGGCCAGTAAACCGTAGGAAATTGCAGACTTGAGGAGTTTAGAACGCCACACCTTCATATATAAATCCTTCCCGGACACCTGGGTCTGAGGAGTCGAAGTCATCATGCTCAGAGATCATCGGCCTGCAAGCCGGAGAACTTCTTACCCAAAAGCTCCAGCTCGGCGGCGCGCTGAAGCTGATTCTGATCGATCTCCCGGGTCTTTTCTTCCTTCAGCTCCCAGTACACGTCGGTGACACCAAAGTCGGCTTGGAGCACCAGATCGGAGAACTGACGCTGAATATTGGCAAAGCTGCGCTGAGCGATCTTCTCGGCCAAGGCATTGGTCTCTTCATTATAAGATTGAGCGACCACGCCGCTGCTGTTAAGTTCCTCTTTTTCGCGCTCCAGCGATTTTTTGACGTTTTCGACCTGCTTTACTTCGATGGCGTCGAGGTCCAGATAGAACTGGGCGATGGCACGGTTCAATGCCTCGAGTTGCTCGAAGGCGTCGTCGGCCTTGGAAGTAAAAGCAGCGTCGGCGCGGGCTGGGCCACGAAGGGCCGCCATCTCAGAGCGCGTTTTGCGCAAGACGGCCTCGGCTTCACTGCGGAAGATCTGCTCTTGCTCGCCAAAGTTCTGGCGGATAAAACGGCGAACGTCGAAGTCACGAGACTCACGCAGGAGCACATCCAGCTCTTTCAGATCACTGTCGAGCTGATCACGCTCGGCGGCGAGATCAAACCGGACTTTCTGCTCCACGTCGGGGGTTACGGCACCACTCTCTCGGGAGTAGGTGATGTATTTTTCGACGGCGGCGGCTTCGGCGAGCAGATCTTCGACGAGCTTCTGAAGACGGTAGATGGTCTTCTGGACTTCCTGGATCTGGTCTTCGTAGACCTCGAGCATCTCGGTCATGTCACGCTGCATCTCGGGGAGCTGCTTGGCCAGAGTGCCAAAGGACTCCTGCTCACGCTTGAGGGCTTCCACTTTGGACTTGATGGTCTGGTCTGGAATCCCCAGCAGGTACACTTGCTCGGCGCGCACGACCTGCTCTTTGGCCAGCAAGATGTGGTTCTGAAGGGTGCCAAGCTGTCCACGCACTTTGCGCATGCCCACCAGGAGGTTGCGGGGCGGGTTGCTGTAGACCTCTTTCTCCAGGTCGGTCAGGAGCCGATAGGACTCTTCCAGCTCCCGCTGCTGAAGTTTGAGATCGCGGGCGATGGTGAGCACTTGTGCCATCTCTTTGTCGGAAGTGGCATATTTTACGGCCAGGGCAGGCACCAAAAATGAAGACTCGACGCGGCTGAGATCGGTGCTGACCAGCTCGTTAAAGTAGGTCAAGATGTCTTTTTGCTCGCGCATGATGCGATCAAGCTCTTCTTTGATGCCGGTATACTCGGCGACGAGCTTCTGATAGGTGTCGAGTGCCTCTTCAAAGTCCTTCCGCTTCTGCTGGAGAACACCACGAATACGCTTGAGCTGCGGACCTCGAATATTGTCCGGGAAGGTCAAGAGCAAGATGTCGATGGTGCGAATGGCCTGCTCGAAGTTCTCTTGTTTGATATAACACCAGCTCTCTTCGTAGAGGGCGTCGGCGAAGTGGCGAGACTCTCGCGAGATGTTCTGATACGCTTCCTGGGCCTGCTGGAACTTGGTCTGCTCCAGATAAATACGGCCCAAGGCGAGATAGGCGAGCTCTTCAACTTCGCGCTGCTCAGGAGAGTTCACGGAGAGCTTGAGCAGCTCGCCAAACTCAACGAGGGCTTTGTCGTAGTCTTTCTGGGTCACGTAGATGGTGCCCAAAAAGTACCGCGCGAGGTGAGGGAAGTTGCCCTCGGCGTTGACAAGCTGGGTAAAGATCTCTTGGGCTCGAGGCATGTTGCCCTGCGCAAAGGAGGTCTTGGCCAAGGCGTAGAGGATGGTGCTGGTGGGGGCGAGTCCTCGGTTCTTTTCGATATAAGACTGATAATAACGCTCAAACTTGTCGAAATTTCCGGTCTGGGCGTACAGCTCGACCATATTCACCACGGAGAGGTCATAATAGCGGTGAGCAGGTCCGTACTCGACGATGCGGGTAAAGTACTCGAGAGCGGGGAAGAAGTTTTTGCCCAATGAGAGGGACTCGGCCAAATAATATTCGGCTTCTTCGTAGTCGGAAAAAGAAGCGCGGGTGGTTTTGTCGAGCACGGCGTAAAAGAGCAAGGCAGCTTTTTCGTAGTCTTCCACCAGATAGAGATAGGTTGCTTCTTCGTACTGCTCGCGGATCTCGGCTTCAGGGAAGACTTGGTCGGCGTTGCTGTAGTCTTTCCGAAGGCGGTTAAAGCGCTCTTCGAGACGGTTGATGTTGAGCAGGAGGCCGCCGATTTCCTCCTCTGGCTTTTCGATATCTCCCCCGATGGTCAACGGTTTGGACTTGGGAGGCTTACGGGGGCTGGAGGAAGAGGCAGGGGCATCTTCCGCAGCCGAGATCGCAGCGGGGAAGGCGAGACAAGCGCAGAGTGCAAGAGACCACCATCGCTTAGCGGATTGAGTCTTCATAGGTCAGCGACACCTGGGTGACAAGTATAGTGACATGGAACGGGCGTCCATGCTTGTTAAGTGTCCGAAGCGTCGGAGGCCCGTGGCTTACTGGGCTTCCGCGTTGTCCGTGCCCGAGGGGAGGCTGCGGTCTGTGACCAAGTCACAGCGGAATGCAGGACGCTCAAGGAAGTTCCGCTGGAGCCCACCCTTTTCGTAGGAGATGATGCGAAGGCGGCTGACCTTTCCTTCTTCGGCGATGAAGTTACAGTTGCCCTGCACCTTAAACTTATAGCCGTTCAGATAAGAAAAGACGCCGAAGCCGTTGCCACGCAGCTCCAAGTTTACGGTCACCTGATGGTTTCCAGAGGGGATGCTGCCCTCGAAGATCTTCAACTCGTCGCGCTTCGAGAGCTCACCGGTCACGTCGGCGCGGCTGTAGATCTTGGTTCCATCCAAGAAGTAGGTCATGGAGACCAAGGTATAAGACTGTCCAAGCTGGTTGACATGGAACAGCACACCTTTGGCACCGGAGACCACGCCGCTGAGCACGGTCTCTCTCAGGAGGAAGAGACGGGCCTTCGAGCGGAATACCTTTTCCTTGAGGGCATTGACACGTTCTTCAATGCTCTTGAGGTTTTGGGTGTAGACCACGCCCCGGCCATCCTGAGCAGCGCCGGCGGCGTCAGCAGCAGGGGCATTTTCAGTGGGAGCAGGGTTCGCGGTACCGGCATTCTGAGCCCATCCCCCCTCAGGCTGAAGGGACCAGATGCTCACCAGCAAAAGCGCAAAGCCCGCGCAGAGGCTCCGAACAAGCGGAAGTCGCCTCTTGTCGCTTCGGGTCACTATCTTCTGTTCCACCGGATTTCATCCTCAAAGGCTAAACCAAACGCAGAAAACCGGGCAATACCCAGTCGGGGGTCAAATCCGCCCCTTTCTGCCGAAGCCCGATCTATACCCTACCCTTCAGATGCTGTCAAACCAAAAGGACTTTCAACGCGAAACGGCGAGGTGTGGAGTCCCTGTACGGTCTCCAATTTAACGAGGAGTTTCCGCTGAAGAACTCCCCTCACTCCCTTCGTCGGGGGTGCTCGCCACTTCCGACACCGGCGCACCTCCGCCACTGTCCGCCTCGTCTCCCTGCACCAACACCGACATAAACCGATCTTGGGTGGCTCTCACTCTGCCCAGCTCTCGCGTGATGTCGTTCACCAAAAAGCTAAAGGCCAGGGTCTTACCACTCAGGGTCTCGACGTACCCCGAAAATCCAAACACGCCTCTCACGGATCCCGTCTTCGCACGCACACGCCCCTGTGCGGGGGTGTCTTTCATGCGGTTGCGTAAGGTGCCGTCGATCCCGGAGATCGGCAGGCTGGCGATCAGCTCCGCACCGGATACAAAATCTTTCTTGGCATGGCACAGGAGGGTCGCAAACTGGTGGGTGCTCACCCGGGTCTCCAATGACAACCCCGAGCCATTCATCAGCACCGCACTCTCCCAGGGCAAACCGGCCTTGCTTAAGTAGGTCCGGGCCACGTTGAGCCCGTTTTCAGTGGTCCCCGGCAGACCATACACTTTTGCACCCACAGCCTTTAACGCATGCTCGGCGATAAAGTTACTCGAGAGCTTGTTCATGTACTTCATCAACATGTCAAGAGAGCTGGAGTAAGCAGCATGCAAAAAGCTCGCAGATTCCGGTGCAACGCCGACACGCTCTCCGCCCAGCACCTGCACACCCTCTTTTTCCAGCAGCTCTCTGAAGAGGGAGACCGCAAAGGCCGGGGGATCGGTGATGGTTCGATAATACCGCTTATACCGGAGGCTGGAGGGGATCCGCCCATCGGCTTGCAGGATCTCCTGGCTGCCTTCTCGCCGCCGCTGAAATGAAACCGACAAGGAGGCTCGCGGTTTACCGGTGGTCACTCGATTGTCGAGGGCCACGTACCGAGTGGGAGTCTCCATACCAATCGAGGCCGGGGCTCCCACCCGCTCTCCCGGGCGCACCAAGAGGGCCACGGTGTTAAAGCTGACACTCAAGGCTCCCAAAGGCGGATTGTAGGCTTGGGTGTCGCCCTCTTCAACCTCTTGAGACCAACCTCGGATGTTCCGCTCCTGCTCAAAGTAGCTGTCGTCGGCAACGATGTCACCTTCAACGCGGCGCAGTCCCAGGGCTTGAAGCTCCTTGACCAGCTTCCAGAGCTCTTCGTAGACCAGCTCGGGATCGCCTCGCCCCTTGAGGTAGAGGTTGCCCTTGAGCACCCCGTCGGTCAAGGTGCCGTCGTAGAGCACGTCGGTCTTAAACCGAAAGGCCGGTCCCAGGGTGTCGAGGGCCACCGCCGTGGTCAGCAGCTTGAGGTTGGAGGCTGGGTTGAGCAAGAGGTCAGGCTGGCGCGCATACACCGCCTGGTCTGCTTCGCAGTCTCGCACCTCTACACCGAGCTGGACTTGCGCCAAACGTAGATCGTCCAGGAGGGCATCCAGCCGAGCCTTCACCGCTTCACTCACCACCGGCGGCGGACTGCTGGGTGGATCCGGGATCACATCGGCCCCCGGACTTCGACCCACCATCCAGTAAGAGACCGCACACAAGAGCAGCGTGCATCCCACCAGGACTCGACGTTGCATGTGCTGGCTCCCTCCTGGCGCGGGCTCCTTCCCCGGCTGCGCATCGAAGTCTTGACAAAAAGTCACAAGATTCGTACCAGTATAGGATGAAGCAGGAAATTTGCAAACATCCATTCCGCTCAGGACAGCACTGGAAGGCCCGGATTTTATCCGCTGCGCTGCTGTTGACGGCGTGTGGTCGTCCGGCTCCCCCTCCCGATGGCATCACCCTCTCGCTGCCCACATCTCCGGCCACACTGGATCCTCGCACTGCCTCCGACGCCTGGGGCGAACGAGTGGGGGCGCTGATGTATGAGGGCCTGCTCCGCCGGAATGCACAAGGCCAGCTCGAGAATGCGCTCGCTCTTTCGTTGGTCGTCTCGTCGCCCACGCGCCTTACCATCACCTTGCGAGATTCTGTTTTTTTTCACGATGGCTCGCAGCTCGACGCCGCAGATGTCAAAGCCACCTACGAAGATATTCAACGGCCCGAGCGCCGCTCGATCAAACGAGGTGCCCTGCGAGGGCTGGCTCAGGTGGAGATCAAGGATCCTCTCACGCTGGAGCTGAGCCTGCATGAGCCCTCCGCATCGTTTCTGGAGGCCCTCACCACCGGGATCGTACCCTCGGAATATGCCGGAAGCTCGAGCCTGCCGCCCGGCACCGGTCCTTATCAGCTCGCCCCGGATACGGACGAACAAGGGCCTCGGCTGAGAGCGTTTGAGCGACACTGGCAAGGGGCTCCCCGCTCGAAGTGGCTCCAGTTCCGGGTGTTGCCGGATGCAACGGTGCGGGCGCTCGAGCTCCTACACGGGGGCGTGGACTTGGTGCAAGGGGATCTCCCCCCTTATCTGCTCGACTATTTGTGCCAACAGCCGAGCCTGCACTGCCAGTCTCGACCCGCGTTGATGACCCGCTATTTCACCTTCAACCTGCGGGATCCGATTTTGCAAGATCTGCGCGTGCGCAAAGCCCTGGTGATGGGGCTGAATCGAGCGGAAATCCAACAGTACAAGCTCCGAGGACGTGTCCTGCCCGCGTGTAGTCTGCTGCCGCCTCCCAATCTGGCGCATGTGCCAGACCTGCCCTGCCTACCCTTTGACCCCACTCAAGCAGATGTGCTGCTGCGGGAGGCCGGATTTCCTCCGCACGCCGATGGCCGCCCTCGCCTACACTTGACCTACAAGACCTCTCAGGATGAGCTGGGAAACGCACTCGCCCGCATCTTTCAAGCGCAGTGGAAAAAGCTGGGCGTGGCACTCGAGATTCGGACGTTTGAATGGGGCATCTTCTTCAATGATATTAAACGTGGAAATTATCAAATCTACGCACTCACCGGGGTGGGGATGAATGACCCGGACTATCTCGCGTTCTTGTTACACTCCAAACGAATGCCCCCAGATGGCGCCAACCGCGCACGGCTGAGCCTGCCCACACTCGACGCGCTGCTCGATGCCGGTCAACAGACCTTCGACTTGGCTCAGCGAAAGGCACACTATCGAGAAGCGGAAATGCTCGCCGCTTCCCAGGTGGTCTATGTACCACTGTGGTATGAACAGAGCACCGCCGTGATGCGCCGGTCTCTGCACGGGTATCAGGTCTCTGCGGCAGGGGATTTTTCTGGCATCGTCCATGCGGAGAGACTTCCAACAGAGCCGGAGTCGGACGACGACCGCTCCACCCCCCTGCCCTCCCCCGGTCACGCAGGAGCACGCCCATGATCAAGACCGTGATGTGGAGGCTGCTGCTGGCCATTCCTCAGCTTCTGGGGATGCTCACCCTGGTGTTTGCGCTCAGCCAGTGGCTGCCGGGGGATCCGGTGACGCTCATGCTGGGGGATCAGGCCACACAAGAAGATCAGCAGAGCCTTCGAGCCGCGCTCCACCTCGACCTCCCGCTGTTTTGGAACGGAGAAGCTCGTCCTTCGGCGCAAGCTCCTGCTTGGCACACACACTTCAGCCCAGTGCTCGAGACCCGCTACGGTTGGTTTTGGCAGGATCTGTTGAACGGCTCGTTGAGATCGTATCGCTCTCAACGTCCGGTGGTGGAGGTGCTGGGAGAGCGATATCCTGCCACACTGGAGCTAGGAGGGCTGGCGCTGCTGCTGGCACTCGGGCTGGGCATCCCGCTGGGCACGCTCTGCGCTCAAAAGCCCGGCAGCACCCTGGATCGGCTGGTGCTGAGCCTCTCCCTGATCGGGGTGAGCCTGCCGTCGTTTTGGCTCGGGCCCCTGCTGATGATGCTGTTCGCCATCGAGCTGGGCTGGCTGCCCCTGTCTGGACGCGAACAACCTCAGAGTGTGATCCTGCCGGCGCTCACGCTGGCACTCGGGATGGCTGCGCTGCTCATGCGGATGGCACGCACGTCGGTGCTCGAGACGCTGGGGGAAGATTTTGTGCGCACCGCTCGAGCAAAAGGGCTGAGCGGACGAGGGGTGCTGTTTCGCCATGCGCTCCGGGCCAGTCTGATACCGCTGGTCACGGTGGTCGGGCTTCAAGCCGGAGGACTGCTGTCCGGCTCAGTGATCACCGAGGAGATCTTCGGGTGGCCAGGGCTGGGACGAGAGCTGCTCAACGCGGTGCGGTCACGGGATTTTCCAATGTTGCAGGGATGTGCGATGCTGCTGGCGAGTACCTGGGTGGTGATTCACCTGCTGACCGAGCTGATTCAGGCCACACTGGATCCTCGCATCCGGCTGGAGTAAAAAATGCACCTGCCCTCCAACTCTCGACGAGGCTGGCAACAGTTTCGAGCTCACCCCGGCGCGCTGCTGGGGATGGGGCTGCTGGTGAGCTTGAGCATGCTGGCGCTGCTGGCCCCGTGGCTGGCCCCCTTTGATCCGATGGCATTGGATTTGAGGAAGGAGCTGCTGCTCCCAAGCTGGCCTCATGTGCTCGGCACCGACCCCGAAGGCATGGATATTCTCAGCCGACTGCTGTTTGGAGCGCGGGTGTCGCTGGGGGTGGCCTTCGCAACGGTCAGCGTGTGCGTGGGCGTCGGGTTGAGCCTCGGGGCGCTCGCAGGCTGGAGCGGTGGCTGGCTGGATCGTGGGCTGTCCAGCCTGAGTGAGATGTTTCAGAGCCTGCCCGGAATGCTCACCCCGCTGCTGCTCAGTGCGTTTATGTCGTCGCGTGGGGTGGAGATGGTGATTGTGGCGCTGTGTGTGTCCGGTTGGGTCTCGTACTATCGGCTGAGTCGCGCCCAGGTGCGGCTGCTCAAGACCCAAGAATACGTGCTGGCAGCGCAAGCAGCAGGGATTCCGCCGGTGCGCATCTTGTGGCGCTACGTGCTGCCGGGGGTGCTGCCCTCGCTGGTGGTGCAGGCTGCGTTTGGTATGGCCGGAGCGGTGATGGCCGAAGCAGGGCTGTCCTTTCTGGGGCTTGGGGTAGAACCGGGAACTGCAAGCTGGGGCGCGATGTTGAGCCAGGGACGACAATATATACTGGTCGCGCCGCAGCTCTCGATATATCCTGGAGTGGCCATCCTCTTGCTGGTGATGGCACTTCAATTTGTGGGAGATGGGCTGCGTGAGGCACTCGATCCTCGGGCTCGCCAAATTTGACAGATGCGGACGGCGGTATACGAGCGGGGCCTGTTACAAGGAGGGCCTGTTTCGAGCGGCTGGGTCTGCCACCGTCAGCCCGTCCAGACGTCAGCAGCTCCCGTGAGACGGTGGCACCCGCTCGCCGAGTCTCTGCTGCATCAGTGTATCCTGCATCACCGGGTTATTTTTTAGAGGAGCGTTATGCACCGTGCTCACCCCTTCCTGGTTGGTCTGTTGTGTTCAAGTATGAGTGGGGTCTCGTGGGGCCAGTCGGAGACGGAGACCCTCCCCAAGATGGATTATGGCCGGGAAGTGCTCCCACCGGAGTCTGTGGCGGTCGCCGATGAAGGGCATAGCTTCTTCTATAATCCGGCAGGAGCGGCGTTTACGGAGCCGGAGTCATTTTCGTTCTATCAGACCTTCCTGCCTGCGGGAGACCGCCCCGGTCCCGGAGACGTCGGGCGTGGCATCTACTGGTCCATGCCCACACTCCGGTTTGGCTGGCAATATGAAGCCACTCGCACCGGCGAAGGCCACGGGGTGCTCACGTTCTCGCAGAGTAAGCTGATCAATCCGGCGCTGGCGTTTGGAAGTCAGCTCGCGTTTCACTATTTTAACTTCACAGAGCCCGCTCGGGCCGGACTGTTTGGGCTGTCACTCGGCGTTCAGGCCCGACCGCATCGCAGCTTTTCGATGGGGGTGATGGTCAAAAATGTGCTCTCACCGCTGCCGGATGCGCCCTACGATGACTTTCGAGCGCGGGGTCAGCTCGGGTTGGGCTTCCGTCCGTTTGGACCTCGTTTTACCATCACCGCAGACGCCAGTGCATACTTGGCAACGCTGGCGGATGACCCCGATATCTCTCTGCAATCGACCCTGGGCATGGAGCCCGTGGATGGGCTCCGGCTGCATGGCTCGCTCGAGTGGATGAATGTCAGCTCAGCGGAGCGCGAGCTGGTGATCGGGATGGGGGCTACGTTCCGACTCGGCAAGATGCAGATCGGCGATCAGGGCTTCTTACAGGCCAGCTCGAGCGGGATCAAAGGGGCGGCAGACTCGTTTTACGTGATCGGAAGCAAACATGCTCAGCCCACGGTGTTCCAGCCGGGGGGCCCCAAAGGACAGATCTGGGAGGTGAAGGTCTCCGGGAAGCTGCTGCCTCCGGCACCATCGGAGCTGCTGGCGACCAAACCTCCCGCCATCCGGCTGCTGCATCCCCTCTCGAAGCTCTTTGCGGCCCAGAAGCTGGATCGCGCACGGGCCGTCCTGCTCCACATCGAAGCGAATGACGCATCGTTGGCGGAAATGCAAGAGCTCCGGGCCGCAGTGCAGCGCGTACGAAACTCCGGCAGACGGGTGGTGGCCTTTCTCGAGCGCGCCGAAGCACGCGATCTCTACTTGGCAAGCGCCTGCGATGCGGTGGTGCTCCACCCGAGGGCCGAGGTGCTGCTCGAGCCCCCTCGCCGCGAGCGATACTATCTGAAATCCGCTCTGGAGCAGTGGGGCGTCCGGCTCGAGAGCGTGCGGCGAGAAGGCTACAAGTCGATGCCGGAGCAATATGTGGCCGATCAAGCCTCGGCGGAGGCCACCGAGAACCAGCTCTGGATTCTCAACGAGCTGCTGGCCCAGTATCAAGAAGGCATCAGCACAGGACGTAATCTGGATCCGGTGGTGGTGAAGCCGCTGTTTTCGCGCGGGCCGATCTCGGCGGAAGAAGCGCTCCAGCTCAAGCTGGTGGATAAAGTCGCCTATGTGGATGAGCTCGAGAGCAACGCCACCGCACTGTTTGGCGGAAGCTGGCCCGTCTTGGAGGACGATGCCCCCCTGCGGTCTCGCGCGGATGTGTGGGGGCCTCGCGCGCATGTGGGGATTGTGTCACTCAAAGGAGAGATTCAGTCCGGGGCCCAAAGTCTGCCGGAGTCACTCTTGACAGGACAGGCGCTCAACGCGGACGCTGCGATTGAGGCTCTTAACACCATGCGAGAAGATAAGACGGTGCGTGCCGTGGTGCTGCGGGTGGATAGCCCAGGCGGAGCACTTTTTGCATCCGATGAGCTGTGGCGAGCGGTGCATCTCCTGCGTAAGCGGAAGCCAGTGGTGGTGAGCATGAGCTCGGTGGCCGCCTCTGGCGGATATTATCTGTCCCTTCCGGCAACGCTTGTGATGGCGGATCCGGCGACCATCACCGGTTCTATCGGAATTTTTGCACTCAAGCCGGAGCTGAGTGGGCTGCTCCAGAAATATCAGGTCAAGCCGATGCAGTTTGAGTCGGTGCCGGGTGCGCCGGATTTGGACAACCTCAACCGTCCGTGGACTGCGGAAGAGCGGGCGCAGATCGAAGCCTCGATCACACGCGGGTATGAGGCTTTTTTGAGCAAGGTCTCGGAAGCACGGGGCATTCCCAAAGAACAGCTCCTGGCGCTGGCGGGTGGCAGGGTGTGGACAGGTCGGCAGGCGCTGGAACATAAGCTCATCGACCGGCTGGGGGGGCTGGATGAAGCCATCTTGATCGCGCGGCAACGGGGAGGGATCCCCGAGTCCGCACCCATCGAGCTGAAGCTGTGGCCAAGCAGCTCGCTGGAAGACAGCATTCTGGAGTCGCTGGTGGGAAGTGCCACTCAGCAAGGGCTGATTTCTCGTCTCCTCGGAAAAATGGGAGGTCTCCCAGCATCATCGCTGCAAACACCCACCCAGCCTCGGGCTCAGCTTGAGCCCTGAGCATTTCCTGCCTCGCTGCTGCCCTCACCCGCCGCGCTGGGATTTTGATTGACGGTCGTGCAATCGGACTCTAGCTTGTATCAAAGAGTAGACACCTGTTTCAATTATTGAGACAGGTTTCCGGTGGTGGGAGTGCTCGCCACCTCGCCATCGCTTGAGCCGTTTCTTCAGTCAGGAGCCCCCATGCCAGCCAGAGTCCTCATTGTGGACGATGACCGCGCCGTCAGAAGTGCCCTCAGGGTCAACCTCTCCAAACAAAACTACGAGGTCGAGGTCGCCACGCAGGTAAGCGAGGCACTCTTGATGTTGGCCGAAAAACAGTATGACTTGGTGCTCACAGACGTTAAGATGCCCGGTGCCTCCGGGATGGAGCTGCTCAAGCAGGTCAAGCAGAAGTGGCCAGATATCTCGGTGATCATGATGACCGGCTTCGGCAGCGTCGAAGATGCGGTGATGGCCATCAAAGAAGGGGCCGCTGAGTACGTGATCAAGCCGATCTCCAAAGACCCCCTGCTGGTGATGGTGGAACGTGCGGTCAAAGCACGAAAGATCCAGGATCAGCTCAAAGAACTCCAGGAGCGGATAGAAGAACGCTTTGGTTTTGGCAAGCTAATCGGCAACAGTGTACGGATGCGCTCGATCTACGACCTGGCGCGGCATGTGGCCGATACCAGCGCCACGGTGCTGCTCCAGGGGCCCACCGGAACGGGCAAGGAGCTGATGGCACACGCCATCCACTACAACAGCCAGCGCAAAAACAACCCCTTTATCCGCGTCAACTGCGCAGCTCTGCCCGAGACACTGCTCGAGAGTGAGCTGTTCGGACACGAAAAAGGCTCGTTCTCCGGCGCCATCCGGCAACACCGAGGCCGGTTTGAGCTCGCCGATGGAGGCACCATCCTGCTCGATGAGATCGGTGAGATCACCCACGCCATGCAAGTGAAGCTCCTGCGCGTGCTCGAGGAAGGGGAGCTGCAACGACTGGGCGGCACGGAGACCCTCAAGGTGGATGTGCGCATCATCGCAGCCACCAACCGCAACCTGTCCAAAGAGGTAGAAGAAGGTCGCTTCCGGCAGGACTTGTTTTATCGGCTCAACGTGTTCACCATTCAGCTCCCCTCGCTCAAAGAGCGTAAGGAAGATCTGGTGCCACTGGCTGAGCACTTCATGAAAAAATACAGCGATAAGAACAAGAAGAAGGTGGTGAAGCTCCTGCCCACCGCCAACGATCAGCTCATGGCGTATGACTGGCCCGGCAATGTGCGGGAGCTGGAGCATGTGATCGAAAAAGCAGTCATTCTCGCCAAAGGGAAGGAGATCGAGCAGGTCGATCTGCCCGTGGCTCGGACCCGCTCAGAGCTGGGGCCCCAGAAAACCCTCGCTCAAGCCCTACACGACTGCGAATATAACACCATCGTACAAGCACTGCGGATCGCCGACGGCGTCCAGGCACGCGCCGCTGAAGCCCTCGACATCTCCCGCAGCAACCTCAATTATCGGCTCAATAAGCTCAACATCAAGGTGCCAGAGGTGATGAACCGCAACACCTGAGTGACCAGAAGTTATGGCATCTGTCACGCCCGCATCCGCAGATACACGCGCTCACACCCGCCCATACACGCACACGCGCGCTCACACCCGCCCATACACGCACGCACGCGCTCGCACGCACGCGAGCTCAGTTCGGTGCGTCGTTCACCCGCCCCAAATACAAGAGGGTCTCGTCGAGAGGATGAAAAGCAAACCCGTACAGGTCCGGGAAAGAAAAACGTTGGGTGTTGACCGTTACGGAAGCGCCCTCCACCTCCAGGCGGTAAAGATCGGTGTACACATCCTGAAAGTAGGTGCCAAACCAGGTATAAAGCTGATAGGGCTGGACCGGATCCGGGAAAAGGCGAGTGCCTCCTGTCAGGGCCACACCTTGCTCATCGTCGCGGAGCAGCTCGGTAAAGCGCAGCCCGGCATCGTCGGAGTAGAACAGACCGCGTGAAGGCTCCCGATCCGGATCACTCACCACCGTGTAAAGCACCGAAGGATCCGCCGGACTATAGGCCACAAAAACGCCCACCAGCGGGGTCTCCGCCGGAGTATCGGGGCTGCGTAAGCCCTCCTCCAGCCGGGTCCAGGTCGCGCCGTCACTCGAGCCCTTGATCAGACCATCAAAGCCCGTGGCCAGCACGACCTCGGTGGGATCGTCCGGATTAAAAGCCGCCATCGTCACAATCGGAGTGCTTAGGTAGCCGTTTTTTTCGCCGAGAGGCTCCCACGTAGCCCCCCCATCCCGAGAGTGAATCAGTCGCCCCTCCGCTGTTACGGCCCGCACATGCAGCGCATCCAGCGGATCCAGGCTCATGCTCACCACCCCCGTCGGTGTCTCCCCCTCCCATGACACCGTGGAGAGGGTAAAGGTCTCACCGTCGTCGGTGCTCACCAGCTCCGGATTGTCGTAGGCATACATCAGGAGCCGCTGACGATTGGCGGGATCCAAGAGCAGGGCCTTAAAACGATTGCTGGGAAGATTCCTAACCTGCCGGAAAGTACAACCTGCGTCTTCAGAGCGGTAGAGCGCCCCCATAAAGCTCTCGTACACCCACCGACCGTCCGCCGAGAGCGCCAAGTCCCAGGTATAACCAAGGGTCGTCAGAGGGGTCACATTGTTGATGAGACGTGCTCCGGCCTCCAGGCCGATCACCAACCCACCGGCGTCACCAGCCACACTCCGGCACTCTGGGAAGGGGCCAGGGGTTGGGGTGGGCGCAAACGTTGGGGTGGGCTCCGGTTTGACCGTCGCAGTGGGGGTCACGGGTGGGGTCTCCACCGGCACGAGGGTCTCGGTGGGTTCAGGCGATGGCGCGGAGGTTGGACTTTCGTCGGGCGTCGAGCCAGAGCAGGCCGCCAAGAACAGCAAGGGCAAAGTTCGGCCCCGCATCAAAAGGGAGGATGAAGGTTTCACGACAAACCTCTTCGCATTCGGCAGGCAGGCTCGAGCCTGTGCCGAGGTGGATGGTAAAGACAACAGGGGTCGAGAGAGACCGGAGGCCGCCATAAAGCAGGCTCAAGCTCGGATGCAGCAGGGAGTTTCACCACAGGCGCTTGGATGGAGGAACGGCAGGCGCAGAGGCAGGGAGGGAAGCCGGATCTTCCCTCCAGAGCAGCTCAGAAGCTCAGTAGATGGTCACGTCAAAGATTTCGTGGGCGGAGAGTCCTCCCCGATCCGACACGATCAGATGAACGCGGTGATCCCCGACCGACAGATTCGAGACGGTCATGGAGATCGTTCCACCGGAGGGCGCGGAGCTATACCCAATCAGGCCATCAAGGTCAGAGATGAACAAGGCACTCAGCGGATGATCGTTGCCGACGTCCGAGACCTCCGCCTCAAAGGTGATGGGCTCTCCGGCGCGGGCCACTTCTTCAGGTCCAGGAGCTACCACGTTGATGGTGGGGCCAAAGTTACGGGCCAGACCGATCTTAAAGGGTCCATCGAAGGTCGGTGCCGCGCTGTAGTACATGGAGTAACCATCCCCCACGGAGAGCACCTGTCCGGCATACACCATAAAGGAGTCAAAGTCCGAGGAGGTGCCAGAGGGCGAGAGGGCCGGGTCAATGGCCTTCTCAAAGGTGGCACCACCGTCGATGGAGACCGCATAGCCGATCTCATAGGTGTAGGTGTTGGCGGCGTCGTCACCAGCATAATACATGTGATAGGTGTCACGATCTTTCAATACGCGGGGGAAGACCACGCGCTTGTCATCCCAATCACCGGTGCTTCCGACGTTCAATACCCACGAGGAAGCCTTCGTCCAAGTGGTGCCATTGGCGCTGGTGGCATACCCGATGCGAAGGTTCGTACCGTCATTGCCAGAGTACCACATCTTATAGACGCTGAAGTCCTCGTCAAAGACCACGGTGGGCGAGCTCACCGCGCGAGAGTCCCAAGCGCCCGTGGTGGTGGATGCCTCCAGGGCAGCGGTGGTGACTTTGGTCCAGGTGGTGCCGTTGGTGCTGTTGGCACGGAAGATGCGGTTCTTGTTGTTGGCGTCAGTGCCGTGATACCACAGGATGTAGGTGCCGTTTCGATAGACCACGGAAGGGAAGGCGACGGCTTTGGCATCGAGTGCGCCGGTGGCACCGATGTCGAGCACGGCACTGCCCTGTTTGGTCCAGCTCACCCCATCCACGCTGGATGCATAACCGATGCGCTGAATTTTGCTGGCGTCGGTGCCACGATACCATGCCTCAAATTTGCCCTTATCGAAGTTGTAGACCACGAAGATCTGATCGACACCGTTGGCGTCGAAGGTTCCAGCGGTTCCCTGGAGCACCGCCTTGCACACCGAGCGGGTCCAGCCAGACTGGCCCCCGTTGCTCACGTCGGAGAGGAAGTCACAGTCGTCGTCGAGTCCGTTACATTTCTCCGTGGCACCCGGATAGACCGCGTTGTTGCCATCGTCGCAGTCGGCTTCGCAGGATGCAACCCCGTCCCCATCCGCATCGGCCTCTTCAGAAGGCACCACGCCGTCGCAGTCGTTGTCAACGCCGTCACAGTCTTCTGGCGCGCCGGGATACTGGGAGGGATCGTTGTCGTTACAATCGGGCGCACACACGGGCACGCCGTCTCCATCTGCATCCACCTCGTTGGAGCCCAGGATTCCGTCGCAGTTGTTATCTTTGCCATCACAGATCTCAATGGCCCCAGGTTTAACTTTGGGATCGGTGTCATCACAGTCACCGTCACAGATTTTGAAGCCGTCGCCGTCTTTGTCGACCTCATCTGCGGGTACAGCACCATCACAATTGTTGTCCTTACCATCACACTGCTCTGGCGCACCCGGAAAGATGTCAGCATTGGTGGTATTACAATCGTCCGGTTCACAATACCCGTCCCCGTCGATGTCTTCAGGCCCGTTGCAGCCACAGGTTTCCGTGACGTTCAGATACGTAAAAGATCCTAAAATCCCAACTGCGGTCATGAGCAGGGAATATCGCATTGGTCACCTCTTCAGTTCCCCAAGGGTTTGGACGTAACAGACCACCTTCACTCGACTAACGTTAGCCCGAAAGCTAAGGATGGTCAAGAAAAGCCGTTCTGTGGAAAGCGAACTTATAGGGGAGCTTGATGTTAGACGTCGAAGGTAGGTAAAGGCTTACAATCTCATGCGTTTTAGAGTAGGGCCAGCACAGATTGGCGGGCCCAATCCAAGACGGAGAGGGTTCCAGAGGGCAGCAATCCCATGATCACGGTCAAGGTCGCCGTCACTGCCAGCGCAAACTTGCTCATTCCGCTGAGCTGTGGGGTCCACTCCTGCTGAGGTTCGTGCATATAAAGCTGCACGACAACACGCAGGTAATAGTAGAAAGAAGCGGCGGAAGTCAAGACGGCCAGGATGACCAGCCAAGTATAACCGGCATCCAGGATGGCTGCAAAGAGGTAGAACTTGGCAAAAAATCCCGCCGTGGGAGGAAGTCCACCCATCGAGAGCATAAACAAGGTCAGGCCCGCACCCAACAGGGGATATTTAAAGCCCAAACCAGCCCAGTCGCTCACCAGCACGGGCTCCTGCTCTTTACGCCCCACCATGATCACAATCACAAATGCGCCCAAGTTCATCAGCACGTAGGCGGTCAGGTAGAAGGCAATGCTGCTCACCGCCGTCTGTGTCAATCCTCCTCCGGGCTGAATGGCCAGCAGGCCAGCAAACATATAGCCGGTATGAGCAATACCGGAATAGGCCAACATGCGCTTGAGGTTGTCCTGACGAATCGCCGCCACGTTGCCCACCACGACGGTGATGGCGGCAATGACGGCAATCGCTGCCTGAACCTGCATCAAGGAGGGTGCCAGGGCCACCGCCACCCGCACGAGCGACGCAAAGGCAGCCGCTTTTACAGTGGTGGCCATAAAGGCGGTGACGGGGGAGGAGGCTCCTTCGTATACGTCCGGGGCCCACATGTGGAAAGGAGCAGCTCCCACTTTGAAGGCAAACCCAATCAGCAGCATGCCGATGCCAATGGTCAGCAGCGGACCCGAGCTCCCGGCCATCAGCTTCGCACCAATTTCTCCAAGCTGGGTCGTTCCGGTGTGACCGTACAGCAGCGCAATGCCGTACAGTAAGAAGCCACTGGCAAAAGCGCCCAGAATGAAATACTTCAAAGCACTCTCAATACAACGATAGCTGGAGCGGTTAAAGGCTGCCAGCACGTACACGGAGATGCTCATCACTTCGATGCCGATGAAGGTCATCACCAAGTCAGAGGAAAGGGCCAGGAGCTGCATGCCAAAGAGGGCAAACAGCAGCAGGGCATAATATTCTCCGACATGAATGTCTTCCCGCTCCAAGAAGTCCCGCGACATCAACACCACCAAGAAGGTGCCAACAATCACCAGGAAGCTCGTGAAGAGCCCAAACTTATCGATCACAATCAGGCCGCTGAAGAGAAGCTGTCCGGCTTCTCCCACACTCGACCACTGCTGAGCCGTAATACCTGCGGCAACGGCCAGACCCACCAGGGTCATGCCCACCAAGCTCCCTTTGTGGGTGGGCTTTAGGATCGCATCCCAAAGCAAGACCACAAAGGCCAGCGCGCCGACCAAAATCAGCGGGGCTATCAGGGCAAAATCACCCGCAGAGACTTGAAGTTGAGTATTCAAGGCAACATCTCCTACTCGTCAGCCACTCCCCACTCAGGGAGCCTGCCCCGCAGAACCATTCATTCCCTGAGCCCGCTGAGCGGTCTCTTTCTGAGCCGCCAGCGCCGGATGGTTGGCTTCGGCCCGGAACTCCGTCAGGAAGGCATTGATGGACGGCTCCATCTTCTCCATAAAGGGCTTCGGGTACACACCCATCAGCACAATCATGATGAGGAAGGGGGTCATCACCGCCAGCTCACGGCCATTCATATCGGTCATGTGCTCGTTGTCGTGGTTGGTCACCGGTCCAAACATCACCCGGCGGAACATCCACAGCATGTACACAGCGCCCAAGATCACGCCCAGAGCAGCAATCACGGTGGTGGTCTTGTCGGCCTGCCAGCTTCCCAGCAGGATCAAAAACTCACCCACAAATCCGTTGAGCCCCGGCAAACCCACCGATGAAAAAGTCACCACCATAAAAAAGAAGGCAAACACAGGGGCGATCTTGGTCAGACCTCCAAAGTCTGCAATCATGCGGGTGTGACGCCGCTCGTAGATCACGCCAATCAGCATGAAGAGTGCGCCGGTCGAGAAGCCGTGGTTGAGCATCTGATACACGGAGCCCGCAATGCCTTCGGCGTTAAAGGCAAACAGTCCCAACATCACAAACCCAAGATGGCTCACGGAGGAGTAGGCCACCAGCTTCTTCACGTCGTCTTGCACCATCGCCACGAGAGCACCGTACACAATGCCAATCACGGCCAAAACCCGAATATAGGGTGCGGCTTCCACCGCTGCATACGGGAAGAGCGGCAAAGCAAAACGCAGGAATCCGTAGGTGCCCATCTTCAGCAACACGCCGGCCAGGATCACAGACCCCCCGGTCGGCGCTTCTACGTGGGCATCCGGCAACCAAGTATGCAACGGAAACAGCGGCACCTTAATGGCGAAGGCCAGGGCAAAAGCCAAAAACAACCACATCTGGAGGGTCTCGGGGAGCTGGAGCTTATACAGATCCAGCAAGTACGCCGAATACGTACCTCCTCCAATGGTGTCGTGGTAGGCAAAGTACAACCACATGATGGCCACCAACATGAGCAAGCTGCCCACCATCGTGTAGAGGAAGAACTTCACGGCAGCGTAGATCCGACGCTTGCCTCCCCACACACCCACCAGGATGTACATGGGGACCAGCATCACTTCCCAGAAGACGTAGAAGAGAAAGACGTCCAGGGCGACAAATGCCCCCAACATGCCGGTCTCCAGGGCCAACATCAAGCCCATGTAGGCGTTGACGTGTTTTTCGACCGCCGAAAACGCCCCCAGAATCACCAAGGGCGTCAAGAAGGTGGTCAGGAGCACCAGCAGCAAGGAGATTCCATCGATGCCCAGGCTATAGGTAATCCCCAGGGCGTCAATCCAATGATAACGGGCCACAAACTGCATCCCAGGATTGGTAGCATCAAAGTGATACCAGAGATGCATGGAGACCACAAAGGTGAAGGTGGAGATCGCAAAGGCCAGCTTCCGGGCCAGCGACTCCGGGGCGAAGAACACCACCAACGCTCCCAACAAGGGAAGGAAGGTGACGATTGAGAGAATGTTGTAGTTGATAAAGTCCATCTCAACCCATCCCTGACACCAGGTGTAAGCCTGGGCGGTTAGCCGCGAGTCGCCAGCCAGCCAAGCAATGCCACGCCACCAATCACCATTGAGACGGCGTATGCATAAATCTCACCTGACTGGAACTTACCGAGCGCCTGGCTGCCAAGCTGCACCACTCGCCCCGTTCCATTCACCAAACCATCAATGACTTTGGCGTCCACCACCAGCCACAAGACCGCGCGGGAGAACTTCACCAGCGGCTGAATGATCACCGCTTGATAGATCTCATCCACATAATACTTGTTGACCGACAGACGATAGGCCAGTCCGCCCTCCTGCTCCGCGTTGGGAGACGGGATGGACTTCTTCGAGACGTAGATGTTATAGGCCAAGCCCATCAGCGCAAATACCAGCACCTGCAAGCCCACCATCAAGGCATACTCCGTGCTGTGCTCCAGATGATGCCACTCGGGCTCCTTCGCAAAGATCGGAGAGAGCCAGTGATGCAGCCACTCACTGCCACCCAGCACTTTGGGCCAGTTCAACAGCCCTCCGAAGAGAGAGAGCGCCGCCAACACCACCAGGGGCAAGGTCATGGTCCACGGAGACTCATGCGGCGTGTGCGCGTGGCCGTGACCGTGATCTTTGCTGTCGTGCGCGCGAGCGTCGTGTCCGTGTGCATCATGCGCGCGAGCGTCGTGTCCGTGTGCATCATGTCCGTGAGCGTCATGTCCGTGAGCGTCGTGTCCATGTGCGGGCGCATCATGTCCGTGTGCGTCCGCGTGGGCAGCGCCTCGGTACTCGCCCAAGAAGGTCATGCACACCAAGCGGGTCATATAAAAGGTCGTGAAGAGTGCGCCGGTGGCTCCAATGGCGTACAACATCGTGGCTGGAATGAGGGTGATGTTATGATCGGCCATCAATGCTTTGGCGAGGATCTCATCTTTGGATGCAAAACCGGAGGTCAGCACAATGCCGTTGATGGCCGCCGTCGCAATGGCGAAGGTGGCGAAGGTCACCGGCATATACTTCCGCAGACCGCCCATCTTCCGCATATCCTGCTCATGGTGCATGCCGTGGATCACGGAGCCCGAGCCCAAGAACAAGCAGGCTTTGAAGAAGGCGTGGGTCAGCAGGTGGAAAAATCCAGCGGTCCAAGCACCCAATCCCACGGCCATGAACATATACCCAAGCTGGGAGACGGTCGAGTAGGCCAGCACCTTCTTGATATCGTTCTGGGTCATGCCGATGGTGGCAGCAAACAAGGCGGTCACAGCGCCGATCACGGCCACGACGGTCATGGCGGTGGGGCTCATGATGTAGAGGAAGTTCAGGCGGATGATCATATAAACACCCGCCGTCACCATCGTGGCAGCGTGAATGAGGGCGGACACCGGCGTGGGTCCGGCCATGGCATCCGGCAGCCAGATGTAGAGAGGCACCTGAGCGGACTTACCGGTCGCACCCACAAAAAACAACAAACACACGGCGGTGGCGATGCCCGCCGGGAGCGGATTTGCAGCAAGGGCTGCCCGCAGCTCCACGAAGCTCACGGTAGGCTTCGCGCCCATCGACTCCAGGGTCCAATACAACAGGAAGAGGCCCAGGATAAAACCAAAGTCACCCACGCGGTTGGTGACAAAGGCTTTCATGCCGGCATTGGCGTAGCTGGTATTGGTAAACCAGAACCCAATCAGCAGGTAAGAGCAGACGCCCACCCCTTCCCAGCCCACGAACATCATCAGGGCGTTCTCTCCCATGACCAGAATGAGCATGGAGAAGGTGAACAGGTTCAGGTACGAGAAGAAACGAGCGTAAGAAGGCTCTTCGGCCATGTAACCGGTCGAGTACAGATGAATCAAAAAACCGATGCCGGTGATCACCAGGATCATGATGCCCGACAGAGGGTCTACCATGAGGGAGGCATCGGCCTTAAACGTGCCCACCTGAATCCAGGTGAAGGCCGTAGAGGTCAACATCGGGATGGTGCCTTCATGTCCAGCTTGGCCCAGCAGGTCTACAAACGTAGCCGAGGCCAAGAGGAAGGCAACAAACACCACCGAGCAGGCGATGAAATGAACGGCGCTACGAGAGAGCTTTCCGGTCAGGGCTCCATACCCATTCAGGATCGCACCCAGGAGCGGCAACAAAGGGATTGCCCAGAGATAAGTGGCCATGCGCTCCAGTCCCTAGCCTTTCAAGAGGTTGGCTTGATCGAGATCGACCGTCAGCTTGTGCCTGAACAGGGCGATCACCAGGGCAAGACCGATGGCGGCTTCCGCCGCAGCCACGGCCATCACAAAAAAGACCGTGACGTGCCCGTCGAGCTGGCCCCACTGGCGCGCAAACGCCACAAAGCTGATATTCACGGCATTCAGCATCAGCTCGACACACATCAACACGATGATTGCATTGCGTCGGGTCAAGACACCCGCGACTCCCAGCGAAAAAAGTATCGCGCTGAGTGCGAGGTAATGGTTCAGTGTGACCATTTCAGCTCCTACAGCTCACGCTTGCCCACCACGACTGCACCCACAACGGCAGCAGTCAGCAGAAGCGAGACGGCCTCAAAAGGAATCAGATAATCAATGAACAGCTTCGTTGCGACGGCTTCCATGGTGCCGTAATTGGCCGGTACGGTGCCAAACTGGGTGGTGATCGGCAGGAATTTCCACAGCAGCAGAATGGTTCCCGCTCCCGCAAACCCCAGTCCCAGCAGCTTGCGGGTCGAAAGATCGAGCTTCGCCGCCAGCTCCGGCTCCAGGTTGAGGAGCATGATCACAAACACAAACAACACCATGATGGCACCGGCGTACACCAGCACCTGGATGGTCGCAACAAAGTGCGCATCCAGCAACACAAAGAGCCCTGCCACGGATCCCAGTGTCACGATCAGCGAGATCGCCGATGAGATCGGGTTCTTCACGGAGATCACCAAGGCCCCGCTCAAAACCGTGAGGAAGGCAAAAACATAGAAGGCGATTTGTTGACCCATCCCCTGCTCCTGTAACTTTCCCGCGCTCGGGGTCCGAACGCGCCGTCAGGCGGTAAAATCTTCAGTTCGTATGGCCGTCGGGCCTCTTCAACACACACGGGAGCGTACACAAGCCCTGCACACGCCCCGGTTGTCTATTGGTCATGCCGGACGATAGGTGAAGACCACCCATAGGCCCGCCGCCAGAATGTTGAAGAAGCCAATCGGCAAGAGGTAATTCCAGCCCAAGCGCATCAACTGGTCATACCGGAAACGTGGGAGTGTCCAACGCACCCAGATGAAAACCCAGCAGAAGAAGAGCACTTTGCCCGCAAAGATGCTGAACTGGAGCAGCGCCGCCGCTGCGGATGACATCGTGGGGTGATCGTATCCCGGAATGGGTCCGAGTCCAGGCAAGAAGGCCATCGCCGCAGAAGCTGCCGCGCCTCCCAATCCCAGCAATCCCACCACCAAGGGCTCGTAGTCGCGGTTGTCGCCGTAATGTCCCGGCTTGTAGGACTTAAACGCAATCAGGGCCACCACAAAGGCTCCAAAAGCGCCCCCTCCAAATGCCACCTTCGCAATCAGGGGCATGTGGGTCATCAGGGTCTCGGTCGAGAGGAACGGAATCTGATAGCCTCCGAAGAAGAGGGTCACAATCAAACCCGATGCCACCACCATGTTGACGTACTCCGCCATGAAAAACATGGCGAACTTAAAGGCCGAATATTCGGTGTGATATCCCGCCACCAGCTCCGACTCACCTTCCGGCAGGTCGAAGGGCAAGCGGTTGGTCTCGGCAAAGCTGGCGGTGGCAAACATCACGAAGGCCAGCAGGCCAATCGGTCCCCCCTGAAACCAACCCCAGGTCAGCGGATTGACACCTTGAAGGGCCACAATCTCTTCCAGCCGGGCGGTGCCATAGAGCACAAACATGGCAGCCACGGACAAGCTCATGGTCAGCTCGTAGCTGATCATCTGGGCGGAGGACCGAACGCCTCCAAACAGGGAGTATTTGTTGTTGGAGGACCACCCCGCCAACATGATCCCATACACGCCGAGAGAGCCCATCGCCAGGGTATACAGAATGCCCGTGTCCAGGCTCGCCACCTGGAGCGGAATCTTCATGTCACCCACCTGGATAAAATCACCAAAAGGCACCACGGCAAAGGTGATCAGTGACACGGTCATCGAGATGATGGGGGCCACTTTATAAAAGGGCTGATAGACCCCACGGGGCGTCAGGTCTTCTTTGAAGGCCAGCTTCACCACGTCGGTCAAGGTGTGAATGAGACCCGCCAACCGAATGCCGAATATGTCGGCTCGGTTCGGTCCCGGTCGGTCCTGAATGTAGGCCGCTCCCTTTCGCTCTCCCCAGATCAGCAGCGGCAAGAGCTGCAATAGGAAGACCATCACGAATACAACCTTGACGAGAATGATGAGCAGGTCGATGACGATATCTTGCATGATACGCTGCACTCTTCCAATTAGGGGTTAAACCCTGCACCCGCTCAGGCAGCCTGAGAGGAGGCCGCCGACAGTGAAACGCCCGCCTCACCCAGCTTCTCGTAGGTCAGGCCCGCCAAAGGACTCAGGGCTTCGGCCAACGCTGCAAAGATGCGGTGAGCACTGCGCACTTCTTGCGCCACGCCCAGCCCTTGTGCCAGCGCCGGAATCAGCTCCAGCCCCGTGCGAGCCTCTCCCTTGCTGTTGACCGCTCGCTGGAACTTCTGCACCCGCGAGGCGGCGTTGATCCACGACCCTTCGGTCTCCAGGTAGGTGGCCAACGGAAGGGCCACGCTGGCGGCTTCCACGCTGGCATTTTTGTGGGTGGACAGGACCACCAGACTCTCCAGCTTGCCAAACACGGTGCTGTTGAGCCCTGCTTCTTTGGCTTTGCCCACCACGTCGTTGTTCAACACCACCAGGGCTTTGATGGCACCACTCTCGAGGGCGGCCACAAGCTGCCCCGGATTTTTGGCTCCAAAGGTGCTGCCCACCAGCCGGGCTCCCGCCGAGTTCGGATTTTTATCCGCTCGGATCAAGAAGCCGTCGTCGTCGTTTTTGGCCGATCCCACCGGATTGCCGGTCACCAAAAAGAGCGCACTTCCCAGCTCTTTGGCCAAACTCGCCAGCAGGAAGTTCTCTTCGAGGGTGGCTTGAGGGCTGAGCACAAAGCCGACGGCACCAGCGCCTCGCCCACTCACGACCCCTTTGAGGCTGGCGAGTGCGGCGTCGAGACCCGCCTGGAAGGTGCCTTCACGTCCTGCTCCCACTTGGGCCTTGTTCAGACGGTCCACTGCTTGAGTGGCATGCCAGCTCAGCCGGCCATCGTCGCACATCCAGGTGTCGTTCACCGAGTCATTCCGACGTGGCATGAAACGTTTGACTTCGCCTCGGTAGTGGTGTGCTTCGATGTTACATCCATTGGCGCAACCACCACAAATGGACTGCACGCGCTCCAGATACCAGACGCGGGCTTGGAAGCGGAAGTCTTTGGAGGTCAAGGCACCCACGGGGCACACGTCGGTGGTACAGATCGAATATCGATTGTCCAGCCGCCGATCCGGGTGAATGCCAATGGTGGAGTGCGAGCCACGCTCGAGAATACGCAGCTCGCTGGTCTTGCTCACTTCGTCGCAGAAGCGCACACACCGGCTACAGAGCACACATCGTTCGGTGTCGAGGATGATGTGGGTGCCGATGTCCAACCGCTTAGGCTTGCGGACTTTTCCTTCGTGCAGGCGCGACACGTACTTGCCATGCTCCAGATAATAGTCCTGGAGCTTGCACTCACCGGCTTTGTCGCACACCGGACAGTCCAGCGGATGGTTCAGGAAGAGGAACTCCAGCACGCCCTGGCGGAGCTTCTTGAGCTTGTCGCTCTCCGTCTTGACCACCATGCCATCCCGCACTTGGGTGTTGCAGGCGATCTCGGGTTTGCGCAGACCTTCGATCTCCACCAGACACATGCGGCAGTTGCCTGCCACCGAGAGCTTGGGGTGGTAGCAGAAGTGCGGAACCACCTTTCCCGCCTTAAACGCGGCTTCAATCAGGTTGGTGCCGGCCTCAACCGCCACCTCTATACCGTCGATCTTCAGAGTCGGCATGCGCTGCTCCTACGAATAGCTCAGAACACCCCGGGTTGATTATGCCTGTCGCACATGGGTGGCAAATTCCGTGCGGAACTTGGTCACGAAGCTGCGAACGGGCAACACTGCGGCGTCGGAGAGCGCGCAGATGGTGGTGCCTGTCATATTGTCACAGATGTCCATAATCCGGTCAAAGTCGCCCATCGCCGCTTCCTTCTTCTCGAACTTGCGGATCAGGTCGTCCAGCCAGCGGGTGCCTTCTCGACACGGGGTACACTGGCCACAAGACTCGTGGGCATAAAAACGGGTCAGGTTACGCAGGGCCCACACCATGTCGGTGCTGTCGTCGAGCACGATCACCGCACCCGAGCCCAACATGGAGCCCGCATTGGCGATGGATTCATAGTCCATCGTCACGTTCATGGCTTCTTCAGCGGTGAGCACCGGGGCGGAGGATCCACCCGGGATGACGGCCTTCAGGCTGCGGCCCGGCTTGAGGCCCCCGCAGAGCTTGAAGATCATGTCCTTCATGGGATAACCCAGGGGCACTTCGTACACGCCCGGTTTCACCACATGGCCGCTGACGGTGAAGAGCTTGGTGCCGGGGCTCTTTTCGGTGCCGTATTTACGGTATCCCTCGGCCCCGTGCTCCAAAATGGAGGGGAGCGCAGCCAGGGTCTCGGTATTGTTCACGATGGTGGGGCAACCAAACACGCCCACAACGGCGGGAAAGGGCGGCTTGAGCCGTGGCTGGCCTTTTTTACCTTCCAGGGAGCTGATCAAGCCGGTCTCTTCGCCACAGATGTACGCGCCCGCGCCACTGTGAACGATCATGTCGAGATGATAGTCGGTGCCGAAGATGTTTTTGCCCAAAAACCCCTTGGCATATGCCTGGTCAATGGCACCCTGCACCCGGTTGATGGCATGCAGCAGCTCACCCCGGATATAAACGTATGCCTGATGACAGCCGATGGCATAAGCGGCGATGATCATGCCCTCAATCATGAGGTGGGGGTCCAGCTCCATGATGTAGCGGTCTTTGAAGGTGCCGGGCTCACCTTCGTCGGCGTTGTTGAGCAGGTAGACGGGTTTGGTGTTGTTTTTGGGGACAAAGCCCCACTTCACACCGGTGGGGAATCCCGCCCCCCCGCGTCCGCGCAGGCCGGACTTTTTGACCTCTTCCGTCACGGCGGCGGGTTGCATGGTCTTCACGACCTTCTCTGCCACTTTGTAGCCGAAGTGGCACTGCTTGACGTAGACGTCGATATCCCAGGCGTTGGGGATATACCAGTTTTGCTTCAACAGACGGACTTCATCCATGTCACACTCCTACCTTTCCCATCACTGGCAACGGGCCAGAACTTGGTCTACCTGCGCGATGGTAAGGTTCTCGTCATACTCGTCCAGGTTGATCTGAAGCACTGGCGCGCTCCCGCAGGAGGCCAGGCACTCGACCGCCGTGATGGAATATTTTCCATCTGCCGTGGTCTCTCCTATTTTGATGCCCAGCTTGTTCTCGAGGTGCGCAATAATCTCTTCAGCGCCCGCGAGCGCACATGAGAGGGTCCGACAGACCTGGATGTTGTAGCGGCCCTTTTCCTCCCGATGCAGCATCGTATAAAAGGAGATCACCGCCAAAACCTTCGAGGGCGGCAGGTCGAGCTTGCCTGCCACAAAGTGAACCACGTCTTCGGAGAGGGCGCCAAACTGCCGCAGTGCCAAATGAAGCGTTGGAATCAAGGCTGCTTCCCGGTCAGGATAATGAGGCAGCATCTTCTGAAAATGCGCCTCATTGTCTCGGGAGAAGGCCAAGTCGGTCTGCTTTGCAATGTCCATATCTCTCACCACTCGTAATCTCTCACCAGTCGTAACGAGGTCGGGCGTCAGCGTTCCAGCTCGCCGGCCACAATATTGATACCGCCCAGGATGGCGACGGCGTCGGCCACCATGTGACCTTTGGCCATCTCCGGGAAAGCGGAGAAGATCGGGAAACAGGGGGCCCGACAATGGGTCCGATAGGGTTTGCCTTCTCCCTGGGAGATGATGTAATACCCCAGCTCGCCATTGACGGCTTCGGTGGCGCTGTACACTTCGCCTTTGGGGGGCCGAATACCTTCAAAGACCAGCTTAAAGTGATTCACCAGCCCTTCAATCGAGCCATACACTTCAGACTTGGGCGGGAGCGCGACGCGGGAGTCGCGGATCAAAAAATCACCCTTGGGGAGCCGGTCCAGGGCCTGCCTCACGATCTTCTGGCTCTCCCGCATCTCGTCGAAGCGGATGAAGAACCGGTCGTAACAGTCGCCGTTGGGCCGGCTGGGGATCTCAAAATCGTAGGTCTCATACCCCATATAGGGCTCGTCACGCCGCAGGTCGAGGGAGACACCGGAGGCTCTCAAGCAAGGTCCAGTGAACCCGTAGGCGATGGCACGCTCTCCAGAGATGATGCCCACGTCTTTCAAGCGATCCACCAAGATTCGATTCCGCTCCAGCAAGGAGGAGACTTCCCCCAGCACGTTGGGCAGCTCGTCCATCAGGGCGCGGCAGTGCTCGACCCAGCCGTCGGGCAGGTCACGGACCACACCGCCCACACGCGGATAGTTGACCATCAAGCGGGCTCCACACACTTCTTCGAGCAGCGAATAAATGCGCTCACGGAAGTTGAACAGATACCAGAAGTTGGTCAAAGCGCCCAAGTCCACGGCAGCGGCACCAATACACACCATATGATCCATGATGCGGTTGACTTCGCACAAGATGACGCGGATGGCTTGCGCACGAGGCGGGGCTTCAAGCTGGAGGAGCTTCTCGACGGCCAAGCACCAGCCAATAGAATTGCTCACCGGGGAGAGATAGTTGAGGCGCTCGCAGTAGGGCACAATCTGGCTCCAGGTGCGCTCTTCGGCCTCTTTTTCAAAGCAGCGGTGCAGATAACCGATCTCTAAGGCGGCCCGCTCGATGTGCTCGCCGTCGAGCTCAAACTGCATGCGCAGGGTGCCGTGGGTCATCGGGTGAGAGGGCCCGATGTTGACGATCATCTTCTCGGTTGCGATGTCTTTTAACTTAAAGGACACGACTCACCTCATCCGTTAAACGGCTTGGGGGTCAGGAGGTCAACCACCGAAGGCATCACGGTGGTACGACGATTGACCGGATAGTCTTTGCGCAGCGGATGACCCTCGAAGTCTTCATGGGTCAAGATGCGCCGCAGGTTGGGGTGGCCCTTAAACTTGAAGCCGAACATATCGAAGGCTTCACGCTCATGCCAATCCGCCGTCACCCACAGATCTACCACGCTGGGCACGATCAGGTTTTCTTCTTCGATGGGGAAACGCACCCGCAGTCGCTTCTTAAACGGCACCGAAAAGAGATGATAGACCAGCTCAAAACGAGGCTGACGCTGCAAGGGCAGATAATCTGCGCCACACAGGGCCATCAGCAGATCAAACTTGAGCTGCGGATCGTCACGCAGGAAGGCCAGCACCTCGTGAAGCATCTCACGCTTCATCACCAGGGTGTCGTCGCCCCGAAAATCATGCTCCTCGAGCACGGCGTCCGGGAACTGCTCACGCACCCGCTGACGAATCTCACTTCCAGTCATGGGGTTTTAAACTCCTCATCATTGGTCACTGTGAACCTGCCGACCGCAACGCGGTGAGACACCCTGGAGGACAAGCAGCGCTTCAGTCCCACTTCAGAGCGCCCCGCTTGAGCACGTACAGCCAGCCCAGGAACAACAGCCCCAGGAAGACAAACATCTCGATTAGAACAAACATGCCCATACCGGAGGCGACAAAGTCCTTGAGCGTCACCGCCCAAGGGAGCAGAAACACCGCTTCCAGGTCGAACAGAATGAACAGAATGGCCACCATGTAAAACTTTACGGAGATACGAGCGCGGGCAGAACCAATCGGTGGCACACCACACTCATACACATCGTTTTTCTCAGGCTCCGGCGCAGCGCGACCCAGGAGCCGCGAACCATTAACAAAGATTACGGAGAAGACCACCGCAATCACAATGGTGAGGAGGACCGCAACATATGGATTCGTCATCTTGGCCTCATGAAGCGTGGCGTGATGTGGAATAAGGTGCCACGGCAAGGGTTACGAACATAGGATAAGCGCCAAGAATTGTCAAGGAAATGATCTAAGCCAGCCCCCACCGCCCCGCCCTGAGAGGCCCGTCGGTGAAAAGCCATACGTCTATCAGTCACCCGGCCAATCTCCTCCGCCTCTATCTTGACAATTCTCTAAGATTTCTCATAGACTTTTGAGTTTATGACCCTTTTTTGCTGCATCCTTCGGAGTCTTATGCTCTCCTCGCCCCTGCTCTCTCTGACCATTCCGCTGCTCAACGAGCAAGACGGTGTCACGTCGCTCACCGAGGCACTCGTGGCCACCCTCCGACACGCGCAGATCCCCACCCAGCTCATCTTGGTTGACAATGGCTCGTCGGACCTCACCCGCGCGCGCATCGAGGCCCTCCAGCCCAGCCATCCCGAGGTGGAGCTGCTCCACCTGCCGCACAATCAAGGGTATGGCGGCGGCATTCTGGCGGGGATGGCCTGCGCAAGAGCCCCCTTTCTCGGATTTCTCTGGGGCGATGAACAAGTGCCGCACTACGCCGTCCTGCGCTGCCTGGAGCGCCTGCGCGCTGGCACTTGCGATGTTGCCAAAGCCCGCCGGGTGGTACGACTCGAGGGTTGGCAACGCAAGCTGGTGACCCGCACCTATCACACCCTCTTTCCCCTCTTTTTTGACTGCCCCTCCGATGATCTGCACGGCTGCCCCAAGCTCTTCACCCGCAACGCCTGGGAACAGATCCACGCACAGTCTCGCGACTGGTTCATCGACGCAGAGATCATGCTGCGCACCCAACGACTCGGGCTCCGGCTCGAGGAGATCCCCGTGGTCTCCTGGCCCCGCGCCACAGGACGCTCCAAAGTCCGAGGCTCGACCCTGCTGGAGTTTGCCCAAAATGTGGCAAGACATCGCCTGCTCTCCCCACACCTCCGCGCAGCACGTCCCGGTCAAGGCTCATAAGCCAGCTTACAGTTCCTGCAATGTCCACCTTCTAGGCCACTTTGCGCACCGCCTTTTCCTGTCCAATCCGTTATACTCTTCTCTGCGGTCTGGACTCTGCGGTCTGGACTATGCGGTCTGCCGTTATACTCTTCTCTGCGGTCTGGACTCTGCGGTCTGGACTCTGCGGTCTGGACTCTGCGGTCAGAAGTGTGCCAGCGATCTCTGCGGAAGGAGCCCCCATGCGGACGCGCGAACGAGTGTTGCTCATCAATCCCTCGATGCAGACCTACTACGAACAGATGAAGGTCAAGTCGGCCATCACGCAGAGTCCACCGCTCAACATCGCAGTGGTGGCTGGCGCGCTGCTGAGGGCAGGCCATGAGGTGCGCGCGCTGGACCTCGACGGCGAACCCTGGCGCGAAAAAGAGCTGCCCCAGCTCCTCCGACAGTTTGATCCCGGTCTGGTCGGCATCACCTTTCGCACACCCGTCTTTCGGGAGGCCAAGCGGCTGGCCGCTCAGGTCCGCTTAGGCGCTCCCCACGCACGCTTGATCGCCGGAGGTGTTCACGCATCAGTACGCCCCGAAGAGGTGGTGCAAGGCCCGTTCGACATCGCGGTGATCAACGAAGGAGACCTCACCATCCTCGAGCTGGCCGCCGGAAAACCCCTCGAGGAAATCCCCAGCATCTGCTTTCTCAAGGACGGATTGCCCTTCCGCACTCCCGAGCGCACCACCCTGGTGGAGCTGGATGGCTTGGCGTACCCCGCTTGGCAGCTCTTCGACATCAAACCCTACCGGAGACAGTCGCTGGTGGCCCGCCATCCCCCCGTGGTGGATCTGGAGAGCTCTCGAGGCTGCCCCGCCAAGTGCATCTATTGTACTCAGACGATCTTCGGGGAAGGCTTCCGAGGCAAGAGCCCTCGACGTTTTGTGCAGGAAGTGGAAGCGGCGCTCCAGTTCGGCTTCAAGAGCTTTAACCTGGTGGATGACTCCTTCACGACCGACATCCGGCGCGCCATCGCGGTGTGTGAGGAGCTGCTGGCCAAAAGAATCCAGGTGCCCTGGACCTTAACAAACGGGATTCGAGTCTCTCATACCAATGAAGACTTTTTTAAGATCGCCGCCAAAGCGGGACTGTCGGTGGTGGCGTTTGGGCTCGAGACCGGCTCACAAAAGCTGCTCAACACGGTGGGAAAAGGAGCCACACTCAACCAAGCTCGACGCGCGGTCTCACAAGCACGCAGCAACGGGATCACCACCGTCGGCTACTTCATGGTGGGCCTGCCCGGTGAAGATCAAGAGACCCTCCAGGCCACCGTCGAGTTTGCACGCGAGCTCGACCTCGACTTCGCCAAGTTCTCCATCACCGTGCCCCTGCCCGGCACCGCTCTGTTTGACCGCTGGGAACCGTACATCAACCAGGAAAACTACCACAACTTTAACATCCATAAGGCCAGCCGGGGCACCTTCGAAAATCCAGGGCTGTCTTGGGAAGAAATTGAGACCTTCCTCAAACGCGCCTATCGCGCCTTCTACTTCCGGCGAGACTATCTCTATAAACGGTTTACCCGGGATCTTAAGGAAGGAAACCTGCTCTTCAACGCTCGTGCGGCCCTCGAGATTCAGTGGTAGGCGCATCCCCCCGGATGCTCGAGCCACCCGACTGATACGGCTCGTGGCGAAGCTGATGTCGCCGTAATAAGGTCAGCAGATCGCCCCGAGTGCGTCCCGCTCGGCGCGCCGCCTCGGTGAGCTCCCCCCGCGTTTCCCGCAAGAGCTGCTCCAGATACCGCCGCTCAAACTGCTCGCGGGCTTCTCGCAAGCTCAGACGAAAGATGTTCGCAGTCCAAGTCGGCTCCCTCAGCGGCTCCGTCAGCGGCTCCGTCAGCGGCGCGGTCCAAGTCGGCTCCGTCAGCGGCTCCAGCAGCGGCTCCAGCAGCGGCTCCGTCAGCGGCTCCGTGGAGGGTCGTGCATGAGGCTCGGGAAGCACACTCATCCGCTCCCGCTCCGACGTCCCCGGACCCAAGAGGGCCTCTCGTCCCAAAACCTGCCCCGTCGAGAGCACAACAGCCCGCTTGATCAGGTTCTCAAGCTGCCGCACATTGCCCGGCCAAAGATGCTGCTTGAGGGCTTCCAGCGCCTCCGGCAAAAATCCCACCAACGAGCGCCCCTCCTCCTGAGCATAACGACGCAAGAAGTATTCGGCCAAGAGCACCACGTCCTCCCCTCGGTCGCGTAAGGGCGGAAGCTGAAGCGGTAAAACCTGCACCCGGTAAAACAAATCCTCTCGGAAACGCCCCTCGGCGACGAGCTGCTGAAGAGGTCGCTGAGTGGCCACCACCACCCGCACATCCACCGGAAATGAGGTACGACTGCCCACCGGTCGCACTTCCCACTCCTGCAAAACACGGAGCAGGGCCACCTGCAACCCCAGACTGGCCTCCCCACACTCGTCGAGGAACAGAGTCCCACCCTCCGCCTCACGAAAGGCCCCCAGCTTGTCACTGCGCGCGTCGGTAAAGGCCCCCCGCACATATCCAAACAGCTCACTCTCGATGAGCCCTTCGGGAATCGCACCACAGTTGAGCGCCACAAAGGGCTTGTCCGCCCGAGGGCTCACCGCATGGAGCAGACGGGCCACCTGCTCCTTGCCCGTCCCGGACTCCCCACAGATCACCACCGGAGCGCGCGTCGGTGCAATGCGTAAGACCTGCGCAAAGACCGCCTGCATCACCTTGGAGCGCCCCAAGACCCGCACCTGTTGACCTTCGTCCAGACTGCTCAAGCTGAGGTTTAAGCTCTGCAAGCTCCGGGTCAAGCTGCGCCGCTCGGTCGCCAGGGAGAGCTGCTGCTCAAGGGCCTCCGCCGTCACCGGCTTGGTGAGGTAACTCCAAGCACCCCCCTTGACCGCCTCCACCGCCCCCTCGATGGAGCCAAAGCCCGTCAACATGATGACCGGAAGCTGAGAGTCCAGCGCCAAGAGCTTGCGCATCAACACCAAGCCGTCTTCCCGACCCAACATCCAGTCCAGAATGGCGACGTCCACCGGCTGCGCTTCAAAACACTGAAGCGCCTCCCTCCCGTTTCGAGCGGTGGCCACCGTGTGTCCAAGCTGCTGAAGCAAGAGGCTCAACACCTGACAGTGTAAGGGATCGTCATCCACCACCAACACATGCGCACGCACACGCAAAGAAGCACTCCGTTCGGCAGGATCTCGAAGGCTGTAAGTTCGTCCAGGCATGGTTTCACTCTTCGCTGGCAACACGGAAGGCGGTTAAATGGCAAACACCGGAACACCCTGGAATGGAGCGTGTGACGCTCAATGTTTGGGCAGGAGCTCCCGAAGCCGCTCCAGCAATACTTCAGGCGAGAGTCCCGTCACCCTCAGCCGCTTGTGTCGCGACTGCTCGCCGCTGACCAGCGCCAGGGCCGCCGGGCGAACGTGTAAGACCTCTTTGGCAAGATAACGCAAGAGCCGCTCGTTGGCGGCACCATCTACCGGTGGAGCTGAAATTCGGAGCTTCAGCACCCCCTCCACCACCCCCAAGAGCCCATCTCGTGAAGCCCCCGGCTGAGCATGGACGGAAAAGATCAGAGCATCCCCTTCTTGCACATACAGCAGGGGGACAGCCGCGTCGGGGTGTGAGGCCGTTCCCGTCACACTCGACCCCTCCGACGGGAGCACTTCCGCAGCACGGCCCCTCCCCTCCGCCCGTTTAGACCCTCGAGCGGATACCATCAGCGCCCTCGTGGTTCCCGGCTGCGTGGCTCCTCGGACGGACGCTGCACCCGATAGAAGGCCAGCTTGTCGTCTCCAGCATCCCGCTGGCTGAGCTGCTGCTCCGTGATGTCCAAGACCTTCGCGTAGGTCTCCAGGGTGGCACGAAGCTGGGCCACCATCTGAATCCGCTGAAACTTGAGCTGCTGGATCTCGTCTTCAAGCTGGCCCGCGCGTGGCGAGCTGCCCACCGCCACCACCTGCTTCTCGGTCAAGTCCAGCACGTTGGCGTGGGTCTCGAGGGTGGCGCGGAGCTGCGCAATGAGCTGCATACGCTGACCCTTGAGCTCCTGAAGCTCCTCGATGAGCTGCCCCAAACGACTCTGAGCGCCCGCCACAATCTGATCGGCTCGCACGCGGGCTTCGCTGATCACCGCCTCCGCTTCTTTGATGGCCCCCGCGCGGATCTCCTCGGTCATGCGCTGCGCGAGCACCAGGGTGTCTTTGAGGGCCTTCTCACGATCACGATACTCCTCGAGGCTGGCTTCGGCCCGCTTGAGGGACTCGCGTAGGCCAGCGCCCTCCCGGGTGAGCCCTTCCATTTCCCCGGCGACGGCGTCGAGGTAGACACGGACTTCTTCTTCGTTGACTCCACGCCAGGAGCGAGAATCAAATCGTTTGTTGCGGATATCCAAAGGGCTGATCTTCATGCCATTCCTCCGAGATGCGTTGGGGCACTATAGCCCTGGGGGATGAGTGCAGGCAATACCTTTTGCACCGGCCTCTCCGCACTCGGCCCCGCAGACCGCGCGCGGAGTGGGAGGAGGTGCCGCTCATCCCGCAGCAGGAGGCGAGGAAGTGGCAGGACGCAGGAGCTGAAGGCCCAGGACGTCCTCCTGGAGCTGTTCATGGGGAGGTAAACCCATCGTCTCGGGGGGCAGGTCGTCCAAGACCGCCGTGCCAAAGAGCCGATCCCACACGGTTAAGACTTGACCATAGTTGCAGTGATAGCGGCTCTCGTCCGCCGTGTGATGCCAGGCATGAAAGACCGGATCGTTGAAGAGCAACGACCACGCGCGCGCGAGGGGACGCGCCCGCTCGTACCGCAGGTTCGCATGCGAAAAACCATCCATCACGGCCACCACCGCCCCGAGTGCCACCCATACACCCGGCGAAAAACCACGGGTATCCAGCAGCAGCCCAAACAGCAAGGCAGGCAGGAGCGAGAGCTGCACAAAATCCACGCCATGCATGCGCAGGCCGGAGGTGGCATTTAACTGGACGCTCGAATGATGCACGCGATGGAATTGCCACAGCCAGGGCACTTGATGATGAGCACGATGCAGCGCGTACCGAGCCAGGTCACTCAGGAGAAAAACCAGCAGGAATTGCAGGAGCGGCATCTCGAGCCCCGTCAAAGGGATCAAACGAGGGGTCTCTAGGGTGCCAATCCCCCACAAGAACAGGCTCTTGCTCACAAAGAGGCTCATCCCGGTGGCCAGATTGACCCAGGTGGCCCGGCTCCAGAAGGGCTCATCCACCCGAGGCCAGCGGAAGGCCACCCCCACAAACAACAGCAGCACCACCCCTTGTATCAGCGCCGAGCGCATATCGCCTCCCACACATTCCACACCGCTTCGTCTTGTGCTACCTTATGCCCAGATCCCTATTATACAAGAAGGAGAGACTATGCCAACCTATCCGTGGACCGCCGCGCTCGAGCAAGCCCTCGAGCTGATTGTGGCAGACGCACTCGACAACGGACCCGCCACGCCCTCCGCCGTGCGCACCGCTGAACGTAATATGCGGGTGGTGCTCGACCAGTGGCTGAAAGGTGGACGTTTACCCGGTGTCAAAGGGTATCACCTCTCGGTGGAAGGTGGGGCTGGTTTGATGGTGGATCTCCGCTTCATCGAAGAGGATCGTCGGGTGGAGGCGCTCAACGTCTCGATCCAGGAGCGGTAGGCGGGAGGCTTTTAGGGCGGTGTGGTCGAGGCAGGCTCAGTTCGGATCGCAGGCACCGTCGCAGAAGGCTTTGACTTGGCCGGTCTCGAAGAAGTGGTTCATCTGATCCTGCGCGGTGCGCTCTCGACGAGGCTTCTCGTGGGTGTCATAGTTGGAGTCGGGGGGGTTGTTGATCACGGGCGCTTCGGGCACACCAAAATAATAGGGCACGAGCACCGATTGCTCCACGACGTCGGTGCTGTTGAGGTCATCCAAGCCGTACAGGATCGCGCCTCCTTCGGAGGCATAGGGGTTGTGAATGGCGGCCCCCACCGAACGGGCCATCATCTCCGCCCCCAGATAACTCACCTGCGCATCTCCCAGACCATAGTGGAAGATCACCCGGTGCTCGGGGGTATTGGGCAAGAGCTCGTCCGAGATGGCGTTGAGATAACCACTGGGCTCCGCCCGATCCCAGAGCTGACCCATCAAGGATAAGAGGAAGATCTGGTCGAGGCTCTCGGTATATCGTCCCTTGAGGATCATAAAAAACGGGGTAAAGTCCACACTGCGGGGGAGCAAGAGCGGATAAGGCGCACCGGGCACACCCAAAATACCCCGCTCCACATCGGTGCTCACCGCCATATACACACCGCCCAAGATGCCACCCTGGCTGTTGCCGAAGTAACTCCGCTTGGTGCCGTCGATCATCGAGACCCCATTGACCACCATGTTGCTGTCCTGGGCAAACCGACCGCTCATGAGCTTCATCATCAGCAGGAAGTTGACCATGCCCTGAGTGGAGCGGTCGGGAATGATGCGGAAGTCGGAGATGTCGGTGAGCAGCATCAAGACGATGTTGACGGAGTCAAGGGAGCACATGCCCCACCAGTCGGTGGCAAAGAGCACATATCCGTACCGATTGGCGATCTCCCCCAGATATCCCGACTCGACTTCGCCTTGCCCGCCCAGGAGCCCGTGGCCATACTGAAGCAGACGGCCTCCTCGTGGATTGGTCAGCAAGGTGTGAGGGATCCGCACGGTGCCCGGAACCCAAGTCCAGCCTTGAAAGACCGGCTTCCCTTCCGCATCGAGCACCAGCACCGAGCCCGGCCCCGGGCGATCCGTATAATACGGAACCTTATAGTCCAGGCTGATCTGACGGCCAATGGTGCTGTTTTCGGTGGTGGTGAAGTTCTGGACCGACTTGATGCGATAGTCCGGGCCATTGGCAGGCACCCGGGTGAAGGCGTCATCACGGGCCGCCACCAGACGACCGGTCAGATTCTCTTGGCTGGCGGTGGTGAAGTCCCACGCAAGCTGTAAGCTGCTGCGATCAATCCCCGCCGCCGTCAAGCGGCTGAAGATGTCGGCATAAACCGCACGTCGGCCTTCGATGTCCCCCGAGCTGGTCGGGGTATTGTCTCGTAAGGCACGAAAGGCATCCGATGGGGCAATGGTCTCCCCGAGCCGATTCTTGAGATCCCGAATGGCCACAATATAACGATGTCCATCTTTCAGACGGGCGGCAGGCCACATCATGAAGGCTTTGGGCTGCCCCTGAGCGCCACTCTCATCCAGCTCGGCGAAGTGGAGCAGCTTTTCTCCGGTCTCGGCGTCGATGATCACGGTGGGGCTGTCTGCCTCGAGGGAGCGGATCATGTCCCAATGATGGGGCACGTTGTCGAGCACCACGTCGGGAAAATAGGAAAAGATGGCCGGCATGGGGGTAAAACCGTCGAGGGTATTCCACTCCGCAGGGTCGATGGTGGAGCGGGTGCGGTCTTTGGGCAAGCCCTCTTCGGTGTAGGCCATGCGGGCGCCGGTGTTGCTGCTCGCATCGACCCGCATGAAGAAGTTGTTCGGCCAAGGAAACATACAATACTGCGGAACCAGCGGATCGCAGGCTCCAAAGGTTGCATAGTCGGTGGTCGGGGAGACCCGATTGGGATCGGTGGCGCTGGCACTCAGCGGGACACTGACCGCGTCTGTGATCGGCTGCGCTGGCGCGGGGGCGACGGGCTGCTGTGAACACCCTCCCATCCCCACCACGGCCACCAACACCCATGAAAAACCTAAGAGCTGAGACATTCGCAACATGCATGACCTCCTGACGGTTGAGACAATGCCCAAGGGCTGATGAACGGACCTGATGTGTGTGCAGAGGATCTCTTACAGATATGCTGAAGTGGGCATTTTCGTCACGAAAAACCCTTCCGCAGATGACTGGCAGGTCGGAAGGCAGGAGGCTCAGTACTGAAGATCTTTGACCAAACCAGCGTTGACGTCACGGGTGACTTCGGCACCGTCGTAGAGCCATGCGGCGGCCCAAGTCTGATCGGCCAAGTTTGAGAGGAACCACGCAGCCAAGTACTCATGGATGATGCCCAGCTCGAGGCTCCGGTCGGCGGTCATGCCATCCACGGCACAAGAACCAGCGGTGGCGGCTTCATAACCCGCATCCCACCCCTGGGTCGCCAGCAGCCGGATCACCTTCAACGGACGGGCGGGCTTGGCGTCGGGCGAACAAGCCTCATCCAAACCCTGGGTGTTAAAGTCACAATGCACGGAGGTCGGGATGCGCAGATACATCTTATCGGTGTTGGTGGGCACCGCGCTGTACATGGTCTGCGAGTTGCCGTTGCTGTTACACTTGTAGGAAATCCCCACAATATAAAAGAGTGGCGCGGCGATGGTCTTGGCGTAGGTCAGGCCCAAGTTGCTGGCATCCACCGGGTCAAGCCCCATCACGGCACTCACCATGTTGGAGGTCTGAGCGTCCAAACCCGCCGCCACGGTGGTGGCCAGTCCACCCGCCGAGTGTCCGGCCAGTCCCAGCCGCGTCTCATCCACCAGCGAACGATAGGGATTTGCGGAGCTGATCAGCCAGTCGAGCAGGTCCAACATCTCCGCGCCATTGGCTTCGTGATCGGAGTAGCTGGAGAAGGTGGGCACCAGCACCACAAATCCCCAGGAGGCCAAGTGCATGGCGTTGTCGGCCTGATACGCTTTGTGCTGAGAAAAACCGTGACCCAACACAACAGCAGGATATCGTCCAGCGGTGGCGGGCATATACAGATCGAAGTTGGTCATGACACCATCTCGATCTTCCAGCAGCTCCACACTCTTGACGGTGTAGGGTCCGGGCTTAGACGGATTTTGTGCCGCTTGAGCCACTCCAGGCAGACTCACCCAGAGCAAAAACGCCAAAAACGCACCCAGCAGGGCTTTCGACTGACTCAACATCTACGCCTCCCATGTCATTTTGACAGAATAATAAAAGGGGTCTCTCCTCAAAAGTCGGGCATGTCGAGTGATGCATGTTTACTCGGGGCATCCTATAGCGCAGGACCAGAGGGGCATCAACTGTCTTCTGCCTGCCACTTTTATTCTCGAGGAGTGAGATGCTGCGGTGAGATGAAGGTTTCTTCTGTGCCGAACATGAGCGGATTTTGTCACCGTTCTGTCAACTGGCAACCTGACGCTGGAGCTGACCACAGGCGGCTGCAATATCGTCTCCGCGAGGGGTACGCACCAGCGCACGCAGGCCCGCACCGTTGAGATGGGCAAAAAACGCCTGCACCGCCTCCGGGGTGGACCGCTCAAACCCCGAGCCCGGATGCGGATTAAACGGGATCAGGTTGATGCGCACGTTGAGCCCGTCCATCAAGGCCACCAACCGTTCGGCGTCTTCTTGCCGGTCGTTAAAACCACCCATCAGGATATACTCCACAAAAAACAAGCGGCTGGCAGAAAACTCCCGCATAAAACTCAGCAGGTCCGCCAGGGGCCACTTCCGATTGTGGGGCATCACCGCTTCACGCTGCGCCTCGGTGGTCCCGTTGAGCGAGATGGCCAGCTCGGCACTCGAGCGCGCCACAAAGGCCCGCATGCGTGGCAACACACCAGACGTTGAGACCGTAATATGGTTCGGCGAGAGCCCAATGCCTCCCGGGGTCGAGAGCACTTCCACCGCCCTCAAGACCTGCTCGAGGTTGTCGAGCGGCTCCCCCATCCCCATAAACACCACATTCCGCACCGGTCGGTCAGGAGGCGCCACGGAGCGAGCCATCATCACCTGCCCGACGATCTCCCCGGCGCTGAGGTTTCGCTGGAAGCCCATCTTGGCGGTGGCGCAGAAGGTACACTTTCGAGTACATCCAGATTGGCTCGACACACAGATGGTTGTGCGCCCTCGACCGGGAATCATCACGGTCTCAAACGGATCTCCCTGGCTGTTGAGCAGGAGCTTGATGGTGCCATCGCTGGCCACCTGACGCGCGACTTCTTGAATGGGGGGGGGCAGGATCCGCTCCCGCAGGGGCCGAATGGCATGATGAGAGACTCCCTCGAGGCGCTCCGGCAACGGCTCTAGCTGCGCTCCCGGACGCCATAACCAGCGCAAGAGGGCCTTCGCACGGGTGGGAGAAGGACGATCCGGCGCTCCCAAAAGCTGGGCCAGCTCGTCGTGGGTCAGGTCGGTTAAGGTCTGAGAGGCCACCATGTCGATTCCTATCCGAAGAGGACGCCATACAACCTCCGGCAGAGCAAGAGGTTTCCGAAGGCTTATTATAGCTGAGGTATATGCGACTGTCGCGACTGTCGAGCGCCGGTCTGGGCGGGCGGAGGCGGGCGAATCATGATTCGCCCCTACGTTGCGGGCGGAGGCGGGCGGGCGGGCGTGTGCGGGCGGAGGCGGGCGGGCGGGCGTGTGCGGGCGGAGGCGGGCGTGCGGGCGTGTGCGGGCGGAGGCGGGCGGGCGGGACTTACCGAATCCAGAGGGTTCCAGCCGTCGGATACAACTTCGGGCCGGTGGCAAATCCTGCGGCGACACTCTGCGCGGAGACCGTATTTTCACAGGTTGCGGTATCGTAGGCACTCGCGCCAAAACCAGCGGCGTCGTTGAGCCCCTGAATGGTGCTCTCGTTGTTGAGCACGAGCCCGAAGCGCACCCGGGCGTCGTAACAGGACAGGTCATCGTCGAGGTTGATGCCCGTGGCGGTGAAGTTGTTGACCGACTCGCTGGCCTGGCTCTCGGACATGCCCCACATGGTGAGCCACTTGATCTGCTCGCTGCGTGCTTCGGTGAAGTAGAGACCCTTTCCATTGGCGGAGCTGCCCACGGGTGTGGTCGAAAACACCGTCAGCAGGTTGTTGACAGCGGGCAATGTATACAGCTTACAGCCATAGGCCGAGCTGCTCACATTCTTGAGACAGCCTCGAATCTGAGTGCCACTCAGGGAGTTGAAGGCCGCAAACTTGGCATCCGATGCATGGGTCGGGGTAATATTGGTGCTCTCGTTGAGCACATTGTTTTGAGTCCAGTAGGGTGATTCAAAGACAAAGGTGGAGGCCGTGGGCGCAAAACGCATGACCAGGGTCCAGCCTCCCCCGTCGAGACTCATCTCACAATAGACCTTCATCGGAGCGCCTGGTCCGGTCAAGTCTGGGTCGATGGTATAGACATCAGAGAGGGCCAGTGGCTCCACATCTTTGATGGCTTTGCAGCTCTGATAGTGGAAACCTTCGTCGATCTGGCCGTTGCAGTTGTCGTCGATGTTGTTCAAGACCTCGGTCTTGCCGGGATTCACCGCAGGGTTGCTATCGTTACAATCCGTGGTGGGATCGGTGTCCCGTGCCTCATATGCATCGTTGCAGTCTTTGTCGGAAGTGGTCACGGTGGAGGTGGCATCGGGTCGATAGCCATCGTTGTCTGCATCTTTGTAGCAGATCTCAGAGCCATCACAGTTGTCATCGGAGTTGTTGCCGGGAAGCTCTGAAGCACCCGGGTTGACGGTTGCCGCTGCGTCATTGCAGTCTGAGTTGTCTGCCACATATCCAGCAGAGGGCTCACAGCCTAAGACGGCCACCAGTGCATTGCCGTAACCATCTCCATCCGCATCACGATAGAAATAGTCCCCGGTGTCCTCATCGATCTCACCGTTGCAGTCGTTATCGGCCTCATCACATACTTCGTCGGCTCCGGGATAGGAGGTGGCGTCAAAGTCATCACAGTCTTGGTTCCGAATGGAAGTGGGGCTATAACCATCACCATCGGCATCGGAGTCGCAGAGATCCCCCAGCTTGTCGCCATCCAAGTCGTACTGATCGGGATTGGCAACGGAGGGACAGTTATCAACCTTATCGTCGATGCCATCGCCATCGGCGTCGTTCTGGCAGAGGGGATCTTTCGGGCATCCATCGGTGGTATTGGGGACTCCATCTCCGTCGATGTCGGGATCGCAGACGTCTCCCACCCCATCTTTGTCTAGGTCGGCTTGGTCCACATTGGCGGCACTGGCGCAGTTGTCACACACATTGCCGATGCCATCTTTATCCTGATCGGCCTGGTCTTTGTTGGCTTTGGCAGGACAGTTGTCTTGTGCATCGGGCACCCCATCCGCATCGGCATCGGGGCGAGGCGTGGCGTCGGGTGGCAAGGTCGGGGTGGGCTCCGGCGTCGCCGTGGGGGTTGCATTCGGATCAGGTGTTGCCGTGGGGGTTGCATTCGGATCAGGTGTTGCCGTGGGGGTTGCATTCGGATCCGGTGTCGCAGTCGGCGTGGCGTTCGGATCCGGTGTCGCAGTCGGCGTGGCATTCGGATCCGGTGTCGCGGTCGGCGTGGCGTTCGGATCCGGTGTCGCGGTCGGCGTGGCGTTCGGATCCGGTGTCGCAGTCGGCGTGGTGGTCTGTGGCGTTGGCGTTGTGCCCGGAGAAGGGCTGGTGTCAGGGGTCTCAGATGCGGGTGGGGTCGGACTTGGCTCATCGGAGCAGCCGGGCTCGATCAACATCAAGGTGCTCAGCAATGCGAAGCGCACAACCAGCGAGTGTTTCATCTCAGTTTCCTCCAAGGCATGGCGTGGATTTGAGCAGGGCGGAATGAGGGCGGGCAAAGCGAGGGAGAGACGCTGCCAGCAGAATTACCAACCCCCCAGCGGGCCGCCATAGGCTCCAAGCTGGTTGGTGGTTCCATCCAGATCATTATAGGTCGTGGACGGATTCCCTGCATTAATAACCGTGCTTTCCGGCAACAATGAAAAGTTTTCACCCAGCACATTGGTAAAGCGTGGATCCACGCTGAGGTTGTTGTTGCTGGTCACCAGTCCCGAGACATTCGTCAAGCTGGGGGAGGAATAGAAGTCGTTGTAAGTGATGCGACTGACCTCCAAGCCACTGGTCTCGGCATAGAGGAGCGCACCCGCCGCCGCAAAGGTAAACAAGTTATTCATCACGGTGGGGGTCACACCATTCAGATAGAGGGTGTTGCCACTGCCCACGGCAATGTTTCCATAAAAGGTATTGTTGAGGATCACCGTGTCACGCGCAGAGGTGCCGGTGACGGCAATGGCTCCTCCCTTGAGCGCGCTGTTGGTCAGAAGGATGTTGTTGACGATAAAAGGGGTGCCATCCTGCACATCGATGCCCCCTCCCGTGGGGCTGGTGCTCGCCAAGGCATAGTTGCGCCGGAAGAGGTTGCGCACCAAAGACGCATCGCAGTAGGTGTGCAGGTAGGCTCCACCGCCGCGTGCATACCCATCATTTTCGTCGAAGACATTCTCGACCAAGAGTGGGGTGGCCAGCTCCGCCGATGAAGTACCCAGACAATAGACAGCGCCTCCTCCCTTCAGTGCCTGATTTTTACGGAAGGTGTTGCCTGCGACATACGATGCATCGGTAAAGCCCAGGGTCAGGGCCCCTCCCACATTGGTGGTCTCATTGCCTTCAAAGAGGTTGTTCAGGATGTCCACGTCCTTGTTGTCGAGGGCCACTACGGCGCCACCAATGCTGGTCACGTTGTTGCGGAAGGTATTGCCTTCCACCAGCCCACCCTTCCACATCTCAATCTCGACGATGGCTTGCCCCAACGCAACGTCGTTGTCTTCAAAGAGATTGTCCACCACCTCCACATCGGTTCCATTTAACAGATGCAGCGCCGCGCCATACTCTGCGGAGGTATTGCCGATGAAGGTATTGCCTTCCACGATCAACGAGCTGGTATTGGCATAGATGCCAGCGCCATAGTCGGCAGTGTTTGAGTAGATCACATTGTCACGAATGATCGGGGAGCCCGTAGAGATAAAGATCGCACCACCTACGTTGTAGTAGCGTGGCGGATTGGTGAAAAAGACGCTCGTGCCCTTCCCATTCTGAAGGGTGAAACCTTCCAAGATGGCGGTCCTGCCTTCGCTGGTGCGGAAGGAGACCAATGAGCCGCTGCCGGTGCTGTCGATGATGGTGAGATCCGGCCCACTCTCACTGCGGAGGTAGATGCCTTTGCCCTTATAGTCGAGGTTCTCTTTAAAAGTGCCCGCAGAGACCACCACACTGCATCCCGAGGTGGTGGCGTTGAGTGCGGCTTGAATGGTGGTATAGTCTGCCTTTTTGCCGGAAGGTGCCACGTAGACATCGCCGGGTCCGCCACTACAGTTATTGTCTTTGTTGTCGCAGACTTCCACTGCACCCGGATAGACCAAGCGGTCATTGTCATTACAATCACTGCTCCCGGAGGTCGCACAGGACTTAAATCCATCGCCGTCCAGATCGAGCTGCTCATCGGCACCATTGATACAGTTATTGTCGATGCCATCCCCGCAGACCTCGGAGGCACCGGGATAGACGGCGCTGTTGCTGTCGTTGCAGTCGGGGGTGGCAGCACAGCTCGTCACCCCATCCTGATCTTGATCAAAACCTTCATCGATATCCCCGTCGCAGTTGTTGTCTTGCAGATCGCAGCTCTCTTTGGCACCGGGGTTGATAAAACGGTTGGCGTCGTCACAGTCTACCCCGGAGCAGTTGCCATATCCATCACCATCGGCATCCAGACCTTCGTCTGACGTGCCGTTGCAGTTCTGATCTTTGCCGTCACACAGCTCCTCTTGAATCGGAGAGATGCGGATGTTGTTGTCGTCGCAGTCTCCCTGATCCGGGGTATATCCATCCCCATCGTTGTCGCAGGCCAGATCGATGTCACCGTCACAGTTGTCGTCGATGCGGTTGCATTGTTCGGGCCTACCGGGGTTGACGTTGGCATCTCCATCGTTGCAGTCTCCACAGCCAGCGCGGAAGCCGTCTTTGTCGCTGTCGGGAAAGGTCTCGTCAATGGCGTCGTCACAGTTGTTATCCACCGCATCACAGATCTCCGTGGCACCGGGATAGGTGGTGGGCTCCGCATCGTTGCAGTCGCCTCCGCAGAGGGTATACCCATCGTTGTCAACGTCAAAACCTTCGTCGATCTCATCGTCACAGTTGTTGTCTTTACCGTCGCAGGTCTCTTGTGCTTTGGGGCTGATGTTTTTGTTGAGGTCGTCGCAGTCTCCTTTGCTCTCGGAGTAACCATCCCCATCGTCGTCGATGCAAGTCGCGGTACCATTTGCATCGGTAAAACCTTCGTCTTCTTTGTCGTCACAGTCATTGTCTTTGCCATCGCAGACTTCTTTTTCGTCCGCGTTGACATCGGGGTCGGTATCATCACACTCGTCGGGATCGCAGCTAGAGAAGCCGTCGTTGTCTTGATCAAAACCTTCGTCGATCTGCTTGTCACAGTCATTGTCTTTGAAGTCACACTTTTCCTGCGCGCCGGGGAAGATGGTCGCCACTTTGTCGTCGCAGTCGCCTCCGCCCACACTCGCGCACAGGGCCGCACTCAGGTAGGTATCCCCATCGGCATCAAAACCTTCGTCAATCTGCTCGTCGCAGTTGTTGTCGATGCCATCACACAGCTCATCCATGTCGGGGCCGATGTCTGGATCGTCATCATCACAGTCGATGATGTTGCCCTCCAGATCTTGATCGGCCACGCCGTCCAGGTCATTGTCGATGAGCAGGAGGTCTTGGGGGAGCTGCTCGTTGGTGATGGGAGCACATGCACTCCCGCCCAGGAGCGCCACCACGCAGGAGAAACGCCAGAACCACTGGGTGGAAGCGGCAGAAGCGGAAGCGAAAACAGAAGCGGAAGCCAAACGTGGCAGAGTCGAGAGAAGAGCACGCATCATATGTTCACCCGCAGCAGAAGCAGGATCCAACTTCGTATGCTGCACCGAAGTCAGACAACAGCAACCATGATAGCCCAAAGAACGTCGAGACTTTACTATAACATGCTAACTTAGCGATTGTCAAGGTTCGGGACGCCGCAGCCGTGGAGGAATCTGGCAAGGTTTGGTATGACAGGAACGGCGGTTCGCAGAAGACCGGATCAGAGCTTGCCCCTCACCATCAGGCCATACATCTTAAAGTCACCGATCAGGGACCAGAGCGGATATTTAAAGCTGGCAGGTTTGTTCCTCTCGATAAAAAAGTGTCCAATCCAGGCACATCCATAACCCATGATGGGCGCAATCGGCAGGAGCCCATATTGTCCGGTCAGGAGGGCATATACCAGGGTGATGCCCCCCAGGGATGTCCCAAAAAAGTGCAGCCAGCGGTTGAGGGCGCTGCTATGCTCCCCCAAATAGAAGGGGAAAAAGGCTTCAAAGGTCTGATAACGCTCCGACTCCGCTGGAATCGAAGGAGAGGGACTCAGCTCTTGGGACATGATGACCTCCTGGACGCGCGAAGCGCCCATGTGTGGGGATAACACCGCTCAGCCTTCTTGGGAAGGTGGCGGGTTAAATGCAGTGGCCTCGTCCTTCCGCGCATAACGGAAGCTGTCTCGTCGCTGATACTTGTGCATGACCAGCTCAAAACACTCATCCAAGCGGAGGTTCAACGAGTTTGCCAAGCTGGTCAAGATAAAGAGGACATCGCCAAGCTCATGCTCGAGGCTCTTGGCTTCTTCGTCTCTGCGCTTAGGCTTGTGCCCATAACGATGGTTTAACTCTCGGGCCAGCTCACCCACTTCTTCGGTAAGACGCGCTAAGGTGGAGAGTGGGGGCCAATAGCCTTCTTTAAACTGTCCAATGTAACGATCCACTTCCTCTTGAATCTCATCTAATGTACGCGCTGGAAGGGTCAGCGCCTCTGAAGCCGCCGATTCTGAAGAGGTGGATGCGGATTCCTTCGCATGGCTCATGATTTCCCCGGTGCTTTAAGGGGTGCGGTCGGTGTAGAATGCAGCAGAAACCGATGCGCCCTCCCGTCGAGGAGGTATTCATCTCTGCGGCATCTGGAACGTATTACCATTACTCGAGGCGCTTCTTACTGTAAAGGCATCTTTTGGAGGCCCTGTCGATGACCCCCTTCTCGATTTCCACCCGCGCCACCGCCCTAGCCAAACTTCCCGAGCAGCACTTTGATCTGATCGTCATCGGGGGCGGCATCACCGGCGTCGGTGTTCTGCGGGACGCAACCCTACGCGGGCTGAAGACGCTCCTCGTCGAGCGCCATGACTTCGCCAGCGGCACCAGCTCCAAGTCGTCCAAGCTGGTTCACGGGGGCCTGCGTTATCTGAAGCAGTTTGAGTTTGCGCTCACCCGCGAGTCCTGCCAAGAGCGCAACCTGCTGGTCAAGCTCAACCCTCACCTGGTGAAACCGATTCCCTTCGTGTTTCCGGTCTACAAAGGCGACAAGGATGGCATGCTCGCCCTGCGCACCGGGATGTGGCTCTATGAGGTGCTCTCCGGCTTTCAAAATCATGAGCTGCACAAGATGCTCTCCGTCCATCAGACCCTGGAGCAGATCCCCGGGCTCAACCCAGAGGGGCTCAAGGGCTCGGCATACTATTATGATGCAGCGGTGGATGATGTGCGGCTCACCCTAGAGACCGTCAAGTCGGCGGTACGAGCAGGCGGTTCGGCGCTCAACTACACCAGTGTGACCGGATTTCTTTACGATGCACAGCAAAAGGTCGCAGGCGTGCGCCTCGAGGATCATCTCACCGGTCAGAGCCATGAAGCGCTCGGCACGGTGGTGCTCAACGCCACCGGGGTGTGGGTGGATGAGGTGCGCACGCTCGACGCGCCTCACCGCAAAGACCTCATGCCCTCCAAAGGGATTCATGTGGTGGTGCCTTCTCACCGGCTGAACCAGAAAGCGACCCTGGCCTTCACCGCCGTGCAGGACCGACGGCTGATGTTCTCCATCCCCTGGGGAGATGTCACCCTCATCGGCACCACGGATACCTTCTTCGATCAGAGTCCAGACGATCCAGGTACGGACGCGGTGGATGTCTCGTATGTGCTCAAGGCTGCCAATCACATCTTTCCGGGAGCCAATCTGACTGAAGCCGATATCGTGAGCACTTTTGCCGGACTTCGGCCCCTCATCGCTCCGCCGGAAGGGGTCGAAAATGCCTCGGCAGTGTCACGAGAGCATCAGATCTTTGAAGACAAGTCGGGCCTGCTCTCCATTGCGGGAGGGAAGCTGACCACCTACCGACGGATGGCCATCGAGCTGGTGGATAAAGCCTCCACGCGGCTCTCGCCGGAACGACGTAAGGAGCTGGGACCGTGTGTCACCGACCAGCCACTGTCCGGGGAAATCGTGGATGTGGCTGCCCTCGTCGCCCGCTTGAAGGCCGAAGGACAGCCCGAGGTGGTGGCGGAGCACTTGGTCAGCTCGTATGGCTCCGAAGCCCCCGCCGTGCTGGAGCTCTGCAAGAGCACACCCAACGGCTTGGCCGTGCTGCAACAAGGACAGGGGTTCCTGCAAGGGGAGGTGATCTATGCCGTGCGGTATGAGTCGGCCCTGCACCTGACGGACCTGCTCACCCGTCGCATGCGCTTTGCGGTCTGGGTGCCCGGTCAAGGCCGCCCGGTGGCCGAACAGGTCAGCCGGGTCATGGCCCACGAGCTCCGCTGGGATGAAGGCACCCGCAAAGAAGAGCTGCACCTGTTTGATGAAGAAGTACGCCGCTCCTACCGTCCGCGCAACGGCTGAAGTTCAACGTTTGACCGGAAATTTGCTCAGCTTCCGCTGCAAGGAGCGGCGATGCACCCCCAAGAGCCGCGCGGCCTGAGAGATATTCCCACCACAATCGGTTAAGACCCGCTGGATATGCTCCCACTCCACCCGCGCCAGCGATGGCACTTGCTCTTCGATGGGGCTGCCTTCCACCCACAAGACATCTTCCACGGTCCCCTCTCGACGGCGAAAGGCCGCCAGGATCTCTTCGATGTCCGCCGGTTTGGTCAGATAATGAGTGGCCCCCAGACGCACCGCCTCCAACGCCGTGGCGATGCTGCCATAACCGGTGAGCACCACCATGTTGAGGGTCGGCTCCAGGGTTTTGAGCTCTTTGACCAGCTCCAGACCGGAACGGCCAGGCATACGGAGGTCGATCAGGGCCAGCTCGGGGCTCTCATCTCGCGCAAGCTGGAGGGCTTCTTCGACATCCGCAGCACCTCTCACGTCGAAGTGACGGGCTTCAAAGGCGCGCATGATGCGTCGGCGGAAGGTGGCATCGTCATCGACCACCAGCAGGCTGGGATTGGTGCTCTCGAGCATCGGCTTCTCCAGAAGATTCACGGGGTAACATGAGGGTGGCGGTGGTGCCGACGCCGGGTTGCGCTTCAAGCTGGAGCTCCCCGTTGAGACGCTCGGCAAAGAGGCGCACCAGAAAGAGGCCCAGCCCCATGCCCATGCCGGGGGGTTTGGTGGTAAAAAACGGTTCACAGGTGCGCTCGAGCACTTCGGGAGGCATGCCTGAGCCCTGATCCTGGACCACCAAGCGGAGCTGATGGGGATCGGCCAGCAAGATCAGCCGCACCGGAGCCTGAGGAGGCGACGCATCCAGTGCATTTTTGATCAGCGCACCCACCACCTGGGCCAGCGCACGGGTGGGCAAACGCACGGAGTCCGGCAGGCTCCCTTGAACCATCACCCGACCATAACTCCCAGCGGGCAGACGCTCCTGGAGTAGGGTCAGAAAGGCTTGTTGCTGCCAGGGCTCCGGGATTTCGGCCACACTCTCGCCGGTGCGTGCGCCGAGCTGATCGAGGATTTCGCGGCATCGCCGGACTTCCTGTCGAATAAGCTGCACGTCTTCGATCAGATGGACATCCTGCTGCTGCTGAAGCAGATGCCGCTCCAGCTCGCCGGAGACCACGGCGATGGTGCCCAGAGGTGTTCCCAGCTCATGGGCTGCGCCTGCTGCCAGGGTGGTCAGGGCCGCGAGACGTTCGTTGCGCACCACCAGGGCTCTCATCTCGGCCAGTTGGTGCTCTCGGGTGCGGAGCTCTTCGGAGAGTCGCCCCACAAAAGCCGCAATCAGCCCCGATGCCAGGGCAAAAGCCACCCACATCCCCTGGAGATGCACCGAAAAGGCTCCTTCGGGCGCATGATGCATGTGCTCCCCGAGCCCTCCCTGATTGAAAAAAAAGAGCAGGCCAAAACAGAGGCTGGAAAAAAGGGAGAGTGCCCAGGTCCAGGTCGCCCCCAGCAGCACGGCTGCCAGGGTCACATGCACCATATAGATCACCGAAAAAGGATTGGATGGCCCTCCCGACCAGTAGAGAAGCCCGGTCAGCAGGAGGGTATCCAGCCCCAAGACCGCCACCTGGAGCCGTCGTCCATCCCATGTTCCCCGCTCCACCAGCACTTTTAGCAGCAGGTTGCTGAGGGTGAGCAGTCCGATCAACACGCCAAAGGGCAGCAGCGGCAGGGAGGGATCCACCAGTAGGCGCGCCAGCAGCACGGTCACACTCTGTCCCAGCACTGCCCACCAGCGCAGCCGGATCAGCCAGGGCAGGCCCACTTCTGGCACCACTTCCTCCATTCGGGCCGCTTCGCCAGCGGCGCGGATGACTTGGCCTGTCTTGGGTGGGACTGGCATCTGAGCTCTCCTTGAGCGGGACGGTTGCCGTCTAGGGCGGAGGTTCTCATCGGGGTGCTTCTCGCTCAACCTTGCCGGAGGTGGAGCCGAAACCTGCGCTGATGCGCGCGGTACTTGAACCCGCCGCAGGAGTACGTTCCACAGCAAACGGGTCCGAGAAGCGTGGATCGGTCAGAAATTCTTCGTCTGTGAGGCTGTTGAGAAAAGCCAGCACGTCTGCACGCTCTTGCTCAGAGAGGGTAAATCCTCGGAGCAGCTCACTCTTATAGGGATTGGTGGCGCCAACACCCGCGTCGGGGCCTTCTAAGATGGTTCGACCTCCGGCGGCGTAGTGGTCGAGCACGTCGTCGAGGGTGGCCAAACTTCCGTCGTGCATATAGGGTGCGGTGACGGCCACATTGCGCAGGGAAGGGGCGCGGAAGTTGCCCATATCGTCTTCTTCGCCGGTCAGCTCGATCAGTCCTTGATCGCGGAGCGGATAGGCTCCTTCGCCGTCGAGGTTATAGAGTCCGTTGTTGTGAAAGGGCAGCTCGGTGAAGGCGCTGCCTGCAACCGTCACGGAATCGGTCAGATTAAACGAGCCGTGACAGTGGTAACACTCCAGCTTCTCTGAAAAGAACAGGTCCAGCCCTCGTTTGGCAGCGTCGCTGAGTGCGGTGGTTTCTCGCTGATACACATACCGATCATAGGGCGAGTTCCCCGAGATCAGGGTCCGCTGGAAAGCCGCCAGGGACTTCACGATGGTGTTGACGGAGATTTCACCGTTCACTTCGGGATACGCGACCTGAAAGAGCTGCTGGTACTCGAGCTCCGCGCTCAGGCGCTCCAGCAGGGCCTGCTCTTGGTCTGCCAGTCCCAGCTCTACCGGCTCGGTGCCAAACATGGGCAGGAGTGCTTGCTCCTCGAGCGTGCGCACGAGCGGGTTTACCCAGGTGAGTGAGGGTGCATAGGCCACATTCACCAAGCTCATGGCACTGCGACGGTGGATTTCGCCGGTGGAGCCCTCCGCGTGTGCCAGTCCATCGGTGAAAGCGAGGGACTGGAGGTGGCAGGTGGCACAGGAATAGGTCTGATTTCCAGACATGCGGGTATCGTAGAAGAGGCGCCGCCCCAGCTCGACCTTCTCCACGTACATCGGATTATCTTCCGGGATGGGTGGAGCCGGAAACCCGAGGGGCAGCGTCCAAGTATATTCGGTGGGCGGTGGCACCTCCGACCAACAGCCTGCCAGCGGGGTCAAGGACAGCAGGCTCAGGGGCAGCAGGCTCAAGATCCTGCTGGGCCAAAAGCGACGGGAAGCGTGCATGGGCTGCTCCTTTTCAGAGATGATACCGCTCCATCCTCAACGCCCATGCCTCATTTGGCTCGAAACAGCTTCTGCTGATCGAAGCTGGAGGAGGTGCCATCAAAAGGAAGGCCGAGGTTGGCAAACAGGGCTGCACACTCTGGATCGTTGGGGGCAGACATGCAGAGGGAAGCAGTACCGCTGGTGTTGACATCGAGATCAACATCGCTGAAAAGTGCGGCAAGATCCAGCACAATCGGATCGGTGAGGGGGTCAAAGCCGGTCAAGGTGACTTCGACACGGTTGGGGTTGTTGCAGCCGGTGACGGTGCCTGCGTCGTTCTTCTGGCACTCGGTGCTGCCCAGGTGAACCGAGAGCCCGTTGCTTTGACCGGTCGAAAAACCATCCAATTGCAGGAACTTATAGCCCGAGTTCCAGCTCCAAAACATGCTGGTCACATTCAGCGGGGAGGCCGCCGTAGAGGCGTCCGCATGGTTCAGCTCAAAGGGCACTCCCAGCACAAACGAGATGCCTTGATAGTCGGCATCTTGAATCGTACCTCGCAAGGAGGTGTTGAGCTCCGCCGTACCACTCTCACAGCGTCCCGATGCGTCCTCAAAATCCAGCAAGGCAAGATTATTGAGCTGCCACTTCCCATCTTGTGTCAGTGCCACCGGCACTTTTTCACCGGCTTGGTTGATGAGCTGCACGTCGTACACGTACATACGCAGGTCCGCAGGCTCAAAGGTGGAGCTGGTGGTGCCCAGACCGCTGTAACTTGTACCGCAGGCAAATGCATCCTCACCGACGCTCGCCTCAAAATTCACGGCGATGGAGACTTCACCTGCTTCGGGGGTGGGGGAGCTCTCAGGGGTGGGGCTCTCCTCGGGACCTGAGCCAGAACAGGCGGTGAGGAGGAGGGTCAAGGCCAATGGCTGCAAACGGATCTTCATGTGTCGTGCTTCTCCTGCATGGTCGGTGGCGTGCGGAGGCTCCGCCTCGCCATGCGCTCAGTCGAGTTTCTGTTCCAGTGTGAGAGAGTCCAGAATGGCGGTGAGCAGGGACACGGCCAAGACGTCGGGGTCACCGATCTCGAGCGGGACATTGTCCATCCACTGATCATACGCCAAGCGGAGCCGTAAGGCGGGAAGTGGTTCCTCTCCCGTCAGCTCCCACGGTGCATGGGGGAGCGACAACAACGTCGTCCCCACCAAAGCAGAGCGCACCTCCAACGGAGTGGATGTGCTCTCTGAGTCTTTACGCCAGCTTCCTTGAAGCCACAAGGTCTGCCCCACCACCGCTTTGTTCGCCGGAAGCCCCGCTGCATCTTCGTCGGCAGGTGCCAATGTGACCCGGAGCGCACAATAACTCCCCGGAGGAGGCTTCAGCAGGCCCAACGAAGCAGGCTCCAGATCAGGGCGCTCGAGCCCGTTGACAAATGGAGAGGCCAAAAGGGTCGGGGTGGATGTCCCGTGGGCCCACACCACCGAACGCCACGCCGTCGGACGAACACGCGCCGCCAGCTCACAGGCCACCAGCTCCAGGCTGGAGAGGGTCACGTAAGCCGCGTCGAGGGTGATCAGCATCCCCTCAGCGGTCTCAAACGAGCGTGCGCCGTCGAGTGAAGCACTCCGCAAGGACGCATCGTGGACCACTTCAAGGTCCAGCTCGATGCCCGGAGACTGCTGCACCACCGCACAGGCCATGACCTCCAGGAGGGTCAAGGCGACCAGTCCCGCACCAATCGACTGAAAACGCACGAGAGAAGCGGTTGTCGCAGGCTCAGAAGTCATATACGGCCCCCACCGTGAGCAAGGGTGACTCCTGGTGATAGCCGTTCAGCTTCTGCACCACCGGGAGCGCCCCTCCCACCCGCACCAGCCAGTCTTGTTTTGGCTGGACCAACAGATCCAGCGCCACAAAGGAGATAAACCCGCCGGAGTCCGGCTCCACCTGCCCGTCTTCGAGGTTGACCGCATCCCAGCGCATATCCAGCCCTCCCCGAATGGAAAGGGGCTCGAGAGGCTGCGCCTGCACCATCCAGGTGGAGCGTAAAGAAGCACCCACCCGCTCGTTGAGATACCCTTCACTCGGACGAACGCCGGTCACACTGATATAAGCGGAGTACGGATGGGCAAAAACCCCATACGAGAGGGCCAAGCTCGGATCCCAGGAGCCCGATCCCGGCTGTGCGCTCGAGTCCAACGGCTGCTGGTCCACCCCCACCGCTAAAGGGGTAGAGGGCAGCTTGAGCCCCACTTGTCCCGACAGCACATGCTGAGGCATAAAGGAGCGGTCTCGCCAGAGCAGGCGACGCACCCGCAGCTCGATGTCTCCCAGGCCCAACACACGATCTTGGGCGAGGTTCACATAGGTCACGCTGCGAGCAATCAAGGGCACACTGGCAGAGAGGGTCCAGCGCACCGAGGGGGTATAAGCCACGTTGAGATCGGTCCTCAGCTCCTGCAAGCGGATGCCCTCAAGCTGCGGATCCCCAATCGCATCGCCTCGATAGCGGGTCTCCAGCGAGAGGCGCTTACGCCCCTCAAAAGGCAGCTCGGTCCCCATGACGGTGAGGGTGGGATCTCCGCTGCTACAGGAGGAGCACGCCCAGCCCTCCCCTGCGCGGAGGCTCAAGCAGCCCAAACTCACCCACAAAATAAGACGTTGGAAAGACCACCGCTGCCTGTTCCCGCTTTCCGCTGCATGTATGTGCATGACGCTACCACCTCGTTGATATGACCTTCATCCGCCTGCAACATGCCTCACCGGTCTCTATTTGTGAATGCGGCATGTTGTCGCAGGGGCTTGAGAGAGGGCGGCGATACAGCGTACAAAGACGGTCTGAGGCGCTGGCTGGAATACCAAAGGGAGGGAAAAGACGGCGGGAGATCTTCCGTCCTTGACAGAAGGGGGCTCAGCTCGGCCACGCTCCAGGACACCGCAGAAACAGCCCGCGCGCTATTCCGACGACAAGAATGTTAGCATAACTTCACCCACATTTCTCTCATCATTTCGACGCTTCTTCCCTTCCAAACGTTGCACTTACTTCCTTCAAAAAGATCGCTCCGCTCCGCCAAGATCGCTAAACCCTGCTTCCGGTAGGACCGAAGGAGAATCTGGGTGATGCAAGCGCATCCCCACCTACATCTTTCTACGAGGTCAATATGGACGTTGAAGAACGTGTTGATCGGGCCACACATGCGCTCTACCTCGCCCGCAAACGCCAGGAAAAGCTGATGAAGATCCTTGCAGCGGTCATGCTCTTCCAGCTTATGGTGGTTGGGGTGAGTATCATGGGTGTTTCACAAAATATGCACAGCGGCGGTAGCTTGGTGAAGCTGGCCACCATGAAGCGGGAGGTACGCGGCGAAAAAGAAAAGACCTCTGGGGAAGAACACGGCAAGGAAGGAAAGGAAGAGTCCACGGCTTCACGCGATAAGAAGGGCAAAAAACCTTCGGGCCCCAAGGATCCCTATGAGGGACATGCGCCTGCTGCGGTTCTCAATCCGATTGAGAGCGCCTTCCTCGACGAAAAAGACGTGAAGACCTTTAAACGACTGGGCATTCAGTAGGAAGAACGACAAGCCGGTCAAAGACGGAGGGAGACCGGGGCTGGTTGAGAGCTCACACTCACCTGCCCCGTCTGGCTTTTAAAGGCCCTCAAACAGCCGCGATGCCAAAGGGGTTTTACCCCCGTCACACCCGGATCAGACTCAGGAGTTGTTGAGCCACTCGGCCAGCTCTTGCGGTACTTGAGGCAGGGAGCCTCCGCCCTCTTGAGCGAGCTGCTCAGAGGTGGAGCGCAGGTTTGCAGAGAGGGTCAGCAGGATATTCCACAGGAGCTTGACGGCGAGCACGGAGTTTCGCTTCATCAAGGTGTAGAAGTCCGTGCGGCGAATGACCAAAAAAGCGGCTTCCCGTTCCACCACGGCATGGGCGGAGCGTTTGGGCTGGTCCAGCAAGGCCATCTCGCCAAAATGATCGCCTGCTTCGAGGGTCACAATGACGGTCTTGGCTTTGATGATGGAGACACGGCCCGAGAGCAACAGATACAGCTCGTCGCCTTCGTCTCCTTCACGGAAGAGGACTTGTCCGGAGGGCACGCTGCGATAGTCGGCGATGCCGGAGACGGCCACCAGCTCCCGATAGTTGAGGTATCGGAAGAGGGCCATGCGCGAGAGGGTCTCCATCTTGACGGTGGATTTGTCCCAAAACTCGCGGGGGATCGAGGTCACCACTTCGATAAAGACAGCAGTAATATTGTCGGTGCCACCCCGTTCGTTGGCGGCTTCGACGAGGGTGCCAGCGGCTTCCTCGCGGGGAAGCTCGACGACGGTGTCTTGCAGGTCTTGATCAGAGAAATACTGGTGCAAGCCGTCGGAGCAGAGCAAGAAGCAGTCGGAAGCGTCCACTTCAAAGGCGAGGGTGTCCACTTTAACGGTGGGGAGCACCCCCACGGCGCGGGTGATCACGTTTCGGCGACGCGCGGTGCGGGCCTCTTCGCGGGTGAGCAGGCCCTGCTTGACCTTCTCTTGGACCAGCGAGTGGTCTTCGGTGAGCTGATGCACACGGGAGGACCGGAAGAGGTAAATACGGCTGTCTCCGACGTGGGCGGTAAAGCCAACACCGTCGCAGAGCATGAGCACTTCGAGGGTGGTGCCCATACCACGGCCTTGATGCTGGTCGGCGAGGGCAAAGATCTCTGAACATGCCTGGAGCACGGCGGCTTCGAGCATGGCCAAGACCTTTTCGCGGGCCTGAAGAGACTGGTCCGCGCGGAATGTCTCCACCACCGACTGCTGCTTGAAGACGTGCTCGCGTACCCGCTCGCAGGCCATTCGGCTGGCGATATCACCCCGATCAAGCCCGCCCATGCCATCGGCGACGACAAAAAGGGAGAGGGCTTCATCGATCAGAAAATAATCTTCGTTGTGGGCACGCCGTCTTCCGATGTCGCTGACGCCCCAGGAACGCAATTTCATGCATGGCCTCCCGCCGCTTCGACCCCGGTGGTCGAGGGCTCCATAGATCTCCAGTCTGGGTCAGTATGTCACCCTTTCGCGCTGTCTACAACCCTTTTTGGGGGAAGGATGAACCCTTAAGGGTCTCGACATGTGTGGCGACGGTATCACCGAGGGTCTTGAGGTTATATCCACCCTCCAGAAGGCTCACAAGTCGTCCCTGACAGTCACGGGCTGCCAGCTCGAGCACAAGCTCCGTCAAGGCGGCGTAGTCGGGATCTTCAAGCATGAGCTCTCCCAGGGGATCGTTCAGGTGTGCGTCAAAACCGGCAGAGATCAGCACCAAATCAGGCCGAAATTGAGCACGCACTTGCTGCAAGGCGTCTTGAAATACCTGACGATAAACCGCTGCGGGGGTTCGCGAACGTAAGGGCCGATTTAAAGTAAAACCTTCTCCCCTGCCCTCGCCTCGCTCGTGAAGGGCTCCGCTGAAAGGATAGTGCCGATCTTGATGAAAGGAGAGAAAAAACACACTCGGATCGCTGTAAAAAATGTCTTGGGTGCCGTTGCCGTGATGAACATCCCAGTCGATGATCAAGATCCGCTCCAGTCCATGCTGCACTTGAGCATGACGAGCAGCCACGGCCACATTATTAAACAGACAAAATCCCATCGCTCTGCCCGGGGTGGCATGATGTCCAGGCGGACGACAGAGCACAAAAGCATTGTCCGCTTGTCCCGTCACCACCGCATCGACGGCAGCACAAGCGCCCCCCGCCGCCAGGAGCGCAGCCTGCCACGAGGCTTCACAAATACGAGTGTCGGGATCAAGGGCCGGCTCTCCCGCTTGACAGGCTTGGGCCACCCGCTGCACATGTTGCGCCTGATGCACGCGCGTGAGGGCTTCTGCGGAAGCAGCTCCAGGGGAGAGCTTCAGGATGTTCTCTAAGGTCCCTCGCCGCTCAAAGGCCGCCTGCACAGACTGAAGCCGCCGGGCCGTCTCAGGATGGGCACCCGTATCGTGCAGAGCATACACCGGTGAATGAACGAATGCGGTCTTCATGGGTTGATCCTCCAGAGGGGTGCAACGCGCGCGGCAAGGTGCGGGCAGCTTAATTCACCCCAGCCGGGGCGTCAAGCCCTCCACCATAGGCTATACTTTCGAGACCAAATCCGTTAAGCTACTGTATCGGCCTAAGTGGTTTCCCCCTGTCTCTTGTGTGGAGCTGGACTCAATATGCCCAATAAACTCCGTGCTTTTGTTGCGCTCACCGTGCTGACTCTGGGGGGGCTCTCGCTGGGCACCCGGCTCGACTCTCAAGCACTGGCCAAGAGCCAGGACGCTTATCAATCCCTCGAGGTGTTCAGCCAGGTGCTGCATCGCATCCGCCAAGACTATGTCGATGCGGTCGATGTGGATCGCCTGATGCTCGGCGCCATCAATGGGATGGTCAAGACCCTCGACCCGTTCTCCCAGTACATGACGCCCGAGCAGTTCCGCTCGTTCCAGGAAGAAACCTCCGGGGAATATTTTGGCATCGGCGTAGAGATCACTCAAGAAAACAAGGGGCTCAAGATCGTGGCACCTTATCCCGGCTCGCCCGCTGAAAAAGCAGGGCTCAAGGCCGGTGATCTCATCGTGAAGATCGATGGGGCCGCTTTCAGTGATATCGGACCTTCAGAAGCGGTCAACCGCATCAAGGGCCGTAAAGGCACCAAGGTCTTGCTCGGCATCCAACGCGCCGACTGGAAAGATGTCCGCGACATCCCCGTCGAACGAGACCAGATCCATACCCCTGCGGTGGTCGCCAAAAACCTCGAGGGCGGCATCGGCTATGTGCGGGTCATGCAGTTCCAAGAACGGGTGGCCGATGACGTACAAAAAGCCATCAAGGATCTCGAAGGCAAAACCGGCAGCCCGCTCAAGGGATTGGTGCTCGACCTGCGCAATAACCCCGGCGGTCTGCTCGATGAGGCCGTGGAGATGGCCGATCTCTTCATCGAACAAGGGGTGATCGTCAGCACCAAAGGCCGCACCGAAGACGAGGTCAAACGTGCTCGCCGCTCCGGGACACTCCCCCCCTTCCCGATGGTGCTGCTCATCAATGACGGCTCCGCCTCTGCTTCCGAGATCCTCGCCGGTGCGCTCCAAGACCACAAACGCGCCACCATCGTCGGTGAGCCTTCTTACGGCAAAGGCAGCGTTCAAAACATCATCCGCCTCGAAAATGAAGGGGCCCTACGCCTCACGGTGGCCAAATATTATACGCCCAATGGCCGCCCCATCGACCCCAAGAACTCCATCATCCCCGATGTTTTCTCCGCACCGTCGGATGAAGAGCAGGAAGCTCAGCTCGATGAGAGTGATGGCGGTGCCATGATCCTGCGAGAGCAGCAGGTCGATCCCAGCAAAGATATGCAGCTCCGCGAAGGGCTGGCCCAGCTTAAGAAGGCCAATTCCGGTGAGAAGTCCGCCCCTCAACAGGACGCACGTAAGCCGTAAACCCTCCGCTCTTTTAGCTCCTGCATGAAAGTGACGAAGTACACGCCGATGACTGCAAGCGCCTCAACTTCTCTGTCTGAACGTCTGCTCCCACGCCAAAAGCTCACCTGGGCGGGCCTCGTGCTCGTAAGCTGGATGTTGATCCTCTATTGGTTCATTCCAGAATGGCTGGAGGTCAACCCACCCGCAGCACCCACCGCTCAAGCCTCCAATGGGCCGAGCCTGCGCCAGCTCCAGCAGCAGCTCCCCCGACTGGATCGGCAGATCGCCGATGTGCTGTGGACCTCCGCGCGCGGCCTGAAGGTGGTGGCTCACGAGGAGCATCAGCTTCGCTCCGGTGGCGCAGGATGGCGCTTCTCCACCCTCCAAGTGGCACTGCCGGCGGAAGCCTCGTTGCATGCCGTGGCCCTCAAGCTCGAGCAGCTCGCTCAAGGACGAGAGCAGGAGATCAGCTTCTCCCGCTTGGTGCAGAATGAGCAGAACCTGCTGCTGGAGGTGAGGGTCAAGGGCGTTCCGACCCATCAGCTCCTGCTTCAGCAAGGCATTCCCGTGGATGGGTCCAGCTCGCCTGAGACCGGGGATGCACCTTCAAAGACCTCGTCGCCTTAAGTCGAGACCCGCTTATTTGTCGGGCAGCGGATCCGGGATCTCCACCTGTAATGGATGGTAGGGCCAGAGAGTCCCTCCTTCGGGGCTCCATCGATAATAATAGAGGGTGCGATCAGGCCAAGCGGCTGCCACTTCCGCATCCGCAGCGCCTCGCCCCATTCCAAACAACACCGGCTGAGCACGAAAATCGGGGGGATTGCGGGTCAGATCGTAGACCGGTAGATCCCCGTGGCTGTTCAACAGCAAAATGATGGCGTCCGAGAGCGGCTCCTGCTCCAGCTTGACCTGAAGAATGCGTCGATCAGACATCCGCTGCCGTTCGTCGAGCAGCATTTTGCTCAGGCCCAGCAACCCCAGCAAGGCAAAGAGTGGAAGCAGCCGACGCCACAACGGACGAGTGCGGAGCTGCTCCAGCCCCACCCCCACCAGCAGGGCAAACGGAAAGAGCGCCTCAAACCAAAAACGAGGCCCATATCGAAAGCCTCCCGGATTCCAGTAAAAGAAGTAACCGATGACCGGCGCCAGCAACAGGCTCCAGAGCAGCTTCTCGTGCGCCCCCGCGCGCCCCCGCGCGAAGAAGATGAGCACCGGGGTCATGAAAAAGGTAAAACCCAACCCCTCCAGGCTCCACAAGAGGGTATTCTGCAACCCCTGCTGCACCGAGTGACCGTGGACGCCAAAACCAAGACCTTCTTGTGGGTCGTATAAGACGGTCGGAAGTGTCAGCCAGTGGCCGGTGATGGCACGATTGACCTCCAGGAAGATCAGCAAGGTGGGGAGCCCTCCGAGGAAAAAGGCGCTCCACCAGCGTCTTGAGAAGCCTCGGGTGAGGAAAAGCATGAGGGGAACGCCCATTAAGAGGGCCGTGAAGGGACGCATCAGCACCGCGAGCCCAAAACTCAAGCCCGAAACAATCCCCCAGCGGGCAGCATGAGCGGAGGATGCCTGGGCTCGCACCAGGCTGAGAGCCAAACACACCCCTGAAAAAAGACTCGCCGGATGGCTGTGATAGGAGGCCACGTTGAGCAGGAAAAAAGGCGAGAGGAGGACCAAGAGTACGCCCCAGGTCGCAGCAGCCAACCCCACCCACCGAATCCCCAGACGATGAATGCCCGCCACTGCACAAGCACCCAGGAGCGGATTGGTCAGCCACTCCACGCCCAGCCAGGTGAGCGGGGTGAGCAGCAACGGCCATCCCACCGGAAAACGACTGTAACGCAGACCGTTGAGCTCACCTAAGTGGAAGAAGGCAAAGGTCTCCAGGGGATGAGGGGCTTCGGATAAGAGCTGCCCCTGAGAGAATGCTCGCGCCTGCCAGAGATAGGCGTACTCGTCGGCGGAGGTCGGGAAGTTGAACAGGATGCCACGCTGAACCCATAGGGTCGCCACGAACGAAAGGAGGCTGAGGGCCAGGGTTGCAGTCCAGTCAGCGGACGCTGGGGCTGTCGAGCGGTCGGCCATAAAAACGCCCTCAACAAAAAGGGGTTCAAAGGGGTTCACCAACCCCTTTGCGGGTGATTCTGAGAGGGCAGCGCCCTCTCATTCAACGGGCTTCGGAAAAGGAGCAGCTTGCTGCTCCTTTTATAGCTGAAAGCACGGCGTACTTTCAGACTTTCCCGCGAGGGGCCAGCGGACCCCTTGACCCCTCGTTGTTTTTTGAGGACGGATTTTTTGCACCACTTTTTGCACCGCTTTTTTTGCAAAGAGGGCGCTGCCC
>JBJTQF010000308.1:0-9980 GCA_046075485.1 Myxococcota bacterium | reverse complement strand
GACTGGGCCACCCACCGGACAGTCTGTATCTTTGGTGCAGGTGGGGGTACACATGTTGGTGCCCATCGGATCGGCGGCGCAGGTGCATCCCACCGAGCCGGGAGGACAGGCGTTGGTGCAGTCCGCGCTGGTGGAGCAGGTCTTTGGACCCGTCCCGGTGCCGGTCCCCGTACCCGTTCCAGTCCCAGTGCCAGTTCCCGTCCCCGTACCCGTCCCCGTACCCGTGCCATAAGGATTCGGGTTATTGCTGGATGCCGGGTTGTTGCTCGCTTCTGGAGTGCCTTTGTAGCAGCCCATCAGATAAGGAAAGGTGTCGGTGGCATAATATCGATACTGTCCGTCGGTGCCGGTCATGCCGTTACACTGGTCGAGGTCTCCTGAGCCAGCCTGGTAAGTATTGGCCAAATAAGCGTTTGTGGAGCCTCCGACGTAGACATAGCTGCTCTTGACGGACTTGGTAGCGGTACAGGCGCTGGTGGTACACTCATAAGGCACCACAATTGGGAACCCATCAAATGCATAACCCATGACCAGATGCACTTTCCCGGCGATGCTCTCAAAGAGACAGTCGGGACGAGCATGGAAGTGATACATGCCTTGTTGATCAGTGTGGCCGTTACAATAGTCCAGCAAGCCGTCCAAGACCGGGTCACCGTATCCATCGTTCGGGGCCTCATTGGGGGCATAAAGTGGCAGACCATTGACGGCAACACCCACCGGGCCCACATAATACAGGCTCGAGGAGGCAGTGGCCACCTTCGGCGAGCGTGGGAATTTGTAGCTCAGGTTCTGCTCTTTGAGTGCATTCGGTGTGACCTGTGTAAATTGGAAGTTTGGAATTCCATTCGACTTCACATACACGTAGGTACTGTCGCAGGTCACATCCAGGCTCGGGTCGGCGTAGGAAGCTTAGTCATAGGCGTTGACTTGACTAACCAGAAAGTTATCCGTATAGTCGCTAGAGCTGGGGGGGGCCGTCGGTGCTGCCGTCGGTGTTGCGGTGTCGGGGGTTGAGCTGGGGGTCGGAGAGGTCTCCGGGTCTCCACAGGCATTGATCTTCATACTCCCCACGGACAGCGGAATTAACAACAGGCCAAGATGTACAAGGTTCTTCATGTTACTCTCCCATCGGGTCAGATGCAGACTCCAGGCGCACCGGCTGCGCTGCTGGAGCAATCCTTACATTCCAATTGGCATGCCAGGTGCCTCTTGGCATGTCTGCCCCTCGCTTCCTGCTGGAATGGCTGCTTTTGGTGCAGCCCTGTGCAGATTCCGCAGTCAACGCGCTTGTGATTCTGCACTCGAGTGCAGAATCCGCACACTTCCCATTTGGGAGCGGATGTCTTCTTGAAGGGGCCAGGAGAACCTTGTTATGCTCTTGTGGTCGCTTCTTCCTTCTCTTTTGCCTGAGGACACGCCCATGAAGTCTCGGCTGAATGCCCTGCGCTTTGGTCCCCGAGGTCTGTTGATCACCGCGCTGCTCATGGCCGGCTTGCTGGTGCTGATGAGCTTCTCTGCTTGGCGCTCGACGCTGAGAGGGGCGGAGCTGATGTTGATCGGTCAGACGGAACAGTTGTTGGAAAACATGCGGCTGGAGGTGGGCTCACCCTCGGCGGCCAACGCACACCAACGCCTCGAAAAGTTCCTGGAGAAAAATCGAGAAAAGGGCCTGCGTTATGTGGGGATCTACACCATTGACGGCAAAAAGATCAACACGGTAGGTCATCCGCTGCTGGATCCGTCCCATATCTAACGGTATGGTGTGGAGCCTCGAATGCAGGTGGAGGGTGCCAAAGTCCGACTGTGGCGAAAACCAGGTGCGCCTACCCCACGGCCAGGTCGGCGCGCAGAGGGGCCACCCCTCGCGGGTCAGCCTGCGCTCAACGAAGGGCTGGACGAAAACGCCTCCGGCCAAGCAGTGCCCAACAGGGATCTGGCGGAGAGCCTCCGGGATAACATGAATGCGGCCCTGCTGGAATCGGTCCAAGAACGCCCGAGTCAACAGCCTCCACGCGATCAGGGGCCAGCATGGGGGGATGGTCCTCCGGGTCCGCATCCGCCACCCGGATATGGCCCACCGGCTGGTCCCCCAGGTTTGGGGGATGAACCGCGCGGCCCTCGTCCCTTCGGTTATGGCCCTCCGGGAGACCTGCCGCTTGAGGAGGGGCCTCCAGGAGACCCGCCGCAGTCAAACCCGGGGCAAGAGGCTCCGGCATTAAGGGAAAGAGCGAGTAACAGGTTGAGTGATAGGTTTAGTGACAGATTAAGAGAAAGGACTACCACGGGCACCCCTTCTGATGGTTTGGCAACAGAGGATCGGCGGCACGCTGAAGCGGAATCACGCGGTAATTCCATCACTTCTGCTGACGAGAGGCGTGTTGAGCAGTCAACCGTGATGGGGGAGCTGAGCAGGCCCTCCTCGCAGGCCCTTGATGCGACGGGACCGCGTGCAACGCCAGATCGACGACCGATTGTGATCATCATGGATCTGCAGCCAGCGGAGCTGCTGGCCATCGAAAAGCAGGCGCTGGTGATGCTCCTGATTGGGATTCTGGCGGCGGTGTTGCTGACGCTGCTGGCCCTCTTTTTCTGGCGGCAGGTTCAAAGGGCTCAGGCGATGGAGGCAGTGTTGCAGGAGCAGCGACGGCTGGCGGTGCTTGGGCAGATGTCGGCGGTGCTGGCGCATGAGATCCGCAATCCATTGGCATCATTAAAAGGACACGCGCAGCTCCTGGAAGAAACGATGTCAGAAGGCTCGCGGGAGCGGCGCAGTGCCGGGCGGGTGGTGCAGGAGGCTCAGCGGCTGGAAAAGCTGGTGCATGAGCTCTTGGAGTTCGCCCGGACGGGAAAGTTGGATCGAGAGGCGGTGGTGCTTCAGGAGCTGCTGATGGATGCCGCTCAAGAGGTGGATCTGAGCCGGATTCACGTCTCAACTCCAGGGGAGCTGCCGCCGCTGTGGCTGGATCGGGATCGAATGTTGCAAGTTCTGACCAATTTGCTTAAAAACTCTCTACAAGCGTCTCCCCCTCATGGCAAAGTGGAGCTGGTGGTGACACCCATGCACGAAGGGGTGGCGGTGGAGGTGCTGGATCGGGGGGTGGGCATTCCTCCAGGAGAGGAGGAAGGCATTTTTGAGCCGTTCCGTACTCATAAGGCAAAGGGCATCGGGCTGGGTTTGGCAATTTCTCGAAAGTTGGTTGAGCAACATGGTGGCACACTCAGGGCCGGCGCTCGCGCAGGCGGCGGTGCTTGGTTTCGGATTGAGCTGCCTCGGGGTCAAGGTGCGCGGGAGTCCGCGCAACAGACGCTGGCATAAGGCAAGGGGAGGAGCTTATGGCAAAGATTTTGCTCGCAGAGGATGAAGAAGGTCTTCGCGACTTTATGGTGCAGGTGCTGGAGCGTGCGGGCCATCAGCTTGCCGAGGCCGGAGATGGTGAAGAGGCACTGGAGGCGCTCAAGCAGGACAAGTTTGACCTGCTGATCACGGATGTGCGCATGCCACGGCTGGACGGACTGAGCCTGCTGCCACGGGCCAAAGAAGCTCAGCCATCCCTTAAGGTGTTGGTGCTGACGGCGCATGGCTCGATCAAGGGAGCGGTCGAGGCGATGCGGCTGGGAGCGGCGGACTACATGAGTAAGCCGCTGGAGAGTCCTGAAGCATTGCGTCGGATGGTGTCGCGGGTGCTCATGGCAGGAGGCGCTCCGCTTGCCTCATCGACGCCAGAGGGGTTGCCAACGTTGACATTTGGGGCCGCCAGCATGCAGCCGGTGGTGCATGCACTCAAGAAGGTGGCGCGCACGGATGCCACTGTGCTCCTGCAAGGCGAGAGTGGGGTGGGGAAGGAGGTGGCGGCACAATGGCTTCATCTCAGCTCGGCGCGCTCAGCGGGTCCATTTGTTGCAGTCAACTGTGCGGCGTTTTCTGAGTCGCTGCTGGAAAGTGAGCTGTTTGGCCACGAAAAAGGAGCGTTCACGGGGGCTGTTCAGACTCGAAAGGGCCGACTGGAGGTAGCGGAAGGGGGAACGTTTTTCCTAGATGAAGTGGGGGAGCTGAAGCCGGAGCTACAAGCGCGGCTGCTACGGGTGCTCCAGGAACGCCAGTTTGAGCGGGTGGGGGGCAACAAGCTCCTGAAAGCGGATGTACGCTGGGTGGCTGCCACCAACCGGGATTTGCAAGAGATGGTACGAGAGGGCAAGTTTCGTGAGGATCTCTACCATCGACTGGCCGTCTTTCCTATTCGGATTCCTCCACTTCGGGAAAGAAAAGAGGACATCCTGCCGCTGGCGACGGCGCTGCTTCCCCGGATCGCGGAACGGCTGGGGGGTGCCGGACTCTCGCTCACGCCTGCAGCGGAGCGAGCACTCACGCAGGCGTCTTGGCCGGGTAATGTGCGGGCGCTGGCCAATGCGCTCGAACGCGCGGCGATTCTCGCCGATGATCATCGTCTGCAACCAGATGGCCTGGGGTTAGAGGTGACGGAGGCCGAGGCCTTGGCCCCCATGCCTTCACTCAACCCGGAACCGACACCGGGCCCTTTACGTCCGCTCGAGGATCTGGAGAAAGAAGCCATTCATCAGGCGCTGGAACAACTGGGGGGAAATCGCAAACGGGCAGCAGATGCGCTGGGGATTGGATTACGCACTCTCTACGATAAGCTGAAAAAGTATGGGCTCGGTTAGGCCCCATACTATCGCTTCATGAACCGCCCAAAGTCTGTAACCGAGACGGAGCGTCCAAGCTTCTGATACTCCCACTGCATGGAGCGCGCAATGTGTGCCATGTTTACCACCCGATCTTCAGCGGCGGCAAGGAAGGCTGCACCCATCACCACATTTTTGATGTTGGCACCCGAGATCTCAAAGCGCTGAGCCAGCCACGGAATGTCAATATCATTGGATTTTGGAAGGCTCGGAACGAGCTGCTTTTGCCACAAGATCCGACGGGTTGGCTCGTCAGGACTCTCAAACTCGATCATAAAGTGCATACGCCGAGCAAAGGCGGTATCAATCACGGTGGGAAAGTTGGTGGTCAGGATCACCACACCGTCGTGGACTTCAAATCGCTGCAAGAGGAAGCTCACTTCGACGTTTGAGTGACGGTCATTGGCGTTCTCAACTTTACCTCGCTTGCCAAAGAGTGCATCCGCTTCGTCAAAGAGCAAGATGGCTTGGCTGCTCTGGGCTTCGCGGAAGATCTTCTCCAGGTTTTTTTCGGTCTCACCAACCCACTTGCTGACAACAGCAGAGAGATCAACCCGATAGAGCGGCAGGCGTAGATCGGAGGCAATCACCTCCGCCGCCATCGTCTTGCCCGTACCAGATGGACCCGAGAGGAGGGCTTTAATGCCCTGCCCTCCCGATGCTTTACGCCCCAGTCCCCAAGTCTCAAACACCAGATGACGATGTTCGATCAGATTTCGCAGGGTGCGAAGCTGCCCCACAATCTCGTCTGAGAGGATCAAGTCTTCCCAGGTAAATCGAGCACTCAGTCGCTGCGAAAGAGAGCCCAAATGCCGTCGCAGGATCAGCTCCACGGCTGCTTCAAGTTCTCCACTCTCCATCTGGGATGGCCCCAGTCGAGCGGAACGGGCCAACACATGGGCCGTTTTGACCACTTCGCTGGTGGCGGCCAAGTTCAGATTGTATCGGTTGAGGAGATTCTCCAAACCCATATCGGTGGCCTGCATCTGCTCATCTTCGAGCGCACGAAGGAGGGCCTGCTTCTGCCGTTTACGATCCGGTAATCTCAGCTCGTAACGCCAACAGGGTCTCTCCAGCTCTCGAAGCCCTCCAGGGGTTGCCATATTTCCTGAGAGCACGACTGGGCAGGAGAGCTCTTTGAGCTCCAGCTCCAAGAACTGACGGACTCTAAGCTGCATCAGATCCACTGCAGCTTGTGACTCTGCTCCCCCTTCGTCGGTATGCACACGCATGAGCAAGACCGCATTCTGAAGGATCAACTCTCGGCGAAGCAATCGAGCCAGCTCCGGCGGCTCTTGGGTGCTAAGTCGTGGCACCAGATCCAGCTCAATGACCTGCATGTTGAGGGCTTCGGCGAGCCCTTCGGCCACTTCATTTTGACCCACTCCCCACACACCCTCCAATAAGAGGAAAGGGGGTGGCTGGGCATGTTTACGGGAGAGTCGAAGCTGAGTCAAAATGTTGCTGAGATGTGCCTTGAGGTTCTCGTCCAGAGGCTGCTCGGCTAAGGGAACCCGAGGCTTATGCAACAACAAAAACCGCTGGAGCGTCTGGGGCATCTCAAGCTGCTCGTCCAACAATAACCAACGGATACGCTCGGGCACTTGAAGGGGCTGAAAGTTTAAGGGCAAGACCGTATTTTCGTTCCAGTCAAGGAGAAGGAGGCCAAAACGCTCCAGAGGCGCACCGACACGCAACATGGCAGCCAAGTGCATACGCTCGGGGAGGGTAAAGGCGAGGAGACGCGCCAGAAGGTCGGCAGAAGGCCGCTCCGGTCGGTTACTGTTCAGAAATCGCGCAAAGGCTTGGGCAAACCGCGCATCCACGGTGGGCGCAAGGGCCGCTGCCACCAACAAGGACTCCATGCTGCTCAGGCCAAAGAGCTTGGAAAAGGAGGGCATCCAGCCTCCTTCTGGCAAGGGTGGAGGGCCTTCCAGGGTGGGCCTCGACAGCTTACAGGCGTCGGATAACTCTTGCACCAAGTCGCTCAAGCCCAACGATGTGTCAAGCTTTCCTTCATTCTGTGCGGCAAGACGGAAACTCAGGAGCTGGGCAAGCCATAAACACGCTTTAAACAGCTCCTGGGTACGACGGGGACGATTGGAGGACTTGGCCATAGCTGAAGGGTCTCCGGACACGAACGCATGGGGTCAGCTCAATCCAACGGAGGAAGACTTATCCACCAATATTTACGTTTGGACTGCCCGTTGAGAGGGTGCCAACACCCCCACAGTGTGCATCCAAGTCTCCCTTTCGATGAGCAGGCATATTGTTGATGAAGACGGTGGCGGAGCCCATCGCAGCAGTCCAAAGATTAGGACCACAACAAGCAGTATGTACGCCTTTGTCTCCCACTCGAACAGCCGACATCTTGTTGATGAAGACCGTCGGGGATCCCTGCACCGCTGGCCCCTTCGAAGGATGGGGACAGGATGGGCAACCATGCGCATCAATCGGGGCGTCTGAGATATCTCCAACTCGACCAGCAGCAGGCATTTTGACCTCCTCCGGGTGATGGTCAGCCAGAAGATGATATCATCCTCAGCGGGCTGACCTTATATGCTGTTTTGGTCCTTAGTTTTTACCAGATCCATGCCGCTTCATTCCATTTTTATGAAGCGTCCCCTGGGGTTTTTCGTACTTTCGCTTGGTCGCGTTCGGCGATTTGCCTTTGAGCTCACTTCCGGCATTGACCGTCCGGGTCATGACATATTCACAGTCATAACCTTGCAGGCGCACAGCCGCCACGATGGTATAGGTTCCGCGCATGTCGAAGGATACCATCGGCTTCTTCTGCTGATGCAAGGTCTGATTACGCTCCGGCTTGCTGGGATGGAAAATATCCCAGTCAATGAAGGCAATCTTCTCTCCATTGGGCCCCTGCTGCGGCAGTGAGAAGTGATAGGTGAGCGGCTTGTTCGGGTTCTTGTCCACCTCAAAGGTGTAAAAGCAGTTCGGCCACTCGGGACAGTTGTCCTTCTTCTCTTCCGCTGGCGCTGGCTTGGGCTCGGGCTTCGGCGCTGGCTTGGGCTCGGGCTTCGGCGCTGGCTTGGGCTCGGGCTTGGGTTCGGGCTTCGGCGCTGGCTTGGGCTCGGGCTTGGGTTCGGGCTTCGGCGCTGGCTTGGGTTCGGGCTTCGGGTCAGGCTTCGGCTCAGGCTTCGGCTCAGGCTTCGGCGCTGGCTTGGGCTCAGGCTTCGGCGCTGGCTTGGGCTCGGGCTTCGGCTCAGGCTTCGGCGCTGGCTTGGGCTCGGGCTTCGGCTCAGGCTTCGGCGCTGGCTTGGGCTCGGGCTTGGGCTCAGGCTTCGGCTCGGGCTTGGGCTCAGGCTTCGGCTCGGGCACCGGCACAGGTTCGGGCGGCGGGTTGTCTCCCCCTCCCGAATGAACGCCCGGACCAGCCGCACCTCCCGGCAAGCAGTTGGAGCGGAGCTCAATTCGCGTAAAAAAGCCCCGGTCTGTCAGGAAGTGGGTGACGGCATCCACCAAGTACTGACCCCCCAAGGACTCACCCACCCCCTCCAGCTCAATGAGGGTGCCAATCTTCACTTCGGCCTTGCCCCACACGGTCAAGGGGCCCCTCAAGGCAACCTGAGTGTGAAGGTCAAAATAGTGCTCTCCAATTTGCTTGGCTTCGGCTGCATCGAAGGGACTGTAGTCTTCCAGTAAAGTAATGCCTTCGCCAAATGCTTTCTTGCCTTCTTTTGCACCGAAGAAATTATTGCGCTTTGGCAAGAGTTCCTTACCAATCGAAATCTCTTCGGTGAACTCCTTCTTGGCCACCATGTCCCAACCAAAGACCTTCACTTTGGTCGGCAAGGCACTCATCTCAGCGTACAAGTCCAAGGCGGTCACGTTGTGACCAAATTTGAACTTCAAGCCCGAGCTGTCAAAGGTCGGCTTCTTAAAATACAGCTTCTTGTCTTGCGTATGATCTCGCACGCCCAAGCGCAACGCCCGTGCATGCAAGAAAATATGGTTGCTGATGCCAAGCTGGTTGTTGGCTGGCCACTGCGGGCCCGATGGATCGGTCGAGCCGGTCATGCCATGCTCACCCGCGATCTTACCCGCCACTTTGTCGTCCGAGAGCTTGTAGAAGGCCCGATGTTTACTGCCTCGACGCAGACGATGGCTGCGATCCAAGCCACGGAAAACAAACACAGTCCCACTGTCAGAGAACTCGGTATACCAAGCGGTGATCTCTCCTTCAATGACCTTCACCAACTTGCCAACATAACCCAGCCGAATTACCACTGTGGCTCCCAGCGGGAAATGCTTGGAGTCAATGTAGCGAGTCTTGCGCCCCCTCAAACGCACCATGAAGGAATCCGCACGATGCAGGTCGAGCTTGACCACAATGTCCATCACGTCGAACTTGATGGCCGGCAGCAAAGGATCGCCGTCGATGAGGATCTCAAACTCGGGAACCTTCGGAGGCGGAGGCGGATTCGGGCTCGGGCCCGGATTGGGGGTCACAATCGGCGATGGGCCGGGGGCCGGTGAAGGCGACGGACCGGGGGCCGGTGATGGCGACGGGCCTGGAGCCGGTGAAGGCGACGGGCCAGGGGCCGGTGAAGGTGACGGGCCGGGCGCAGGGGATGGCGACGGGCCTGGAGCCGGTGAAGGCGATGGGCCGGGGGCCGGTGAAGGCGACGGGCCGGGGGCCGGTGATGGCGACGGGCCTGGAGCCGGTGAAGGCGACGGGCCTGGAGCCGGTGAAGGCGACGGGCCGGGCGCAGGGGATGGCGACGGGCCTGGGGCCGGTGAAGGCGACGGGCCGGGGGCCGGTGAAGGCGACGGGCCTGGAGCCGGTGAAGGCGACGGGCCTGGAGCCGGTGAAGGTGACGGGCCTGGAGCCGGTGAAGGCGACGGGCCTGGAGCCGGTGAAGGCGATGGGCCTGGAGCAGGCGAAGGCGCTGGCTTGGGTGTCGGTCCCGGCTCGGGCGCTGGCGCAGGCGCGGGCGACGGCGCGGGCTCAGGTGTCGGTCCCGGTTCGGGCGCTGGTGCAGGCGAAGGCGCGGGCTCAGGTGTCGGTCCCGGTTCGGGCGCTGGTGCAGGCGATGGCGCTGGCTCAGGTGTCGGTCCCGGTTCAGGTGCTGGCGCAGGCGAAGGCGCGGGCGCTGGCTCAGGTGTCGGTCCCGGTTCGGGTGCCGGAGCAGGCGAAGGTGATGGCGCTGGCTCAGGTGTCGGTCCCGGTTCGGGTGCCGGAGCAGGCGAAGGCGCTGGCTCAGGTGTCGGTCCCGGTTCGGGTGCCGGCGCAGGCGAAGGTGATGGCGCTGGCTCAG
>JBJTQF010000307.1:0-35657 GCA_046075485.1 Myxococcota bacterium | reverse complement strand
CAGGCGGAGCTTCGGGAGCCTCGGCGAGAGCGGGGGCAGCTTCAGGGGCCTCGGCGAGAGCAGGTGCAGGCGGAGCTTCGGGTGCCTCGGCGATTGCTGGCGTAGCTTCGGGTGCCTCGGCGTGAGCAGGCGCAGGCGTGGCTTCGGGTGCCGCGGCGTGAGCAGGCGCAGGCGGGGCTTCAGGGGCCACGGTGAGAGCGGGTGCAGGCGGAGCTTCAGGGGCCTCGGCGAGAGCGGGTGCAGGCGGAGCTTCAGGGGCCTCGGCGAGAGCAAGTGTCGCTTTAAGTGCCTCAGCGTGAGCTGGCGCAGGCGGGGCTTCAGGGGCCACGGTGAGAGCCGGAGTTGGCGCAGGTAGGGATGGACGAGCGCCCCGGCCTAATACCAGCGAGCCGGGCACCATCGTAAGCTGGTGGCCATGTGACAGATATCGGGCGGAGCATGACGCTCCGTCCACGAGGTGCTCTGCTGGAGCTGATACGGGCAAGGCGAACAACTCGGAGGCGACATACCACCCAGCACCCACTCGCATGAGCGTGCCCGTGTGAACGTGTACCAGAGCGTAAGCCGGGGGAGTAGCTGGCACGCCAGACGGTGCTGTGCCAGAACGCTGCGCTCTGATGGCGCGAGACCGCTCTGCAAGCTCAGCGTCGTAGGCGCGGGCCTGCGACTCATCGCCAAAGACGCGAGAGTGTTCTCGGCCCGCAACATAGCGTCGAACTCGATATCGTGGGGAGGACGATGACGATAACGTAAAAACCGACATATCTCGCTCGCGTCAAAGGGTGTACCACTACCCAATTGGCCTCGCAATATTTTGATCAGTTTCGAGCAGACTGGCCGCCAGTCTTTCGACTGGCGGCCTACCCTACGTGTGGAGCCGAAGAGCGGATTCGAACCGCCGACCTGCTGATTACGAATCAGCTGCTCTACCGACTGAGCTACTTCGGCACGCTTCTGACTCATCACTGAGGAGCGTGTCAGGCATTCTACTGATACCGCGCCGAGTGTCAAGTGCTTTCTACACCACCACCACCACCCGCGCATTCAGCCCCCCAAATCCATCCGGCTCCCGATTCAGATTCTCCGGATCCACCACCCACTCCTTCCCATCCACCACAAACTTATAGGCGTATGTCCCCGGCTCCGTGAGCTCCAGGCTCGCCGACCACTGCCTAAGCTGCACGCACTGCATGGGGAGCGCCGAGGGCTTCCACCCATTAAAATCACCCGCCACCTCCACCGAAGACGCCGTCACACTCTGATAGTAGAACATAACACAATGCCCCTTCACATGCGGACTGTTGGGCCGCTTCACCCCCCGCCGATGCAGATCGTTGGCCGCCTCCTTCACCGCCTTACGCGGGTGGATCAGCCCATGCCCCTGACGCGCCAGCGGCACGTTGTAGAGCTTGTCCGCCGTCCGCGTCAAGATGCTCTTGATCCGCGCCGGTGTCAGCGCCGGATTCGCCTCCAACATCTGCGCAATCACCGCACACACAATCGGCGCCGAAAACGATGTGCCGTCCACATGCTGATAATACGGAAGCACCAGCTTCTGCGCCTTCGCCCGCTGCTCAACCGCCTTCACCAGCGCATCGTCGTCGAGCCCATCCCACTCCGAAGGCCACTCCAGACCCGCTTGACGCGCCGCCGAGACCTCCGCCTGCTTGTGCCCACGCTCCGCCTGCTTCACCCGATGCAGCCAGTGCGCATCATGGTAGATCGGAGTGCCCGGCAACAAGGGCGCCGCAATCCAAATCCCCGGCGCCACCAGCTCCGGCTTCAAAATCCCATCCAGGGTCGGACCATAACTCGACCAGTACATCTCGTAAGCATTCACGTCCAGCCGGTTGTTGTCGTTCAGCCCGCCCACGGTGATCGCTGAGGGCGCACTCGCCGGAGGCCGAATCACCTCCGAACCCTGCTCCCACCCCGAATTTCCCGCCGCCGCCACCACCACAATACCCGCCTGCACCAGGGCTTCCGCCATCTGATCCAACGTCGAACGCAAAAATGAACCCGCACGCTCACCCGAAAGAGAAATGTTGACAATGCGTATGTTGTACTCTTCTTTGTGCTTCAACAGCCACTCGAAGGCATCCAAAATATGCCGGGTCTGAATCCCATGCCGCCCCCGCACCTTCAACAACACCACATCCGCATCCGGGGCCACCCCCTTATACAGGCCATGCGACTGAAAACCATTACCCGCCGCCGAGACCGAGGTCTGCATCCCATGCCACGACGCCTCCTGGGGCACGTCAAAGTCGTTAAACCCCGGATCCGCCACGTTCACATACGCACGCACACGATTGCGCGGGCGCGTTAAATCCGGATGCGGATAAAATCCCGAGTCCACAAAGGCAATGGTCACGCCTCGCCCCGTATAGGACGGGTCGGCATTCAGACGAAGAGGAGTCGGCAGGATCGCGTAGTCGGTCTCATGGTAGATCGGAAAAAAATGCTCGAGGGCCTGGTCGTCGTCGTCGCGGAGATTCACCACCATCCGATAAATCAGCTCGCGGGTGAACGATTGCCCCGTCTCGTCCACAAAAAGACGACTCTGCCCATACGGAAGCCAGTCGCGATACAAACGCATCACGGAGGTGGTCTCCCGATCCAACCAGACCTGACGGGGCACCGGGGTCAGCTCGGCAGGCTCCAGGGCCATCTCCCGATCCGGTGTCTCAAGAATAGAGCCCACCCCCAGCTCACTCAGCTCTTTGGCATCCAACGCCGTGCCAAAATACAACATACACAGCAATAACCGAGCATGCTGAGCCCGATCCGCTTGCCGCTCCAGCAGGTTCAACACCTCTCGGAGCTGACGCTGCACTTCTTCCGTGAGGTGCAAAGAAGACATCCGGCGAGCACGGGCACGATAAGCCCGCAAATAGATCAACAGCTCTGGGGATAACATCACATGATCTGACATGCGGTCGGAATCTCCGAGACACTAGCGCAGGAGCTTGGTCTCAATCAGCGCCTTATAATAATCAACACACTTGTCGATGGAGCCGTCCTGCTCAATCCAGCGAGGATTTTTCTTGCGGATCAGCTCCAAAATCTGGCGCTCTACGTTCTTGTGAAAGGGGATAATGGCATCATCGACCTCCCGCTCACACACAGGACACACATATTTGCCGGGCATCCGAGGCTCCCTCCGCGCAAACTTCTTCTTAGGTCGCGCTCGATCTCACGCCAAGGGGGTAGCATAACGCGACATATCCCCCACGTCAACGCTCATCCAGCGACTTCAGGCGGCTCCAGGCTTGTCTCGGCGGAATGCAGCGGGGGAGGAGAGGGCACATGCGCACTCAGCGGGGTTCGGGGAACATGGACAGACTCAATCTCATGCTCTTCTTCCATCAGCCGCCGAAGGGTGCTGCCCAGGGTCTCGTCGGCGTCCACCGTCTGCTCCAGCTTCTCAGGCTGATGACAATGCCGCACACACTCCAAAAAATACGCACGGCCCAGCCGCTCGTTACGGTTTGGATTACTCGGCCACAGGTATAAAGAGGCCAAGTTGTATTCAATGGTCCAGCGCTGAGGATAAAGCGCCGCCGCTTCCTCCAGCCAACGTCTGGCCTGCTCAAACGCCTGCAAATACCGAAGGGAGGTCCGAGCGGCACTGTTTAATGCCCTCGCGCGCAGATGATAGCGGGTCGGCCCCTGAAGCTCCGCCAAGCTCAAAAACATCGTCTGAGCTTCTTGGTAGTGCCCCAAGCGCTCCAAAATCATCCCCAAGAGCTGCAATACATGCTCGTCGAGCTCCGGGTTGAGCGTCCGGGCCGTCAACAACCCCCGCGCAATATGCCGAAGCTGATGATCCATGCCCTCGTGCTCCTGATCCAGCGGGATACTCAACACCCGCCGAAGCTGGTTGAAGACCACCGGACCCCCATCGGCAAAGATCATGTCGTCTTCTTTATACCGAGCAAGATTGTCCAAGAGCGAGTTGGAAGCGTCTTCTGCTTCCTGCAAGGCTTGAGGATCGAGGAGGGGAGGCCACGCATGCCCGTTGAGGATGTGCTGAGCATAGACCTGCAAGACCTGAAACTTAAGCTGGCCCAGCTTACGCGCCCGCGAACGCACCACCCGACCGGAGAGGGCCGAAAACTCCTCCGGCAAGGCACGCTTGAGGGCGCGCGCTGTGGCCGCATCCATACGCCCACCCGACGCCAAAACCCGGTGAGCCTGGATGTGACTGTTAAACTGATCCAACGCCCCCCGACAGCGGGCACACACCGCCATATGACCCACGAACGTTGCTTCGTCGGCCAGATCCAGCGCATCGTCCAGATGTCGGTGCAGAAGGTCGCGAAAAACGCGACATCCTTCACGCTCATTGGGCATTCCAGGAACCTCTTATGTCAGGGGGAGACACATCAGACACCGGACCACCTCTGGGGTACATGCTGCCACCACCAGCCCTCTCACGCCCCAGACTCCTCAAGGACTGCGCCAAACTCAGCAGCTTCACCCGCTTGAGCAAGGCCAGCAGCTCTTCTCGCTCTTGCTCCATATCCGATAAGGCAGGATCGTGGCGAAGCTGCATCAGCACCAGCTCCGCACGCTTCTCTCGACCATACTGGAGCAGATCCAGGGCCTGCTGCTCCGATACATGCATACGCTCGGCAATGTCTCGCGGAGACTGATGCTCCAGCTCCCGCATGGCCAAAGCCTGCTGATGCCGAGGCTTCAGGTGTTGGGTGGCCCGATCAAACGCCCGCAGGAAGGCATCACGCCGCTCCACCTGCTCCAGCGGCAACAGGGCCTGCACTTCTGGTCGATGAGCCGGACTGCTCACCACCGTGCGATCCACCGCTCGCTCGTAGGTCTCATGCTCCAGGGTTTGAATGTGCTGCTCAAGACGACACTCACCAGACTTACAATGGTCGTTGATGTCGTTCCGCACGGCACAATACAACCAGCGCATGGCGTGTCCCGCCGGCGGCAGGCGCTGAGCCAAGTCTTCGGCTCCATCCAAGACCGCTTCGGCCATCTGCGTAAACAGATGGCTCACCAGATCAAGCGCGATGCCTGCACTATCGGCACTCGGCAGACGATACTTGAGCATGCTGATGGCGTACTCAACCAGCCGAGCTGCCGTGCTGTTGTACAAAAATGTCAAATACGCTTCGTGATGCTGATAACCCGCCGCCACACAGGCCGTCACCGCCGCTTCAAAACATCGGTCGGTCGGCGGACACGACTTCAGCGGGGTAAGCTCTTCGATCAGCTCTTGCAATGGGAGCACATCCCGCTCCCCCTCATCTTGTTCCACTTGACGCTGAAGATGCACGAGAAGCTGCGCTAAGGCAGCGGGCAGGCACGAAAGCTCTGACATGTCCAGATGCCTGGACGCATGAGCACGGGATTCTTGGAGCATACACAAGTCCTCAAGGCAGTGGTGCCTCTGCACCGGGCTTCATGGTTCCTTACCCCCTTCGAGATCATGAACCACAGGTCCGTCGTCGGTTGAACCATCTCCTTGAGAACTTCCCACAATATCACTCACTTCAACTTCATACTCGACACGCTGAGCCCCACTCGATGAACACCCCGCGCTGAGGAAAACGCTGAAGAGATGATACCCTTCGTCGCCGCTTTCGGGGGTCCAGATGAGCTGGAGGTCGTCCACAATGGCCGTCTCGGGGGCCTGCTCCAGCTTCACCTCACACACCAGACCACGACTGTCTAAGACTTGGAGCTGCTGCTCGTTGATGTTGTGGTCGATATGCTCCGTCAGATCAATATTCAACTCCGCGCCGACTCGGGCGGTGAGCTGATAAGAAGCGATTTCGTCTTGTGTATTGCAGCCCGTCAATGCGGTCAACAAGGTCAGGCCAAAACACATCGTGAGCAGGTGGCGAGTCGTCATGGGGAGTCTCCTTCGCAGTGGGTTGGGGCTCCAAAACAGTCACTCGGATGAGCACTGTGCGTCACATGACTGTCACATGTGAGCGGACAGTCTTTTTCTAACTTAGTGGGAGCGAGCCAGAAAGGGAAGAGCAGGAATTTATTTTTCGATTTTTTTCAGAAATATTTCGCCACTCCACGTGGCTCGTTCGCTTCACCGGGTTTCCACTCACGGCGCAGGGGGTTTCAGCACTGCCCAGGGGCTGCTAGAGGGCGGCGCGGAAGTCCCACGCTCGGGGGGCACATGCAGCTCCAGACGCTCCGGCTGACCCACAAAGGGCACAAACAGGGTGGCCGGAGTCCCCACGCTCAACATGCCCAGGCTCTGCGCTTCACCTTGCGCCAAAAACGCCCAGAGCTGAAGCGCAGGCGGCGGAGTGCTCGCTGTCCCCAGCACAAAGACCGCCAGTCGCTGCCGCTTGAGGTCCACGAAGGTCTGAACCGACACAGGGGCGTCGTGAGCTTGCCACCGCTGCGTCTGTGGATCCACCAGGGTTTCCATCAAGGACTCCACCTGCCCCAAATAGACCTGCTGCTCGGAGAGGCTTCGTTGAAGGGCCTTCACTTGGGCGTCGATGGAGGCGGCCCGCTGATAGTGCTGCTCCGCCGTCTGCAACACACTCAACGCTTCACGCTTTTCTTTGAGCCAGAGGCCAGCCAGAGCCAAGCTCGAGGCCAAGAGCAACAGGCTCAGGCTCCGCCAAAGCCCCGAGCTGCGATCCAGCCAGGAGGGAGATGCCTCCTGCTTCACAGGATTGGTGGGGGTCGGGAGGGGTTGGGTTCGCGCGTCACGCTCGCTCATGCAGGCTCTTTCTTCGCTGCTCAGTTGGAGGGACAGTGCTCAGTTGGAGGGACGGTGCTCAGTTTGAGGGACAGTTTTTCTGATCAGAGGAGCTGAAGCTGTTGGAGATGGGCACTTTCATCAAACTTGGGCCTTCACAGTAGGCCCCATCAACCCCTTCGGTGCCATAGAGTTTGTTGTCCACAAAACGGTTGCTGCGGAAGGTTAAGCTGGTATTGACCGCCGCTACCCCACCCCCGTTTTTGGCATAGTTGGCATCGAAGCTCGCAAAGCTGATCTGGTTGCTCGTCACGTCCTTAAAATAAAATCCGCCGCCTGAACCATTCGCCTTGTTGTTCACCACCTGAAGATACTGCGTGGTGGAGGTGCCATTGATCGACAGCGTAGCGCGATCCGCATAGAGCCCACCACCGTTTTCCGAGGCGGTGTTGTTGTCGAAGGTGCCGTTGCTCATGGTCAACGCGGAGCTGGTCCCCGCATACAGACCGCCGCCACTCTGAGCCGCGTTGTTGTAGGTGAACACCGTCCCAGTGGCACTCAAAGCCGCGCTGCTGTCCACATACGCACCCGCGCCCAAGAGCGCCGAGCAGCGGCTGATGATGCCTCCGCTGAGTAAGAGTCCTGAGCTTCCGGTGACAAAGAGTCCTCCACCATAGCTGCTCTCGTTGTCAAAAAACGAGTTATTTGACAACGAGAGTGCGTTGGAAGTACTGCTGACATAAGCGCCACCGCCCTTGTCCGCTTCGTTTTCGTAGAAGTAATTGGTATCGATCCCACCTTTACACAGGGGGCTGACGTAGAGTCCTCCGCCGAGACCGCCCGTGGTGGTGAGGTTTTTGCGCATGGTGATCCAGCGCATGCGGGCCTGCACGGTGCCGGGAGAGAAGGAGCCACAATAGATCCCCGCGCCCAAGTTGGCGAGGTTGCCCGTCACGGAGATATCACTCTCTCCTTTGCCTTCGATGACCGCCGAGGTGCCACCGTCGAGCAGCATGCCTCCGCCTGCGATCTCCGCCACGTTGTCGGCGATGGTCATGAGGGAGCCGATGGTGGGAGCGCCACCCTGGATGCAAATTCCGGCACCGGAAGCGGCCACATTGCCTTCCACCAGCAGCCCACTCAAGGTTGGGGAGGCATTCACGATGCGGATGCCACCGCCACACTGCTCCAGCTTCAGCGGAAGTGTCCCGGTCGTACCAGCGGATGCGTTCCCATTGGTAAAGGTCAGGTTCTTGAGCTCGGTGGCGCTGGTCTCTCCGCTGTTGAGGGTCACAACAGGGCCGAGTCCTCGCCCATCCACAACGGTCTGATCCACCAGGTTTTTGTACCAGCCGGCAAGCTGGAGCGGCTTTCCTCTGAGGTTGAGGTTTTCGGCATAGGTGCCCTTGCGCACGATCAGCAGGCGGCAGGCGTTGGTATCCTGTGCGTCGATGGCGGCCTGAATGGAGCGGAAGGGGGTGCTCCACAGCCCATCTTCGGGGGTGGCGGTGCTGCTGATGTCCACCCAGCGCGGACAGGTGTCTTGACAGTTGATCATCCCGTCGGCATCGGAGTCTTCGACCCCATCGGGGAATCCTTCGTCGGTTTGGCCGTCGCAGTCGTTGTCGAGCTTGTCGCAGATTTCGGCGACTTTGGGATTGCGGGCCGGATCGTCTTTGCAGCCCGAGAACCCTTCTTGACAGTCGAAGTACGTGTCGCCGTCGCTGTCGGCTTCGGCTGCGCCGTTGCAGTCTTCGTCTTCGCCGTTGCAGAGCTCGGAGGCTCCGGGGTACGCGGCAGCGTTGGTGTCGTCGCAGTCTTTGTCTTTTCCGCCGGTGCCACATTGGGTAAAGCCGTCTTTGTCCTCGTCAAAACCCTCGTCCGATGTCCCACTACAGTTATCGTCGAGGTTGTTGCAGAGCTCGGTGGCGCCGGGGTTGATGGCAAAAGCGGTGTCGTTGCAGTCAATGGGGGTGGCGTTGGCCAGGTATCCGGCGGGCTGCTCGCAGGCTTCGGTGGTCTTGGCGGTGGTGGCGTAACCGTCTCCGTCGGCGTCGTGATACCACACGTCGGGATTTTCCAGATCCACGTCTTGATCGTCCACCAAGTCGTTGCAGTTTTCGTCCTGGAGCCCGCCGTCGCAGCGTTCTGCTTGGTCTGGGTGGATGTCGGCATCGTGGTCGTCGCAGTCGAGGCTGTCATGGGCGGCGTCACAGCCGCTGCCGTCGAAGTAACCATCCAGATCCAGATCAAAGGGCTCGTCGATGCTGCCGTTACAGTTGTTGTCTTTGGCGTCGCAGAGCTCTTCGGCACCGGGATAGCTGGCGTTATCATAGGTGGCGGCGGATTCGCAGCCTTCGGCAAGCTCCACACAGCTCACCACGCCGTCGGCGTCTTGATCGGTCTCTTCGGAGGGCACTTTGCCGTCGCAGTCGTTGTCTTTGCCGTCGCACTGCTCGGGTGCTTTGGGGTAAAAGCTGGCCTCGTCGTCGTTGCAGTCTTTCTGACAAGGGGCATAACCATCCTGATCTTGATCCAGCTCTTCGGTGGGCACTTCTTCGTCGCAGTCGTTGTCTTTGCCGTCGCAGATTTCTTTGGCGCCGGGATAGACCGAGGCATTCTGAGCGTCGCAGTCGCTGCCATCACACACACCATCGTCGTCGGAGTCCGGGCACTGGGTGGGGGTGGGGTCGATGATGGGTGTGGGGGTGCTCGGCTCCACCGTCGGCGTGGGGGGGGGCTGCGTGGGTGTAGGGGTGTCAACAGTGGGATCGTAGCCGCATCCGGTATTCAGCAGCAGTGCCAGCAGCAGCCCCCATGACAGGAGCTGGAGCGGCATGATGATCAGTCGTTTGAGGGTCAAAGTCGTTGGCGAGCTTGAGTAGGCATCAAAAACCAACGCAGAAGACGTGCTGCGCATGGTTGGACCTCACGCAATAAGAACGTTGTCGGCATATCTCTATTACAGCTCTATTAAGATAACAGGAGCCCCGGGGCTCCGCAATCTTCTGCTGCACAGAACCGGTGGATTCCGCTCACGTTAGAATTTTGAGATCTCGTTGGAGCGGTGGCTTTCAGATAAACGCTCGAATCGTTCGGGTGTATCGGCTGAAAAAAGGAAATACTTGAGTTTTTGGTGAGATTATTTGGCAAGATTCTAGGGAGTGCCTGGCTGGTGAGCACGTTCGCGCTCGCCCCCGGCGAGGCATCTCCGGCTGGCCTTCACCAAGACCTTGACCCTCCATCTGACGGGGGCTTCGCTTCCGTGAGGGGGGGATCCCGGGCTGGCCAATCCTGTCCTCACCTTGGCACCGCATCGTGATGCGGAGCTGGCCCTTCTGAGGTGGCCTACCGGATGTTGTTAAGGGGTTGCCGTCAGCGTAAACGCTTCCTCCTCCAGCTCCCAGCGCGCCGTCTTAGCCGATGCGCCATCGAAGGTCCCTTCAATCCGAATGTGTTTGTCCGTCCGGAGATAGGTGGGCAGCAAGGTGCTTGCGTGTGTTGTCAATTGAAGGCGATTGCGCTGAACGTAGGCGTCAAAGTGAATTTTAGGGAGATCCTTCCCCGACTTTCCTGACTGCACCGCAAGCTTGAAGAGCTGATTCACGGCCTGTTCGATGGATGCCTTGTCAACAGATGTCAGTACGTTGATTTCTACGCAACCCCGGGAGGTATCGCGCTCAGAGCAGGGCACATGGGGGAGCACCGCAAACTGGACCAGCGTGTGCGCCTTAAAACCCCCAAACAGTGGTATCGTCTGTTCCTGCTCAACCTCAAAGACTTGCTCGGGCACAAACTGGCCTCCCGCATATGCGCCCACAAGGTTGCTCCAATATTGCTCTGCAACATAGGTGAGGGTCTCCGGCGATATCAGCTTGCGATTCAACTCCTGCTGATTTGTATGGGCCGTTGTGTCCGATTTTGAGTGGGCCTGAGCTTTCTCCATCGCAGTCATGGCGCGATTGAAGGCTTCCTGTGCGTCGTCCAGCTCCTGAAACGTGCCGTCGGGGGAGACCTTAAAGGTCATCTCCGGCACTGCACTGTAGAGCGCTTGGACCTCTTCGGGCAGCGGCTTCCCCAGTGAGGAAGGGGCGTGGGCCCGTATGCTGTACCCGCCTGCCCGTTTTGTTCCATGCAGGAGATATTCAATCTTGCCAGTCGAGAGTGGCTTGCCGAGATCATTCCGGAGTTTCGTCTTCTTGATCTTAAACTCGGTTTGATCAGGCCAAGCAAAGGACAGCGCCAGTGGCTGGTCAGATGCGGCAGACAGGCCCCCCGGCACGGTCGTGCTCAGAGGCAGGGAGTGGTCGTCTGAACCCGTCAGACGGGCCACAAGCTCCAGCGCGGGGGTCAAGTACAGGCGCTGGAGCAGCTCGCCTTCTCCGTCGCCCCGGCTGAATGTGCCAAGCACACTGCCGTCCCGCTGGCTCAGAATGGGGGAGCCACTCTGAGACTGCCCCTCGAAGGGTCGGTCGAGCTGAATGAGGATAAAGGCCGAATCAACGTCTATAAACCTCTCCTTCGATGAGCTCATAGCCGGGCTCCCGCCCATCCACTTTATTGGGAAACCAAACTCTTTCCCCAAGCTCAGGCTGGAGCCTCTGGCTGAGCTTCAGCACGGTGATGCCCGGTGGTGCGGAGGCGAGGGGCAGCAAAAGCTGGTCATCGCGGAGGTCTAAGATCGGACTCCCAATGCCGCCCGTCCCAGGAATGCCCCAGGAGTGGGTGAGCTCCGCCAGGGGGGTGTCGGAGGCACCGGTGAGTCCCCACAGGGTCACGGACTCCAGAGCAGGCCCAGACAGGTCGAGGTAATGGGAACTCGTGATCGCGACCAGACGCTCACTTGCCTGCACCAGAAAAGCCGTCCCCTGAAAGGTGGATTCTTTCCCCTTCCAGTGCAGCTCTGGCTGAAGAAGCAGCGGAGCAGTCGGTGGTGGCACGGACGCTGCTTTTGCCTCCGCACGGGTGCTTGTGGCTGCGGGCAGCGGCTTCGTCTCAACGGCTGTGGGGGGAGGCTTTACGCTGGCGCACCCGGATAAGATGGAGAGTACAACCGGTGCTGCCATGAGCAGAGTGCTGGGTCGGGAGAACATAAACACTCCTGAGATCGGTACTTTTGGACCTTGCCCGTCAGGGATTTGATAACTGGGAAGGTATGAATACGAAGGGTTGGCTCGCAGTCTATCACCTATTCGGCGAGCCGAGATCGGTAAATGCATCCGCCAGAGCAGCTCTGCGTTCTGTCAGCACTCTCATTAAAAAAGTACGCTCTGTGTTTCTGGTGCAGGGCGCATCTTTATGCCCGTTCAGCCCGCTGGTTTGTTTCAGCGAGGGGGGATGAGCACAGCCGGGCGCTGACTCGGGCTGCCTGCGCAGCATCCCCACGGCCCATTTCGATTGGAGTCTTTATCGTCCCAGGCGGACGGGCTGCCAGGTTCCCGGCTGATCCCACCACACGGTGCCTTCCGGCCAGGTGTAGTCGTCGCCCTGATACATGACCCACTGATGAAAGAGCCCCAGTCCGAACACCAGCCCCCTGCGAGTCAGTCCAAAGCTCTGGAGATCGATGCGGAATTCCCCCGTTTCCCCAGACCTGAGCGCGATGGTGCGTGCATCCCAGTATGGATCGAGAGTCGAGTCCTCAGGCCACTGCCCTTGCTGACCCGTACCTCGTTGGCTGGTACGATTTCCATCCAAAATATTCACCCAAAGCCGATAATCGTTTGGCTGCGGCCAGGTATACGAAGCACCGTCTCCCTGTGGGTCGAGGTTCACCGTGAAATTGCGGGTTGAGTGGGTACCTGGGAGCGCATTCAAGCAAACATACAGGTATTGACCGTCGTGCATGACGCGAACTGTGCCGTTACCGCCTCCCTCGTCCGAGTAGGTCTGCGTGAGGGCCGTGGAATACTCTGAGCAGTGACCATCCAGGGTTACATCCGCCGAGCTCAGGGGAATGACAAGTGCGTTTCGGCCACGAGCCTCCGTCTGGTTGGCACGTGAGATGACCTGTGTTTCAGACGCAGCCGGGACATGATCCATTGGCTGAGAAGGCAAACTTAAATTGCCGCCGAGCCCTGCTTGCAAGATTGAAGCGAGCCCAATACCAGAGTAAGAAAAGAAACGGTTATTCTTCACGCGGGATACTCCATTGGATAAATACTTGAGAAAAAGGAACACCTTAACGCTCCGCGCGGTTGTACGGATTCAGCAAGTGTCCTGTTCGAACACGTCACTCCCGTGACAACTCCTATGCCAGCGCCTAGAGTTGCTTCGTTATGATGTAATCGCTCGTTTCTTAAGGGGGATTAAACCGAGCGGGTGACGTGCGGGCAGTGGCTCCCGGTGTGTTGGGGCCACTGCTTAGAACGGGTGCCTAACCAGTTCAGTGGACCTCTTCTTGGTGTGCCGTGACACTCAGCTCCGGTGCGGCCCTCAGCACGATCACGCCCGTCAACAAGGCCAGGGCCGTCAGGGCCAGCACCATCAAAATCGCAGGGATGCGCGGCTGCGAGGAATGTACAAAGGTTTGAAGTCGTGCGACGTTCGACATAACGCCTCCTCGATGTATATAAAGGGAGTTTTTCGGCCGAGGGCTTCTCTCTTGAGCGCCTTCATTCTATAAGGTGATCTCAGAGACGCTGACCTTACCGACCCCTTCATAAAAAATGCTCAAACAAATGCGCTGAGCCGCTGTTCAGTTTCCGGGGCATGGGCGGGTGTACCTCTGCTGACGTCAAACACCCAAAAGGCTGAAGCAGAAAAGTGTCTGAGCGGGCAAAATACCGGGTTTACTCAAGCTGATGAGGGTGATAGGAGCACTTATGTTACAGATCTGGCCGATTCCTTGCTTGCGAGACAACTATGCTTGGCTGATCCAATGTGCCGAGTCGGGGGCGGTGGGGGTGGTGGATCCGTCGGAGCCGGGGCCGGTCTTGGCGGCGCTCCACGCGCGAGGGCTCCGCTTGGATGCGATCTTCAACACCCACCATCATGCGGATCACATCGGGGGAAATGAGGGCCTGCTGGCCTATTTTCCGGGCATACCGGTCTATGCCCATCACTCGGATCGGACTCGCATTCCTTCCCTCTCTCATCCGCTGGAGGAGGGAGACCAGGTCCAGCTCGGTCTCGCGCGTGCGCGTGTCTTGCATGTGCCTGCGCATACCCGGGGCGCGGTGGCTTATGTCTTTGAGAATGCCGTCTTTACGGGAGATACGCTCTTTTCAGCGGGCTGCGGTCGTCTCTTTGAAGGCACTCCAGCCGAGCTCGAGCGGGCGATGTCCAAGCTGGAGGCCCTCCCCGATGCGCTGCTCTTGTGTTGTGGGCATGAGTATACGGTGCAGAACTTACGTTTTGCCGCCTGGATTTCTCCAACGGACTCCGCAGTGGCTCAGCGACGGGCGGAGGCGGAAGCACTTCGAGCACAGCAGCTCCCTACCGTGCCGGTGCCGCTCCACGTTGAGAAGGCCACCAATCCTTTCCTGCGGGCTTCAGATCCGGCCCTCGAGCAGGGCGCATCCGCTCGAGCAGGGGAGGTATGTCGAGGGCGAGTCCAGACCCTGGGCACACTCCGGCGTCTCAAGGACCAGTTCTAAACGGTGGGTGATGCGGTAATTTGGACGGCTCCCTTGTCATCGCGGCAGCGGGTGTTACCTTGAGAACACCCACACCGACCCAACGAGGTGCTTCAAGCGAGTGCTTCAAGCGAGTGCTTTTGGGTCAAGCCCTTTCCCCTCAGCATCCGGGCAGACAAGAGAGGTCATATGGAAGATCTAAGCTGGACCGATGAGCTGTGTGCCGATGATGTTCAGTCGCTGACCCGCGCTGCCGTGCTCAATGGGGAGGTGCAGCTCGGTTCTCTCGCCCAGGTGAGCGCCGATGCCGAGGGCGTCTTACGAGGCCAGGATGTGACGGTGGATGCACTCGCGGCAGGCTTTAAGGGTCGAGGGCCATTTCGTAAGCGGCTGTGGGTGGCGGCCTGGGTGCGCTCCGAAACAGGTGAGAGTGGCCGTGTTCTTGCCAGTATGCTGAACGTAAAAACTTCTCCGGCACTGTGAAGAGGTTTGTCTCATCTGGTATGAGCTGACAATTCCTGCTGGCCTCTGTTGAGCCTCCTGCATCAAAATGCTATAATGATAGTGCGGCATGAAGGACTGACGCCTGCCCGCGTGCATCTCTGCGCGTGGACATGAGCTTACTGCTCTTGCGCAGCTCTGAGCCGAGTTCCGCTCCTCTCTGCAACCAGTTGATCGACGCCTATGAGTGTAACGTCACAAGAGCAACCTATCCTCGAGAAGCTGGGTCAATTCCAGGTGATCCGTCCTCTTGCCCGTGGTGGCATGTCGGAGGTGTACTTGGCCCGCTCGCTCGAGCCCTTTGATGGCCCCGAGGTGCTGGTGCTCAAGGTGATGCGCCTGCCCAAAGATGTGCCTGCGGATTCTCCAAAGGTGCGAGAGCTGATCGGGCGGCTGATCGAAGAGGGACGGCTGGGCAATCGCCTCCAACATCCCGCCATTGCGCGTACCCTGGGAATTCAGCGAGATCCCGAGCAGGATATCTATTTTCTGGTGCAGGAGTTCATCGATGGTGTCACCCTCGGCGACCTGATGGATTTTTACGCCGAAGGAGAGGTGCGCCTGCCCTACGGTGTGGTGTTGCGGCTCATTATTCCGGTGTTGCAGGCGCTTCACTATGGCTATCACGAGGCGTTGCGCGAAGATGGCCGCCCGCTCCGCGTGGTGCATCGGGACATCAAACCCGACAACATCATGCTCAACTTCGCCGGAGAAGTCCGCTTGGTCGATTTTGGGGTGGCCCGCTCGACCTCTCTCACCCGACAGGTGACGGTGGGGGATATGGTGGTGGGCACTCGACACTATATGGCGCCCGAGCAGATCTTTGCGCCCGATCAGGTGGGCCATCGCTCCGATATCTTCTCGCTCGGGCTGATCCTGTTTGAGCTGTGTACCCTCAAGCCGGTCTTCCCGCGCACGCGAGCGGTCAGCGAGTTCGCCAATGCCCTCATGAACTTTAAGCCCGAAGATCAGATCGGCCACATCGATACCCGCCGATATCCGGGCGTGCGAGAGATTTTGCTCCGCCTGCTCCAGCCTGAGCTTAAAGACCGTTACGCTTCCGCCGGTGAGGTGGCCCGCGACCTGATGCAGCTCGAGGCCCGTGCGCCTCAGCAGCCTACTTTGGCGAGCTTCGCCAAGCAGCTCAAGGACGAAATCGCCGAGGCAGAAGGGGCTCAGACCATGATGGGGGAAGATGTGATCATCCCCCGCCCGGCCACCGAGCGCACGGCTCAGAGTGGCGTGGCTCAAAATCTTGCCCGACCATCTCCCGCGCCTGCACCTGCTGCACCTGCTGCACCTGCTGCGCCTGCGCCTGCGCGTGTGGTGGCTCAACCTTGGGATGCTCAACCGGCTCGACCGACTCAACCACCGACACCTGCGCCGGTGCGTCAGACCGTTCAGCCTTGGGATGCAGCGACCGCTCCAAGACAAGCACCAGCGGTTCAACCTTGGGATGCGCCCACCAGTCCACGACAGGCATCAGCGCCTACTCCGCCGAAACCAGCCAGCGCAGGATCAGCCAGCGCAGGACCAGCCAGCGCAGGACCGGCAGGCTCACAAGCGGGTGCATCCGCGGCTCCCAAAGCAGTTGCGGGGGGATCGGTGTTTGGTCCAGGCACCATGACACCGTCTGGACCTGCTTTTTCGGGCGCACCGGCGGCTCCACGACCGGGTCAACCCTCCGTGACGGGGCCTCATGCGCCTGTGCGCAATACGCAGCCGCCCCCAGCGCCTGCTCCCGGTGGGGGGGGACGTCCTGCGGCAGCACTTCCGACACCTGCTCAAGCCGTGGCTGGTTCTCCTGTTAAACAGGAAAACGCCCCTGCAAAAGTTTCGGCGGAGGCTCCCTCAAGTGCTCCTGCTCCGTGGATGATCGGGGTCGGGGTGCTGATGCTGGTGGGGGTGGTTGCAGCGGTCTTTCTGCTCTGAGAGGAATATGTGCGGTCATTCTGGCGGCAGCTTCGCGACGGCTGAAGTAGCCGCCACACTCAGGAGCTCTTGCTGCCTTTGAGCCAGGGTCTCAGCCAGCTCTGGCGGGTCTCCTGTTCTTCCAACTTCCAGCTTGCGATGCCTTCGCCAAACTGTCGCTTGAGGGTCTTCAGCAGCTCCCGTCGCACGTCTTTTTCCAGTCCCAAGAGCTGCTCTCGTAAGTGTTGATCTGCCAGCCGACGCAGCGGGCTCATGTGGCGCTGGAGCCATGCGCCATACACCACCGACCAGAGCTCAAGCTGGACACTGCGTGCGCTTCGTTTGGACAGCTCCTGGAGATAGCCAAAATAGGCTTGAAAAAAAGGCTCGGGACGCTGCGGAGAGCACAAAACCTCGGCGATCAGCTCATGATCCTGCTCCGTCAGACGGCGGAAGAGCCGGCGGAGCACAAATCGAATCACCGCCTCGGCATCGGGCTCCGGCAGCAAGTTGAGCACCTGCGGAAAGTTGGAGAGCATGCCCAGCACGAGCTGCGGGATGCCATTATCGGATCCCAGCAGGCTCATGTGGGCCAGATCGTGCTGAACCGTCAGGCGCGCGCGTAAAGCCGGATCAGAAGTCAGCCGCTGCAACAAGTAGAGGCGCTCCCGATGGCGCACATGCAGGAGCTCCGGGCGCATACCCAGAGACCAAGTGCTCAACAACCAGTCTCGAAGTTCGGGATCCCGTAGGCTGCGTAAGTCTAAGCTGCGCACCAGCGGCTCCAGCGCCGTCGGGTGGATGTCCGCAGGCATTCGCTCTCGGCAGATCCGCAACAGCACCTCCGGCTGAAGCAGGGCCCGATGGGAGGGCAAGAGTGGCTCCAGAATCCCCACCAACCAGCGCCCGGACTCTCGAGCCGGAGCGCGTCGAAGCTCCGCTGCCGCAAGCTGACGGGCAAAACGCACTCGACCTGCCCTCAAAAGCCCGCTATAAAGCTCCGCTTTCATCGGACTGGAGATGCGCAGGAGCGAACGACCACACACATGGGTGAGCTGGAGCAGCTCGTCGTCGTCGAGCCGAGTCTCACGCGAAGCCAGCGCCGCCATCACCGCACATGTCGCACGGGTATGACCTTCTACAAGCTGGAGCAGGCTGCTCATAAACCGAGGCCGTTGTTCGTCGCTGACCCGAAACAGGCACCACATGGCTCGGCTTAGAAACCGAGGATCCTGATCCGTCCAGAGCTGCTGCAACCACTCGAGCACCGGCACACGGGCGCACGTCACCGCACGCACGGGCATGTGTGCGCCCAGCATGCCGGACAGCCAGCTTGGTGCTTCGGGGACTCGGGGTAGCAGACCGATCATCATCACTCCTCAAGGGCCAGGCACCCTGAGCGTGTTCTGCGTTGACTGGAAAATTCTACTCTTAAACTATGGCAGCGTCCTTGAGAACTGTCAACCCTCATCCAGAGGGGCGAAACTTGCCTGTGACATTCTCTTCAGTGCATCCGTGCATAGCCGGAATGCACTTAAGATCTGCCTGTGGTGAGGGTTTGGATCCAACCCTGTGAGGTCTTCGTATACCGGCCAAGCAGGAATTATCCGACACGACGCCTCGGACGAAGCCCTTGGTAGGCCAGCCAGCTCAGCCCCACCAGCATCAGGACAAATCCAAGCCACTGGCTCTCTCGTGGTTTTTCGCCCATGATCACCCAGGCACCGAGCACCCCCACGCCCACACTCGGCACCAGCAGGGCGGTGGCTTTGGCCAGATCGATCCGGCGCAACGCCTCGTACCACAGCAGCTTTTCCGCTCCGACCAGCACCAGCCCAAACAGCACCAGCGGCGCCATCGCCACCGGATCCAACAGGCTCGAGGCCAATTCGGGCTTCTGCACCAACGCCAGCGAGAGCAGGATCGTGCCACCCAAGCCCATTCTCACCGCCGGGACTGCATAGGGATGGGCCAGCTTCGGAAAAATACGCTTGGCCAGCATATGCCCGATCTGATACCACAAGGGCGTCAAGACCACGAGCAGATCCCCTCTCTGAAAGGTTAAACCGTCTTGCCACATGATCGCTACCGCTCCCAGCAATAAGAGTAGGGTGGCCGCAATCTGCGACTTGGTGATCACTTCTTTCAGAAAAATACCCGCCAGAAACAGAGAGTACACCGGCTCCACCTGGCTGAGTAAGCTGGCGTTGAGCCCAGTGGTGGCGCTGGCACCGACAAAAAAGAACAACGAAGAAAGCACCGTCGCGGTGAGTGCGATGGCAACAAGCGTTCCGCGTACCGCTGGATCCCACAGGGTATGAATCAGCCCTCGACGGGCCAACACCAGCCAAAACGGAATCGCCGCCGAGAGTGCGGAGACCCCCGCCGCCAAGAGGGGATCGTAACGCCTCGTCAGATCGGCCACCAGCACCGGATAGAGCCCCCACACCACGTCTTCGGCAATCAGCAGCAGGTAGCCGGTGCGGGTTTCGGCGGCCAGCTTCTCGGCATCCACATTCGGCAGCAGGGTGGGGGAAGACTCAGACATCGGGGCTCCAGGGCTTCAGGGAAAAGAGGCGGGTACTCTGACACATTAATATGGGAATGACGAGGGATATGGGAATGGCGAGGGCCTGCCGCTCGGCGGAGGTTCAGCCGTTGCTGGTGAGCCAGGTGTTGGCTTCTTGGACCAGCTCCGTTTGATCGGCGTAGCGGCTCTTGAGGCGGGTGAACAACTCGCGGGCTTTGTTTTTGTCGTTGAGCTCCGCATAACAGCGGGCGGCTCCGATGAGGGCAGCGGCTTTTTGTCCGGGATCGCTGCTGGCGTCTTCGAGTCCTTCGTAGGCTTTGGCGGCTTCGCGGAGCTGGCCTTGTGCTTTTTGAACGGCGGCGAGCCCCAATTTTCCGCCCACGCTGGCTTCAGGCTTATCGGGGAAACGTTTGATCAGGGCTTCCAGCAGGGTGCGCGCTTTGTCTTTGTCGCCCAGCTCGAGGTACAGATCGGCGGCGGTTAAGGCCGCATTGATCCGGTAGTCGGCGTAAGACTCTCCTTTGGAGGCTTCTTCGTAACCTTTGGCGGCTTCTTTGGTGCGTCCGCGTGCGCGCATGATGCCTGTCATGCCTAAGCGCGCGTTGAGCACGGCTTCTGCTTCGTCTGGAAACTGGCCGCTGACCTTGAGAAAACGTTCCAGGGCCTCATCATACTTTTCGCGTTCGCTGAGCACTTGTCCGGCGGAGACCAGGGCCCAGGCTTTATCCCCTTTTTCGGGGGCGCTCAGGGCGAGGGCGTCAAACGCTTTGAGGGCACCCTCGAGATCCCCACTGGCGCGCAGCAGGTTGGCTTGAGAGAGTCCGCTGACATTTCCGGCGCTGGAGAGCAAGGCTTTGGCTTTATCCGTCTGGCCGCCTTCTGCGAGGGTCTGCGCGAGGGACTCTTGAGCCCAGCTCTTGAGCCCGCTGTCGGTGGTCTCTTTGATCACCTGCTCATACAGGCTGATGGCCTCGGTTTTTTTCCCAGCCGCTTTGAGCGCACCTGCTTGACCCAGCATGGCATTCTGTTTGAGATCCGCATTATTTCCAGCCAGTCCTACCATTTTCTGATACGCATCCGCTGCTTTTTGAGGCTGATTGAGGGCGAGCTGCGTTTGAGCCAGCCCATCCAGCACGTTAAAGCGGAGGTTGGGATCGGGGGTATTTTGCAGCTTCTCGAGGCGCTCGAGGGCACCTTTGAGGTCTCCTTTTTGGCGGAGACTGGCCGCCACGGTGATTTCGGCGTTGAGGCGTGCTTCGGCGTCTTCGCTGACACTGGCCAGCAGCTTCTGGCTGAGCTGGAGGGCTTCTTCAGTCCGTCCTGCCTCTTGCAGCATGCCGGTGAGCACCTCGAGGGCTTGGCCTTGTAAGCGGGGATCGGAGGTGCTGTTCAGCAGGTTCTTGAGGGCGATGATCGCTTGATCCGCCTTGCCCGCGCTTTGATCCAGTCTTGCCAGCTCAAGGCGTGCTTGAAAGGCTGCTTCGGCTTCGGAGCCATGTTTATCGAGCAGCTCTTGAAAGCGGCTGCGTGCGAGCTCTGGTTTTTTCTGATCGAGGGCCAAGCGTGCCAGGGAGAGCAGGGCGTTGGCGCGCACTTCTCCCCGTTCGGCGCTGCTGAGGATGCGGGCGTAGAGCTCTTCGGCTTTGCTGGGTTCTTTGCGGGCTTCGTAGATTTCGGCCATGCCTTGCCAAGCGGCGAAGGCGGCATCATGCCGAGGGGGAACGGCGGACACCACCGCTTGAAAGGTGGCGATGGCGTTGGTCATATCTCCGGCTTCTTGGTACAGGCGCGCCAGTGCGTCGAGGGCGGCCACTTTGAGGGCCAGATCTTCTGCTTCGGCGGCGACGGCTTTATAGAGCAGCTCGGCTTTGCTGCGGTCTCCGCGTGCGACGGCCACTCTTGCTTGACCGGTGAGCGCGTTGGCTTTGGCCTCGGCGTCTGGCAGCGCGGCGAGCTGGACAAAGGTCTGCTCGGCGGCGTCGAGCTGCTGGCCTTCGAGCTGCGCTTGCCCCAGGCTCTCCATAATATTGGCCTTCATGCCCACCGCAGCGGGATCTTTGATCAGACTCTCGAAGAGGGGTTGAGCGGTCGTGAGGTTGCCTCGTCCTGCTTCCAGTCTTGCCAACTCCAGCCGTGCCACCACGCTGAGCTCTCCAGAGGCGTCAAAACGGGAGCTCACCTGCTGGAACGTAGCGGCGGCTTCGTCGAGTTTGCCCAGCTCGGCCAGCAAGGAGCCGCGTCGGAGCAGGGCGGTTCCTGCAATTCCGGGCTCGGCGGTGCGAATGGCTTCTTCCAGCAACGCCAGGGCTTCATCGGGATTTTTGAGCAGTGCCAGGGTCTCTGCTTCTTCCAGCCGTGAGTTTCCTTGAAGGTCTGCGTTGTTGCTCGCTTGCCGTCTCACCGTGCGAAAGTATTCCAGGGCTTTTTCTGGCTGGCCCAGGGTGCGCAGCAGCACGCCATACGCAAGCTGGGCTTGTGAGCGCAGGAGCTGATCATCACTCTTCTCGAGAATGTCCTTATAGATGCGCGAGGCCCACGTATACTCCCCTTTATCCACCATGAGCTGTGCCAGATCCATGCGTGCTTCGGGGCTGACGTTTTGATTTTCGGGGTAAGCGCGCACCAGTGATTCAAAGATCTCCAGTGCTTTTTCTCGATTGCCTTGTTCTTCGTACAGGCGGGCGCGCGCGATCAGCAGTGAGACCTTCTGGCTGTCATTGCGGGCGAGTGCGTCGAGCTGGCCCAGCATCTGCTCGGCTTGTGAGAACAGCTTACGTTGAACATAGACCTCCGCCATCTGGAGGTTCACCTCGAGGGCGATGTCGGGGTCATTGGGGAATTTTTTGAGGGTTTCCTCGAAAAGCGCCATCGCCTTGTCTTCAAACCCGAGCTTATGATACGCCTGCGAGAGTGCCACCAGAGCCCTGGCCACATCTTTGGGGGGCTGAGTGGGATCATTTGCCAACTTCTGATAAAGGGCAATGGCCTCCTCATACTTGGAGGCTTCGACCAGTGCGCCTGCTTGCCGGAGCTGGGCGTTGATCACCTCATCTCGGTCATTGGAGGTGCGTTCGGCGATCTGCGCATAGACCAGGGCGGCTTCGGCGGGCCGTTGTAGCTCGACGAGGGTATCGGCTTGTTCGTAGAGCACATTCAGCTCTTGGTCGAGCCGGTCTTTCGTGCGGGGCAGGAGGCGTTCATAGATCTCGAGGGCCAGCTCTGCCTGACCGTTCTGGCGGAGCGTGCGTGCTTCGTTGATGAGGTCATCGACGGGGCGCAGGTTGGGGTCTTGGAAGTAGAGATATCCGGCAACACCGGCGCTGAGGGTGAAGATGCCCAGCAGTGCTTGTGCCCAGCGCCGTTCCTTGAGAAATCCAAACAGCCGACCCAGCAGCAGGCTATCGACCACCCCTCCTGCTTGTTTGATCTTTTCTCGTTCGGCTTCCGAGAGCCCCGCTACCCCTTGAAAGTCGGTATGGTGCAGATGGGCCCCCTCAAACTGCACCTCCACCAGTGTGACCTGGTCTAAAATGGCTTCGCTCAAGTCCATGCCTGCCAGCGAGAGCTGCTCGAGGCGAGCTTCGGCGAGGTCGGCTTCTCTTAAACTGGCCCCTTGAACGTTGGAGAGCTGACGTAAGGTGGCCCCGACCAAGTTGGCCCGGAGCATCTGAGTTCCTTCCAGCGAGACCTGCTCCAACACGGCCCGCTCGAGAAAGGCTTCCTCGAGCTGCGCGCGTGCCAACGACGTCCCCTTGAGCTGAATGCGGGGGAGCTGAGCGCGGCGGAGCAGGGCCCCTTCCAGACTGCCTCCGGTGAGACGTGCTTCTGGGAGCTCCGCATCCGAGAGATCCGCTCCATCCGCTTGCAGGCCCTCCGCTTGTATCTCCGCGAGATTGGCGCGGGAGAGTTTGGCCTGCGTGAGCACCGTCTGATCGAGTCGAGCGCCACGAAATCGTGCTTTCCGCAGCTCGGCGTTGGAGAGATTGGCCCCGCTGAGGTTGGCCCCTGAGAAATTGGCCCCGGAGAGATCCGCCCCGCTGAGCTGAGCCCCGGAGAGATCCGCCTCTGAAAAGTCGGCGTGGGGGAGCTTGGCGCCGGTGAGATCCACCCCTGCGAGCGGGGCCTTTTTGAGCTTGGCTTTGGGATGCTCCACCCCGCGCAGATGGCCTTGCTGAGCGAGAAGAGCCAGAAGTTCGGGGGGCGTGGTGCTCACAAAAAAATTCCTCATGAAGAGCTGCTGCTTCCGCAGGTGCCAGACACCGCTTTTCGCATGCGCTGAGACAGGAGCGCCGAGGGCCACATCCTGGCAGAACGTTGGGATTTTAGCTGGAAAATGCGTCTCGGAAAAGAGAGAAGCATGGATCCAAAAGTGGGAAGAAAGGCGTTGACATGACCCTACGACATGGGTAGACTTGCACGATTCTGAATCTGAGCGTCTCGAACCTCCTCAGCTTTAGCCTGAGCCGAGGGCCGAGCGCACATTGACCGGTTCATTTGACCTGTTCTGAATTGACCTGAGATCCGCCGGATGGCGGGTCAAACATGCTCTGGAGGAAATTGAATGATCAGCGTCTGGGTGAGGGAAGGCGAGTCGTTTGAAGCCGCCGTGCGTCGATTTAAGCGGATGTGTGAAAAAGCAGGCGTTATCTCTGAGGTGCGCAAGCGTGAGCACTACATGAAGCCGAGCGTGAAGCGCAAGAAGAAAGCGATTGCCGCTCGTAAGCGCGCACTGAAGCTGGCTCGTCGCGGCATGTGATCATGCCGGGAGACCTCCCCATCCCGTCGGGTTGAAGGTGGCCTCCGCAAACACAGGATGGGTGTCCTTCATCATCTGTCCTGTATGCCGGGAACGAAACGGCTGGAAGGAAAAGAGAGCTGCTCATGAGCGCATGTGTGATGCGCGTGTGTGATGTGTAGGTCTCTTTTTCTGAGTGGCCTGGCCCTTGAAAACACAGGACGGCGACCGCGTGCAGCATCGCATTCCTCGAGAAATTCTTCAGGAGATCCAGGCCCGTACCAGCCTTGTGGAGGTCATCGGGCGTTACGTCTCTCTTCAAAAGCGGGGTCGCTCTTTTGTCGGCCTCTGCCCCTTCCATAGTGAAAAGTCCCCTTCCTTTCATGTCGATGAAAGTCGGCGTCTCTTCTACTGTTTTGGCTGTCAGGCCGGGGGTGACGTCATCAAGTTTATGACGCTCATCGAAAATCAGCCTTTTGTAGAAGCTGTGCGTGAGCTGGCGGAGCGTTGTGGCGTTCCCATCCCCGAGCGTGAGCTCTCCCCTGAAGATAAACGTCGCATGGACGAAAAGGAGCATATGTACCATCTCTATGAGGTGGCCACTTCTTTTTATGAGCGACAACTTCAAACGCCTGCGGGAGAAGCCGCTCGGCAGTACGTGCTCAAGCGGGGCCTGCCAGCGGAGCTGATCGCCCAGTTTCGCATCGGCTTTGTGCCCGACGGTTGGCAAAACCTGGTCGATTACTTAAACGCTCAGCGACATCCGCTCAGCTTGGCTGAAAAAGCGGGCCTGATCGGTCGGCGGCAGAACGATGGTTATGGACGTGCCAACGAAGGGTATTATGATCGCTTTCGACAGCGTGTGATGTTTCCCATTCGCAACGTGTCGGGCAAAGTGATCGCCTTTGGTGGCCGTATCTTGGGTGCCGGTGAGCCCAAATATCTGAACTCCCCGGAACATCCGCTCTTTCACAAGTCTGAAGCCCTCTATGCGCTCGAGAGTGCGCGGCGGGCCATTGGCCAGGAAGACGCGGTGTTGGTGGTCGAAGGATATTTTGATGCCTTGGCGTTGCATGCGGGAGGCATCTCCCATGTGGTGGCCACCTGTGGCACCTCCTTGACCCGGCAGCATCTCCAGATTCTGAAACGCTACACCCGGCGGGTGGTGTTGATGTATGACGGAGACCGGGCAGGGCAGGCCGCAGCGGAGAAGAGCCTCGGTCTTTTTCTTGAAGAAGGACTCTGGCCCTACTATGTTTCGCTGCCGCAGGGAAAAGACCCGGACGAAGTGCTGCAAGAAGAAGGCTCGGATGCCTTTAAGCAGCGCCTTAAACAGGCCACCCCCTTGCTGGACCAGCTCATCTGGCGGCGAGCGCGGGCTTCTGCGGGAGATGCGCAGGTGCGCGAAGAAAGTTTAGCGTTTTTGGCCCCCCACCTGCTCAAGCTGGGGCCCGAGAAGTTAGACTATTATATCAGCGCCCTTGCGCGGCACTTCAGCATGAACGATGGTATGGTCGCCGAGTACCTGGAGAAAGCCCGAGCCGAGCAGCGAGCCCCTGACAGCTTGAGTGCTCCCTCGATGCGCTCCACTCCGGTTAAGCCGGTTATGACACTGCCTGTCGAGGAAGCCTTTGCCGTACAGTGGCTTCTTCAGCAGCCTGAAGAAATTGTTCCTTCAGCCCTTGAAGCTGAAATTGAGCATTTTTTTACCCATGAGGGGTTAAAGCAGGTATTGGCCCACGCCCTCGAGCTGTGGCGTCAGGGGCAACCCATTCTGGCCGATACCTTATTGGCTCAGGTCCAAGACCCGGCACTGCACAGCCGCTTATTGGAGCTGACCCTCAAACCCCTCGACGTGCCCGAAAACGTCCGCGAGCGCACCCGCGAGCAGTGTTTGTTGGGCATCAAAGAGCGCTTCTTTCAGCAGCTCTCCAGTCGGCTGAAGGCGGAGATCAACCATCAAGGCACCAGTGGCGGCGATCCCGCCCGGCTGCAAGAGCTGTTGTTTCAGAAGCAGGCGCTGGATCGAGAGCTGGCGCATCTCAAAGCGCGAATTCGTGGCAGAGCTGGGTAGCACCAGCAGAAAAAGCGCGGAGCTGCATGGGCCGCGTGCATGGAGCGGGAGAAATGAAAGAAAAGGAAATCAAAGATATCCAGCATCTCGTAGACATGGGGAAGGAACGCACCTTCCTTACATTTGAGGAGGTGAACGACGTGCTACCACCCAACATCGTCAACGCTGAGCCCATCGACGACGTGTTTATGATGTTTGGTGACATGGAGATCGATCTCGCCCAAGCCCGGCAGGATATTCTCATCAAAGAAAAGTCCGAGCGCAACCGTCGAGTGGTGCCCACCGAAGAGGAAGTCGAAGAAGATTCCTCCTCGCGCTCCAACGACCCGGTGCGCTTGTATCTGCGTAAGATGGGCTCCGTCTCCTTGCTCTCCCGCGACGGCGAAATCTCCATCGCCCGACGCATCGAAGACGGCGAAGAAGACATCAAACGGGCCCTCCTGCGCTCTGGTTTTTCCCTCTTGGAGCTGATGGAGCCCAGCAAGCCCCGGCGCGGCACCGAAGAAGAAGCCGAACCCGATGTCGATCCCGAAGAAGACGCCACCGGACCCCATCTGGCCCCTGAGCTCATGGCCCAGCTTCACACCATCTTCCTGCAACGCCGGGAAGCAATCGAAGCCATTCAAGCCGCTCAAAACACCGATGAGCTGGATATCGCCCGCGTGAAGCTCGAAGACGCCGAGAGTAACCTCGAAGCCGGTTTTGAGAACATCATCTTCAAACGTAAGCAGCTTAATCGCCAGATTGGACGCATGCGCCAGTATTTTGAGGCCATCCGGCGCTCTGAGCGAGATATTCAGGAAGCAGCCCGTCGCTGTCGTCAGGCCCCCGAAGAGATGCGGGGTCTCTTCACCCGCTTCCGGCAGAGTGACGAAGAAGCCCGGCAGATTCGTGTCAGCACCGGCTTGACCATGGAATACCTGCTGATGCTCGAGAAACAAGTGCGCTCCGCCTATCGAAAGCTGGCACGGGTCGAAAAAGACTCCAACATGACCATCTTTGAGCTGAAGGCCCTTCAGCGTGCGGTGGCCGCAGGAGAAGCGGTTGCCGAAGCCGCCAAAGCCGAGCTGATCGAAGCCAACCTGCGTTTGGTGGTCTCCATTGCCAAAAAATACACCAACCGAGGCTTGCAGTTTTTGGATCTCATCCAGGAAGGCAATATCGGCTTGATGAAAGCGGTCGATAAGTTCGAGTATCGCCGAGGATATAAGTTCTCCACCTATGCGACGTGGTGGATTCGGCAAGCCATCACCCGAGCGATTGCCGATCAAGCCCGCACCATTCGCATCCCGGTTCACATGATCGAGACCATCAACAAGCTGATTCGCACCTCGCGATATCTGCTCCAGGAGAAAGGTCGCGAGCCCACCCCCGAAGAGATCGCCGAGCGGATGGAGATGCCCGTCGATAAGATCCAGAAGATCCTCAAGATCGCCAAAGAGCCGATCTCCCTGGAGACCCCCATCGGTGAAGAAGAAGACTCGCATCTCGGCGATTTTATTGAGGATAAACAAATCCTCAGCCCCTCTGAAGCCGTGGTGAGCATGAGCTTGTCCGAGCAGACCCGCCGCGTGCTGGCCACCCTCACCACGCGAGAAGAGCGGGTGCTCCGCATGCGTTTTGGCATCGGCGAACGTTCCGATCATACCCTGGAAGAAGTGGGACAAGACTTTGAAGTGACCCGCGAGCGCATCCGGCAGATCGAAGCCAAAGCCCTGCGAAAGCTGCGCCATCCCAGCCGCAGCCGTCGGCTCAAGAGCTTCTTAGAAGGCTGACCTCCGCAGACCAACGTGTAGTTTTTGAGTTGACAGAAAATGGCCGGGCAGATACAGTTTGCCTCCAACGTGCTGGAGCGTTTGGGGCTCATAGCTCAGCGGTGAGAGCAGCCGGCTCATAACCGGTTGGTCCCAGGTTCGAATCCTGGTGGGCCCACTTCCTGGCCTTCTCTGACGCCTCCTGGCAAGCTGTTCTTCTCTTATCTTCGCCCTGTTAGCCCGGTGACTTGAACGTCGGAGGTTCTTGCCACCTGCACGAGTGGGTAACAGGCCCGTTCTCATCCAAGAGGCACCGACCATGTCTCAAGGCGAGTGGTTACCCCAGCTCAAGCTGCTGGTATTGCTGGACCAGACAGATCGTGCGCTCGTGCGCGCGGGTGAGCTGCGTGAGCGCCTGCGTCTCCAGTCTCGTCAAGCCAAAGCGGAGCTCGAAGCCCACGCTCACGAGCTCGAACAACTCGGGCAGCAGCAGCGTGAGGGCCAGCAGGCTCAGCAGAAGCTCGAGGCGGAGCTCACTTGGACAGAGACCCGACTCTCTCGGCTGCGCGACATGGCCCACGTCACCAGCACCAAAGAGCTCGAGCTGGCTCAGCGTGACCTGCTCAGCCTCCAGAAGCGCAAAGACGAGCTCGAAGAGCTGATCCTAGCCCAGCTCGATAAAGCCGAAAAAGAAGCCAACCGCTTGACATTCCTTAAGAATAGCCTCCCGCTTAAGAAAAAGCAGCTCACGGAAGGCCAAGCGGAGCGAAAGCAGCAGTTTGAAGCCGAAGGTGCCTCCATTGAGCGGCTGAAGCTCGAGCGTGAGACACTTCTGGGGCAGCTTCAGGCCGAGCTGAAGACTGCCTATCAGTTTGCATACCAGCTCCACGGCGAGCGAGCCTGTCTGACCGTGCAGGATGGAGGCTGTCCTCACTGCCACCTGCCCATTCAGCCTCAGTTTGTCGTTAATATCCTGCTCGGGCGGAGTTTTCACATCTGCCAGAGCTGTAAGCGGCTGGTTTTGCCCGACCGTCCTCTGGACTGAGCCGGGTTTGATTTCTGAGCCTGACCGGTTCGGAAAGTGTCGGAGTGAGCGGGGCAATCGCCGGTCTCAAAAGGACGGGAGGAAAGTCCGAGCTCCATAGGACAAGATGCCGGATAACGTCCGGTCGAGGTGACTCGCAGGAAAGTGCCACAGAGAGCAGACTGTCGGGCAGCCGATTGAGAGGTCGGCTGAACCCTGCGGCGTGCCTGTCCTCGGCGACGAGTGACAGGGACAGATGCAGCGTGGAAGTATACTTCCCTGGGTGGCAAGAGTGCCGCGTCGAGAGACGGACTGGGCTCACGTTGTCCCTGGAAAAGGTACGTCCACGGGCGTGGGTGAAAGGGTGAGGTAAGAGCTCACCGGTGATGCTGGTAACAGTGTCAGCCAGGTAAACCCCATCTGGAGCAAAACCGAATAGGGGGGAATGTCGAAGGCGGCAACGTCGGCGACTAGGATGGTTCCGTCCGAAAACCCCCGGGTTGGTTGCTGGAGACCGTCAGCAATGGCGGCCCTAGAGGAATGATTGCCCTCTCCCGTGACGGTGACGTCTGAGAGAGACAGAACTCGGCTTACAAGCCACTCTGACATGCAGAAGCCCCATCGCTCAGGCCGTGGGGCTTTTGTATTTTTTGGCGAAGGACGCGAAGGCCGACGCATGACAAGTCCTCGCCGATGACTTGACCTAATAGCCCCAGCGTCCTTGACTCCAGCGTGACAAGATGATGAGCGGCCACAGACGCTTACGATGATCCGCCTTGCCTGCCCGATGCGCCTGCACGAGCGCCTGCATACCCGCCTGCGTGAGTGGTGCAGGCAACGTCTCCCCCCCTCTGAGCCACTCTTCCACCTGCCCAACCGGAAGACGGCGCAGCCAGTGTGCGGTCGGCATCCCAAATCCCTTCTTCGGACGACTCACCACCGAAGCCGGCAGCTTCTTCGCCGCCAGCCGTCGCAGCGCCACTTTACTCTCGAGCCCCGACACCTTCAGCTCCGGGGGCAACGAGAGCCCAAGCCTCACCCCCTCCGGGTCGAGCAGCGGGGCGCGCACCTCCAGCCCACACGCCATGCTCGCCCGATCCGTCTTGACCAGCAGGTCATCCGGGAGATACCGACAGAGATCGTGAAGCTGACTCCGCTCCAGCCCCTCGTGGTGTTGCAGCACGGGCCACAGGCGTAAGCTCGGCTCCAGCAGGCCCTCCAGCAGCGAGTGGCCCTCCAGCGCACCTCGTAGCAGCGCCATCCACTCCGGCGTAAGCTGAGTTTCCAGCTCCATCGGAAGCCAGCCACTCATCCACACCGCCTGACGCAGCGCCGGTGGCACACTTAAGCCCTCCAGGGTCCGCTTGAGCTTAAATCCCGGCGAGAGGTTCTCATGAGAGCGTGCCAGCCGCTCCAGCCAGGGCTGAAATGAGCTCAGGCGTGGCAAAGCCGGAAACGCCCCCAGCCGTTGACCGGCCTGATGGGTCGGATATCCGGCAAAGGCTTCATCTCCACCGTCACCGGCGAGCGCCACCAGCACCCCATGCTGCCGCACAAACTTCATCAAGGCGAAGGTCGGCAGGAGCGAACCATCCGCCAGCGGTGCGTCGAGAAAATTCAGCACATCGTCAAGCAACGCCGGAAATTGAGCTTCCCGCAGCACCTCCACATGATGCGGAAGGTGAAGTACACGAGCGGTCTCACGGGCTGCTTCCCGCTCGTCGAAGCTCGGCTCTTCAAAACCAAGCGAAAAAGCCGGGAGCTGAGGCCGCAGCTCAGCGGCATAACGGGCGACCAGTCCACTGTCGAGCCCTCCCGAGAGCAGCAGGCCCACCGGGACTTCACCCATAAGCTGACGCGCAACGGAGCTCCGAAGCTGCGCCTCCACCCGGTCAAGCAAGGTCTGAGCGGAATGGGAGCCGTGGAACAACGCCGTGTGCCGCGCATGCCGCAACATCCCCGGCGTCGGCCAGTGATGATAAGCGCCGAGCTGCACACCCTCTGGGCCAAAGCTCAGAAACTGTCCAGGCTCCAGCGCACAGATGCCCTGAAAAGGAGTACGTGGAGGTGGAATGGTCTCGTACACCAAACTTTGAGTGAGGGCAACATAATCCGGTTGACGTGGCATCCAGGGCAGGCTCAGCAGGCCCTTCAGCTCCGACGCAAAATAGAGCCCCTCCGGGCGAAGGGCATAAAAGAGGGGTTTCTCCCCCACCGGATCGCGGGCCAAAAATAAGGTCTCCCGGCGCTGATCCCATAGGGCGAGGGCGAACATCCCCCGCAGCTCCGCCAGCATGCCCGGAAATGAGTGCTGCTCGTACAAGTGTGGCAGGATCGAAGCGTCGGAGTGGCTGTCAAGCTGATGGCCAAGCGGCTCCAGCCTCGCCCTCAGCTCCTGGTGGTTGTAGAGCTCACCGTTGAGAATGGCCAAGATCTGGCCATCTTCGCTGCTGGTGGGCTGGAGTCCCTGGGCTCGATCCACAATGGCCAACCGATTGGTGCCCAACGCCAGGGTCCACGATTCCGGTAAGGGCGGCGTGAGCAGCACCCGCGCAGGACGAGGCTGAGAGATGTCCCACTGCTCCAGAAATCCACCCGCACGAAGCTGTCGCTTGGAAGGAGAGAGGCCGAGCTCGAGGAGCTGGCTGGCGCGAGCAGAAGGCGAGGGCGCTCCCGAGAAGAGCTTGCCCTGTCCATCAGGGCCTCGGTGGAGGAGCACTTTTAACATGCGCTCGAGGGTCCGGGGGACGCTCCAGGTGCCGTTTTTGACTTCAGAAGGGGGTGGATGACGCAGGAAAAACCCGGTGATGGCACACATTAAGGCACTCCCGGGCGTGGTGGGCTCTGAAGATTGATCAGCGCCTGCACCTTATACGGAGGCTTTTTCTGAATCTCAAAGTTCATACGGATGAGGATCTCGGCGAGCAGGCCCATCATAAACATCATCAGTGCCATGATGAAAAATCCGACACTGAAGAGCACAAAGGGATTTTTATGCATCCAGGTGCCAAAGGCCAGCTTCATGTAGACGGCGGCGCCCATCGAGGTGAGCCCCGCAAAGGCCAGCAGAAACCCAAAGATGCCAAAAAAATAAATAGGGGTGACAAAATAGTCGCGCAGAAACTTCACGGTCAACAAATCCATCAAGACCTTCGGAATCCGCGACAGACCATACTTCGAGACCCCACGAGTACGAGGATGATGGTGTACCGGCATCTCCACCAATCGCGCGCCTGCCCAGGTAACGTAAATGGGGATGAACCGGTGCATCTCGCCGTACAAAGGGATATCCTCCAAAAACGCTCGACGATAGATGCGAAGGGTACAGCCATAGTCGTGCAGCCGGACCTTGCTGGCCATGCTGATGATCTTGTTGGCGAGCTGGCTGGGCAGGATGCGAGTCCAATAGTCATCCTGACGGTCACGACGCCATCCACAGACCACATCAAAGCCCTCGTCGAGCTTTTTGAGCATGGCAGGAATATCTTGTGGATCGTTCTGAAGGTCGGCGTCGAGGGTCACCACCAACGGACAGGAAGCAAAGCGAAATCCCGCAGACATCGCCGCCGTCTGACCATAATTACGGATAAAATGGATCACTTTCACACGCGCATCTTGCTGAGCAAGCTGGTCGAGCCGCTCTCGTGACCCATCACGGCTGCCATCGTTCACCAAAATCAGCTCAAATGGATAAGCATGGGCCTCCATCACGGCGGTCACACGCTCATAAAGGGGCTGAAGGTTGTCTACCTCGTTGTAGATCGGAATCACAACCGAGAGGCTGGGCTGAGAGGTCTGCATCAGGCTTCGCTTTCGTAACCGCTGGAGCTTCCGCTGGCGCTGCACCGTTTCCAAGTGCTGTCTATGGTGAAGGAAAGGTTCCTGCGCGTCAAGGGGCATGTTCAGGAGGGAGCGGAACCGAGTCTCGGAAACGGCACTTGCATCTTTTGGCAGATGTGTCAGGATGGGCAGACACTCACCAACGCTTGCAAAAAGGAGCGTCTATGCCCTCCAGGAGCGGTCAAAATACAGCTCAGCGTGGAACTACGACGGTGGAACAGGCCCTGCTGCTCTCGGTGCTGGTGGTGGCGGTGGTGGGAATGGCTCAACAGCTCGTGCCCCTCTTTCAAGCAGGGGTCTCGGATCTCAGCCTGGATGTGGCGGAGGTGCTTTCAGGGCGCAACGTTCCCGGCTCACCCGGAGGTGGCATGCCATCCGACTATGCCGGAGGTGGAGACGGCTACGGCGGCGGAGAAGGAGGGGCCGGAAGCAACAACGGCGGCGGGACAGGCGGCAGCGGCTCAGACGAAAGTGGCACCTCGGAGGACGGCAGCAGCTCAGACGGCAGCAGTTCAGACGGCACGGGGGAGGACCAAGCGGGAGGAACGGACTCCGCTCCGGCAGAAGAAGAACCCAGCGAAGAGGAGGAAGAAGCCCCTTGTCCTTATGTCTATGATGAGACGTCGGAACGTTGGCGAGATCCCGAGACAGGGCAATACGTCTCGAGCACCGCGGCAGCGCAGGCAGGCTGTTGAGGCGCTTCTAGGGCTCGAGCTGCGAGGGCTCAAGCTGCGAGGGTGCTTAGGCGAGAGAGCGTAGGCGCTCCGCTTCCGGGCTGAGCATGACCGTTGGAAAGCGCTGGGGCTGATGGAAATCCGGCTTGGGGCCCGGTAAGGGCTCAAAACAAAGGTAATGTTCCCGCACGATCACATAGGCATTCCCACGGGTCAAGGGTTGAGGCACGTACTTCCAGGGCAGGCACAGGCGAGTAGACCAGCGTGGCAGGTGAGGATGGGCAGGGTGCTCCAGGTGAGGCTCAAACTGCAAAGACGGCTGGAGGCGCTCGCAGGCGTCCGCACACACACGAGGGGCGGAGAACGTCAGGATCAGGAAATGGCCCCCCGCTCCAAGCTCAATCTCCGTGTAACCATCCGGTCCTGCTAGAAAACACTCGACCACATCGAAAGTCCAGAGATTGGCCACCCGCTCCCCCACCGGCGCTGCGGGAATTTGAGGCTGCTCTTGATGCGGCAAGCGCATGGTCAGCAGCAGACCTTCCGGGGATGCGGAGAGCAGCACTTCGCCCTGGAGACGCGGGTTATGCTCAGGCGCACCGTTCCAGTGGGTGTGAATGGGCAAACGTAAGACCTCTGGAGCAGCCGGGATGAACAAAGGTTGAGCGGTCGAGTCATGGAGCGCCATACAACAGAACCTCCTGAGACGGCGAAGGGGATGAGCCGTGGGTCGTCGGTAATTGTCCTTGACAGTGCCTGAAAGTAAACGCTAAAACGAGAGTCCCAGATTCTTTTCTTAGGAGCGACGATGGTTACTCTTCGAGGCTTTGTCTTTATCGACAGTTTGCAAGCGCAACTTGCGGCGTTTATCGGCTCGACCTCCAAGGGCTTTCTGCCGTTGCAGGGGATGGCCTCTCTGTTTGTGGAGACCGCACCTGGTATGTTGATCAACCGGGTGACGGATGTGGCGTTGAAGGCCACGAAGGTCGTTCCGGCAGTGCAGGTGGTGGAGCGGGCTTTTGGTCTGCTCGAGGTGCATGATTTTGACCAGGGTGAGGTTCGGCAGGCGGGGCAGGCGATTCTGGACTTCTTAGAGACTCGAGAAGAGGATCGTATCAAGCCCACGATTGTCTCGAATACCGTGATTCGGTCGGTGGAGCCGTATCAAGCCCAGCTCATCAACCGGAATCGGGGAGGATCGATGCTGCTGCCGGGGCAGTCGTTGTTTATCCTCGAGACCGAACCGGCGGCATGGATTGTGCTCGCGGCCAACGAAGCGGAAAAAGCGGCCAACGTGACGCTGGTGGAGCTTCGACCCTTTGGAGCCTTTGGCCGACTGTACATGGGCGGCACTGAAGCGGAGATCGACAGTGCGCAAGAAGCGGCATTGGCGGCACTGCAAGCGGTGTCGGGGCGTGCGCTCCCGAAGGGTGGCGGCGATAAATAACCGCTCAATCGTTTACGAAGACGTTCTGATAACCTGTGGTGTCTTCTGTGGAGGGCGGTGTCCCCGACGGGAGACTTCAACCTGAATGATTTCCGCTCTTTTCGAGCGCGAAGGAGAGAACAGATGGCTGACGCTCTGGGCATGATCGAGACCAAAGGCTTTGTGGCGATGGTCGAAGCGGCGGACGCAATGGTCAAGGCCGCAAAGGTGGAGCTGGTGGGTTTTGAGAAGATCGGCGGGGGATACGTGACCGCCATCGTGCGCGGAGACGTGGCAGCGGTGAAAGCCGCGACCGACGCAGGAGCACGGGCGGCGCAGCGTGTGGGCGAGATGGTCTCTGTCCATGTGATTCCGCGTCCGCACGAGAACATTGACGGCGTGCTGCCTTTGGGTCGCGCGGGTCAGAAGAGCTGAGCTGAGGCAACATGAAGCTGGGCCTCGTGGTGGGGACTGTGGTCGCCACACAAAAAGATGAAAAGCTCGATGGACTGCGTTTGATGATGGTGCGGGATCTGTCGCTCCAGTTTGAAGGGAAAGATGCCTTCGTGGTGGCGGCGGATGCAGTGGGTGCGGGTGAAGGAGAGGTGGTGCTGTACGCCAGTGGCTCCTCCGCCCGTATGACGACTGCCACGCAAAATAAGCCGGTGGATGCGGTGATCATGGCCATTGTGGACACCGTGACCATTGGGGCGGAGACCCGGTATCAGAAGACGTGAGCCTTGTGGTCGTGTGTGATGTGTATGCGCGCAGTTGAGGTGCGCCCAGCACACACACCTGCTCATCCATCGCCCTCAAAAAAGGGGTCAAGGGGCCCGCTGGCCCCTTGCGGGAGTGTGCAGAGAGGGCAGCGCCCTCTTTGCAAAACCTCTTTGCAATGCGTCGCAAAA
>JBJTQF010000306.1:0-8466 GCA_046075485.1 Myxococcota bacterium | reverse complement strand
GGTGCGCCGGCGGGCGGTGCGCCGGCAGGAGCGCCAGCCGAAGTTCCCCCGGACGAGGATGGCGCGGGCGAACCGGTTCCCGGCGCGACGGAGCCCCCTCAGCAGAAGAGCTCATCCAGATCCAAAAAAAAGTTGACAGTGACGCCTACTTCAGTATACTCACGCTTCTTGCTCTGTCTGAGACGCAGACAGGATTTGATCGATGACCTGCGCATAACATCCGCACGTCTTACGTTACCCGATGGCACCGCACGGAGATCAACACAGCATACACAAGTGACATTCGCCGCTTGTGAGGGCTGGTCGTCGCGGTGGTTTTGACTGGAGGAAACAATGTTCGCAATCATTAAGGCCGGAGCTCGCCAGCTCAAGGTCAGCCACAACCAGCTCGTCCGGGTGGAGCGCCTGCAAGCGGAGCCCGGAGCCAACGTGACCTTCCCCGTGATGCTGGTGGCAGGCCCCGTCAATACCCACATCGGCAGCCCCGTCTTGGCTCGGGTCGAGCTCAACGCCGAAGTGGTCAAGCATATTAAGGCCGAAAAGGTCATCATCTTCAAGAAGCGCCGTCGGAAGAATTTCCGTCGTAAGCGGGGATTCCGCGCTCAGTTCACGCTGGTGCGCATTGGTCGGCTCTCCGGTCTGGATGAGAGCTGGGGCAGCGCAGCAGAGGCCGCTGCTCAGGCTTAATCAGCGCGTTCTCAAGTCGCTTTGATCGCCCGCCCTCGAAGGCTGGCGTTTTGATTTAAGAGGTGTACGATGGCACATAAAAAAGGACAGGGCAGCAGCCGTAACGGTCGCGATTCGAACTCGCAGCGTCGGGGCGTGAAGCTGTTTGGCGGACAGCTTGTGCGTTCGGGTAATATCATTGTTCGTCAGGTGGGCACCAAGTTCCATCCCGGCCAGAATGTGGGCTTGGGACGGGACTTTACCTTGTTCGCCACCGTGGATGGGATCCTCAAGTTTTCGGTCACGCGGGGAGGACGACGCTTTGTGTCCGTGATCCCGGTGCAGGCCGAAACCGAGGCATCCGCCGACGTTCAGGCTTAAGCCCCAGCCGACACTCCCTCCTTTCAGGCCCTCCCCATGAAGTTCGTTGATGAAGCCTCCATTTATGCGCGAGCCGGTCGCGGCGGAAACGGCGCGGCCACCTTCAAGCGGTTTAAAACCCGCATCGTCGGTCCCGACGGCGGCGACGGAGGACATGGCGGCTCCGTGTTTCTCGAGGCCAAAGAAAATACCTCCACCCTGCTGGAGCTGCGCTTCACCCCCCGGTATGTGGCCAAAAATGGTCAGCCGGGGGCCAGTACGCGCAAAACCGGTCAGAGTGGAGGCGATATCCTCGTGCCCGTCCCCGTAGGCACCCTCGTGCGCGATGCGCAGACCCAAGCCCTCCTCGGTGATCTCTCGAGCGTCGGCCAGCGCCTCTGCATCGCCCGGGGCGGACGTGCTGGACGTGGCAACGTGACCCTCGCGAACTTGGGCAAACCTTCCGATGTCATAGAAGAAGGTCAAGAAGGCGAAGAACGCACCCTCGACCTCGAGCTGAAGCTGATCGCCGATGTGGGCCTGCTCGGATTTCCCAATGCGGGCAAGTCTACCTTGATCTCGCGCATCTCCGCAGCTCGGCCCAAGATCGCGGACTATCCCTTTACGACCCTGGTGCCCAACCTCGGGGTGGTACGGGTGGACAACGAGCGCTCATTTGTGGTCGCCGATATCCCCGGCTTGATCGAAGGTGCCAGCGACGGTGCAGGCTTGGGGCTCAAGTTCCTGCGACACATCGAGCGGACCCGGCTCTTTTTGCACCTCATCAGCCTGTCCGGGCTGGAGGCGCGTGGCCCTCAAGAGCGGTTTGAGGTCATCAACCGCGAGCTGGCCCGCTACGACGAGCAGCTTCTCAACAAGCCCCAAGTGGTGCTGCTCACACAAATAGACACCCTCGAAGACCGGGAGAACCTCCTCCCGGCCCTGCTCAAATCTTTTGAGACCTCGGGCAGAAGGGTGTATGCTATCTCAGCGGTAACGGGTGAAGGACTTCGGGAGCTGATCTTTGACGTGGCGCGCATCCTCGAAGAAAGTCGCAGTCAACCGGCGTAAATCAGAAGAGCCCTCCGCTCTTATGCCAGACGTCGAGAGACCGGCTTCATTCGGCATGTCCGCACTTTTGACACCGCTGCTCTTGATATGCGCATTGATGTTATCGGCCTGCCAATCTCAGGCTGAGCAACGAGACGTGTCCGCCTCCGTCTCCACCGGACTGGAGAAGCTCACCTGGGAGCAAGTGGCTCAGCTTGGGCCTCACCAGTATGAGACCGCCCTCGTGCTCAAGTCCAGCGGCGGCTCAGGGGCCAGCGAAGGCGATAAATCCCGCACCGAGAAGCAGAAGCTCCTGTGGGACGGCTGGGAACAGTACCATTATATGATCCAGAAGGGCAAACTCACCCCCCTGGATGTCACCGTGTGGCAAGGCAAAGTCTTCCAGCGACTCCCCGACGGGCGCATGCGCCAGCGCGAGAACCCGGAAGAAATACACTATTATCTGCGTCAGACCTGGAATCCGTGGCAAGGTGTGATTCAGCCCTTTCAAGGCATGGCCACCTACAGCCTGGAACAACTCGACGAGGTCGAAGGTCGCCCCGTTGAGCGGTATCGGATCGGGTTTGAGGCTCGAGTGACCCCCACCGGCGCAGGCCCCGAAGCCACTCGGCGCAGTCTGGTGGGCGAGAGTCTGACGGGACAAGTCCTGCTGGACAAAACCACACGGGTGCCCCTGCTCATCGAGCTGGAGGGCGCTTGGAGACAAGGTCGGTTTGCCCGTCGTCCCGGAGAAGCTGGAGAAGAAACCCGCTACGAGGTGACGTTTAAGCTCCGCCGCTCCCGCATTGGCAAAACTCAGCTCGCGGAGCCTCCTGAGACGGTGGCCCGGCCCTGAGCCTCTCCACACGCTCCACGAGGGCTGTTGCATGAGCATATACGCCAACCCCCCCGCCGAGGGTGAGTCTCACTCGGCCTCTCAGACCCTGACGCCGGAAGAAGTGGCGGCCTGGATGAGAGCCCTGGATGCCTCCGAAGAGCGGGAGCGATATCGAGCACTGCTGGCCCTCGCACACGCGCCCCGTCCGTTGAGCCCGGAGCTGGTGCAACGGCTGGAGAAGCTCCTCCACGATCCGTCTCGGCTGGTACGGGAGCAAGTGCGACAGCTTGGCCCCTTTACCGTGGCCGCTCGAGCTGCTCGGATGGAGACCTCCGTGCCGGGAGCCGAGCGCGCTCAGCTCTCACCGGCCAGTCCGCTGCTGGCCCTGCTCTCGTTTGGGTCTGCCATTCCGGGGCTGATGGCCAGTGTCCTGAGCTTGATGGCCTATTATGCGCAGGGACGTTTTCCGTTTCCGAGCCCGCTGGAAGTGTTGATGGTGGTCAACCTCGGGCTGGTATTGCCCTTCCTGCTCATGGGAGGGCTGCTGATGAGTGAAGGTTCCACCCCCAAGCGGCTGGCGAAAGGCTTGGCCTATGGAGCCCTGCTGGGTGCTGTGGGGTTGACCCTCGGCTTGCAGCCTGCCTTTGACCAGCTCTGGGCCATTCAGTTTAGCGAAGCGCAGGCCATGCGCTATCGAGCATTTTTGAGCCCTCAGCAGGTGGGCATGGCCCTCTTGCCGCTGTACGTGGGCCAGCTTTTTCAGCTCTATTTTTGTGGTCAGGCGCTTCGCCAAGCCGACGCCAAGCTGAGAGAAGAACAGGCGCTCCTGCTCAGCGGGTCGGCGTCGAGTGTTTCAGCGCCCCAAACCGCTGCCACGTCGGCGGAGCCTGGTGCAGCGCCGGGGGATTTGGGTTGACGGTCCCTTAGACCGGCCTTAGATTTTGAGAGAAGTTATTGTTTTTCAGCGCAGGGACCATCACCGACACATCCATCGGCGGGCCATCGGCCCCATGTCCCACAATTGGAGGATTCTGTCATAGAACCGCGTGCCTTGACTTATCTGTTGACCGAAGCGGCTCTCGAAAAGAAAGCCGTCTCACCTGTGATCTTGAATGTGGAGGGCATGGCCAGCTACGCTGACTATTTCCTCATCGCCAGCGGCTCCTCGACCCGACAAGTTCAGGCCGTCGCTGATTTCCTGGAGCGTAAAGCTCGCGAACATGGCGTGCATGCCCTCAGCGTCGAAGGTCAGAGCTCGGGAAAGTGGGTGCTGCTCGATTTTGGCTCCGTCGTGGTGCATCTGTTTTATGAGCCGGTGCGTGAGTTCTACGACCTGGAAGGGCTGTGGGTGGACGCGCCTCGACTGCCCCTGCCACCCGAACGAAGTGGCCAAACTGCTTCCGCTTCCTGATGCGCCTGACCCTGCTCACCCCCGGCAAGCTCCGCCTGCCCTGGATTCGTGAAGGCTGTGAGGTCTATCTCGACCGGCTCCAGCATTATGCACCGCTCAAGACCCTCGAGGTCAAAGAAGAGCCGGTGATCCGCTCCGCCGATCCGCTTCAGGTGAAGCGTAAAGAAGCCGAACGCCTGCTCGAGAAGCTCCCGGACGGGGCGCTGCTGGTGGCCCTCGACGAACACGGGGCCTCGATGACCTCCGTGGAGCTGGCCCGCTGGCTCAGCCGTCATCGAGACGCCGGTCAAAAAGAGGTGGCCTTCGTGATTGGTGGGCCGCTGGGATTGGCACCGGAGCTGCTCACGCGCGCATCACTCAAACTTTCTTTGTCCGCCATGACACTCCCCCATGAGATCGTGCGGCTGGTATTGCTGGAGCAGATCTACCGTGCCTTTACCATCTTAAACGGGGAGCCTTACCATAATCCCTGAGTCTCAATTATCCGGTAGAATCGGATGATTGCCGGAGCCTGCATGCCTCACAAGCCCCCTCAGCAGCGGGACGTGGACGTGGGAAGCTGGCGGATGCGGATCAAGGGCCTCCAACGAGAGGCTGAGCAACTCTTGGATGTGGTCTTGCCCACCCGCTGTCTGGCGTGTGGAGACGGCGCCCATCCCGATGAACAACGCCTGTTGTGCCTCTCCTGCTCAGCCGGTTGGCGTCGGCTGCCCGAAGGCTGTCTGCGCTGCGGCCTGCCGGATGATACACAGGCGCTGCCTTTTACCTGTGAGAAGTGTCTTCAGACACCCCCTCACTTCGCGCGCGCGCGGGCGCTGGCGGCTTACGATGGTACAATGCCTGCGCTCGTGCGCACCCTCAAAGAAGTGCATGGGCGTCGGTTGGCCACTTATTTTGGGATCAAGCTGGCGGAGCAGGTGACGACCCTCTTTCCCGGCCCGTTGCCGACCCTGGTGGTTCCGGTGCCCTTGCATTGGCAGCGCCTGCTGACACGCGGGTTTAACCAGGCCCTCCGGCTGGCGGAGCCGGTGGCCGAGCGGCTTCAGATTCCGCTGGTGGATGCCCTTCGTCGAGCCACGCCCATCCACAAACAAGCGTGGCTGGGAAAGCGTGCGCGCAATCAGAACCAACAGCTCGCCATTCAAGTGGAGCCTGCCGAAGCAGCCCGCCTGAGTGGTCAGCATGTGCTGGTGATCGACGATGTGTATACAACCGGCTCGACAGGGAATTTGTGTACTCAAGCCCTTAAAGCCGCTGGTGCTGCTGAAGTGGATGTCTTGACCCTGGCGCGGACGCTCTGACGACCTGTCGCACGGACGCAGTGTCGCACGGTCGCAGTGTCGCACGGACGAAGTGACGACCCGTCGCCCCAATGGACCCCCAATGAGAGGATGCCTCACGCTCCCATGACCATGAAGCTGTCTCGACACACGCTGTCCAACCACCTCCGCGTGGTGATTCTGGAGCTGCCCCACGTTCATTCGGTGGAGCTGGGCTTGTTTGTGAAAGCGGGCCCCCGCTTTGAGACCCCTCGAACCCTGGGGATCTCTCATTTTGTTGAGCATATGATGTTTAAGGGGACGCGCACCCGTCCCGATACCCTTCAGCTTCACGCGGCGATGGAGCGGCTGGGAAGTCCGGTCAGTGCCCTCACCAGTCGAGACTATTGTCAGTATTACCTGACGGTTCCTCCGCGCAACCTGGCGATGGCCGCCGAGCTCTTCGCCGAGATCATGACCAACCCCACCTTCGAGGGCATCGAGACCGAGCGACAGATCATTTTGGAAGAGCGCCTGGGCGATCTCAACGAAAGTGGGCAAGACATCACCCCCGAGAGTCACGCGCGTGCGATGCTCTGGCCGGGAACGCCGCTGGGGTTGAGCATCCTGGGGACCGAAAAAAACATCCGTCGATTTACGCAGCAGGACTTGCAGCGGCATCATGCTCGGCAATATGTCGGTGCCTGTTGTGTGCTCTACCTGGCGGGGAGGGTCTCCGAAGCCGAAGGGCTGGCTCTGGCGGAGCGCACCTTTGCGCAGCTCCCGGCGGGTGAGCCGCTGCTTTCGCCGGAGACTCAGCATCTCGAAGAGGGGCCCAAGCTCGAGGTGGTGCCCAACGACGACAGCCAGGTGCATCTGAGCCTGAGCTTCCGCGCGCCTGCCTTTACTGCCGAAGAGTATCTGCCTGCGGTGTTGCTCCAGAATGTGCTGACCGATGGGATTGCTTCTCGGCTCCAGTGGCACCTGTGCGAGCGGCTGGGGCTGGTGTATGACCTCGACGCGGGCATGGAGTGTTTTTACGATACCGGTGTCTTCGACATCGATGCCTCGGTGGAAGGCTCCAAGCTCGTGACCCTGGTGCAAGAGATCTTGGGCGTGCTCACCGCGCTGCGAGAAGAGCCGATCTCGGCTGAAGAGCGCCTGCGTGCCGTGGAGCGTTACCAGATGAGCTTCGAGTTTGCCCTCGACAATCCGGGAGCGCTGGCCTCGTGGCTGCTGGCGATGGAGCTTTATAACCGGCCTCCGCAGATGGAGGCCCTGTTGGAGCGGATGCAGCGGCTGACACCGGAAGAAGTGCAGACCGTGGCGCGCAAGATCTTTGCCCCCGAACATCTGGTGATGGTACTCTCGGGAAATATTGGCAAGCCGCAGCGGAAGCAGCTTCAGACTGTGCTGGATCAGCTCCGAGTGCGCTGGCAACCCTCGCCTCGTCTTGCCTGATCGGATTTAAACCTGCTCCTGCCTGTGAGGTCTGTGGTGGCACGTAAACCGGCTTCACGCCCGCCCGCACGTTTTCCTGCAAAATCAGCGACAAGTGCATCCGCTCGAGAGGCGAGTCCCTCGGGGGAGCGCCTCTCCGCGACTTCTCCGTCAGGCGTGGCGGCAAGGGCTCCAAAAGGGCACAGCGGTAATAATCTGGCAAGGCTGGAGAGAATAGAAAATCCGCCGGTGGTTCGGGTGGAGCGGCTGGCGCTGGGAGGGGAGGGCGTGGCGCACCTCGAGGGCAAAGTGCTCTTCATACCCCATGCGCTCCCGGGGGATGACGTCGAAGTACATGCGCTGGAGACGCACCCAAGCTGGTCCCGCGTGCGTGCGCATCGGCTGGTGCAGGCATCGGCGCTCCGGCGCTCGCCCCCGTGTATGCATGCGCAGGCGTGTGGAGGCTGTCCGTGGATGGGGCTGGACGAACAAGTCCAGGCGGAGACACGTCGGCAGGTGGTGGTAGAGGTGATGCAGCGCCTGGCTGGAATTCCGGCTGAGAAAGTGTTGGCCACCCGTCGCTCTCCCCTCGAGCTGGGATATCGCAGCCGCCTTCGGCTCCGGGCGGAGGGTTTTCGCATCGGCTTTCGAGCGGCTGGTTCTCATGAGCTGGTGGATATTCCGACGTGTGTGGTGGCAAAACCGGCACTCAACCGGCTGCTGGCCGAAGTCCGCGCGTGGCTTCAGCCTCAACTTCCGCTGGAGCAGCCCCTTCAGCTCGAGCTTCAGCAGGATGCAGAGGGCGGGCTGGAGGTGGGGTTGCTCGGGGAAGTGCTCGAGCAGCTCCGGCCCTTTGTGGCGTCGCCCGGGGTAAAGGTGGTGGCGCGTCCGCGTGTGCTCGAGGGGGGCGAGCTGGTGCTGCGCTTCGCTCAAGCGCAGGTGGAGCAAAATCAGGCGCTGGTGGAGGCTGCTCTCGAGGCGCTGGCGGTGCAACCGGAGCACCGCGTGCTGGATCTGTTTTGTGGCTCAGGAAACTTCAGCCTTCCGCTGCTGGGGCGGGTCAAGGGGCTGGTGGGGGTGGAGCTGGCGGGTCCGGCGGTGCAGGAGGCTCGACGGCAAGCGGGCAAACGTGCCACGTTCTTGGAGGGCGACTGCGCGGAGGTGGTGCGCGGGCTCATCCGGCAAGGGCAGACGTTTGAGCGGGTTTTGTTGGATCCACCTCGTGCGGGCGCGCGGGAGGTGTGTGGTATGTTGCCGCAGCTCAGGCCCTCGCGGGTGGTGTATGTGAGCTGTGATCCGGCGACGCTGGCACGGGATCTCAAGCTGCTGCTGCAAGCGGGGTACGAGCTCCGCTCGGTGGAGCCGTTTGATATGATGCCTCAGACCGCGCATGTCGAATGTCTGGCGGTGCTGACGCTACGAGGCGCTCGCTGAGGACCGAA
>JBJTQF010000305.1:0-11098 GCA_046075485.1 Myxococcota bacterium | reverse complement strand
GTGGGATCGCTGGAGACCGCTTCAAAGGCATCCAAGCAATCTTTGTCCGTCGAAGTCACCGTGGAGGTCGAGTCGGGACGATAACCATCATCGTCGGCGTCCTTATAGCAGATCTCTGCATTGTTGCAGTCCTGGTCGATGTTATCCCCCGGAAGCTCGGTTGCGCCGGGTTTGATGGCGGCGTTGGTATCGTCGCAGTCTGTCGTGGGGGCTGAGCTCAGTGCCTCACCCGCATCCGAACAGTCACCATCACTCGATGCCACCGTGGAGGTCGAATCGGGACGGAATCCATCACTGTCTCCGTCTTTGTAGCAGGTCTCCAGTCCGTCGCAGCTCTGGTCTTTTCCGTCTCCTGTGATTTCCGTCGCACCTGCATAGGTCTGAGCGTCGTTGTCATCGCAGTCCGTCGTCACATCCGTGCTCACGGCCTCATTGGCATCCAAGCAGTCGGTGTCATTCGAGACCACGGTGGAGGTCGAGTCGGGACGCTGACCATCGTTGTCGGCATCCTTATAACACGTCTCTTTTCCATCACAGTTTTGGTCTACGTTGTCGCCGGCCAGCTCGGTGGCGCCGGGATTCACACTGGCATCTGAAGCGTTGCAGTCCTGCCCATTGCTCACATAACCTGTCGGCTGATCACAGGCTTTTGTGGTCACCGTCGGGCTACCATATCCATCCCCATCCGTGTCTCGGTAGAAGGTCGTCTTCGTGCTGGCATCCACACTGCTGTCTGCATCATCGGCTTTGCCGTCGCAGTCCTCATCCGTGTTGCTGCTGTCACAGACCTCTTTTGCGCTCGGGTTGATGCTGCTGCTGGTATCGTTGCAGTCTCCTGACCGTGTCGCATATCCGGTGGGGGCTGCACAGGCTTCCACACTCACCGATGAGCCGTAAGTGTCTCCATCCTTATCTTGATAGTATGTCGTCAGCACCCCTTCATCCAGCGCATCATCGCAGTCATCATCGATGCCGTTGCAGCTCTCGGGGGCTCCGGGATAAGTCGTGTTGACCTCATCGTCGCAGTCTGTGTCATCTTCGACATACCCTGCTGGTGCTACGCAGGCCATCACCGAGCTGTTGGCATCCCCGTAAAAATCCTCATCTGTGTCTGCGTAGAAGGGCTCTTTTACCCCTTCATCTATGCTCTTGTCGCAGTCGTTGTCTACCCCATCACATACTTCTGTGGCACCGGGATATGCCGTTGCATTGCTGTCGTTGCAGTCCGTGTTGTCTCGCACCTGCCCGGATACCTGCGTACACACCAGCGAGCCTGCGCTCGCGTTCCCATACGTGTCCCCGTCTGCATCCGCGTACACCTGAATGCGATCTATCGCGTCGGCATCCACGATCCCATCACAGTTGTTGTCTACACTGTCACATACTTCTTGCGCTGCGGGGTTGATGCCAATGGCATTGTCGTTGCAGTCCGTTCCGCCCACGATGCTCGAAGCATATCCATCGCCATCCACGTCTGTCAGGTCTGAACCGGAGCAGTCTTGATCGATGCCATCGTAGGGGACTTCCACCCCATTGGGATTGGTGAGACCTGCATTGTCGTTGCAGTCCGTGCCTGAAGGACCGCCGTCAAAGCCGTCCCCATCCACATCTGTCAGGTCTTTTCCTGTGCAGTCTTGGTCGATGCCATCGTAGGGAATCTCCGTCACCCCGGGATTGATACCCGTATCGTTGTCGTTGCAGTCGTTGCCAGAGGTGCCCCCATTGTATCCATCGCCATCCACGTCTGTCAGGTCTGCGCCGGAGCAGTCTTGGTCGATGCCATCATAGGGAACTTCTGTTCCACCCGGCTTCACCTCGCTGTTGGCATCGTTGCAGTCGCCCGCCTGTTCGGAGTAACCATCCCCGTCGTCGTCATTGCTGTCCAATTCTTCATCCACGCTGCCATCACAGTCGTTGTCTTGATCGTCCTCAAACTCGGGCGCTCCGGGATAGGTGTTTGGATTGTTATCGTTGCAGTCGGTGCCCGTCGGTCCACCTGCAACCCCATCCCCATCCACATCTGTGAGGTCTGTTCCTGAGCAGTCTTGGTCGATGCCATCGTAGGGGACTTCCGTTGCATTGGGATGGATGCTGTCGTCTCCATCGTTACAATCCGTCCCTGACGGGCCACCTGCATAGTCATCTCCATCCACATCCGTGAGGTCTGACCCGGAGCAGTCTTGGTCGATGCCATCGTAGGGGATCTCTGACAGCTCTGGAGAACGTCCGGGATCTGTGTCATCACAGTCATCTCCATCGGGTCCGCCTTCGGAGCCGTCATTGTCTACATCTAGCTCATCTTCCAGGTTACAGTCTTGATAGATGCCATCGTAGGGGACTTCAGAAGCACCGGGATGGATGCTCGGGTCATTGTCATTACAATCGGAGCCCGAAGGTCCACCGGCGGAGCCATCTCCATCCACATCGGAGAGATCCAATCCTGAGCAGTCTTGATCGATGCCATCGTAGGGGACTTCAGAGGCACCGGGATAGATGCTGTTGTCATTGTCGTTGCAGTCGCCGGTCAGCTCCGAATACCCATCGTTGTCATTGTCAACGGAGTCTACCCCTTCATCCACTTGCCCATCACAGTCATTGTCTTGACCATCGCCGAGCTCAGGCGCTCCGGGATACGTGGAGGTGCTGTTGTCGTTGCAGTCGTTGCCGTTGGAACCTCCATCAAATCCGTCGCCGTCCACATCCGTGAGGTCACCGCCTTGGCAATCCTGGTCGATGCCATCGTAGGGAACCTCAGAGGCACCGGGATAGACGGTATCATCATCGTCGTTGCAGTCGCCGTCTAGGTCGGTAAAACCATCCTCGTCGAGGTCGAGGTCAGCGGGTGTCCCGGTGGGAGAAGGTGTGGGGGCTGCCGTCGCCGTCGCCGTCGCCGTCGCTGAGGGCGTAACGGGGACTGTCGTGGGGGATTCCTTCGGGGTGGGGGAGTCCTCCGGTTGATCTGAGCAGGCGGAGAAGAGGAACCACAAAGCGGGGAGCGCCCCCATCCACTTCTGCTGCCGTTGTCGCTGCCGCTGCTGCTGCTGTAATCTACTGCTGCCGCTGAGCATGTGCATCTCCTTCATCAAAGTTGTCACAAACAGAGACATCCATCAATCTTATCAAAATAAAAAGAATTTTTGCGTATTTTAATCTACTAACTGTGGCAAATGATCTCCTGCCTAAACCTTTCCTGGTGTCCGCCGATCTCCTAGAAACAGCCTTGTGCAGGCGCATAGGGCGTTCACCATAGGAGAAGGGTATGAGCAATTCTTCACACATCCGAGCGATGGGAAGCGCGTCACAACCATCCTCGTCTCGGCCTCGCAGCTCATCGGCGGGGGGCTCTGGGGCGGGAGCGCCGGGACAAACACAGGCCAGTGTGATCGACGCACGGGCACACTTTTCGGCACGCGCAGAGGCGGCACGCGCGGAGGCGGCACGCGCAGAGGCGGCACGCGCACAGGGGGCACGCGCACAGGGGGCACCGTTACGGGTGCCACGGCCATCGGCATCGGGTGAGGCTGCGGAGAATGCACCTCAAGGCAGTGGCATGGCGGCGGTGAACAGCAAGGGCATCGACTTTGGAGCGGGTCCGCCGGAGGCGCAGGTGCTCAGCCAGACGCTGCAAGGGCCGGTGCGCCTGCTGGGTCAAGCGATGGGTCTGTGGTATTGGGTGAAGACCGAATCTCTCCAGCCTTATGTGTACGCGCCCTTGTTTAGTGTGGGAGGTCGAACCCTGTTTGGACTCTGTGCGGGTCGGTTTATTCCCCTCCAGGAGCCTGAAAGTGACGATCCACTGGCCCACTGGAGCCTGGAGCGCCGCATCTCCGAAGGAGAAGCCCTGGTGGAGCTGACCCAAGTGGCTTTGATGAGCACGCCTCATGGTCCGACCTTTACGCAGGTGGGCCGGATGGTGGATGCATCGGTGCGCACTCCGCTGCTGAAGGTGCTGGCGCACAAGCGCCCACGCGAGCTGGCTTATATGCAGCTCACGCGCGAGCGCGACCGCTGGCGTATGGGGGTGAATCCACAGAACAGCAAAGAGGAGCTGGTGATGGAGGTGCAGGAGCGCTCCTGGCTCAACCGGCTGGGAGTCGGTGGGCTGATGGCGGGTGGGCTCAAGCTGGTGCATGCGCAGGTGCCCTTAGGAGGGGGTGCTGCGACCTTTCTGCCCGGTACTCAGACCCGCTTACGGATGGGGCGGCTGCTGGACTTGCGCATCCCCGAGCGCCTGCATTTGGGCCTGCTCAACCCTGAGACCTTGCTGAGCCCGGATGCGGTCACCATTCTGCCCTCGATGGAGGTCGATGTCTGTCAGATCCTGCGTCGTTGAGCCAGCCTGTGCCTGATGCAGCCCGAGTGGGGGTTGTTTCTCCTCTTTTGTACGGCCATCCTGCGCTGCCTTCAACGGCACTCCTAGCGTGAGAATCTCCTGTTGATATCCGCTGAAGTGGGTGTTAAGGTAAGCCCACTTTTACTTCATCACAGGAGCGGACCCGTCAACATGACCGTACCGATTCCTTCTTATGCCCTCATGGAGTCTTCCACGGGGCCCCTGGCATCACTTGAGATCGTGCTCTCGTTTTTGGAGCAGCGGGGAGGGCTGGGGGTCAATCCTGGTCATCATCGGCGTGTTCGAGAGCTGAGCTTACAGCTTGGATGGATGCTGGGCCTTTCGGCGACGGAGCTGTCACATCTGAGCACAGCGGCGCTTTTTCATGATATTGGCCAGCTTGCCCTTCCGGATGGTCTGCTGCGCACCCCGGGCCGGTTGACTCCTTCTGACTACGAGATTGTGAAGACCCATCCCTTGCACAGCCTTCAGATTCTCCAGCCTGTGATTCAAGAAGAGCCGATCCTGTTGGCGATTCGCCATCACCACGAGCAATATGGCGGAGGGGGATATCCCGACAAGCTGATGGGGGATCAGATCCCACACTTGGCGCGGCTGCTGGCGGTGCCGGAGGTCTTTGACGCGATGGTGCATCGCCGTCCGTGGCGCGAGCCGCTCACCGTGGAGAAGGTGCGGGAGCTGGTGGCGCAGTATCGGGGGACACTCTTTGATCCTCAGATCATCGATGCCTTTATGAACATTGACCGGCAGTGGCTGCTGGACTATTTTTCGGAGCCCTCCGCTGGTCGAACTGAAGGTTGAGCATCGGAGCATTTGGCGGAGTGGCCACGCAGAGCAGGGATTTGGCGCAGATTATTAATGCAGGCCGGCAAGGTGAAAGCGGTGCGGAAGTCGCTCGAGCTTTGTCTCCGGCGACACTCAACAGCAGGGGAGCAGCATGGCACACCTGTCTCTCAAGGGCCTATACAAGCGGTATTCGCCCGAGGTGATTGCGGTCAAAGACTTTAACCTCGAGGTCAAGGACGGAGAATTCATCGTCTTGGTGGGTCCATCGGGCTGTGGAAAGTCCACCACCCTGCGTATGATCGCGGGGCTGGAGGAAATCAGCGACGGTGAGATGCACATCGACGGTCGCCTGGTCAACAACGTCCCCCCTAAAGATCGAGATCTGGCGATGGTTTTCCAAAACTACGCCCTCTACCCTCACATGTCGGTCTACGAGAACATGGCCTTCGGTCTCCGGCTGCGTAAGATGCCGGATGCCGAGATCGACCAGCGTGTGCGTGAGGCGGCCAAGATCCTGGGCATCGACGAGTATCTGGAGCGAAAGCCCAAAGCACTCTCGGGTGGTCAGCGTCAGCGGGTGGCAATGGGTCGTGCCATCGTGCGGAAGCCTAAAATTTTTCTTTTTGATGAGCCTCTTTCTAACCTCGACGCCAAGCTCCGTGTTCAAATGCGTGCCGAGATTGCCCGGCTGCACCGGCGACTGAATGCCACCTCCATCTATGTGACCCACGATCAGATCGAAGCCATGACCCTGGCAGACCGGATTGTGGTGATGAAAGGCGGAGTGGTTCAGCAAGTCGGCGCCCCTCTGGAGCTGTATCGGCAGCCCGCCAATCGTTTTGTGGGAGGCTTTATCGGCAGCCCGTCCATGAACTTCCTCAAGGCGAAAGTGCAGGGTGATCGCCTGGTGGGCCAGGGAGTGGAGCTGCCCTTAAAAGCACCTCTCCCCACCCAGGTGGAGCAAGGCCGTGAGGTCGAGGTGGGCATCCGTCCAGAGTCCGTGCGGGCCGCCGGTCACGGCGTGGGCACAATTCGAGGCAAAGTGGAGGTCCGAGAGCTGCTCGGCGCGGAGGTCTACGTTCATCTCTCGGTGGAAGGCCAGACGTTTGTGGGACGCTTTACCCCCGAGCTGGCCCCTCAAGAGGGAGAGAGCATTACCCTCTCGGTGGAGCTGGAAGGCTGTCATCTCTTTGACTTGGCCACGGAGAAGGCCATTCGGTGAGCCCTCATCGTCGGGCGCTCGTCACGGAGTGCTCGTCACGGAGCACTCGTCACGGGATCGTCCGTCACCGGAGCAGCAGTCACCGGCCTGTCGCGCGCGTGTTTTTAGGCTGAATCGAGACGCTCCACCGAATAGAGAATTTTAGGCCATCGTCTGCGAGACGATCTGTTTCGGATCGCTCGAATTTCTCACAGAAGGATTGTACGCCATGATGACGACCCGTCGAGCAGTGTTGAAGTGGGCGGCCCTGGCCATGATGGGGCTGATGGGCTTGGTGGATGGAGCCTCCGCACAGGCGCAAGAAAAAGTGGTGCTGTGGCATGCATACCGCGCCGACGAAGCCAAAGCCCTGGAGCAGGTGGCAGCCACCTTTAATCAGTCGAACAAGAAGATCCAGCTTGAGCTGGTGCGTGTGCCCTTTGATGCGCTCCCGGATAAGGTGAGCAACGCCATTCCGCAGGGAAAGGGCCCTTCGCTCTTCATCTTTGCGCATGATCGGGTGGGCGATTGGGCCGACAAAAAGATCATCGAGCCGCTGGGGTTTTTTGTAGATGACAAGCTCAAGGCCGAGTACATGCCGCAGACGCTCCAGCCGCTGACCTATCGCAAAGAGATCTATGGTCTGCCGCTGGCCTATAAGACCCTGGTGCTGTACTACAACAAGAGCTTGGTGAGCACCCCTCCGAAGACCACCGACGAGCTGATCGCCACCGCCAAGGAGCTCACCAATAAGGGCGAGCGTAAATATGGTCTGTGTTACGAAAACACCGACTTCCACCGGCATTCGATGTGGCTCTATGGGTTTGGAGGGGCCATCTTCGACAGCACCGGAAAGTTGGTGCTCAACACCCCTCAAGCGGCGGCGTCTTTCCAGTTTGCAGCCGATCTGCGCAACAAACATGGGGTGGTGCCCGAGGAAGTGACCTCCACCCTTCAGACCTCGCTGTTTAACGATGGCAAAGTGGCGATGGTCATCAATGGCCCCTGGTTTACCGCTGAGATCAAGCCGGGGCTCAACTACGGCGTGGCACCGTTGCCGACGATTTCGGCCAACAATCAACCGGCTCGTCCTTTTATGGGCTCCGAGGCGGTGATGATGAGCTCACGCGCGGCCAACAAAGACGCGGCGTTTGAGGTGATGAAGTACCTCACCGGTGCGGAAGCGTCGAAGGTGCGCATGCAGGTGGGCAAACAGACGGTGGCCACCCTCAAAGCCTACGAAGGCAACACCGATCCGATGGTGAAGGTCTATCAACAGCAGCTCGCCAACAGCGTCGCCATGCCCAACACTCCCCAGATGTTGATGGTGTGGAGCCCCGCAGCCACCGCGCTCAACAAAGCGGTCACCGGCGGAGCCAAACCAGCGGAGGCGCTCAAGCAGGCTCAGACGCAGATCGAGCAGGCGATCAAGTCGTCGCGGCGCTGAAGCTCACTCAGACGGATTGAACGTGGGATGTGTCCGGGTGGCACATCCCGTCCCAGCGGATTTTCTCTTGCGGAGGTTGGCGCATGTCCTCCCCCTCATCCAGTTCAGAAGGCACTTCGGGAAAGCCTGTCGAAGGCACCTCGGCCTCCTCTCACCCCGTCTCACCGCTGGGCATCTCGGTGGTCGTGGCGCTGTTGAGTCTCTTTTTGTTTGCCCTGATGGGCTGGCAGGTGGCCTCCTGGCAACAGCAGGCCCGCGAGCTATCGTTGCTCACCCAGGCGCGTGCGCTCGCGGATGCGGTCTCGCGGGTGGATACGAGCACGGACGAAGGCTCAGCTCAGCTCCAGAGTCGATTTGAGGGCATTCGGCAGGCGGTGCCGACCCTCACGGAAGGATTGGTGCTCGAGGGGACTTCCTTTGTGGCACATACGCAGGCGGCGCTGGCGGGCACGCGGCTCAGCCGGGACGATCTCTACCACAAGCAGCTCTACGACGATGCGAAGGAGCTGGAGGGTGCGCTCGACCGGAACCGCGAGGAGCGGGCGACCTATTCGGATCTGAAGCGGAATCCGTTTGCGACCTCCATTGTGAGGGTGGGAGATCCGGGACTGACGGCCACCGTGCCGGTGATGGGTGCCGATGGGAGCATGCGGGGTACGTTGGTGCTGAAGGCGGATCCACCGAGATTTCCCTCCACCCCGCTGGCGACGCAGCTTGCGCTGGCGGCGGGGGTCGCGATTGGCTTAGCCTTTGTGGTGGGCCGGAGCGGAAGTCGAGTGCTGGTGGCGGTGGTGGGCACCCTCTGGATGATGGCGGCCTCCACGGTGGTCTTTTTGCAGGTGGAGCAGGCGTCGAGCATTCTCCGCGAGCAGGTGGGCAAAGGTGCGGCGCAGGTGTATCCGGTGTGGAAGACCCTGGGCGGGGAGACCACAACCGAGCCGGGGATGTATCTCTCGGCGCTCAACGTGGGGGTGAATGGTGACCCGATGAGCTGGCTGAGTGAGCTGGGGGAGGTGAATCCTCCGGCGGAGTCGGTTCAGCATGCGGGGGTGTGGGTGAAGGCGGGTCGAGACCTGCGGGTGGACTCGACCTGGACGTGGCGGGGGCTCCAGGCGGTGGCGGTGGGGATGGTCTTGTGGCTGGTGTTGTTGGTGACCGGCTGGACGCGACGGATCGCCTCGGACGCAGTGGAGTACAGTTATGCGTATGCGTATGTGGCGCCGGCGGTGATTGGCACGGCGGTGTTGGTGTTTGGGCCTTTTGTGTTTGGGTTTGTGCTGGGTTTTTACACGCGGGTCTACAACGAGTATGAGTTTGTGGGACTGCAAAACTTTGTGCAGATCTTATCGGACTTTAGCATCACACAGACGAAGAATTTTTATCGGACCTTGGGGGTGACGGTGATGTGGACGGTGATCAACGTCACCTTACACGTCTCGATTGGGTTGGCGCTGGCGTTGATGCTCAAGGACAAGAGCTTGAGGTTTACGCCGGTGTATCGGACCTTGCTGGTGGTGCCGTGGGCGCTCCCGAACTACATCACGGCCTTGATCTGGAAGGGTATGTTTAACAAGGAGTATGGCGCGGTGAATGCGCTGCTGGAGGCAACGGGGGTAGGCTCGGTCTCCTGGTTTAACAGCTTCTGGGGGGCATTTGCGGCCAATTTGGCCACGAATGTGTGGCTGGGTTTTCCGTTTATGATGGTGGTCTCCTTGGGGGCGCTCCAGTCGATTCCGACGGAGCTCTACGAGGCGGCCGATGTGGATGGAGCGGGTCCGTGGGACAAGTTTGTGCGGATTACGTTGCCGTTGCTGAAGCCAGCGTTGTTTCCGGCGATCATCTTGGGGATCATCTGGACCTTCAATCAGTTTAACGTCATCTACTTGGTGTCGGGCGGAGCGCCGGATGGTGAGACGGATATTCTCATCACGGAGGCGTACCGGTGGGCGTTTGAGGGGCGGCAGCAGTATGGGTATGCCTCGGCGTACTCGACGATCATCTTTGTGATTTTGTTTACGTATACATACATCACCAACAAAATTACGAAGTCAACGGAAGGCGCATACGCCTGAGCGAGCGGGAGGGGTCATGGAAGGGTCTGTCAAAAAGAAGAGCACTTCGGCGACCGTGCTGAGCCATGTGGTGCTGGTGGTGGTGACGCTCTTTACGCTCTATCCGGTGATCTGGGTGGTGAAGATGGCGTTTACGCCGGTGCAGGGGTTTGTATCGGCGCTGAATCCGCTGCCGGAGAACCCCTCATTGGAGAACTTCACGTATTTATTTACGGAGCTTCAGTTTGGACAGTGGTTCATCAACTCATTGATTGTGAGTGTGGCGACGACGCTGTTGGGGATCTTTTTTGCGTGTACGGCGGCGTATGCGTTTAGTCGCTTTAACTTCCCGGGTCGGCGCGAGATGTTGCTGGGTTTTCTGGTGACGCAGATGTTTCCGGGTACGATGATGCTGATTCCGTTGTATCTGCTGATCTCGAAGCTCAACATGCTGGATTCGCTGTTGGGGTTGGTGGTGGTATATTCGACGACGTCGCTGCCTTTCTCGACGTGGATGTTGAAGGGGTATTTCGACACGATCCCGAAAGATCTCGAGGAAAGTGCGGTGATGGACGGTGCTTCTCGTGGGGTGATCTTTTGGAAGATCATCTTGCCGTTGGCGCGTCCGGCCATTGCGGTGACGGCGTTGTTTTCGTTTATGACGGCGTGGAACGAGTTCATCATGGCGGCGACGTTCATGAGCAAGGAGGAGATGTACACGCTCCCGGTGGGGCTCCGCATGTTGGTAGGGCAATATTCGACGGAGTGGGGTCGTTTTTCGGCGGGCTCGATCTTGGTGAGCATTCCGATCATGGCGCTGTTTTTCTACCTGCAAAAACACATGGTAGGGGGTCTGACGGCGGGCGGCGTGAAGGGATAAGTACTCGCTCGGCGTGAGGCGTGAGGCGCTGCTCTGCTCTGGGGGTTAATTGTCCCCACTTCTGTGCTTCGTGCGGTGAGCGGTGAGGCGCTCCGCATGGTCTTATTTGATGTTTTGGCTGCCTGAATTTTCCTGCCATTCTTTCTGCATGTATCTTCAACGGAGCTACGAGCTGAGACGCTGCCCCCGCGCCGCAATGTGGAGGGTTTGAGCTTGTGTGCACGGTTCTCTCCGGTGTTGGAAAAACTGTGCAGCCTCAAAGCCTCGTGTTAAACTCAAGTCTAGGACGTTGAATCCGATGGCAGGTGCGTCAAAGCTGGCGCTTTCCGCCCTGGAACGCCTTATCCGTGTCTTGAAGGAGAACCCTCATGCCCGATGA
>JBJTQF010000304.1:0-17910 GCA_046075485.1 Myxococcota bacterium | reverse complement strand
GAAGGTGGAAGTCGTCAACCCCACGCTGGGAGCCAGCCCGTCGCTGCCATCGCAGCTCAGATCCACCCCATCCCCTGCCACATCGGGGGCTCCAGGGTAGGCGGAGGCATTGGCATCGTCGCAGTCTCCTCCTCGGGTGACCGAGAGCTCCGTCATCAGACAGGAGGCACCGAGTGTCTCATCTCCGTAAGCATCTCCATCGGCATCGGTGTAATAGAGTGCCACAACGTCTTCATCCAGCGCCCCATCACAGTCGTTGTCGATGCCATCACACAGATCCTGACTGTTGGGGTGAATCTCAGCATTGCCATCGTTACAATCGTTGTGGTTAGAGACCGTACCTGGAGGTGCCGCACACGCATCCACCGGAGACGACACATCTCCATACGCATCACCATCCGCATCGACATAAAAACGGTCGAGTGGGATACCTTCATCGGCCAGTCCATCACAGTCATTGTCGATGCCATCACATGCTTCTGCTGTATTCGGATGGATGGAAGCCACCAGATCGTCACAGTCATCCTGATTGAATACATACCCCTCTGAAGCACCACAACTGCTGAGCGGCTGCGTGGTGTCTCCATAACCATCCCCGTCGGCATCACGATAGAGCGAGACGAGGGGAAGCTGCTCATCCGCTTGACCATCACAGTCATTATCGAGCCCGTCACAGACCTCAGCGGCACTGGGAGAGATCTCCGTATGGGTGTCGTCACAGTCTCCGCTGAGCACCGCATAACCCGGGCGATTGACGGGGAGCAACACTCCCTCACCGCTGCCATATCCATCCCCATCGAGATCGGGATAGAGCAGGACTTCTGTTTCGTCGATGCCTCCATTGCAGTTATTATCCACACCATCGGGGAGCTCATCCGCTTCGGGGGAGATGCTGGGGTTTGTATCATCACAGTCGAGGTTGTTGAGGCTGGTCTGAGCGGTCTCTGCACATCCCTGGAGTGGCTCAGCTTGGCTGTCACCATATCCATCGTCGTCGAGATCGAGATAGAGCAGGTGTGTGACCGCTTCATCGATAGAGCCGTCGCAGTTGTTGTCAAGGCCGTCACATACTTCGAGTGCGTTGAGGTGAATGGAGGCATTGGCATCATCGCAGTCTTGGAGGTTACTGCTGTATCCGTAGGGAATTCCGCAGGCCTCTCGGGGGCCTCCGCTTCCCGTGCTGCTGCCATAACCGTCGAGATCCGCATCGGGCCAGGTCTGCTGCATGACCTCTTCGTCGATGTTGCCGTCGCAGTCATCGTCACGTCCGTTGCAGCTCTCTGCTGCGTTGGGATGGATATAGTCGCGGGTATCGTCACAGTCATGTGCGTCGAGTGTGTACCCCTGCGGCTGCACACACGCGAGGGTCGTCTCCTGGGGATCGCCGAACGTATCGCCATCAAGGTCGGCATAGAAGGTCTGGCGGGTGGGAAAATCTTCGTCGAGCTCACCATCACAGTCATCATCGATGCCGTTACACCGCTCGGAGGCATTGGGATTCACCTGAGAATTGTCATCGTCGCAGTCCCCGCTGAGCACAGTGACGCCATCTTGGTCCCGATCAGATGTCACGGGTACGGTGAGCGTGCCGAGCTCCAGACATTCCCCGAGGGTGCATTGAGTGGCCACATCCTCTACTTGGAGGTTGGAGGTCTTAAGTTCATAGAGTTGAGCAGGTGTACCTCCATAGAGTTGGAGGGTGTTGAGGCTTCCACGTTTGACATCGACACAGAAGAGGCCATTCTGATCGGTGGTGGAGGTGCTGCCGCCGGTATAATCTTCACCAGTGGCTTCGACGGTGAGGTTGGGGAGAGGCTTGCCAGTGGCATCGATGGCTTTGCCGGTGATGCAGTTTTTATCTTCGAGGGGCATGTCTGCATTCCACCATGAGAAGTGTGAGACAGTGGCTTCAAAGGTGGGCTTGCCATTCAGATAGACGACGGCTCCTGTACCTTCTTCGAGCCAGCGTCCGGTGGTCTCATCGAAGCTGTAGAGGCCGATGGATTGTCCGGCATAGAGCGGAGAATTTGCCGAAGAAGGGGCTTGAAAGAGGGGAAAGCGTAAGGTCACGGGTGCGGCGAGCTGGACGGGCTGACCGTTTTGTTCGAGCTTGACCTCAGCCATGCCAAAACTCTCGAGCTGTACGGCGCTGCCATCACGCTGTTGAGCGCGGAAGTCTCCGGGTGCCAGGGGCAGCTCATCGGGCTGATCAAGCAGGGTATAGCGGAGCTGGACAGGGCCGGTGACGGGTTTTCCTGTGACATCCACGACGGCGCTGGGGGGAAAATCGAGCTGGAGTCCGTCGGGGGTGAGGACTTTGCCACCGAGCTCCGCACGGTCGAGCACGGCATCGCGGGAGGGCTGGAGGCTGAAGCGGAGGGTGGAGGGGTGCTCGGCTTGCAGGACGACCTCCCGGGTGCTGCTGGAGAAGCCGGGTCGGGAGGCGGTGAGCTGGAGTGTTGTGCCAAGGGGCAGGTCGGTGAGCAGTACGGCACCTTCTGGAGAGGAGGTGGTGAGCACTCGGCCTTCGAGGGAGAAGGAGACGTGGGGGAGGGGCTCTCCGCTGAGGGCGGTGACAAACACCTGGAGGGAGCCGGAGGGCGCTGGGGTGGGAGACTCGGCGATGGGCACAACCTCCGGGCTATCCGAGCAGGCGGTGGTTGCCACGAGGAGGGAGAGCCAGAGCTGGAGGGGCCAAGCAGGAACACGTTTTATAGTGCGCATAAAGTACCTCATGTGAGACTGAAGGGGTCACTCAGCTATTGGAGGCTTGAGGCGGCTGGATGCTTACGTATGGCTGTCCCCGTTTCACCATCAGGATGGAGTCGCCAAACTGGCTCAACGCCATCGCCCGGAGCCACGGATTGGTCTGGACCTGCTGAAGCGCATTCCTGCGAAGCGCACTCTTCTGTACACTATCGTCACCCATACGCATGAGGTCAAGCAGCGAGTACATCTGGCTGAAGCCCGCCAGACGACCGAGAGAGGACAGCTCCCCATACGAGAAGAAGTGGACCGCAGGGCGTTCAGTAAAGTTGGCGAGGCTGGGATCGTAGTGCAGGTGCTGGAAGATGTAGCTTTCTTTGACCAGTGCTGGCAGCCAGTTGAAGAAGCGCACATTGAACTCCCCGAGGGAGAGGGCTTCTCGTATCGAGAGGCGGTTGGTGGTCTGCACGTACAACACACCGCCCGGCTGAAGCGCACGTAGCATTTCCTTCAGACTATCCAGCGGCGAGTCCACATGTTCCAGCACCGATTCCATAAAGATGAGCTGCTGGGAGCCATCTGGTACGGGCAGATGCTCCGCCGAACCCTCGAGCACCCCATCGAAGTGGCCCAGGTAGTTCCTGGCCTCGGTCACAAAGGAGCCCACTGGCTCGATCCCTACTGCATCATAGCCCGTCTGCTTCAGCGTCCTGACGGTCTGCGGATGGGGACCACAGCCCACCACCAGCATTTTGGAGCCCGCCTCCAGCCGGATCAGTCGCCCAAGATAGGTCAGAAAGCGATTCAGACGTGCTTGTCGCGCTTCGGATTGACTCTGATGGGCCGAAAAATACTGATGCGAGAGCTGAGCCAGGCTCGGATAACCTTCGCTCATCAGGCGTCGAGCATAGTCACGAGTCGTCAGTGTTGATATCTTCATAGGTGTTCTCCTGAGCAGAATGGAGCAGAACGCGCATGCATGTTTGTGCCCTTTGCACGGCCTCACATGCGTACACATGAGCCCTGAGCGCATGTATCACGGAGCGCGACGTCACTTCACCATGACGACGAGCACCAATACCCGCTGAGCATCGTGAGTGGGTCGATATAATAGCGTGGTGGTGAAGGCAGGACTTACATACCCGGGGGCATCGATGTGGACCTTGCGGCGAGAAATATGGGACGTGTGCCAGGAGCTCCGATACATCTCGTCGAGACACGAAGGGAGCTGACTTGGAGACGGAGGCAGGTGTTAAGCTCCGCTGTTTCGGCGGTGCATCATGCTCGTACCGTTAGAGCTGCCGATGAACAAATCGAGCGGGAGCCACCGTTGCGTCGCGCCCCAGCGTATAGGACTGTTCCTGAACGATGAGGCGATACGTTTTATTGAGCATAAGAGCTTGAGCCCTTGAAGGGAGCAGTGGTGAAAGTGACTGAGTAAGAGCCTTCACCACACCTAACTTGAGCAAATGCTTCCGATCAAATAGACGGGAGTCCACGTCTGTGTCCTCACCGAATGAACCTGCTGTGAAACTCCGCTGAAGATAAGGCGTAATATCACCACCGGCCTCCGCAAGCTCAAGCTGATCCTGAGCGGAGACCGCCCTCAAGGGATGAGACCAGCCACGGGCTGATGTTGAAGCCGTGACTTTGCGTGGAAAAGCGAAGGTCGCATCCGTCGTCGCACCTATGCCGCTATGACAGCCCACGCAGAAGAGCTGCTCCTCAAAGGTTTGAGGCCGTAGCGCTCCTGCTGAGTCCTCGATGAAACCTTGTAGGATCCAGCCATTGCCTGTGGATACACCACGCTCCTGATCTCCCATGACTCTTTTCAGTTGGTCTGGGTTTCTACGTTTTTCGTGAGCCTCCTTGCTCACACTCATGGAGAGCTGTGCATACGTCAGCCAACGAACTTTCCGAGCGTAGCGCAGCTCCTTCATGCGTTGACCCATCACGACCTCACCAGCGGCATTTACATCCAGATATCGGACACTATGCAAAAACTCTGTGCCTGTTGGATAGAGCCCTGCGGTGGGTGGAGGTACCTTCCCGGCCTTCACTGCTGCTCGGGCCGCTCCCACAAAGCTCATGCGAACATCTTGGCGTGGTGCCCATGCATACACGATCTCGGAAGCCTGGGTCAGGCTGCCGTCCCGGTTGAGATCTACTCCGTATTGCTCTTCTTGCACCGGCTCAATCGGGATGTTTGTTCTTTTGATGATTGCTTCGACAATGGCCAGATTCAGCCGATAGATCTCGAGATCTCTCTGGCCGTCTTCACGTTGCTGGTAGAGGGCGGGCAGCCGAATCAGGGCATCACCCATCGAGCCTTGATTTGGCAATGATACCCCTGGAAAAGGGGCATATGCAAATGAGCGCCAGCCGGTGAGACTTCCATCCAAGGCATGATCGAAGCCTTCCGCATCGAATTGGAAGTAGCAGTCTGGCTTAAAGCCAGCCCAACGACCATCCCGATCTGAATCCCATGTCGGAGGAGGTGTCCGCAGCGCATCCGCCAGCGTAAGACGACCGGCGCTGTCCTGATAATTGTTTGTACGGACATATGGCAGGATCTCCGCATCCGAGATGGCTTCAATCGCAGCACGCCGATCCTGGAACAGATTCTGCCAACGATTGGTCAGGGCCAGCTCAGGGAAGGCGTCGCTTCGTTGTAGGTCAGAGTCATCCAAAAAATTGGGTGCTCTGCCTTGTGTATGACAGGAGGAGCATGGATTACGTTCTGCCTGTCCAGGTAGATCAACCTGTACATAACACTGAGGTGGGATGTAGGCAGTGGGATTTCGTACCAATCGTGAGCTGACCGCCTCCCCATTGTGTCGCACTGGGTTGACCCCCTGAGCTTCCCCTGTTCCAACAGAGCGTGTACTTTTGGAGATCGATGGATGCTTTAGCATTTAAGGGGAGATTGGCAGTGTCGCTGTGGCTGGATTCGAGAACTCAGCTTTCTTCCCTGAGTTCTCAGGCATGAACAGAAGGGAGCCGCTTACTGAGCAGCCGGCGCCGGAGCTGCTGCCTCGGGAGCCGGAGCCGCTGCCGAGCCGTCTGTGGTGCCCGCCATCGCTGCTGCTGCTGCTTGTTCTGCCGCCAGCTTTTCCGCCTCTGCTTTTTTGGCCGCCGCGATGGGCTCCGCGATGCCCTTGAGCTTGTTGAGTCCCTTCTCGAAGTCGGAGCCGATCATCTTATCCATGTCCATGAACGTGCCCCAGAGCTTGCCCATGAAGTTGTTTTGACCGTCCATGGACCAGGTGAGCTTGGTGCCGGAGCCTTCAGCCGCAAACGCCATCGAGACCGACGCGGTGGAGGCAAAGGGCTCGATGAACTCCAGGTTATAGTTGATCTGTTGGTTCTCGACACTCTCCAGGATGGTCATGCGTCCTGAGCCGGACTTTTCGCCTTTCCAGGTATAAGACGCCGTGACCCCTTGCTCGGCACCTTCAAAGGTGAGCACCGACTCCGGGTCCATCTCACGCCAGGGGGACCACTCATTCCACATCTTGAGGTTGTTGGAGTATGGAAAGAGCACTTCCGCCGGAGCCTCCATCGTCAGCGAGCGTTCGACGTGGTAGGTATCCGGTCGAGTGGCCACAAAGCCGACAAATGCCACGGCCAGGACGCCAATGCCCAGCCCAATTTGTTTTAACATGTCATGTCCTTTCGATCATACGACTGGTGGGTGAAAGATGGTGAGTGCGTATCACGTCTTAACTCTATCATGCGGGGTCGAGAATGCCATCCATCTTTCCGATCCAAGTTGATGAAGTACGCATCAACGATGGGTCTCGGCAATAAACACATCGGCGCGTGGGATGCCAGAGGTGAGGTCCGGCCTGCATTAATTTACTTGCCACTCCCCGCTGAGTGTGGTTTGCTGACCTCGTTGTCGTGAGGGAGAAGGGTCACTCGTTAGCCTGTGCCTCGAGCACGCGGGCGGTGTTGCGCCGTCCTGGAACATTCATCCCTCATTCTCCACAAGGTAGGCTGTGCGTGGTTTATTTGCCCGTAGAAGGTACTTAGTACCGGCTCCGCTGGACCAACCACGCATCCGTCGTTAGAGCCGGTACTAAGTACCTTCTACGGGCTATAAACCGGTGAGCCTACCGTGTCCCAGGTAAGTTAGTAGCGTTTGAGACCCTTCTCCCTCCGTTTTCTGCTTCCTTCCCCCCACTCATGAGCGATGTATGTCCAACCGGCACCCCCTCTCGTTTGCGGAGCTTCAGAAGGCCCTCGAGGCGCAACATCCTCATTTTGTGGGCCAGGTGCTGGCGCAGCTTTGGCCGCCTCATCCCTCCCAAGACCTGCCGGAGTCCGCTGAGCAGACCTCTCCAGCCTCGCAGGAGCTCTCCGCACAAGCTCGAGAAGCCCTGCTCGAGCGCCTGCTGGCACTGGCCTCGTCTGAACCAGCCCCCAGTCCCGCCTCCGCCCGTACTCAGGACGATGAGGATGACGATGACGATGACGATGAGGACGACGATGACTTCGATGATGACGATGAGGACTCTGACGACGAGGATGACGAGGATGAGGACTCTGACGACGAGGATGACGACGACGAGCTCTCTGCTGTGGGTGCTGCGGCGGAGCAGCCCGGTGCCACCGTCCAGCCTTCGACGGTTCAGACCCTTCAGCAGCTCAAGCAGGCCCTTGCGCCGGAGCGTCTGGCGCGTCTGAGCTCCGCCGAGCAGAAATCCGCTCGCCTTGAAGCGTGGCAGCGGCTGGAGCGTTCACCGCTGGCCCCTGCTCGTCTGAAGTTCGGAAAGCTCCTCTTGGAGCTGGATGCTCAAAACACCCCTTGGGCTCGTGAGGTTCTGCTGGAGCTGGTGGCCCGTGTGCCATTTCGTCTGGGCATCTGGCAGGGTCTGAAGACCCTCTTTAAGCGTGCCGAAGCGCGTCACGACCTCGAGCTGTTTGTCTGTTTTGCCCATCGATTTGACATCCAGACCCTCAAAGACAGCAGCGTTGAGGTGGGACCGGGCACCCTTCTTTACCTCAAGCGGCGGGTGTGGCGTACTTTGCGGCAGCTTGGACAGACTGTGCCTGCCTTGTTTGTGCTCTATGCCTGCACACTCCTGAGCCGCTATCGGGACGGTGATCCGCTGAAACAGGCGTTTGTATTTCATCAGCTTCTCTCTCGCGCGCGCATGAAAAAACGAGGGGTCCGCTCTCGAATGCCCTCCGCGCCTTTCAAACGAGACGAGCGTGCTTTTCCGGACGCCTGGAAAGGTGCGGTCGAGCCCCTGCTGACCCTCGCCGAGCGTGCTCAACATCCACGGGTGCTCGAGTTTGTCTTTCAGCAGCTTGTGGCCGATGAGCCCGAAGCCTTGCGGAGCCTGCCGCCTGAGCGCATGCGTCGTCTGCTGGTGCCGCATCGTGAGCAGGCCCATCAGGTGCTCATCCCCCTGCTCGAGAAGTTTGAGCAGTATGCTCCGGGCCAGCTCTCCAAGGGGGGGCTTCATGACACCGTGCTGGGGTTGCTCGAGAGTCCTTCGTCGGTTGCACGCGCCTTCGCCTTACGTTACGCGCGCACCTGTGCGGGAGAAGTTCCCGTGCCGTTGTTGCTCCGCTTGGTTCAGCAGGACAAGGAGCTGAACATCGTCCAGTTTGCCCTGGCGCAGCTTGAGAAAACTTCACCGCTGGAGATCGGTTTGGCAGGTGTGGTCACCCTCCTGCAGGTCCAGCGAGGCCGAGAAGTGGGAGCCGCCAAGCTCCTGGCGGGGTTTTCTCCGCGAGACATGACCCTGGAAGCCTTTCGTCAGCTCTTTCTGAGCGAAGAGGCCGTCAAGACGCATCTCGAGCAGCTCTACAAAGCCCATCAGCAGTCGTACCCCGTGACCTTGTTGCTCCAGCTCTTGGAGGAGCCGCTCTCGTGGGCCAATCAGAGGACGGTCAACCGTGCCCTGGATACGTACTCGGGGGCCGAGCTCGGCGGTACGTGGCTGCTCTCGGCGCTCCAGAACACCCGGCATGTCACCCTGGCTTCCAATTGGCTGCGCGCTGGCAAGTTTAAAGCGGCGGATCTCGACCTTGAGGCCCTCAAAGGGCTCATCGAGCTTCCGGAAGCACAAGATGGCATCCTCAGCTTCTTGGGCGAGCCTAAAAATGTGTCGGTGGAGCGGCTCGGCATATCCTGGCTGCTGTCCTTGTTGAGCCATCCGACCCCGGCCCTTCACACCTTTGCTGGGCGGATGTTGCTCGAGCACGTCTCACCCCAAGCCCTGGGTGCCGCCCTGGTGCCAGGAGGCGATGCCGAAGCCGCCCTCGACGCCTTGCTGAAGCAGCTCCGGCAAAAACGTCTGGCGGAGTGGTATCAAAAAGGGCTGAGCCTCTATCTGCTGGCCCATCATCCGGTGGTGGGGCCCTCCCTGAGCGCCGATGAAAACCTGGGCGTCAAACCCGCACTGGCTCGAGGTCTCTGGACCCTCGCGCGCCTGCGTCCGCTGCTCACCGATGAACGTGCTGAGCTTCGCCAGCTCGCCCTGCGCATCGTGAAGGTGGAGCTGGTACGCTGGGGTGAGCCCTCCTTGCTCTTGGAGCTGGCCCAGAGCCGTCATCGAGAGCTGCGTCGATACGCCGCCACCGTGCTGCTGGCGATGGGACAAGGCAACGCCGATCCAGCGGAAGTGCCACCGGTGGAGTGGCTCCAGCCCGGCCCTGTCTTTTTGCTCGCCGAAGCCCCTCAAAAAGAGCTGCGCGAAGTGGCCATGACCTTGATCCGGCGGCATTACGAACGACTGGGAGGCGCTCAGAAGCTCGTGTGGCTGCTCGAGACCCCCGAGCGTGAAGTGCGTCTTTTTGTGGTGCGGCTGGTGTGGGAGAAACATCACCGCCATGCTCGGCCAGCCTCGGGGAACCTCACCTCGGGTTCGGTGGAAAAAGGGGAGCCGGTATCGGTCGCCGCCCTGCGAGGGCTGGTGCAGACCGTGCTCTTTGGCCTGCCTCCGGGGAGACTGGAGCAGCGCGAAGGTGGACCTGGGCTCTCAGCGGAGCGTGCTTTGCCTGCACGGGTGGCCAAGCAGCGCCTGCTCGACGTGGTGCTGACCCTCTCGCTGGAAGATGTGGCATTTGCGCGTCAGATGCGTCCGGTGCTGGAGGCGTTTGCCGCATCGAGCCTCAAGGGGGAGTGGCAAGCCAGTGTCTCGGCTCTGGCGCAGCTCCAGCGGGTGCATGGTGAGCACTGGGCTTGAAGTGGTGCCTCGGCGTCTCCCTGGCGGCTTTATTTCTGCCTTCTCGTGTGTTTCCTGAGTATTTTTCCAGCCCTCCATGTGTGGCTTCGAGTGTGTTTCAGAGTGTTTCCTCCTGCATGTGAGTCCTTTCCAGTGGTGATTTCCTCTGTATTTCCTTCTGTATTTCCTTCTGTATTTGAGTCCTTCCCAATGGCTATTTGTCGTTGAACTGTCACCTGAAGTGGGGTGGATGCAGGCTTGACGGAAAATACCTTCATGGGCATACTGGCCTCGTGCATCGAAAGAGAACATCAAGAGAGACACTCTTAACAGGAGCGGCGAGACCATGTACGAGCTGTATTATTGGCCGGGCATTCCGGGTCGAGGGGAGTTCATTCGGCTGGCATTCGAGGATACCGGCACCCCATTTGTCGAGGTGGTGGCAGATCCAAACCGGGGGATCGCCGAGATGCAACGGTTTTTGGCCTCCTCTCCTGAGACCCTTGGGGTCGAAGGACCGATTCCCCTGGCACCTCCCTTTTTGCGGGTGGAGCGGCTGGTGATCTCGCAGGTGGCCAATATTTTGCAGTTTTTGGGCCCCAAGCTGGGGCTGGTCCCCTCCGACGAGCATGGACGCTTGAGGGTTCATCAAGTCCAGCTCACCCTCGCCGACCTGGTGGGAGAGATCCACAATACGCATCATCCCATCGCCAGCAATTTCTACTATGAAGAGCAGAAGGCCGAGGCCCTTCGTTATACCGAGAACTTCCTGAACGTAAGGGTGCCCAAGTTCCTCTCGTATTTTGAGCGGATCTTGACTCATAACCAGGCCGGGAAGGGGACTCACCTGGTGGGTGCGGAGCACACCTACGTCGATCTCTCGCTGTTTCAGGTGCTGGAAGGTCTGCACTACGCTTTTCCCAAGACCCTGAAGGGGCTGATGCCCTCCTATCCTGCGCTTCAGGCCCTGCGTGAGCGGGTGGCTGCTCGGCCCTTGCTTTCGGCGTATTTGGCCTCCGAGCGTCGCCGGAAGTTCAACGAACATGGGATCTTCCGACACTACCCAGAGCTGGAGCAGACCTCGGTGGATGCCAGCGCCTCCTGACGTGCAGCCGTGACGTGACCGCCGGTGCCGGATGGCGGCTGGAAGGGGCGTGGAAGCGCCTCTTTCGCACCATTGAGGTGTCGTCTCATGTTCTTGGGGGGGGGGAGATGCAGCATCACGAGCGTCTGAGTCAACTTTTTGCCTACGTGCGGGCGAGCACGGAGGCGCTGGCCGTCTCTTTATCGCCGGAAGATCAGCTTCTTCAAGCGATGCCGGATTGTAGTCCGACCAAGTGGCATCGAGCGCATACCACTTGGTTTTTTGAGGAATTTATCCTCAAGCCGCGTGGAATCCTTCCGGTCGAGCCCGCCTATTCATTCCTATTTAACTCTTATTATGATGCGGTGGGGCCTCGGCATCCTCGGCCCCGGAGAGGTATGCTCTCGCGCCCTTCGTGTGAAGAGGTGCGGCTGTATCGGCAAGCGGTGGATGCCCGGATGTTGGAGCTGCTCCATCAGAGCTCGGAGGCGGAGCTGGCGGCGCTGGCACCGGTGCTCCAGCTTGGGTTGGCGCACGAAGAGCAACATCAAGAGCTGCTCCTGACCGATATCTTAAATGCCTTTTGGAGTCAGCCCCTTCAACCGTCTGTGCGGCTTACTTCAGTGCGGCCTGCTTCCGTGCGTCCAGCCTCCTTCGTTTTGGGTGTGGAGCCCGCAGAGCCCTTACGCTGGCATGCGTATGCTGGTGGGGTATCGTGGCTGGGCACCTCCGAGACGGGCTTTTGTTTTGACAACGAAGGACCACGGCATCGGGTCTTTCTCGAGCCTTTTGAGCTGGCCTCTCGTCCCATCTCGGTGGGAGAAGTGCGGGCCTTCATCGACGCGGGTGGATATCGGACGCCGTTTTTGTGGCTCTCGGAGGGCTGGGCCTGGGTGCAGCAGCATGGACACACGGCACCGCTCTACTGGCAGCAGGAGGCAGGCTCGACGCAGCTCTTTGGCGTGGATGGGTGGCGTGAAGCCCTCCACGACGAGCCGGCAGCGCATCTGACGTATTATGAAGCCGATGCGGTGGCGCGATTTTTGGGGGCGCGTCTGCCCACCGAAGCGGAGTGGGAACATGCAGCAGCCTCTGGAGACCCTCATCAGGGGAATTTTCGAGAGCAGGGAGCACTGCGGCCACTGCCTGCGCTGGAGCTGGGACCAACACCCGGCCAGCTCTTCGGGGATGTGTGGGAGTGGACGGCCTCCGCTTATGGCTCTTATCCGGGTTTTGCGCCCGCCGCTGGAGCGATTGGAGAATACAACGGAAAATTCATGATCAATCAGCTCGTGTTGAGAGGCGGATCTTGTTTCAGTCCACGAGGACATCTGCGGGCCAGCTATCGGAACTTCTGGCCTGCGCACACGGCCTTTCAGATGACCGGCGCACGTTTGGCGCGCACCCCTTAAGCCCATCCAAAGGAGGACGCATCATGTTGACTCGGCTCGACCCCAAAGTGGCTCGAGATGTCACCACAGGGCTCACCGCAACCCCCAAGCAGCTCCCGGCGTATCTTTTCTATGATGAAGTGGGCTCGGAGCTCTACGAGCGCATCACCGAGCTGGAAGAATATTATCCCACCCGCACGGAGCGAAAGATCCTGGTGCAGCACGCACACGCGCAGGTGGCCTTGATGCGCGGCGACGGACAAGAACCGCTGCACCTCGTCGAGCTGGGGGCTGGCTCCGCCTCCAAGACCACCTTGATTCTCAAAACCCTGGTGGAGCAGCAAGGTGGTGGCATCTACCTGCCGATAGATGTCTCCGCCTCGGCTCTGGAGCAGGCGGTGACGCGGCTTCACCAAGAGCTGCCTGCCATTGAGGTCCGGCCTTTTGTGGGGCAACATCTGCAAGCCCTCGACACGATTGAGGCGCTGGGAGGCCGTACTTGGGTGCTGTTCATCGGCAGCTCGGTGGGCAATCTGGAAGATCACGAGGCGAGCTCGCTGCTGGGCGCCATTGGGAAGCGGCTCCGTCCGGGAGGAGGTCTGCTGCTGGGCACGGACCTGCGCAAGAGTCCAGCCGTGCTGGTGCCCGCCTACGACGACCGAGGAGGTGTCACCGCTGCGTTTAACCTCAATATGTTGAGCCATATCAACCGAATCTGTGAGGGAGACTTCGAGCCCTCCGCTTTTCGTCATGTGGCCGTGTGGAACGAAGAAGCCTCTCGTATTGAGATGCACCTGGAGAGCCTTCGGGATCAAGTGGTTCAGCTCCGGGGGCTCAACCTGACGGTGTCGCTTGAAGCGCAGGAGCGCATCCACACCGAGTCCAGCATCAAATACGATCTGCGCCGAGTGGATGGCATCCTCGAAGCCGCCGGATTCCGCCGAAAACAGACCTTCACCGATGATGCCGGACTTTTTGGGGTGCATCTCGCGGAGGTCGTGAGCCGCTGAGGGAGGGCAGGTCTGATCCTCCCCACCAGGATTGAGCGGCTGGTAGGAGGGGAGGCGAAGACCGCGACGAAGGTTGTCCGCCCCCACCCTGGCGCAGCGCTTCAGTCCGCGTCTTCCTCCGCCGTGCGGCCTTGGCTGGGGCAGAGAGGTGCCACCGAGCAGCGAGTACAGGCAGGCTGACGCGCGGCGCAAACTCTCCGACCGTGCAGGATGAGCCAGTGATGGGCGTCGGTCCAGTGGGCCTCGGGGATGACCGCCATCAGCTCTTCCTCGACCTTCTCAACGGTTTTGCCGTGTGCCAGTCCCAGTCTCCGCGAGACTCTGAAGACGTGGGTATCCACCGCGATGGCTGGGATGCCAAAGGCATTGGAGATGACCACATTGGCGGTCTTACGTCCGACACCGGGCAGGACCACCAGCTCCTCACGAGTGCGGGGGACTTCACCTCCGTAGAGTGCCATGACTTGGCGGGCGGTCTCGACGATGGACTTGGCCTTGTTGCGATAGAGGCCGAGACGATTAATATAGGGCTCGACCTGTGAGGGCTCAGCGGTTGCGAGGGTCTGAGGATCGGGGAAGGCCGCAAAGAGCGCGGGCGTGACGAGGTTGACGCCCTTATCGGTGGACTGTGCGCTCAAGATGGTGGCGATGAGGAGCTGCCACGGGGACTGATGGTCGAGCTCGGTGCGTGGGTTGGGATAGAGGGCCGCCAGCCCTTCCAGCACCTGCGTGTGGCGGGTGGACTCCGGCATGGAAGGTGTTGCCAGGTGCGGCGTGAGCACCTCCGCTGACACAGGTGTTGGTGGCGACGCCTTCGCCGAGGTCTTGGCCAAAGTCTTGGCCAAAGTCTTGGCCGAGGTCTTGGCTGGAGCCTTCGCCGACGTGTCTGTTTCCTGCGAAGGGCTGGTTTTTTTGGAGGATGACGTCTGTTTGGGGGCTGATTTCATGCCTTCTCCCGTTTCATCAGAGGTGTTGAGCTGAGAAATGACCGGCGTTGGTGTAATCCGGGCGTTGAGTGGCCGGTAATACTGGACCCAACCCGGCTCATTGGTTATTGTTAGCCGCTCACTTGTGAGGTGTGAGGGTTATGGACCAGATCAACGAGCTGCTTTTCCAGTACGGTCATATTGGCGTCTTTGTCGCCCTGCTGATCATTGGGCTGGGCCTCCCTGTTCCAGAAGACATCATCTTGATCACCGGTGGGGTGATTTCGTCACGGGACGAGTCCTTGTTGCTGATGAACATCATCGGTATGACGGGGGTTCTGTTGGGTGACTCGATCATCTATGCCCTGGGGTATCATTATGGGGTCTCCATCCTGAGCCGTCGTCCGTTTCGCTGGATTGTGACACCGGAGCGGCTCCAGAAGGTACAAGCGTGGTACACCCGCTGGGGCTATTGGACCATCTTTGTATCGCGGTTCGCGGCGGGTCTGCGAGCGTCGAGCTTTCTGCTTGCGGGGGCCAGTCGAGTTCCGTACCGGATCTTCTTGCTGGCCAACGGGACGGCGGCGCTGGTGTCGGTGCCCTTCTTTATCGGCGTCGGCTACTACTTTGCCGACCATATAACCGAAGTCATCACAAAGATGAAGGAGATTCAGTCCACGCTGGTGTGGGTGGTGCTCCCGCTCTTGATGGCGTATCTGCTCTACCGATTTGTGATCAAACCTCGGCGCGCGAAGGCAGCCCTTGAGCGGGCCTCCAGCGCGTCGAGCCTTGAGGGGTTGACGCAGGGGTTGACGCAGGGGGTGACGCAGGCCACTTCAGAGAAGGCGCTCCCGTTGGGAACAGCTCCAGCCTCGCAGGATACGGCGGACAGCCGCTCCGACAGGCAGCAGGCGGCCCGTGGGCACTGATGGGCACTGATGGGCACCGATGGGCACTGATGAGGGCTGACCTCGCCGAGGTCGCTTCACTGATGACTCGATCCCTGTTTCTCGACTGCTTCCTGCTTGCATGCGTGCTCAAGATGGTCTATGAATGGACCGGATTCACCACCTCAGCCTGTGCCGATGTTGTGTCTCGGCAACCGTGCGCCTAAAAGGAGATCTCGCGTGGAGCCCATTGAAGTCATTGCGGTCTGTATGGTCACACTGACCTTTTTTTCGGTGCTGGTCATGCTGGTGCTGCTGGGCATGGGGTTCAAAGTGATGGGCCTGCTCAAACGCTCCGAGCTGATGCTCGAGCACGCACGCAACGAGCTGCTGCCAGTGCTGCATGACGCTCGAAAGGTGTCCTCGGACGTGCGCGACATGGTGGTGATGGCGCGGCACCAAGCAGGCAAAGCAGAGCCCGTCCTGGAAGAGTCCCTCCAGAACCTGCGCGATGTCACCGTGCGCCTGCGTGACGCCGTTCGAGGCATTACGGCGGTTTTTTCGTTGCTGAATCGGCTGCTGGGCTCCGGCAGTAAAAAGGAATAGCCACAGGCTGGCTTCAGATAAAATCCCATCGGATCATCGTCTCAGAGGAGAGTGTGGCATGAGTGACAACAACGGAACCAACGTACTCCTGTCCTTTTTGCTGGGAGGAGCCATCGGTGCAGGCGTCGGCATGCTCGTGTCTCCCAAGAGTGGCAAAGAAAACCGCGAAGACCTCACCCGCCTGGTCGAGCGCGTGCGTGGACAGGCGCTCATGCGTGAGAAAAAAGTCGAGCTGCGCATGTTCCGCGCGATGGATGATATCACCGGACGGGTGTTAGACATCCTCAGCGAAGGCAAAGACTTCACCGAAGCCCGCCGCGAAGAGCTCATCCAGGCCATTCTGGACGCCAAACGCTCCCTCGACACCACCGAAGAGCCCTTGAGCTGAGGTATCCGCATGGGGGAGACGCGCCGAGTATGGACCAAAAGCCTGAGCTTAGGGGTGATCAGCGCCCTGAGCTTGGCCTCGAGCGGCTGTGTGGCCATCGACCGAGTGGTGGCCAAAGCCGCCGTGGGGTATCTGGAAGACGGCGCGGTGGTGTTTCAGCAGGAGCCGGATCCGCAGCTCGCCCGAGAAGCCATTCCCGCCAACTTTAAGCTCCTAGAGATCCTGCTTTACCGGAATCCAAACGACCGAGCCTTACTCACCCTGGCTTCTCAGTATATTGCCACCTACGCCTACGCCTTTGTGGAGCCCGAGATCGAGCGGCTGGAGCTCACCGATCCGGAGGGTGCCGCACACGCAAAAGCTCGCGCGGTGGCGTTTTATGCCCGAGGCCAAGCCTATGGACTGCGGGCGCTGAGCCAAAAACCAGGGCTGGTGGATGCGCTCTCGGGGGATCCGGCTGCGTTGAGTCAGGCGCTCAAGAAGCTCAACCGCGCAGATGTGCCTGCCTTGTTCTGGACCGGATTTTGTTGGGGATCGAAGCTCAACCTGACCCTGGACCAGCCCGCATCCTTGGCGGACTCGGGAGCGGTCTCGGCGCTGATGCAGCGGGTGCTGGAGCTGGACGAAGGTTATTATTACGGCGGCGCGCATCTCTTTTTTGGGGCGCTGCTGGCGCGACTTCCCGAGAGTGCGGGCGGGCTCCCCGCAGAGAGTCGGAAACATTTTGAGCGAGCCCTCCAGCTCAGCGAAGGCAAGCTGCTGATGACCCGGGTTTTTTATGCGCGTTATCTGGCGGTGAAGCTGCAAGATCGGGCACTCTTCACCCGCGAGCTGGAGGCGGTGCGGGCGGCGTCGGTGGATGCCTTCCCCAACGAGCGGCTGGCCAACTTGGAGGCACAACGGCGTGCGCAGTTTTATCTGGCGCAGGCCGATGAATATTTTCTCCCCCTCGACAGTCCTGACCCCTGAAGGACGGAGGAAACCGATGAAATCAGACTCAAAAATCGAGCAGGCATCGACAGACATTCGGGTGCCTGTGGTGGAGCCGACCCGCCGCGCCGTGTTGTGGGGAGGTCTTCAGTGGGGGCTGTTGAGTGCGGTGGGGATGAGCTCGGTGCTGTCGTGGGGGTTCAAACCGACGACAGTGCAGGCTCAACCAGCGCCGCTGAAGCCCATCAAGTTTGCGTGTGTAGCGCCCGAAGGCTCCTTGTGGGTCAACCTGACCAAAGAGTGGGATCGAGAGCTCAGGCAGCGCAGTGCTCAGCGGCTGCGGCTTCAGATCTTCTCTGGCGGGATCTTGGGAGAGGAGATCGACACCATCCGCAAGATGCGGGCGGGCCAGATTCAAGCCACCGGCGTGACCAGTGTGGGGGTGGGGGAGATGCTCTCTTCGACTCGCGCCCTGGAGCTGCCACGGCTGTTTGGGTCGGCGGAGGCGCTCGACGGAGCGGTGCAGGCCCTCGACGGGTATTATCGCCAAGCCTTTGAGCAGAAGGGGTATACCCTGCTGGGGTTTACCGAGGTGGGACCGATTCATCTCTTCACGCGCAAGCCCATTCGTAAGGTCGAAGAGCTCAACAAGATGCGCATGTGGGTGTGGGAAGGAGATCCGCTCAGCGAGGAGATCGCGCGGGCCTTTGGGGTCTCTGCGGTGCCGCTCAGCCTGCTCAACGTGCTGCCGTCGCTTCAGACGGGGGTCTTGGATGGCGTCTATGGCTCCCCGCTGGCCAC
>JBJTQF010000303.1:0-2331 GCA_046075485.1 Myxococcota bacterium | reverse complement strand
GATCCGATAATCTCTTACATCTCGCATGCCGATGAGCGCGACCGCATGAGGAAACGAAGCAGGCCGAGAAGGAAATCCCGACCGAAGCTGCCGCAACACGGTGAGCAGCGCTGTGTTCTCTAAGGCATCGATCTCGTCAATGAAGAGCACCAGCGGTCGAGGGCAGGTCTCGGCCCAGTGCCTCAAGTAAGCCTGAATGCGGTTGCCCACGGCGGCAGGTCTGATCGGCGGAGGACAGAACGTCTCGGGCAGGCTGTCTCTTGCTTGGCTGTCCCAACGGTCGAGAATGGCCAGCTCTGCTTTTTCCACATCATCCTTAAAGACCGCGCCCTGCTCACAGGTCAAGAGCACCGATGCATAAGTCCCCGATTCCGTGAGCTCCTTGGCCAGCCCGATCATGCTGGTGGTCTTGCCCACCTGACGAGGTGCATGGATGACAAAGTAGAGGTTCTGAGCAATCAGCTCCTTGAGGGACTCCACCCGAGCGGTGGCAGGCAGCATATAGTGCCACTCTTCCCGACAAGGACCGGCGGTATTAAAAAATCGTTCCATCTCGTGTTTCCCTCTCCCGTGGGCTCACATGCGCCCGCATGGGGGAGTGTATACGCGATGCGGGGCTCCATCGCCAGCAAAAGGAATAGACCGGTTCGCGGGGGATCGTGCCGGAGCGGATAGAAGTGGGCCATCCGGCGCAGAATGGGACGCACGGGCGGATGAAACGGACGCTGATGCAAGCGACAGGCTCGAGTCCGCCCGCCTGCCTGAGCAGCGCGGTCCAGAAGCCCTCGAGCATCTGACCCACGAGGCGTTGAGCGTCCCGCGCTGATGGCTCAGCGTCCCACGAGCCCCCTTAAGGCAGGTCGATGGCCACATTATCCAGCGCATGGGTGCCTGTCGTGAGCCAATCTCCCCCGGTGCTGATGCGGAGCTTGGACAGCTCGCTGAGCACCCCTTTCATCTCGCTGGTTTTGGCTGGTTCCCCCGCCTGATTGGTCCAGCCGTTCTCTTTGAGCCGAACCGTGAAGCGAGTCCACACCTGCAATGGATGAAATGAGAACTCGTAGTATAGCTCTGTGCCGTCCTCCGCCGTGAGGATCACGTCTTTTTGATAATCGCCTCCCGGCACATCTGTGCGCCGCTCAAAGGTCAAGTCACGGCCGTAGGCATCCAAACGATTGCCCACAAAGGAACGTGGTGCTACCCAATAATCCGCACCACTCTCCTGTGAAATGTATCCTCCCCTCGTCTCATCACCGGCATCCCATCTGACCTGATTGTCCCAGAGTGTGGTCCATTCTTCCTCATCGGCGTCAAAGGTAGACTGGATACCATCGGGTAGGGGATTTGGACTGCGTTTCGCCTCCAACTTAACCTCATCCAGATCACAGGAGCCCTCCGCTAGCCAATATGCATCGGTGTTGATCAGCAGCAGTGAGAGCTCCGACAAGACATCCTTGAGCTCTTGAGCCGTGGCCTCTTCACCATCGGAATGGAACCACTCTGTATCATCCAATGCCACTTTATACGCAGTCCATGTGCTGGGTGTATCCGATGTAAAGGTATGCTCGAGGATCATACCACGCGCCGAGATCAACAGCACATCCGGTTGATTTGAATACCCCGGCTCCTCCACCCGACGGCTGAAGCGAAGACTATGACCATACGCATCGCTGAGCTGACCCAGAAAGGCATCGGGTGCCACCCAATAGTCGCTTCCATCGGTCACCGCCGTTGCATATGCTCCCGAAGAGCCTCCACTGCTCTCATGGCTGATGCTGCCCGTGTTGATGGTAAACCAGCCCTCTTCACCCTGCTCAAAGTCAGATACAATGGGATCCTTATATGCACCAAGACCCGTCCCAGTGTCCGGCTGCGTTTCCGACAAGAGTGCCTCTTCAATCGGATAAGTACATGATAATAACATATTAGGTATCAAAACAAAAGCCCACGCAAGAGAACGATGATAACGCACAGAGGCAGCAAGCTCCACCATATCGGTACTCCTTTTACGTCATGTTCGGCTGAGAAACCTTTCAATTCAATCGTCAAAGATGAGAGAGGAAAGGCACCTATTTGAGCCGCCACATCAGCCCACATTCGATGGCCGCTCCCGGCTGATAGACCGGCACCCCATCCGCTCGTTTGGCCACCATCAGCCCTCCCTGGAGCTGACCATACACGCGGAGCGGATACTTCAACTTGAGCGCCTCCGCCTGAATTTGGGACTTTTCGGGTAAGGCGGGTTTTGAGATAACCCTGTTTTTATCTTATTTAACAGGATAAATAAGCAGTAATGTCATCGATATGTTCCAAGCTTTTTTACTTTTTTAT
>JBJTQF010000302.1:0-1868 GCA_046075485.1 Myxococcota bacterium | reverse complement strand
TCGTAATATCCCTGAAATTCGACAAAGTGGGGACCGGCAGATGTCAGCGCACAGAACAGCATCCCATCGATCTGCCGCTCGAGCCGCTTGACATTAACACTCTCAAAACGCCAGCCCTCCGATGGCTCAAGCCCCACCAGCCGAGCAAGCTGGTCAGGTCGAGCCGCACTAAACTCATAAAAGAGGGAATCTGTCCTCAATCGAACCTCCCAGAGAGCACATGGCACCGGGGGAGGTTTTAACATGATGGCACAGGATAAGCCAGTGGAAAAGTGAAGTGAAGGAGCCGGAAAACATTGAGATATTTGCAAGAAATGCTTGTCAATGCTTTGCTTTTGGCAATCATTAAACCCGAAAAAAGTAGGAAATAACCTTCGTCGGAGTCATCCCCGCTCAGAAGCTTCGGGATGTCTCACGGCACCTTATTTCGGATATAGCCCTTCTGGACCCGTACAGGCTTCCGTCAGACTCAGGCGGAGCGACACTGAGTGAGCCGGAAAGTCCGTGACCTCCACCAGCCCACCCACATCTTCCCGCGTCTCTTGGGCTGTGCAATAAATCCCATCGCCATCCACGTCGAGCCAGCCAAACACCACCAGCCCTTCGCCGTTGTCAAGAGGGTAAAGAAACGCGTAGTCGAGAGTCCCGAGCAGGGCTTCCGTCGAGCCAATAAACTCTAGGGGATGCGCTAACATATCTTCGCCGCTGACCGCATGATAGACAGTCAGGTAAACGATCTCCGTTGAGTCTGGATGGGCAGGTGCTTCGATGCTACCCGTCATCTGCACCTCATAGTAATGGACGTCTTGGTTAAGACAGGCCGGTAACAATAAAAGTCCCACCATTCCACCCAAAACCCGAAGATGATGCAGATTCATTTTCCACCTCCGAAGGCGAGTGAAAGATGGATGCCAGGGATGCTCAGCTGAGACGCATCAATCCAGGGGACATCCACCCCAAGCTCCAGTGCAAAACGAGGGCCCAGCGATGTTGCCACCCCAAACATGGCCGAGGGTGTCCAGCGGTGGCCCACCGCATAGGTAACGCTGGTGCCCTCCTCCGCTTCAATCGAAGTACGGTTGATCAACATCGTGTGGCGTGTTGCTAAGGTCAGATAGGGCATCACACGAAAAGCCGTCAGCCCCGAGCGGATGCGGAGCTCCCCACTCGGACCACGCTGAGCCAGCTCCCCGGTCTGCCAGAGCCCTCCGAATAGCGCTTCGCCCGTCACACGCACCCGACGCCGATCCACCCACCGCTTTGCGAGTCCCACCGAAGCCGCGTTCCGCACCCCCAACGCAGAGTGAAACTCCACCAGCGGAGTCCAGCCCTTTTCCAATCCATATTGGACGCGCATGTTTTGCCAAGGATATCCCACCTGCAAGGAGGCACTCCACATGCCTTCGGAAGCTCCCCCCATCAGCACATCCATGCTAGGTGTGAGCTTGGGTGCCGCCATGAGCGCTGAAGGAGCATGCCCAAAGATCATCAGAACCAAACACACGCCTGCAAGCGTGAGCCTACTTCCCTCACAATGCATTTCAAACATGAAGTCCTCACGGCTGGAGCGGAGTAAGGTTGAAGACCCGAGTAAAGTTGTCCGCTAGGACCAAGCGGTGTTCATCCACTGAATAACCCGCCTTGTCCATTGCCACCAATGTACGCTCGAGATAGTCCTTTAGAAATCCCGGACTCTGAGTTCCATCCGAGCCGTACATGATCCGCTCTACCAGTCCCGCTTCACGCAGCCGCTTCATGACCTTGGTATAGTTCTCTCCAGTGGGATCAGAGCCTTTAGAGCCCAGCGCACTGGGCTCAAGGTACACATTGGGGTAGGTTTGTGCCAGGCGCACACAGCTTTCCAGGGC
>JBJTQF010000301.1:0-2280 GCA_046075485.1 Myxococcota bacterium | reverse complement strand
TATATTTGCCAAATTTTTCGGGCGCTAAGGAAACGGAAGCCATCGCAGCAAGACCTCTCGGGAAAACATCGAGGGAAAAGAAGCAGGTGCTTCTCGCCACGGATGAGTCAGCAGGTATGGACCAAAAAGGCCCCAAGGGAGCGTCGCGCAGGCCACAGCTCGCCACATGTGGAGCGGGAATCGAGGGGGACACAAAACCGCTCTCTGCACGTTAGCGTGAGGTGGAACGTCTGTCAAGATTCTTGCGTTGCTCCGAGTGGAGAAGTCTGCTGTCGTAAGATTCAAGCATGACAAGAACGGCACGGTTGGGGAAGGCTATGGCCCGCTTCAGCAGGCACAGGGCAGTACGGGCATGGAGCGGAGGGACAAAAACAAGCGGCGAATCGGTCAAGGGGGGGCGGCTGCAATGGAGGTCGAGGGGGGGCGGTAGGAGACGGGGCGGTAGGAGACGGGGCGGTAGGAGGGGATACGGTAGGAGGCGATACGGTAGGAGGCGGGGCGGAGCTGGCAGGCGCGCTCAGGAGCTCAGACGCACGGGGATAAACATGGTATTACCATCTCGATACACCAGCAGCAAGACCGCTCCTTGAGAGGTCTGGCTGGCGGCTTGGTTAAACTCTTCGACGCTGCTCACAGGACGACGGTTGACTTCCAGCACCAGGTCTCCTTCTCGCAGGTTTGCGCGGGCCGCCGGTGAGGAGGGCAACACTTCCTGAATCAAGACGCCAGTTGCACTGCGCAGGCCCAACTTTTTGGCCAGCTCCTGGCTCACGCTGGTCACGCCTAAACCCAGGGTCTCCACGCGCGCACTTCCACTCACGCTGGGATTGGCGCGTCCCGGCTGCTCAGGCATCACGTCGGTCTTCACGTTCAGCACCTGCTCTTTGCCTTCTCGCACGATGGCCACTCGGATGCTGTCGCCCACTTTGCCTCGGATCACTTCGCGGATCAGATCGTCACTCTCTTTAACAGGTTTGCCGTTCACACTGGTGATGATGTCGCCGCGCTGCAAACCCGCCTTTTCTGCTGGGCTGCCCTCGTACACTTGGTTGACCAGGGCACCGTCTTTAGACTTCACGTTGAGGGCTTTGCTCATCTCGTCGGTCAAGCTCTGAATGCCCACGCCCAACCAGGGACGGGTGACTTTCCCGTCGGCCATAAGCTGATCGGCCACGGTACGGGCCATGCTCGAGGGAATGGCAAACCCAATACCGGTGCCGATACCGGCAATCATGGTGTTGATGCCAATCACTTCGCCGTCCAAATTCAACAGGGGGCCGCCAGAGTTGCCCGGGTTGATCGAGGCGTCGGTCTGAATGAAATCTTCGTACTGGCGACCTCCCACCACCTTCCGCCCCTTCGCGCTGACAATTCCAGCGGTGACGGTATAATCAAAGCCGTATGGATTGCCCATCGCCACCACCCACTCGCCCACCCGCATGTCGTCGGAGCTGCCCAGGCTCACCGTCGGCAAGGACTTGGCATCGATCTTCAGAATCGCTAAATCCGTTCGTGGATCGGTGCCTTGCAGCTTGGCTTCAAACTCCCGCCCGTCGTTGAGCACCACTTTGATCTGGCTCGCCCCTTCGACGACGTGGTTGTTGGTCAAGACCATGCCGTCGGCACGCAGGATCATACCCGTGCCTCCTCCTTTGACGGTCGGCTCGTCTTGACCTTCAGGAAGCTGGAAAAACCACTCGAAAGGATCTTGGCCTCGCCCCGGATGGCCCTGGGGCATCCGACGGGAGAGCATGCCACGCTCAGAGGGCTTCTCGACCAAAATGCTCACCACGGCAGGTTTGACGTGCTCGGCGACGGAGGCAAACGCTTCGCTGAAGGATTTTAAGGTCTGAATGCCGTCTTTGGCTTGCTGGGAAACAGCCGGGGCCGCCAACACCGGCTGAATCGCGGGGGCCGGGGTCGGTGCGGTAAATTGGGAGGCGGTGAAGGCGGTGGCACTGCCCAAAAGGAGGCCGACAATTAAGGACATAGGCTTATTGACTGTGACTTTGGATCCAGACATGGAATTTTCCTCCTCGAAGGATCCCGCACGCTGCCGCGTGACGGGTGTATGCTCAGCGAAATGTGAGTCTCAATCTCCGAGAGGGAAAACTGCATAGAACGTGCCAGAAGAGAGGATATGCCGATTTTTAGGGGAAATGGCGGAAGGATGGGGAAAATGGCCGGGAAAATGGCACGAGCATTAAACGTCCACGGGGAAGTGTGACACACTGGGGCACCATCGCTGCGGAGGCATGACACACCCCAACACAATGGGGG
>JBJTQF010000300.1:0-31949 GCA_046075485.1 Myxococcota bacterium | reverse complement strand
CACCACCAACCCCACCCAGACACTCCAGCCCAGCCCCGCCAGCAGCCCTCGGCGCGGTCGAAGGCTCCACCTCCCCTCGAGAAAAGAAAGCAGAAGCAACAGCGGGGGCATCACCGTCAGGCCAAGCTGAGTGAGCCCCCCAAGCAGGCGCGAAGAAAAAGGTGAGCGGGCAATCTCCCCCGCATGGCTCAGGACATAATAGAGGTGCGGCGTTCCGTACTGAAGAGAAGTCCAGCCCTGCCAGGAGAACACCAGCAAACCCGCTCCCCCCCAAAAAGAGATGGCCAGCATAAGACGGCGCTCCGGCATACGCGCAGGAAAAAACAGCGCGAGCGGCAGCAGGCCCAATACGGGATACTTCACCAAGCTGGCCAGGGCGAAGAGCATACCGGCTCCCCCCATCCGCCCACACTGCGCTGCACGAGAAAGGCCCTCCGCCTGCGCCGTCTCCCAGCCGAACCGGAGCGCAAGCAACAACAGAGCACCCATCAGCAGATCCGGCATCAGGCTCTGAGCAAAAATCGCTCCCACCGCCGGGGTGACGAACAGAACAGCACTGGCTTCCAACGGCTTTCTCAGGAACAATTTCGCCAGCCCATGCCAGCTCCAACACAAAATCCACACCAGCGGCAACGCCACCAGCCGCAACAGCCACAGCGACTCAGAACCCAGCAGCGCCTGCCAGCCCGCACTCCACCACAAAAACAACGGCGGATGGGCATACAGATAAAAGGTGTCTCGGGGAGTAAAATAAGGGGGCCAGGGCCTCCACCAGTCGTAAGGACGCAGCGGATGCGCCTGAAGCGCCTGGCCCAAAAACAAATAGGACTCTTCGTCCAGATGAGGAGGCCGCGAGAGCCCCAGCAACAGCCACAAGAGCCCCGAGAGCAGCAGGAGCAAGGCAGGACTCAAAAACACAGAGCGGGAACGAAACAACTCCGGCGGCAGAGCAGTCATCAGCAGCAGCCTCAACGACGATGATAATAGAGATCTCCACCCCGACTTTACTATAGATTGAAATAAGATGGGGGCTCACCGGTCGATTTTATAGACCCCTGAACCGAAAGCAGACGCACGCATGGGCAGAAAGTCTTTGCGGGTGCGCGCGTGTGCGTTAGAATGCGCCCTGGATTTCACCCCCTGTTGAAGAGGAATTATGCATATGCACAACATGATCAGCCGCTCCACGCTCTGCTCGTGGAGCCTGCTGCTGGCAACGCTGGTGCCCTCCAGCGGCTGGGCAGAAACAGGCGGGTCGGTCACTGCAACCGGGCAGATGGCAGACGCAAGCGCAACCACGCCAGCCGCTCCAGCAGCCTCAGCCGCTCCAGCAACCTCAGCCGCTCCAGCAGCCTCAGCCGCTCCAGCCGCTCCAGCGACGGCGGAGACCGGCAGCGACAGCACGAGCACACCCATCCTGCGCACCCGCGATGAGTTCACCGGTCGAAACGCCATCGGGTTGATGCTCGGGATCGGCTCGGGATCCGGGGTGAGCTACCGTCGTTATCTCAGCGACCGCGTGGGGGTGAGAGGCACGGGATACGTCTTATATATGCGGGATGTGGTCAGCTTCTTCAGCTTGGGGCTGACAGGACAGTTTGATTTCCGCCGCGATGAGAAATCAGTCTTCTACGGGGTGGGAGGCGTCTCGTTTGCTCAAGCCAAAGGACTCTCGACCCCCACCGAGGGCGCTAAGCAGCTCCAGGAAGAGACCTCCCCCGTCGAAGATCGAGAGCCCGTCTTTCCACTCCAGCTTGGAGTTTTCCCGAACGTCGGAGCCGGCTTCACCTGGGGCGATCAAACCAAACCCGGGCTGATCTACTCGGTCGAGGTCACACTGCACGGGCTCTTCGTCAATGGAGCATGTGCGCCCATCCTCTGCGCAGCCCCCATGCTCCAGGGCGGCGTCTTTTATCACTTCTAAAGCCAGGAGATGCACACCATGAACGCTCACGCACGGAAGACACGCCCTCTGGCGCGCATGATGGGGCTGAGCCTGGGTCTCTGGCTGGCCTCGAGCAGCAGTGAGAGCCACGCAGAAGAAACCACCCCCACCACGGCTCCGCCTTCGACAGAGTCGGTGGCACCCTCAGCGGCTCCGGCCCCCACTTCCACGTCCACCCCAGCAGAGGTGACAGCTCCTGCGGCGGCACCCGCTCCGGCAGAAGCAGCGACGGCACCCGCTCCGGCAGCGACGGCGGCACCTGCTCCGGCAGCGACGGCACCCGCTCCGGCAGCAACGGCACCCGCTCCGGCAGCAACGGCACCCGCTCCGGCACCGGCTCCGGCAGCGACGGCACCCGCTTCCGGTGGAGGGAAGAGCCCCAAGAGCATTGGCATCAGTCCTCCTTCGACGGGGCTCAATGCGCTGGGTTTGACCTTTGGTTTTTCCTCGGGCATCGGCGTGGGTTATCGTCGATATCTCAACGACATTGTGGCGCTGCGGGTCGAGGGCGGCATCATCGCGGCGTTGGGCAGTGTGGCGTATTCGGCGGGGGTGACGGTCCAGGAGGACATGCTGCGCACCTTCTATTATCGGCTCTACGGGATGCAGGCGGTGGCGGTGCATCATGCAGGAGACTCGACGTGGCTGGTGCCAGGGGCGGGGCTCGGTTTTGAGTACAACTTCGCAGGGCTGCGTAAGGGGCTGGCGGTGCGTGGAGAGCTGGTGCTCTCGCCGCTCATCGAAGTGCAGAATACGGAGAGCTTAGGGCTCTTTTTGTTGACGCCGCTGCCTCAGGCGGGGATCAGCTACGTCTTCTGACGCCGCTCAAGGAGCCACATGGACTGGGAGGCGGTGGGCTTAAGTCTCCGGCTGGCGGGCTGGACGACGCTGGTGTTGTTGGGGATGGGTCTGCCGTTGGCGTGGTGGCTGGCAGTGTCGTCGTCCCGTTGGAAGCTGGTGGTGGAGGCGGTGGTGGCGTTGCCGCTGGTGCTTCCGCCGACGGTGCTGGGATTTTATGTGCTGGTGGGGTTGGGGCCGAACAGCCCCGTGGGGCGGCTCTATCAGCAGCTCTTTGAGCGGGGTTTGCCATTCAGTTTTGAGGGGCTCCTGGTGGCCTCGGTGTTGTATAGCCTGCCTTTTGCGGTTCAGCCCTTTACCGCAGCGTTTGCGGCCATTGATCGACGCCTGCTCGAGGCGGCTTGGTGTCAAGGGCTCTCGCCCTTTCAGACCTTTCTTCAGGTGGTGTTGCCGCTGGCGCGTCCGGGTATCTTGGGAGGCATGATCCTGAGCTTCGCCCATACGGTGGGGGAGTTTGGGGTGGTGCTGATGGTGGGAGGCAATATTCCGAGCCAAACCCGTACTCTGTCGATCTCCATCTACGATGAGGTGCAGGCCCTGAACTACGATGCGGCAGGAAAGACCTCAGCGGTGCTGCTGGTGTGCTCCTTTGCAGTGCTGCTGGTGACGGCCATGTTGCGTCGAGGAGGAGGCAGCGTATGGCCAGAACGCTGAGAGAGGTCGAGGCGGCTCGTGGGCAGGCTGAGAGGGCTTCTTCGGAACGGGCTCCGACGACATCGGAAAATACGGGTCGCCTGTCTGTGGATGTGGCTCGGCACTATCCCGAAGGAGGCGGGGTTGAGGCTCAGCTCGACCTCCCGCTGAGTGGAGAGGTGACGGTGCTCTTTGGGCCGTCGGGAGCAGGGAAGACCACCCTGCTGCGCTGTCTGGCAGGGCTGGAACGTCCCCAACGAGGCCGGATCCGCTTCGCGGGCTCGGTGTGGTGTGATGTGGAGGCGGGGGTGTGGTTGCCTCCCCAAGCGCGACAGGTGGGCATGCTCTTCCAGGACTATGCGTTGTTTCCACATCTCACGGTGAAAGAAAATCTGCTCTTGGGAGCTTCGCGTGCGCAGAAGCCCGCGCGTGAGGCGGCGGCCATACGGCTGCTGCACACGCTGGGACTAGAGGGGCTGGCGGGACGTTATCCGCGTCAGCTCTCGGGAGGCCAGAAACAACGGGTGGCGCTGGCGAGAGCGTTGGTGCGAGCGCCCGGGCTGCTGCTGCTGGATGAGCCGCTCTCGGCGTTGGATGCCCCCACTCGTGAGGGGCTGAGGCTGGAGCTCCGGCAGCGGCTGCGAGGGCTCAATATTCCGGCGGTGGTGGTGACACATGATCGGCTGGAGGCGCTGGCGCTGGGGGATCGGCTGGTGGTGCTCGAGGGAGGGCGCGTGCAGCAGGTCGGCACGGTGGAGGAGGTCTTTGCGCATCCCATCAACCTCGCGGTGGCGCAGGCGGTGGGGACGGAGACGGTCTTGCCGGGTCGGATCGTGCGGCGAGAGGAAGGGCTGGCAGTGGTTCAGCTCGGAGAGGCCACGCTGCTGGGGCTCGACCCAGGACCAGGGCTGGAGCAGGTCTTTGTGTGCATCCGAGCGGAAGAGGTGGTGCTGGAGGAGGCCAGTCCTCATCTCAGCAGTGCGCGTAATCATCTGAGGGTCAAGGTGCTGGCGCTGACGCTCGAGGGGCCACTGGTACGGGTACGGCTGGATGCAGGTTTTCCACTGGTGGCGCTGATCACCCGCCGCTCGCGGGAGGCGCTGGGGCTGGTGGAGGGTGCTTCTCTGTTAGCCTCGGTGAAGGTGCCTGCGGTTCGACTGCTGGGGAGAGGGTAAATCCAGGCGAAGCTCAGAGCGAACAGCTCAATGAGAGCTCACGAGCCCGTGTTTCGAGCTCGTCGAGCGACCCTTTGACGGCAAGCGGCATCAAGGCCCGAAGCTGCTCCGGCGCTTGGATGCCCTGAATCAGGCCGGAAAGGTGAGGAGAAAGAGGCCCAAACCGCAGCTCCAAGATGAGCTGAAGATCCGCCTGTGCGGAGAGTCGCTCTCCCTCCGCTTTGCCCTCCGCTTTGCCCTCCGCGAGCCCTTTGAGGTGCGCCATATAGGTCTGGAGGGAGAGCTCCCAGCGATGGTACACCTCCGGATTGCTGCCAATATCTGAAGGGATCGCAAGAGAAGAGGGAAGTGCTGCCATACCATGAACCTCCTGGAAAAACGTGTGAATCCAGCGCAGGTCCGCCTTACGACCCGCCTTCAGCAGCATGTCAAAGGCCAGCTTCATTCCTTCGCTAGAGCCCATGATGTGAAGCCACGCAGTGTCAAGCCGCACCGGAAGCCGAAGCAGGTCCACATGAACCAGCTCATAGGCATCATAATAATAGGTGAGACCGGCTTCAACCACTTTCTGGTCGAGCGCACCGAAGGCACGGGCCAACGCAGCCCTCGGTGCCCCCAGGGTCAGCATCAACTGCACCTGCGGAAGCGGCGGATGACGCGGCAACACACCCGAGAGCCGCTCCAACGACAGCAAGCCCTTCGCCCGCACATGCCATAACTCCGACAAGGTTGGACGCCCCGCAAAGAGCTCCACCAGCGAGAGCTTCTCCCCCATCAGCTCACCCAATAAACCAGTCTCCGGCGGAAGCGAGGGCCCCGGCCTAATCGTCACGTCCGTGCGTAAGACCGGCGTATGCTCCGTTTCAGTCTCGACCTCTCGCGGAGCAGCCAGGATACGCAACACCTGCTTGCCGCGCGTGTCGCGACTGCGTAAGGGCACCGGCACGACAGCTCCCCGAGACGCCCGAGATGAGGATGGAAGGACCGACGAATCAGACATCGTGACTCCAAGATGAGATGTATTCCTAAGAAATACATAACACGCGCTTCACCCCGATGTCAATTCCGGCTTTACTGAAGATATTGGCAGGAAAAAGCTACAACATACAAATAAGATACACACACCACTACATCTGACGACCTGAACCATTCCCGCCACGCTTGGAAGCACCCGCGTCAGAAGCTCCGCCACGCTTTGAAGCACCCGCGTCAGAAGCTCCGCCCGAATCCACCTCCCGGCGAGTCGCCCCCAGGATCACCTCCCGCACCTCCAGCACCCGCTCACGCGCCAACCCCTGCCAACGACCCCTCTGTGCCTTACGCTCCAGCTCCCCCGGCAAGAGCTGCATGCTCGTCACATGCCGACCATCCGGCGAAAATACATGCGCCCGCTGCTTCGGCCCCAAGACCACCACCGTGTCACGCTCCTCGTCCACAAAATAACGATCCAACGGTGCCGTGCGCACATCCCCCAACGCATTACTCGTCGGACGCTCCCGACTCTGATGGCGCATGTGCGCATGCTGGGTGCGCGCCGGGAGCTTAAACAAGCGCTCGACATCCACCGCCAGCTCCTCCAGCAGCGGCAATACCTCCGCCTCGAGCATGAGCTTCTCACCCACCTGCTCCGCAAAGACCGCTTTCCGGCTCAACACCTCCAGCTTGTGACGCACCCCCTGAAGCGTGCGACGAAGACGCTCCGCCGCCTCACGAGGCCGCGCCTCCGCTGAAGCCTCCAGGAGCTCGTCAAAGGTCAACCCCAACAAGTTGAGACGCAAACGCGGCCCCTGCACCGGGGTACTCACCTCCAGTACCTGCAACGTCAACGCCACCCGCGCCGTCGAAGGGGCGGAACGCCACCGAGAAACCTTCAAGTCAATCGGCACCAACCCCGCCACCACCTGCCCCAACACCCGAAAAACCAAGCTCTCCTTGCCATATTGCGGAAGCTGGCGAGCCTCCAACGCCGAAGCGGATTGAACCCGCGCGATCACCTCCGGCGGCTCTTCGTATAACAAATCCACCCTCGGCTCCTGCTCCTCCAGGCAGAGGTTGACAAAACTCACCCACTCCGGCTTGCCCGTCGGACCATAACCCGCAAACGTATCACCCTGATGAGACGGGCGACTGTGCTGACAATCCGGCGCATCACACCAAAAACAATAAACCCGCCCCTCCCGATAAGCATGACGCGCCTTCTGCGCCAAGCTCAATCGAGCATCCAATAACGCCGTAAGCCGCCCCGCCTCCTCCTTGAGCTCAGCAGAAGCCGGTTCGACAAGAAAGATCGAGGCCGGAATCACCAACGACTCCAGCCGCTGCCGTGCCGCTTGCTCCAGGCCCCGCTGCTCGGCCATCGCCAAACCCAGCCGATGCAACGCTTGCACCGCCTCACTCGCCAGGGCCTGAACATCCACGTATGATCCATTCTCAGATGAAGGTAGTACGATGACGGGCGATCCCCCCTCAATCAAGGCACCGCCAAAAACTCCAGAAGCCTCTCAGACGTAACATAAGATGTAAGCGGGAGCAAGTAAGGTTCACTTCAGGTCAAGGACGAATGACAGGCGCAGAAGCAGAAGCAGGAGCAGGAGCAGAAGCAGGAGCAGAAGCAGGAGCAGGCGCAGGAGCAGGAGCAGAAGCAGGCGCAGGCAAAACACCCGCCGGATTTGCCCTCAGCCGGTCGTCCGGCGGCAACACCTTGATCAGCACCAGCGGCCACAGCACCCGACTCCCCGCCGATTGATAGGAGGGAGGCCCGTCATAACCCGCCGCACTCAGCCGTGTACGCTCGATGCCCCGCTCCTCCAGCGCCTGCATGAGCACTCGGGCCCGCGACATGCTCTGAGGCAGCAGCAAGGTAATGTCTCCCCGCTGCTCGGCAAAGATCTCCACCAGAAAACGACTATCCGCTGGCTCCTGCTTGAGCACATCCGCCACCACATCGACCACCCCACGAGAGCGTTGCAGCAAGCCCATGTTCAGCGGATCAAAATAGAGCGGACTCAACACCAGCAAGTAATCTCCCCGCTTGATCACCTTACGAGAAGCCGGGCAACCATCCGGGTCCGTATTACTCGAGGGGTCTTCCGGTTCAATCGGACAGAGATCGTCGGCATCCAGCAGCCCATCATTGTCATTGTCTGGATCAGGACAACCATCCTCGTCCTGGAACTGATCGATGTCCTCCGGACGGCTCAGACACTGATCCACCGTGTCCAGCACCCCATCTTGGTCATTGTCCGGGTCAGGACAGCCATCTTGATCCTCAAAACCATCACGGTCCTCCGCCAGCAGAGGGCAGCGGTCGTGCGTATCCAAGAGCCCATCTTTGTCGTTGTCCAGCTCCGGGCACCCATCCTGATCTTCAAACTGATCGAGGTCTTCTGCATCAATCGGACAGTTGTCTAGCACATCGGAGATGCCATCCTCGTCGTTGTCCAGCTCCGGGCACCCATCCGCATCCTTAAAACCATCCAGGTCTTCTGCCACCAAAGGACAACGGTCCAGCGTATCCAGCAAACCATCTTGATCGTTGTCCAGCTCAGGGCACCCGTCACTGTCATCAAAACGATCTCGATCCTCCGGCTCGTTGAGACAGACATCCTTATAATCCACCACGTCGTCAAAATCCCGGTCCACACTGTTGGGCGGAAGCTGCTGATGCACCCCCACCAGCGCCTGCACACTCAACGGCTGCTCAGGCGCCCAGGCAATGCCTCCCCCCAAGGAAATAGAAAATCCCTGCATGCTGCGCCAGCGCATCCCCAGCAAGGCATCCAGCCGGGTCTGACTCGACAAGGCAGGCACCGGGAGGGCCTCCACCCCAAAACCCAGCTCGGCCATGCCCTCCAGGGAATGAGGCACCAGGGTATAAGCGCCGCCCAACCGGGTCTGAAGTCGCACCGCCGGCTGGGTCCGCTCCTGCGTGGGCGCCCATACCGCCACACTCACGTTGAACATCCGATGCAGACGAGAACCCCCCTCAATCGCACCCCCCAGCTCGACACTCATGAGCCCCGTCCCCGGCATATAGTTCGCCGCACCGGTCGGGAGCTTTAGGTGACTGTAAAGCCCCGCTGCGGTCGGGCCTCCCCGCGCCGGATAACGCAGACCATGTCGCACCAAAGGCACAAACAAACCAAGCTGGAGATCCCCCAACCCGGTGACAAGCTGCTCCTCCAGGTTGCCCTCCAGCGGAATCACCAGGGATGGACTGCTGTCCGCATAAAATGGAAGCTGAAGGCTAAATTGAAGCTCTCGAAGAGGCGCATAGGCCAATGAGAAGGCAAACCGGCTGCGCTGAAGCTCGGTTGCGGTCAGGTGAGAATCGGCCAAATCCACCGGGGCCAGAAAAAGCGAGCGGGAGATACTCAGGCCCAAGTCAAGCTGCTTGTGCTCGAGACGCTCACCCGCACCGGTGAGCAAAAAACCCTCCGGGTCGGTAGGGGGCTGAAGGTTCCAGAGCGCAGGGGCTTCTTGTTGAGCCCACAAGGAAGGGCTCCAGAGAAGACACGCCAGACCCCACAGGAGACTCGACCGTGCCAACATGACTCTGCATTTGGAAAGCAGCGTCTGTGTATGATGATATCGGCTTGCATGCTTATCGGTCGCCGCTTCTCGCCATGCCATGTCCACGTCCTCGCTACTGCCCAACTTCCGCACCGCTCGGGATGAAATACAGGCACTGCTGATGCCCACAGCTCATGCGTCCGCCTGAGTTCTGCCAATTTCAGGGTGAAGTATAGCCTTAATTTGTATGGCTGGAAACGGGGTTGCTGCACCTTTTAGTGTGCTTTTTCTGGCGGACTTTTCTTAGCGCGGGGCTTAAAGACGTGTTCAAAAAAAAGAGCGCGTCGTGCGTATCGTGCAAACACTATCCGGGAGATTCCGATGAGACCAGGATCCATCCTACAAAAGCGGCTGGGACTGTTGTCCGGCATGCTGGTCGGGCTGGGGGTCAGCTTCGCGCCACATGCGCAAGCGGAGATCGCTGCCACCCACATCTATCACAATCATATGCCCAACTTCTGGCCCTATTATGATGTGACTCAGTATGATCGTCTGTCGGTCGGTGCCCCCATTCGATATACCTACGACGGATATGTGATCAACCTCAAGAACAGTCCTCCTTCCAACTATACGTACTATCTCCCGGATGGCAAGCCCATGCCTCACGATGACTTGGTGAGTTACTATTCTCATCATGCGAAGACCGGGGCTTATATGTCTTGGCCGTGGGATACCGCCACTCAAAATAACTACAGCCACAAGCTCAGTCAGACACAAGTGACCATGTCTGGCGCGGTGGTCAACAATGTCCAGTCACTCAACGAGCTCCAGAATGTGTCAGGTTATTCGAACACCGGCTGGGGATATGATTGGAAACGAGTCTATGACTCGGTAAAAACCAACAACGGCAAACGTGCGCTGGATCTGATCCACTTCACCGGTCATCATTCGATGGGACCGCTGGTGGGAAATGAATACTTTCTCAAGGATCTGATCTACCAAAATGCAACGCTGGCGCAACCCTACTTTTTGGGGAGCTCGTTTGTCTCCAGCAAAGGATTTTTCCCCACGGAGCTGGGCTTCTCCGAGAGACTCATCCCCACCCTCAAGAAGCTGGGGGTGGAGTGGTCAGTGCTCGGCAATGTCCACTACTCACGCACACTCCAGGATTATCCCTATCTGAATGATCCGGGGATGGATTGTATGATCAGTCCTCCCAATCGAGCGGATCTCCAGAATGTCAGCGATATCGGGGAGTGGGTGTCACTCCAGATGTACAATGAAGCACAGGTGACGCGCAATAAGTTCCCGTTTGCATCGATCCCCCACTGGGTAGAATATGTCGATCCCAGCACAGGGCAAGAGTTCCGCTTGGCGGGCATTCCCGTGGAGCAAGCCAGCTCGTGGGAAGAAGGATATCAAGGCTCCGTCACCGCCGGGGTGCTGAAGTCTTTTGAGGATGAAGCGGCTCGCCTCGGACGCACTCAATACTTTGTCATCGCCCATGATGGGGATAACTCGTCGGGCCGCGCCGGAGACGGAGGAACGTGGCTAAACTCAGGTCGTGTCACGTATTCTGACAGCGGTGTGGTGGGCAAAGGTGTCGATGAATATCTGCTCGCACACCCCATTCCTTCCACCGATCTGGCGCATGTGCAGGATGGCTCCTGGATCGATACCCGTGACTCTAGCTCGGATCCCACTTGGTATCACTGGCGTCTTCCGATGGGGATCTGGAAAGGGCAGTTTAGCGATTTTAACCGGGTGATGGGCACCACGTATGAGCCCAAACGGAACCTGTCAGGTGAGCAGGAAGGCATGACGGTCTCGCTCGAGTATGGTTATCATTATCTGGAGCGGAACTTTGCACTGCTTCAGGCGTCGTTGAACTATGCAAAAACAGCGGAGCAGATCTGGCTTGATACCCATCCGAACCACTGGAAACCGACCACCAGCATGGATAATCAGGTCACGTATGGAGGAAATCAGCTCAATCCCTGGATGTATTCTTTCCCCGTCAAGGGCGATGCCAATAATGACTGGAAAGGAGGGGCAAACCCCGCTGAGCTGTCTTGGTATTTTATACTCGGTGCGCTGGATTCCGGCTTCGGATATTATGATGAGAATACCGATGATCACTTGAAGCCGACCATCTCGTTCAATCAGTCGCTGTATTTTGCGGCGCCTTATGTGAACGCACGGGTGAGTCTGGATCGTACCGGTCCCTCCGTGTGGTGGCCTCAACGTTATCCCTATAATCCAGGCAGTGCGAACAAGAGTAAGGCGGAAGGCTGGACGCTCCACTACTTCAACAATGCCTTCGCGCTGTACACGTATGCGTATGATGTGTCCGGGATTCAGAATATCAAGATGCGTGTGCGGGTCCACAAGAGCAAACGCGCCAACCCGCAGGATAAGACGTATCAGGTCTATGATCCAAGCGCGTTCCCCAATGATCCACGGATTAAGTCCGATAATGTCAGCGCCTGGGTAGACTATCCTCTCAAAAAACGAGAGCTCACCCCAGACATGAATGGGGTGGCTTGGCAAGCCTCCACGCAACAGACGATGGCCATTGTGCCTGCTCAGAAGATCGGTGATCTCTACTATGTCTATCTGAATGACTATCGCGATCAGCTTCTGGACTATTACGTTGAGGCGACCGATGCCAAGGGCAATGTGACCCGCTCGGAAATTCAACAGGTCTATGTCGGCACGGGTCGATACAAAAAAGATGCCAGCGGCAAGCTGGTGGAAGACTTGGCGGGTGATGTCGAAGGCACTCATCCATTTCTGACGGATAAGCCCCCCTCAAAAGCAGTGACACTCTACATCGAAGGGCTCTCGACGTCCCAGACCAGCCAGACGCTGGAGTCACGCTTGCCCGGCCAAAGCTGGAGTGCTCAGAAGCTGGCCAATGTGTCCGGTCAGACCGGCTGGTTTAAGACCGGCTTGACTTATACCACCGACTTTGCTGGGGTGGAGGTCCGCGCAGTCGATGGCAGCAGCTATCGACCTTCGAGCACCGGCTCGCTGCTCACGGCAGGAACCTGGACGATCTATAAGGATGGCTCGGTGAAGACCGGTGCGCCCTCCAATCTGAGCTTCACGGCCACGGTCTATTATAAGACTCCCTATAACACGAGCAGCACGTATCAACATTGGCGTCCCGCCGGTGGCACCTGGACCACCAGCCCAGGGGCTAAGATGAGCGTCTCGGAGTATGCAGGGTATACCACGTTGACGGTTCCGCTCGGGGCCATCGACCAAATGGAGGCGGTCTTTAACAACGGCAGCGGGACGTGGGATAACAACGGAGGCAAGAACTACTTCTTCCCAGCAGGTGTCTCCACGCTGGTCAGTGGCAAGATCTCCGCAGGCACACCCACGGATGTCGGAGCGGGCAATAAACCTCCCGTGGCAGATGCCGGGGATGATGTCACGGTCTCGGTGGGGAAGACCTTCTTGCTGGATGGCTCCGGCTCGTATGACCCCGATGGACGCATCGTCAGCTATCAGTGGAGCAACAACGCCAGCGGGGAGATCGTGGAGGCCACACTCGCGTCTCCCGGAGCTTATACCTATACGCTCACGGTGACAGATGATAAGGGCGCAACGTCCAGTGACTCGGTGGTGATTACGGCACAGTCTACGGTGCAAAACCAGGTGACGATCTACTATAAGCGCGGATTTGATACGCCCTACATCCACTATAAGCAGCCTTCTGGAGTGTGGACAACCGTTCCAGGGGTGGCCATGCCTCAGGCGGAGGTGGCTGGCTACAACGTGGTGACACTCAACATCGGTGCGCTGACGCAGCTCGAGGCGGTCTTCAATAACGGAAAGGGGACGTGGGATAATAACGGTGGCAAGAACTACTTCTTCGGGGTAGGAACCTGGATCTTTGATGCAGGCAAGATCTCAGCGGGTACGCCTCAGGTGCCCAATGAAGCGCCGCTGGCGGTGGTCAATCCGGGAGATCTCGTGCTGGAACCCGGGGCGGTGCAGACGTTCAGCGGGCGTGAGTCGCTGGATGGAGACGGATCGATTGTGGCCTTCGCGTGGGCACTGGATGGGCTCCCGGTGGGTACGGGACCGGATGTGACCCTCACCTTCGATGAGCCCGGGGTGTTTTACCTCTCGCTCACGGTGACCGATGACGACGGCGCCATCGATACGGAGGAGATCGAGGTGGCGGTGGAGGAGGCTTCGACGTTCGTGGGCGCGTATCCTCAGCTCTACTTCCGAGGCACGGCCAATGCATGGGCCACGACGGGGATGAAGCTGGTGGCGGATCACCTCTGGCAAGTGGATGTGCGGTTTACGGGGGGGTCGTCGGATCGGTTCAAGTTCGATGTCTATGGAGACTGGAAGGTGAACTTCGGGGATACCAATAAGGATGGGGTGGCGGAACAAGGGGGCGCGGATATCTACGTCACGCTCGGACAAGGGGATTATCGGATCACGTTTGAGGATGTGAGCAAAAAATATACCGTGTCCAGGGTGGTGAATGGCTTGGCGTATGTGCTGCCGTCGCTGTACTTTAGAGGGACTCCGAATAATTGGGCAAGCTCCGCGATGAAGCTGGTGGCGGATAATACTTGGGAAGTTACGGTGACGTTCGCAGGTCAGAGCACGGATCGGTTTAAGCTCGATGTGTACGGGGATTGGAAGGTGAATTACGGAGACACGAATAAGGATGGGGTGGCGGAACAAGGGGGAGCGGATATCTATGTGAGCGGAGGCGGAGCTCGGGTCATCCGGTTTCATGACCTGACGCGGGCCTATAGCGTGGTCAAACCCACAACGGTACGCCGCGAGCAGCGACGCAACCCATAAACAATCGGGGTCAAGGGGGCCGCCGCCCCCTTGCAGGAGTGTTTGAGAGGGCAGCGCCCTCTCAATAAAGGGCTTCGGAAAGGGTGCAGCTTGCTGCACCCTTTTTTTGCTGAGAGGACGCTGTCCTCTCAGACTCACCTGCAAGGGATTCCATCCCTTGACCCGTGTTTTGTTGTTTACGTGCTGGTGACGGTGTTTTACTCTGGGAAAATCTGCGGATACTGCTCGAGAAGCTGCTCACACTTCATCCCATCTTCCACCCGCTTAAACTCAAAAAAGTTATGCGACGGATCTTCATCCGCTTTCGTCTGGGTATCGGTCGGAATCAGGGCGTTGGTGCTCTCCACAAAGGTATTCTCCACCACCCCATCGATCAGCCCAGAAATCAAATCATCGGTCACCACTGTACCGATATACGAAAAGATGTAACGCTCCGTGGCATAAAGCTCGCCATTTGCAGCACCTGAGATATACACCGTATACCCCGGATTTCCATCCTGATCAAAATCCAACAGCCGAGGATCTTTCGGGTCCGTCGGCAACGGGTCGTTGACCGGATCCTCCAAGTTGACCCCCTTCGTGGTGAGGGTCTCCGGCAAGGTAAAGGTCGCCCCCACCTCATCACTCGAGAGGTTGATCACATACTCATCGAGCGGGGAGTTCAGAAAATAGCCCTCCCCCAGCTCTGATTTGGCCCCGTTGACCTCCGTCATCACCGTGATACAGTTATCCTCGGCATAATAGAGCGTATTGGCCTCCGGCCCAGGGCTCAGCTTCACAATCGAATAGGTGACAATATACTGCTGCACGAAGTCATCCGGGTCGAGAAAGGACAATACGTTCTCAACAAACTGAGAAATCACGTACTTACCGGCCCACGTACCGGTCTGAGTAAATGGATTCCCCTGCTCAGCACTCGGCGTCGGGGTCGAGTACGGCGGAGGTGTCGGGTCAGGTTCTCCGCCACAAGCGGTCATCAAGCTCAGTGTAATGGCCAAAAGGGGCGAGAGGTGCGACAGACGCGGCATGACAGGACTCCTTTGATGGCTGAGGGGTGCAACGGGGTGAAGCCCAAGGGTTCGTCTCCCAAGACACTTCTTACTGTAGCCAGAAGTCGCTGCTCTCGCGACTGAAAAATATCAGCGAAATCGAAAGTCAGGCATTTAAGGGGCGAGAAAGACTCCAGCAGGCTCACAAGGCGGACTTTATCGTCTCACATGCGCATGCGCACACACACCCGTACACACGAAAGGGCGGCTCAGCGCATCATGCCCGGTTGCGCGGAGTCGGAGCCCATTTCCGTAGACTGATCGACCTTCTTCTTGCCAGGCTCCACTTCGGAACGCACACGCGGAATGATCGCCAGCACGCGGGCCGGAGCACTCGGCCCTCCCTGCACCTTCAACGGCACCGCCAAGATCGTCGCACCTTTGGCGGGGACCGCCTCCAACCCCGTCAAGTTATTGATATGGTATCGCCCAGAGCTCAAGAAGAGCCGCTGTCCTGGAGTGTTACCACTGCCCGCATACAGGCTGGCAGTGTCGATGCCCAGCGCCTGAACTCGCCGCTCTCGCACCAAAAAATCCACCGCTTCCTCAGAAATCCCCGGATACACAGGCTTGCCATTCTGCACATTCCCGTACTTCTCAGGGGTGCCAAAACGCTGAGACCAGTCGGTGCGCACGATCAAGATGGCGTCGTTGGGGATCGGCCCATGATCACTCTCCCACTGCGCGATGTCCTCCCGCGAGACCTTATAGGTCGGATCCTGCTTCACTTTGGCGGTGACGTCGAGCAAAACACCCGGCCCCATAAACTGACGCAGCGGCAGCTTGTCCACCGAGGTCTGACTGGAGATCAAGCGTGCAGGCGCTTCAATATGGGTGCCAGTATTGTCAGAGATGGCGAAGCGTTGCACACTCAGCCCATCCCGCTCCAGGGTCTTAAACGGCACCGATTGAAATCCAGCGGTATCCAGTTGAAGGGGGAGCTGAGGGCTGAGGGTATGGGTCAAGTCCACCAGCTCAGCGCCACCATTCCCCACACTCTCCAACATGCCAGGGGTTGTCACGCAGGCAGGGGTCAGGATCAGACTCAGCAGGGTCAGGATACGCAGACTCCGGCAAAGCAGGGAACGGCCAGCAGCTACCATAAATCTTGCTCCACAGAAGGCTGAAGCCAGCCCTCAAATGTCCGATAAGATAAGAAGTCCCCCAGATGCGGTGTCTGGCACACGCCTTGCAATATCACAGGTGGGGATCGGGTTCGGCTGGCAAGGTAGCAGATTGAATCCCACTTGTAAAGCAAGCTGGAGCTGAGGCAGGTCTGGACATAGGAGGGCAGAGCATGGAGCTGGTTTGTCTCGCCGTGGTCGGCATCACCACTTTGATTCTCATCGGATTGAGCGCAGAGTCGGAGCAAATCGATCCGTCGGAGTATCTGCGCGCCCTTCAACCCACGTCCACCCTGGAGGGCCCGTGGAAAAATAAAGCGGTCAGCGGCATGCAGGCTCAACGCCAACGCCGCGAAGAAGTCACCCGCGTGGTGATCGCAGAACCCGACCGCTCCGCTCAGACCGTCAAAGAATGGATGACGGAATAAGAAGACCCCGCACCTTACAAAGGGTCTCCAGCTCGACAAGAGGCGGCTCACCCATACAAAGGGCCTTCAGCAGACCTCAGCCTTCCACCAGAGCCCTCATCTGTGTCAGGTTGATATCGAGCTGCTCAATGGCGGCGGTGGTCATGCCTCCAAAGGAGAAACGCACACTCCGCTCCAGCGCAAATGCGGTTCCCGGAATCACACTCACGGTCGCCGTCTCGAGAGCTTTCTCCACAAAGGCGATGTCGGAGCCCTTCCACCAAGCAGGCAAGCCCGCCATCAGAAAGATCGTCCCCATCGGCACATGGCCCGGACGCCCCACCATCGTAAAACCATGTTTATCGAGAATCTCCACCAAACGAGCCTTACGAAGGGCCATCTCATCCCGCACGCGGGTAAGCAAGGGCGGCGCTTCTCCCCGCTTGAGAAAAACCAGCTCGTCCTTCATGAGCGCGAGCAGACGCTGCTGGCCCGGCACGTTGGGGCTGGCAGTACTCGCGCGGATCAGCTTCCGCAAGGCCCCATCGGTAAAACTGGACCGAGTGCTGATCACGTAACCCACTCGAGCTCCCGGCAACAAATACTCCTTAGAAGCGGAGCTCACCACCACCACATGGCCCGGAGCCGCTGTCAGCAGACTGTTGGGAGGCTCAAGGTCGTAACGCAGCCGCCAGTACACTTCGTCGGCAATCGCCAGGGTGTTGGTCTCTTCCAGCAGCTTGCCCAGAGCCTGGACTTCAGCAGCCGTCAACACCGCGCCCGTCGGATTACAGGGGAAGTTGACCACCAGCAGCCGAATGTTCTGGCTCTGAAGCTGCTGACGCAAGCCCTCGATGTTGAGCTGACCTTCGGCGTCAAAAAAATCCACCAGGACCGAACGCCCACCCGCCATGTCCACGCCGTTGGAGTAGTTCTCCCAGTGACCTCTCGGCAGGCCCACCACTTTTTCGTGGGCAAGCATGGCAAAAAGTAAGGTCAGTCCTTCGGCGGCACCGGTACATACCGCGACGTGCTCCGGCTTGAGACCGTCCGGCAACCCCTCCAAGGGCCGCTCTCTGAGCCCGAGGGTGATGTTCCAGGTCTCGGCGAGCACTTTCCGCAGCTCTTCCATCCCCACCGGAGGACCATAGAGCACCTCCAGGCTCGGATCCAGCTCGGAGATCTGGCCAATATCTGAACGCACCAGGGAGGGACGCTCCTTCTTAAGTGCGGCTGCTCGGGCGGCAATGGTGGGAATGGGGGTGTCTCGTTTGACCACCCGCAGCAAGCGGGCCGGTAATAAGGTCTCGAGCGAATCCAGCGGTGAGGTCTGCATGGGAACTCCTATCTCGTTCATGTTCCCTGCCCACTTGGGGTCAGGGCTGGAAATGGCGTAGACAGTATAATCGGCAGCCCGCCACGCTGTGTAACGGAAGTGTGACAAGCGCCTCAGATGGCCATGAGGAAGGGAGAAGGAGGTCATATAACGGGCAGGCAGGAGAAAAGAGGTAGGTCGAGAGAAAACAGAGCACGGAGAAAGGAGAGGAGGGAGAAAACAGCAGGCTGGAGCCGTGCTTCAGACCTGCCAGCTCGCAAATAGATCGGCATCAGAGCTCGACGCCGCCGGGCGAGGGGTGTCTCCCAGCACGGTCAAGGTATGCACCGCAGAGTCCGGGCCTTCCGCGGAGGTGCGGGTAATGCCTCCAGCGTTCGGAGCAGGGATCGGAGGCGGCACAAACTTGAAGGTCTCACCGGCACGGATGGCATCAAACTTCTGGCGATTGGGCCGGTCATACTTGTTATTGGTGATCTTCTCTTGGAGCTTGATCACGGCTTCGATGATATTCTCCGGGCGTGGAGGACAACCGGCGACGTACACATCTACCGGGATGATCTGGTCGATGCCCTGTACGACATGGTAGTTGTCGTAAAAACCGCCACAGGTGGCACAAGCACCAACGGCAATCACCCACTTCGGCTCACACATCTGATTGTAGATGCGCTGCAAGACCGGGGCCATCTTGTAGTTGATGGTGCCCAAGACCAGCATCATGTCGGCCTGCCGAGGCGAAAAACGCACCAGCTCAGCACCAAAACGGGAGATATCGTACTCCGCCGAGACCGTGCCCATAAACTCAATGGCGCAGCAGGCTGTACCAAAAGGCATAGGCCACAACGAAAACTTCCGGCCCCAGTTGACGAGGTCGTCGAGCTTGGTCAGCATGACGTTTTCGGGAATTCCATGATCAGCAGCCATTGAGGGCACTCCTTTTATACTGGTCGGCCTCCGAGGGCCATTCGCGGGACGCGCTGCGGTGAACCATCGCCGAGCGGATGATATAACGGCACTTTAAACCGCCGCAGAACCCATCCACCGTTTGAGACCCGGTCTGAAACGCCACCGGGAAGACCGACACGCCCGTCTCTCTCGTCTTTTCAAATTACCAATGGGACTCAAAAAGGTACAGAGGCAAGCGACACAAGAGCTGAGTTCTTTGCACGCCCGTATACCCGCATACGCAACTTGGATCCAAGAAGGAGGATTATAGGCGAGCACACCCGGAAGTCAAGCACAGGTTCAGGGGGGAGGCCGAGGGCAATGGCGCTGGTCTGGGCTCAGTTCACACAGCACTGATATTTCACCATCCGGTAGCGGCCGAACCCGCACTTTTCCCCCACCGAGTAGGCCACCAAGCTCATCCCTTCCGCTGCACACGCCTCCGACGCATACTTCTTCCACGTCGATTCACTCTTACAGCTCGTCGAGCCCCCCTGATAATCACTGAAACACAGCGCAGGCGTCGGCTCCGGCGGAGGCGTGGACGTCCCACAGCACTCATACTTCACATAACGATAGACATTCGTGCCACACGACTCATAAGGCGAGTACGCCGTCAAGCTCAGCCCCTGCGCAGCACAAGCATCGTAGGCATACTGTTTCCACGTCGCCACATCCTTGCAGCTCGAGTCGGAACCTTGTACCTCGGTGAGACAGCCCTCCACCTTTGTGGCGGGCTCCACAACCACCTCATCGCTCACACCGCTCACGATGTCTGCTTTATTCATCTGCGTGTCCAGCTCGGCGTCTGCACACGCCACCAAACCCACACAGAGAAACAACAGCCCCATTCCTTTTTTTGCTTGCGTCTCAAAAGATGACATCAGGGTCTCCTCCGGGTTATGATCACAGAGCAACATCGACATAAGCTCAAGCATGAGTCTTAACATACCTTAAAGCTCAAGTCCACTTAACGTTTTAGCCTCGCCGATGAAGGCGAGAGGAGAATGCCAGATGCGCCCCGCGCCCCCTTCATCCCTCTTTTCTGGCCCCTTGATGCGCACCCTCTGGAGCCCCTTATTCAGCATCTGGCTGATGCTCAGCGCGTGCAGCGATGAACCCTCCCCCACCCCCTCACCCAGCCCCACCCCCTCACCCACCCTCGAGCCCGCCACCGCTCAAGGTCTCTTCACCCTCGAAGCCCCCTTTGACGGCCAAGTCGTGCTCACCGACGGACTGGATGTACTCGTCAAGACCTCCGCCGACCTCAAACCCGGCAGCCTTCGCCTCTGGATCGACGACGTCGAGCTCACCAGCGCCCTCCAAGAGCACTCCAACCAAGAAGTGCGTGTCCTGCAACAACCCCACACCCCCGGAGACCATCAGCTCCGCCTCGAAGCCCTCGCACACACAGGCGAGCGCCAGCGCGTGCGCATCCACTACACCGCACGACCCGGCGGCAGTTACCTCGGCATCATCGCTCACCCCGCCGAGCGCATCGAAGGCTCCGCCAGCCTCAGCCGCCCCGGAGACTACCTGCTCTCCAACGGCAAGGTGCAGTTTGTCGTCATGGGCCCCGGACGCGCCTACCTCGGCATGGTCAACTTCGGAGGCCACCTCATCGATGCCGACCAAGTCCGCCCGCCCTGGGAGCCCGAACGAGACGTGCTCGACGGCATCACCACCGGCTTCAACATCGAAGGCACCAGCCAACCCCAGACCTTCACGCTCGTGTCCGATGGCCATGACGGAGGCCCCGCCATCCTCGAAGCCCGAGGCCCCGACGCCCTGCTCGAGACCTTCAACATCTCGAGCTTGGCCACCCTCTTCACCCCCACCAAAACCACCCGCTTGCCCCTCACCGCCGACGACAAAGACCTCCCCGTCGAGCTCGTCGAGCGGTATATCCTCGAACCCGGAGCCAGCGCCCTCCGCTGGGAGACCGAGGTGTATAACCTCAGCAACGAGACCCTCTCGTTTTATTTTGGAGACTATTTTAATGCCTCCTCCCTCGTCGAGTTCTTCAGCCCCGGTGCCGGCATGGGGGTGATCTCCATTCGTCCCACCTGCGACTGGATGGGTGTGCTCAGCGCCGAGCCGGGCCTCGAGCTTGCCCTGGGGTATCTCCCGGAGCTTGAAGAAGGCTCCTCGATAGTCTCCCTCCAGGGCGTCAACTTTGCCATGCTCGGCCAGAACGCCCTCAACGTGATGATGGGTCGAAGTGCTCCCATCCACGAGGTCAAAGCCGGTCAACACCTGACCTTTACCCGTCACATCGCCCTGGGTCGAGATCTGGGAGCCCTCGCCGATGCCCGCATCGCCCTCAAGCAGAAGCCCTCGGGATACGTGGGCGGCACCCTCAAAGTAGGAGGTGTACCCGTTCAAGGAGGCAGAGTGGCCGCGTTGCGCGCCGGTGATAACGGCTCCGAAGCCGTCGCCCACTGGAGCTCCGATGCCAACGGTCACTGGGGAGGCCAGCTCGAGCCCGGAACCTATACCCTCTACGCCGGAGTCAGCGGAGCAGGCAACCCCGGCGAGAGCAACGGAAACATCGTGCCACCCCCCACCCGCACCATCACAGTGGAGCAGAACGGACAGCTCACCGAAGACTTCGACTTTGTGCCCCCAGGCCGATTTCGTGTATCCGTGCGCGACGAACAAGGAGCCCCCTTACCTGCGCGGGTCTCGGTGGTGGGATTTGATCCCAGTCCTGATCCGGCACGGGCGGGATTGGAGCTGGGACGCACCCTGCGAGGAGCCCTCTTTGACCCCGACTGGGATCCGCTCCCCTTTGGTTTGGCGGGTTTTGCTTACGCCGACACCACCGGCGACACCGGAGAGTTACGCCTGGAGCCCGGACAGTATATGCTGGTGGTCTCTCGGGGTGTGACCTACTCCACCGTGCTCTTGCCCCTCACCCTCACCCCCGACGGAGCCCTTCAGCAGCTCGAGGCTCGGCTCGCGCGGGTGCTCGACCCCCCCGGCTTTGCAGGCGGAGACTTTCACATCCACTCCATCGACAGTTGGGATGCCCCGGTCTCTCGGCTTCAGCGGGCGAAGGGCCTGCTGGCGGAAGGGCTCGACCTGTTTGCAGCCACCGATCACACCATCCGCATCGACTATACCGAGACCCTGGCCACCCTCGGCGGACTGGACCTGATCGCTCCCTTTGTCGGAGAAGAAATCACCTCCTTCGACATCGGACATTACAACCTCTTTCCAGCGCCGGTGGGAACGGATCGGAACCTGGGCGGATTAGATTGGGTGAGCCCTTCACCCGTGGGTGCCAACTTTCCCAGCCAGGGCGCTTATGAGCTCACCCCTTCGGAGCTCTATGCAGCCGCACGCGCGGGAGACGAACCCAAAGTGCTCCAGTTGAACCACTATAATAATGTCTTGCACGGACTCTTCAGCCTTCAAGGGGTCGATACCGCACAGACACCTCCACGCGCCCTCATGCCGCTGACCCTGTTTCGACAAGACCCCACTCAAGGAAACCTGTTCTCGGCGAACTGGACCGCGATGGAGCTGTGGCGTGGTTATGTCGATGACCAAGACTTTATCTTTGAAGAGAACCTGGGAGACTACTTTAACCTGCTCAACCAGGGGATTGTGCGCACCCTCACCGCGAACTCCGACACCCACTCGAGCATCGAAGTGCCCACCGGAGGGCCACGCACCTTCGTAGGACTGGGGAACGCACGCGGCACCACCCTGGCGGGTCAAGGCAGCCTGCTGGCTCAGGCGCTCAACGCCGGACGCGCGGTGCTCTCCAACGGTCCTTTCATCGGTGTGCGGGTGGAGACCTCCGCCGGAGAAGCCAGCCTCGCCCCTGGAGGCTCCACCCTGGTGCGCAGTCCTGACGGTGCTGCACGGCTCGAGCTTCAGGTCTCCGCTCCGGCCTGGGCTGCGTTTGACGTGATCGAGGTGTTTATCAACAACGCACCGTATCCCATGCCCGACAACGACGACGCCCCCGGCATGTCGAGCTATCAAGGGGCCGATCTCTCGAGCATCGATGTGCCCCGTTATGAGGTCAAAGCCAACCATCGCCTGGAGGCTGGCAGTGATTTTCTCCTCACACCGGTGCAGCCCTATCCCGATATGCCCGACGCCGTGCGCCTCGAAGCACAGGTCTCCCTGGAGCTGGGCACGCTGGAGACCGACACCTGGGTGCTGGTGGTGGCCCGTGGAACCGCTGGGGTGAGCCCCGCCCTCTTTCCCGTCATGCCTGCTCTGCTCGAGCCCGATGCCAATACCTCCCTGGAGAACCTGCTCGACGGCAACGTGGGAGAAGGAGGGGTGCTGGCACTCGCCGTCACCAATCCGCTCTTTGTGGATGTGGATGGAAATGGTCGCTACGACGCACCGGGGGTCAAGCTGTCGGAGCCTCCAGCGGACGCCCGGGTACAGCGGAAACCCCCGGTGCTCAAGTGTCATTGAAACAGCACAGATTCTATGCTTCAATAGCGACGATTGCCCCGCTGATCCCGATGAAATATTGTTTGGAGGATGGTTCCCGATGCAAGTGCGTGCTTCGTTTCCGTTCCTGATGGCGCTGGGTCTGAGCCTCAGCGTGGCTGGTCTTGGATGTACCGGCAAGAGCGCCACGCCGACCCAGGTGGAGCTGACCACCGAGATCCTCGGAACCATCAAGGGAGGCCAGGGCTCCGGCGTGGTCGGTTTCCCGGTGGAAGGGGTGAGCATCACCCTCACCGCAGGCGACAAGACCCTCGGCCCTCTCAAGAGTGACAGCTCGGGCAGCTTTACCCTCGACGCCTATGAGCTGCTGCCACCCGGCACCGAGCGCAGTCCCGCAGGGCTCAAAAAAGTCACCCCGGTCACCGTGGACCTGAAGTTCTCCAAAGAGGGCTTTAAGACCCAGGTGGAGGTCATCACCGTTCCCTTCCCCAAGAGTCAGGACATGGTCTTCTACATCTCGGGACAGTGACACTCGAGCGTGTGAGACATCCCCCATCAGGCCATCAAGCAGCTCAGCGAGCCCTCGAGCGACATCAGCGCGGAGAAGAGCCCCCATCCAGTGCGGCAGGTGAGCAGTCAGGGCAGTCAGGAGGAGCGGTGCCGGAAGGATATCTGCGGGTCGAAGTGCGGGAGCCCTCGGGCTTGTGTGTGGCGCTTCCCATCCAGGTGCAAAGTGCAGACGGTCATACCCACGCGGTGAAGACGGAGCAGGTGCTGCGTCTTCCGCTGGGCCCTGTGGTGCTGCATTTCTCTCATCCCACCGGAAAATTTAGCCTGGAGCTGCAAGCAGGCAGCCAACCCGACGCCCCTCAGGTGCTGAGCCTTCAGCTTGCCGAGCTGTTGGTGTGGGCATCCGATCCGGGAGGGCGAGATTTTGGAGGGCTCTCCGTGCTGGTGCAGTCTCCGGGGGGAGAGCTTCGGGGCCGAGTGGGGGTCGCTTTTTCCGTCTGGGCAGGACAGAGCAACGTGTTGGTGGGCAATCCGGTGGCCGGTGTCGCCTATCGACAGCTCGACGAAGACATCAAACCTTCACGCACGACCCTCGAGCTGGGGCGGCTGGGGGCCCTGGTGGTGCGTTGGGGGGAGGCCCACGGCTGGGCGGTGCTGGCCCATCCGCTCGACGAGGCGCTGAGTGTGGAGCGCATGGAAGCCAGTCAAGTCTCACCGCAGCGGCTGACCACGGGACGCACGGGTGAGCCGCTCTTGCTCTGGTCCGGGCTCTATCGGGTGGGCATCGAGGGTGGAGAAGGCATCGAGCTGCTGATCCGTGGAGGACAGCTCACCGAGCTGGATCTGGAAGCCTACGGGCGAGAAGAAGCGGAAGGGGCAGCGGCGGCAGGGAATGTGGCAGGGAATGTGGCAGGGATACGGCTCGGCCATCGGCTCAAAGACAACGCGCGCGCGTGGATGCAAAAGGGGCTGCTGGCCCTGGCGGAGAAGCTCGGGCCCGGAGCGGGTGAAGCGCCTCTTCCGCCGGGGGTGGAGAAGGGAGAAGGGCGGCCTGCTGGTGCGGGCATCTTGCTCCAGCGGCGAGATGCGCGAGGATATCCGCTGACGGGTTATCCTTATACCCTCAGCCCGGTGGGAGGGGGGAAGTCACAGCGGGGGTGTGTGGGGCGCTGGTGTGCGCTTCCGGCGGGGCGCTATCGGCTCCAGCTTGACGGGATGTTTCCGGCGATGCAGCCGGTGGAGGTGCTGGCCGAAGCCCGTGTGCTGGAGCTTCCTCCGCTGGCGAGCCTGGAGACCGTGCTGAGAGACGGGCTGGGATGTTCCTTGCGGGGGGCATCCTATTGGATCACCCAGGGAGGGCAGCGGCTGGCGGCGGCTTTTAGTCAGCCCACCTTGTTGGAGCCGGGCAGTTATGCTCTGGAGCTGCCGACACGTCCCGCTCAGCGCCTCGAGGTGGTGGTGGAGCCGGGCGTGGCGCGGGTGATCGATGCCGGTGCCCTCGGACAAGTGGACACCACCCCGTCGGAAGATGCACCATTTGGGACGCCCTTAAAGCTCGAGCCGGTGGCCCTCAAGGGAGAAGGTTTTGAAGTTCCAGCCTCGGGCGAGAGCCCCAGCAGTGCCATGCCGGTGGTGGAGGGCTGGGTGGGGCAAGCCCTGCATGTGGTGCCGGGGACGTATATGCTGAGGCGCAGCGATCAGGGGGGAGAGCCGGAGCTGATCACCATCAAAGCGGGTCGGATGCGGCGTCCATCGGTGCTGGGGCGAGGCCATGAGGCCCTGGCGGGAGACGATCACAACCGGGGTTGAGATCTCGATTGTGATCATAAAAGGTCAGCGTGTGATGTAAGGTGATAAAAATTTTTTAGGTGATAAAAATTTTTGTTCCAGCCGACCCCTTACTATTTGGAACCTCCGATTTTGCAGGAATGTGCGAAAAAAATTGCTTCGCTAGACGTTGAGAATTCTTGAAGATCTGTACTGCCGAATTCGCGGGTGAGGTGGGAGCAAGTTGGGCACAGGAATTGCACTGGATCTCAGCAGGCAGATCTCCATCTCCCTTCTTCCATCCTCTAGGGGAGCGATTATGTCGGGCATGAATTCCGGTTCAACATCCCCCATTTCTTCCTATGTGGCTTCCGGTGGCGGTCCTTTGCTGCGCGCTTCAGAGCTGGTGAGCCGTCTTTCCGGGCATGTCTTATCGGCGCGTGATGCATGCTCGCCGGTGGTGCAGGCTCAGCTTCGGGTGCAAGGGCGTCAAGCGCGGACCAGCAGCAGTGGTGGTTACGAAGTGATTCTGGACGGACTGCCGACGCTGGTGGAAGTCGAAATCCAAGCGCGTGGATATCATCCTCACTGGGAGCAGCTCACGTGGGCGTCGGTGGCCAATGGAGGCTTATTGCATCGTGATTTTCATCTGGTGCCCGAAGACGTACCGCTTCTGCGGGTACGTGCGGGGGACCACCAGAAGGCACGAAGCACGACTCCGCTGTTGCCCAGCCGATTGATCCCCGAAAACGACGACATGCTGGAGCTGGAGCTGGAAGACGATCTCTCCGACGAAATCACCGAAGAGCTGCTGTCCGAAGAAGAAGAAATCTCCTTCTGGATGGAGTCTTCGGATCTGGATGATCTGGACTGGGAAGAGCGCCAGCTCTTTGGTCTGGACGAAGTGGTGCTGCTGGAAGAGCCCAGCCTCGAGCCTCCTGTCCGCCTCCTTCCCCGCTGAGAGGCTCTCGCCTCACCTGGTCTGCTCACCTGCTCACCACTCGAACCATCGTAACACTCATGGTGCCTGCTCGTGTCGTGAGGACTGCCTCGTCGTGTTTCTCGCGTGTGCGTATGCGTGTATGCGTATGAGTGAGCGTATGCGTGAGCGTGAGCGTGAGCGTATGCGTGAGCGTGAGCCCTCCCAAAACAAAAAGCAGAGGGTGCTCTTGGGTGGAGCCCTCTGCTTCTGCCATGCCGATGGGCGCTCGTCTCAGCACTCAGGCTGTGAACGAGCTCTGATCATCACCTTCAAGCGAGGCGGAGCTTCCCTTGAGCTTCTTCAGGTAGTAGCGGCGGAAGGCCAGGGTGGGTCCATCGGTGCCCACACTGCGCTCTTCGGCGGGATCGGGCGCTTCAGCGGGTGTCGAAGACTCCACGATGACCCGGTCCTCGAACAGGATCTTACGGTTCACGTACTCATCAAAAGAGCGTTTGATGGGCCAGGGACGCGAGCTGGTGGTCTTCACCAGCAGCATCTTGGTGGTCTGAGCGTCCAGTGGGATGCAGAAGATGTGGAAGACCAGCTCAACCCGCCCGTCTCCCAGGGAGAGCACCGAACAATTGGGGCGGCGCCACTCGATGAGGGCCTCGGTCTGCTTGCCATCCGCCCAGTTGGTGACCATAAACCCGGTCTCCCGCTCATCGATCTTGAGGTCGAGCTTCGAGTCGGGACGGAGGGTCTTCTTCAGCACTCGGCCGATGGTGTTGGCGTGGGCATACGGCAAGTGCGGAAAGTCGAGCATGTTCTCCATTGCACGGGTCCAGTGGGTGCGCCAGTTCTCCGTCATCAAGGTAAAGTAGTGTTGAGTGGATTGCAGCAAAGCAGGGGCCTCGAGCGCCGGAGCTTGTCCCACACCGGTATAGACCCAGATCAGCCCACCCAGCTCTTCGGTGGGAAAGGCTTGGACTCGGAATCGGTCTCGTTTTGCTTCGGGCAGCTGATTAAAAGGGATCATCGAGCAGCTTCCCTGGCCGTCAAACTGCCAGCCGTGGAAAGGACACTCCAGACAGCCACTCTCCGAGACTTTGCCAAGCGATAAGGCCACACTCCGATGAGGACATCGATCCATCAGCGCATGGGCTTTTCCCTGGCCATCCCGAAAGAGGACCAGGTTCTCTCCCGCAATGCGTACCGCCAACGGCTTCTTCTTGAGCAGGCTCGCGTCTTCAACCGGTGTCCAGACATTGGCAAAATCTTGAAACATGGAGAACTCCTTTAACAGACGGCCAAAACATCAGGACAGCTCTTCTTAAACGGCACTCAGGAGCTACTCGTTTTAGATCCGGCAGCCATGAGAAGGTTACGTCAGAGATACGATTTCTTCTCCACCACACAGGCTCCAGAATGTCTGGTCTATGGGCTCAAAAAACTGACGAAGCAGGAGAGCTCTGAGCTCAGTTATGAAATGCGCGCAGGCAAGGGTGCATCAGGAAGGGCGAGGCGAGAACAGGCGAGAACAGGCGAGAGCGGGGAAAGAAGGGCAGGAGCAGGAAGGGCAGAAGCAGGCACGCGGAGAAGCAGAAAGCCGTCCGAGGCTCCAACTGTGTCTATTCCGTCTCCTGACCAAACCACGCGACCGCATATCCATCCAAGATGGCCACCCCCAGCGCGTTCCAGGTGACCTGCGCCCACATCCCCTGGTTGAGCAGCACCTGGTTGTGGCCGCTGCTGCTCTGCCACAGCTCCAGGGCGTATTCGGGTGTCATCCCCACGGAGCTATAAGCCGCCACCTCAAAACCATCCCCTTCGTAGTCGGTGAGCTCGCGCGGTTTGTCCCACATACACTGCGCTTGAGACCCATCGTCGGTATAACAGCAGCTCGACCAGCTTCCCGCATCCGACCAACTGTGCAGATTGCAGCGCCCTTCGTCAGGCTGCTCATCCCGGAGATCCTGCACATGCGCTTCCGCCACCGCCGTCAATGAGGCTGAATACCGAATCGCAGGCATCCCATTGGCCTTTCGATAGTCGTTGATCAGCTTGCCCAAGCCCTCCGAGGCATACCCACTGGGGTTGTCTTCGGTCTCCGGAGTGGTGCGAATCCCACCACATCCTCCCGCACCGACCACGCTCAGACAGAGGAGCCCGACCCACATTCTCCAGCACTGAACATCACCCATACGGACCTCCCATTTGGACAGAGATAAGGTCACTCATCCTGCCACATCACGGCAGATTTGGCAAAACAGGAAGCAGGACGCGGGCGAAACCGGCCCGTCACAGCCGAGACGTATGAGGTTACGGTTACATCTCGCACGCATGTGATCATCAACATCAGCCCACCACTTATTCTGCTCTACAGCAGACTTGCGTCATAGCGGAGTCTTCCGCAATTATCCTGCCGCATTGGTTTTATCCTCTCACGGTGATATTCACATGGACTCTCTTGAGGCACATAACACATGAAAAGAGATATCTTAAAACGGAGTAGACTGCTCTATCCTCTCTCCGGCATGTTGACAACCCTGACCCTGCTCGGACTCGTGAGCGGGTGCTCAAGAGAACCCACCGATTCTCCCACCCCCGAGACCCCCACATCAGCAGGCAACACCCCAACCGCCACACCCGGCACCCCCACCAACCCCCCGAACAAACGCCCACCGCCACCACCGCGCCCATCAAAGGAGCACCCGCGCTGGACGTGCTCACCCCCTCCGATGGCCAAGTGGTCAATGTGGGGCAAGCAGTGGGTTTTTCCGTGCTCGTCACCGACGATCAGCCCGTCAGTGCCCTCATGGTGGCGATTTTTTCGTCGCTGGATGGCACCCTCTACAGCGGAGCCCCCGCAACCGGTGGTGTGGTGGCGTTCTCCAAGGTGCTCAGCCCCGGCACACACCTGTTGACCTTCACAGTCGAAGACGCGGATGGGCTCAGCGATGTGCTCACCCAACAGCTTCGGCTCAACCAGTCGCCCAACGTGGAGCTGCTCGCCCCCAAAGAAGGGGATAATTTCTCTCGTACCAGCCCGGTGAAGGTACAAGCCAAAGTCACCGATCCCGATGATGCCACCAGCACCCTCCAGGCCCTCATTCTGTCTTCCGCCGATGGCATTGTGGCCGAGCCCACCATCGACAGTGCCGGCTATATCCGGGCCGAGCTCACCGAGCTCAGCGGCGGTGAACACCTGCTCGAAGTGCAAGTCACCGATCCGCATCAAGCACAAGACAGCAGCCAAGTCACCATCACCATCAACCCATGCAGCGGTGAAGACCTCGACCAAGATGGCTACAGCGCCGATCCCGCCTGCTCGGTCAAGGATTGTAACGATGAGGATGATAGCATCTACCCCGGAGCCTCCGAGGTCTGCAATGGCATCGACGAAGACTGTGACGGGAAAGCCGATGAAGGTGTCACCTCCACCTGGTACAAAGACAATGACGGGGATGGTTATGGTGCCACCAGCTCCGGGACCACACAAGCCTGCACACCACCCAGCGGATACTCCGCCACCTCAACGGATTGTAACGACACCGTCAGCAGCATCAATCCCAGCGCCGCCGAGATCTGCAACGGCAAGGATGATAACTGCGATGGTAAATCAGATGACGGACAAGGCATCACCTACTATCGAGACGCCGATGGAGATGGATACGGCAGCGCCTCCTCCAGTGTGCAAGCATGCAGCCAACCCAGCGGTTATTCGTCGGTCAACACCGACTGCGATGATGTCCGCACCGATGTCAACCCCGGAGCCGTCGAGGTCTGCAACAGTCGAGACGATAACTGTGACGGCATCGTAGACAATCTCCCCGGTGCAGGCACATTCTATCGAGACCTCGACAACGATGGATATGGCATGAGCAGCTCGGGGGTGATCAGCGCCTGTAGTAAACCGAGCGGTTATTCGGCGTTCGGCAGCGACTGTGATGACGCCAACAATGCCAAGTATCCCGGTGCCACAGACACCTGCGGCGATGGTGTGGATGCCAACTGCGACGGTCGAGACGCTTGTACAGTCACCTCCAATACCAGTGTGAGTACCGGTGCAGTGGCCACCATCCGAGGAGGCTCCGCCAATGAGAACTTGGGATACGCTCCGGCCTTTGTGGGGGATGTGGATGGGGATGGATTTGATGACATGCTGGTATCGGCGCACTACAACGATGCGGGTGGGACCGACGCAGGCGCCGCTTACCTCTTCTTGGGACCGGTGACAGGCTCGTCGCTGACGGCCAGCAACGCAGACGCAGTCCTCTTGGGAGAGCAGCCGGGTGATTATGCAGGCTTCTCCGTCTCTGGAGCGGGTGACGTCAACGGGGATGGTTATGGAGACTTTGTGCTCGGCGCTCCGCTCCAGGACGAAGCGGGAGCGGATGCGGGGGCGGTGTATTTGGTGTTGGGTCCGGTCTCGGGCTCGATCCAGGTGGCCAACGTGAAGGCTCGGTTCTTGGGCGAAAAGGTGGGAGACCAGGCGGGCAGCTCGGTAGCAGCCCTCGGGGATATGAATAAGGATGGTTATGCCGACTTCGCCATTGGCGCTGAAAAGTACGACGATGGCTCCAAGAAGGACACGGGGGCGGTGTATGTGATCTTTGGATCGCCCTCGTTGAGTGGGGTGATTTCGTTGTCTGCGGCCAATGCGCGCTGGGTGGGTGAGCTCAACTACGACTATGCGGGTGGCTCGGTGAGTGGTCCGGGAGACGTCAACGGGGATGGTACACCGGATATGTTGATCGGCGCACGGGAGAACGACGGCTCGGCGATTGACGCAGGGGCTGCGTATTTGGTGTATGGGCCGGTGACGGGGGTTAAGAATCTCTCGACCGCGAATGTGAAGTTCCGAGGGATCACCACGTTGGACTACGCAGGCTGGAGTGTGGCAGGTTTGGGAGACACCAATGGGGATGGTAAAGCGGACTTCGCCATCGGTGTGCCGGGAGCGGATCCGACCAGTCGGACGGATGCTGGGAAGGTGTACGTGGTGTTGGGGGCTGCTTCTTACTCCAGTCCGGTGAGCTTGAGCAGTGCGTCGATTATTTTTGCGGGAGATGGTGCGGGGGATGCGTTTGGGAGAAGCATCTCCGGTGGGGATATTAATGGAGATGGTGCGGGAGATTTGGTGGTGGGGGCTCCGGGATTGGATGTGCCGGGACAAACGGAGGCGGGTGGACTTTATATCTTGCTGGCCAGTCGGACGGGGTTTAGTACGGGGGAGAAGAAGGGGTTGGATGCGGCTTGGAATCGATTTGTGGGGATGAATGGGGATGGAGGAGGCCCGGCGGTGGTGGTGGTGGGAGATATGACGGGGGATTTTGCGGCGGAAGTGGCCGTAGGATTTCCGGGGTATGATACCAGTACGACCACACAACATGGTGCGGTGATGGTGGTGCCGTGGCGCTACCTCGGCCCATAACCCCCTCAAACAACAAAGATGGGTCAATGGGGCCGCCGCCCCCTTGCGTGAGTGTTTGAGATTGCCTCTCCCTC
>JBJTQF010000299.1:0-8368 GCA_046075485.1 Myxococcota bacterium | reverse complement strand
GGCCAGCGGGCCCCTGCACCCCGTTTTGTTTTTTTACCAGCAGACGAGTGAGATTCCCAGCAGCGTGCGATCATCGGCGGAGACCCCTCCCCCCGGTGGCATCGATGGGCTCTCCCCTGTCGCCCGTGCCAAAATCCGCGTCTCCCACGTCTCCACCTGCCCTTCCGTATCAAACGTCACATTCTCCGGCGCTCCATATCGTTCCGTCGCAGCACTCGCATGGCAGGTCTGACAGTTCTCCACCATAAACCCTTCCAAAAAATTCGCCCAGGTCACCACCGGAGCGTCCACGCACAGGGTCAGCGGTGTCACCGTCGGCGCTGCAGTGGGACTCTCCATCGGCGTTGGGCTCTGCCCTCCTTCGTCCTCACCACACCCCCCGATCATCAAGCCCCCCATCATCAAGCCCACGCCGCTCAAACACCCCCACACAGACCACAACCTCATACCAATACCCCACTCAGCGGCACGATGTTTGGCAAATACCCCGCACTGTCAAGCCCCGCAAGGGTCAACAAAGTCGCCCCCAACGTCTCTGCGGTGATGAGCTCTCCCCCTTCATACAGCTCCCCAGAAGCTGGATCCACCGGCAATCCATAATAATACGGATCCACCCCCCCCACCACACGATCCCCCGTCAAGCCCGGTCCCACCGTCATCACGCTGGTATAAGGCCAATGATCTCGACCTCCACTCGTGTTGAAGCGCGGCGTGCGCCCCATTTCCGACACCACCACCACCACCGTCTCATCGGCCAGAGCGCCATCCCCTTCCCCCGGCGTCGTGGAGAGCCGCTCCATCAGGTCCAACAATCCCGCAAACAAGCCTTCAAACAGACCTGCCTGATCACTGTTATCTTCGTGCGTGTCCCAAACCCCACTAGACTGCACCGTCACACACCGCGCAATTCCCAATGAGAGCGCATCCACCGCTGGCCCAAGCTGGGCAAATAAGCTGTAACCCGGCAAAAAGTCCATGTCATACTGCCGATCCTTGAGCCCGACCGCCCGCGCATGGGACTCCTCAAACCCCCGCATCACCCCCTGGGCTGAGCCTGCCGCATCCGCCTTCGCCGCCAGTCGCCGCGAGAGATAACTGTCCAGAATCCGCTCCTCCAACAGATTTGGACGTCCTCCTGTCTTAATGTCACTTCCATCCATCAACGCCCCCGAGAGTAACCCGTCAAGCTGACCATTCACCCCCACCCGGGAGACCGCCGACCCTCGACTCCCCGGATAGGCCAGCCCCGAGAGCACCAAATGAGGCAATGTATACTGCTCTCGTGTTGCATCCGCCAATAGCGTCGCCCAGTCCGAACGCTCCAACGAAGACGCGCCAGTAAAAAGCAGGCGCATACACACATCATGCGCCAGGCTCGGCACATTCACCCCGTTGAGCAACAACGTCCGAGCATGCCACAGCTCCAGAAAACGCCGCACCGAAGGCCGAGAGGCCGCATCCACAAACGGAATACTCCCCATCATACTTTGGGTGCTGCCCACCTCCATCTCGATGCTGCTCTGACCATAGGCGGGTATAAACACCGTCAGCGGATCCCAACCGCCCAGATTGTATACAAATATAAACTTCAACCCCTTCGTGGCGCTCGATGCCGCCAGCGCCCGCGAGAGCAAAAACGCTGGCCCCCCCAGCACCGCTCCCGACAGACCCAAACCCAGGCCCCGAAGTATCCCGCGTCGCGAAATCTGCGTGTTGCGTGTCATATGCACCTCACCCTTCTCCGCTTAGTAGGTGACAAACTCAGGATCGCGCAGAAGCACCGAGAGCACCCCCGCCCAAGCCCTCAAGGGCTCCCCAGAGACCGCGTAAAGCTGAGACCAGAGGTCCAGCCCCGCCGCCACCTCCGGTCCCTCCGGTGTGACCACTGTGCCAAACAATCGCCGGTGCAGACTCTGGAGCTGCTTTACCATCGCCGCTCGGCCCGTGTCCACCGTCTCCGTGAAGGTGATGTCGGTAAAGAGCCGCTTGGCACCCTCACTGCTCGCATCCTGAGTCGCCACGTAAAAGGCCGCCGCCTCCGCCAGACGCGCCTGCACCAACACCATCGACGGTGTCGGCATTCGCAACGGTGAAGCCCCCGATTGCCCATCCTCGCCGCCCGCCAGAGAACGAAGCCCAAGCTGGTCGAGCGCCAACATGTCGTCACCTTTGACGTAAAAACGATAGCCCGTCAAGTCCTCCACCTGCGACGCCAAGAGCTGCGGAGAGACCACCTTAAGCCCCACTGCCCCTTCTCCCGACAGGCTCCGATAACGCACGTCCTGCACCACCGCCTTCAGCAGCGGGCGAAGGGTCAGCCCTCCCGCCAGGAATACCTCTCGATGCGCTGTTAATGCCTCAAAATCCGCCAGCGTCACCGGTCGATCCAGCAGCAGCTCATAGGCATGCTGAACCGCACACTCCACAAAACGAGGGTCACCCGCCAAAGACTGCCCCAGATCCCGCAGCGTATAAGTCGGTGTCCCAAAATAGGAAGGTGCCACTTCGGTCGTGGTCATCCACAACCGCTCCCGCTCCGCATGATAGACACTGGCCTCCAGTGGCTCATCCTTGACCACATACTGAAAACCAAACAGATGGCCTGCCAACGCATCCAAGCTCGAGTGACAGTTAACGCAGGCAGGGTTACTCTTCAAGGCACTGTTGACCTGCTCCTGATTCGAGAGGTCGATGCCACGCTCAAAACTCACCGGACGAGCAGAATAGTCGTTGCACAAAAAGATACGGCTCAGAGCATTCGCACGGCCTCGGTTATAGTTGCTCCCGTCGGAGGGATAACGCCACCACAAGGCATTGGTGCTCAAGACCCCCGCCGGAGGACGTCCATCGGTATAATGGGCCTGCTGCCAACCGGTCGCGCTCGAGGGATAATCCAGCGGCCACGCCTTGCCCAGCAGCTCGTTGGACATCGTCCAGTCGGCTGTGACCAGGGCGGTGTAGGGGAGATCCTGCGCCACCACCCTCCCAAAGATCCGCAAGGGCTCCTCGCCCACCGCAAGCTGGAAGGCAGCATCGTCCTCCAGACCATAGGACTGCGCATCCACCGGGAAGGCATCCAAGCGGGTGCGAAAGACCGGGGCATACAGATCTCGAATGCGTCCCTCAAAACGGGCATCCCGTAGGAACTGCTCGAGCAAGATATCCAGCGAGGCCGGATCCTGCTCCACCAGCGCATACTCTGAGACCGTTGGACGAACGCCTCTCAGCTCCAGGCTCCAGCGAATGAGAAGCTGGCGAGCGGAGAGGGGCTGATAACTCACGGTGGGCGCAGGGGTGGGCGTCACGGTCACAGGCGGCTGCGCTTCGGGAGAAGGCTTCGTCGGCTGACAGGCGCTGCTGAGCAGCAAGAGGCTCAACGCCGCGAGAGAGGCGGGGGAAGAAGCCACAGGCGCTCGAGCGGTCCACCCGCGAGGAGGCTGGACTTCATTCATTCTTATCGGGGAGTCCGTTTGTGTAAAAATTCGTGTTACCACGGCTTCTCCTTCCAGTCCAGCAGGGGGGCAAAGTTGCCGCAGGTCTGACCCAAGGATTGCCCACGATACCAAACTTGACCACAACCATCACAGAGCACCCGTGGCACGTCAGGGTTCTCTTCGGTGGGGCCGTCGAAGAGCACGTCGTACCACTCCCCCTGCGCGTCTCGCACGGAGATCATGCCGGAGGGCTCCTTGTCGCAGGTGGAGCCTATGCGCGCGTCGTAGATCGCCACACCGGACATGGAGACGGTGTTGATCTCACCGGAGAGACCTCCTAACCCTCCAGAAAGTGATATATAATGTCCGTTGAGACTCGGATAATAGGCTGCATAGACCGCCAGGCTGGGAAAGAGTCCGCCGTCTAACCATGCGGTCTCAACCTCAGAGCCTCCGGCGAGAAAGGAGCCGTCGAGCACTTTGTAGACGATATTGCCTCCCTGAACCTGTCCCACGACGTCGGCGGAGGCTCCTGCGCCCTGGATGTAGCGGCCTGCTATGTCGGTGATACGTCCAGACATATATACGGTCCAGCCATCGTAAAGCACTCCAGAGCCGTCATTCCAGTCGTCGAGGAGCTGTCGATAACCAAAACCGTCGTAGCGGGTGCCGGAGCTGGCGTTACACTCACCCGCCCAATAGTCGGCAATGTAGCCGGGGCCGTAGCTCTCGTAAAACCGAAGCGGACACCCTTCACGATCTCCGGTGGCGTCGAGGGTGTTATAGGCCGCGATGATCGGTGCTGGATCGAGCTGTGCCGCTTCTTGCACTGCCGAGACCAGGGCGGATCCCAGGGCGTTGAGGCTCAAGGCGGGAGCGCCAGGGGCTTCGGGCTCGTAGATATAGTCGGAAGGCATGGGGGCGGAGGTCGCGGTGGGTGTGGCAGGCCACGGGGTGGGTGATGGGGTGGGGGAGTCCTCGGCTTCGGTGCCACGACACGCCACGCAGCTCAAGAGAAGGGGGGTGAGTGCCCATAAACGCCGGGCTGGACGGCGAGCATGCAAACCGGCACGAGGTGGAGGTTGCCACGCTTGTACGGGCTGATGGGTCGAGAGCTTCATGTCAACGCCTCCGGTGGCTGGGGTCCAGGTGGGTGAAAGCAGGGGGCTCCGCTCGCGTGCGCGCAGACGAGGTGCGGGTGCAGGCGGGGTCTGCTCTCTCTTACGAGTCTCGGGGGATATCTTAAGGGGAAAGGAAGGGGGGATGGCAACCGCTTTTCACAGGCAGCACGATGATTCCGTCGGGTACGGAAAATGGGGGCGGCAGGGGGAGAAGGGGGTGGCGGCTCGAGCGGCGGGGCCATCGTCCGACCCAGATGTGCAGGCCGCGCTCCGGTGATGACACTGGGGAGGGGGTCATGCTCAGGGCACCTCTCAGGGGTAGAATCACGTCCCATCGCTGCATGGGCAAGATCTCTAAAAAAGCGATTAGTTCTGGATAGATAGTGACGCTTTTGTGTGTTTAATTTCTGGCAAGTTGATGGAAGATGCAAAATGGTGTGAAAAAAGTGTACCATGCGTGAAACCTGCCGACTCCTCCCGACGGCTTGTTCTTAGAGAAGCATCACAGGCCCATCCGCCTGCACCTCAGGTATCCAGGAGACCGCTTATGCGTCATACGACCTCAGAGTTTCCGTCTCATCTGCACGTTGCTTCAGCAGAAAGAGCTCTAAGCCCTCAGACCGCAGCTTTAGATGTCTCATTGGAGGCACTGTATCACGCCTACGGTAGAAGGTTGCTGCGCACCCTGAGAAGTCTATGTGACGATAACTTAGAGGACGCAAAAGACCTCTCTCAGCGCGTGTGGTTTATTGTCGCACGGCGGCTTCAGGAGATCACCCTGGAACAGCCCTGGCACTTCATCGAAAAAGTCATGTTGGACGAGGTAAAAGGTGGGTTGCGCACCACCCTACGGCGACGTGGTAAGCTCGACTTGCTCCTGCCTTTACTCGAGCCGGTGCAGCCCCCCGAGGTGCAGGAGCCTTCCCCCGAGCTGTGGGGATGTCTGGAGCGTCTCTCGCGTCTCGATCAACGAATTGTCCTCGACTTCTATGGGCTGAGAATCCCTCCCTGCAGGAGCGATTTCCCGTCAGCTCTTCGCTCCACACCACCCTTCTTACGAGTGGTGTCTCGGCGAGGCACCACCCTCGAGCAGGATGAGGCGCTGGAACCGCCCACGCCGATCAGCGATGAGCAGCAAGCAAAACACTTGAGCGATGAGCTCCACGAGCCCTGGTCTGCCCGCCGGGTGAAGGTCAGACGTTGCCGCGCTCTTTCTGCTTTGGCCGACTGCCTCAAAGGACGTGCCGAAACACAGGCGCCGCTGGGTCCATCCCAGCACACACAGCCGCATGAAAGTACTGATATGACAGGTCTGGAGGGGTCATCCCGGAGCGTTGGAGCCGTTCAGGTGCCGAAGAATGAGGAGGATGCCCCCGCTTCTATGCTCGCTCATCCCTCAGTCTTGGTGCTGAGTTTAACTGCGGATGACCCCCAACACCCGGCCCAGCAGCATCTGCGCGTCTGTTCTCCATGTCAGCAGGCCGCAGCATCCCTCCAGCAGGTAGAAGAGCAGTTGTTAGGACTCGCCGAGCGCCAACACCTGGAATGGAGGCGACAGCAGGAAGAGCAGGTGGCCCTCGAGGAGGTCTGGCACACACTTCAAGCGGGAAGCTCCCAGCTCCATGAACAGATTTCGCTGAGCATGTTTGCAACAGAACAGGGGGCGCTGCCTACTGCATCCCCAACGCCTGAACCATCGGTGGAGACCGTGGAGCCTCCGCCACATTCGCTCACCGAGCCTGAAGCACGAGCGGTTCCCATATCGAGTGTGGACAACCTTGCCGACATGCTCCCCGAGCGGTCGGTCGAGAGCCGCTTCCACCGGTGGAGGCTGATTTCGAGCGTGGCGCTGGCGGCAGTGGTGCTGTTGGTGGTGGGGCTCAGTCAGCAGGACAACGATCCACTCGGTTTGGGGAGTGCGCGGTACACTCGAGGCGGTGGCACCCTCCTTGAAGTTCAACCCCACCACCTGATGCTGGAGAGGTGGTCACTGGACCAACATGGTTGGGAGCCGATCCGTGTGCTGCGTGAGGTGGACGCCTCCGTGTCTTACTGGCGGGGTGTCATCCCTGCCGACGAGTCCTTACGTCTGACACTCATGCCACCCCTGAGCCCGATTCAACAAGGCTGGATGCGTCTGGGGTTGGGAAGCCGCTGGTCCGGCAGTCTTGACTGTGCTTTAAGCACTCAGGAGACCCTGGCCATCGAGCCGCCTGCATCAACCTCTCATCATCAGCTCACTTGGAAACATATTCGCGTGAGACCTGATAGTCAGGTACAGATTCCCTTACCCACGGCTCCCCCGCCGAGTGTTTCTCTGGAGTGCTGGATCCAGCAGCAGCTCGGCTCCGAGAAGGTGCAGCCGATGCGTTTTGTGTTAACCACCGAAAAGTAAAGTAATTTCCCGAGGAGGTAGACATGTTCTTGAGAAGACCGCCCCTTCTTCTCCTCTTGACCTGCTGGTCTCTGTTGCTCATCACCGGCACCGCCTGGGCAGGTCATCCCCCAGTTCTGCTGGCCGTGGTGGTGGGGAACAACGTCTATGTTAACGATGCCAGTCAGAATCTGTCCCATGCCGATGATGACGCTCTGCGCCTGGTGAAGACCTTAAACGCTCGCCTTCCCGAAACTCGAGTGCGTCTCTTGGTGGAGCCAGACGACGAGACCCGCAGCAAATTTCAGCTTGGCGAGGATCAGGTGGAGGGTCACACACTGGCTGCACCCATCACGTCTCCAAGCTGGGACTCACTGGTGCGGACCATGGAAGCCGTGCAACAAGAGGCCGAGACGCTGCTCAGAGCAGGACGAGAGCTGGTGGTTCTGTTCTACTTTGCGGGTCATCACACGGTCGGGGGAGAGCTGCACCTCAAAGACAAGACCCTGCCCGGTTACGAGCTGGAGACGCTCTTGCAGTGGGCAAATAACCGGAAGGGGGTGCTTCGGCTGGACTGGCGAGACGCCTGCACCTCCGCAAGCTCTCTATCGATGCGAACGCTCAGCAAAAACACGCAGATTGTGGGGACAGAAGAAAAGGTGATCGAGTATGAGAAGCTCAAGGGAAGTCTGCTGACTTCTCTGCTCGTCACGGGGCTGAGTGGGGCGGCGGCACGTCCCGGCGAGCCCTTTGTGACCATTCGGGGGCTGGCAGACTGGCTCCGTCAGCAGCTCTCACCTCATCTGAAGGTGCGTATCGAGGGCCCCAGCCGCTGGAGGTCTCCTGATGGGGACGAGCCCTGGGCACTACTTCCCCATCAGGGGGTGATGGTGCCGCCTTCTTTTCGGCCCGGTGCCCTTCAGCTCTGGCGCCAGCTTGAGGCCCAAGCGCCGCGTCTTGAGCATGCCTGGTGGCATCACCAGAACGTTCGCGAGCGTATCGGGCTGGAGCCAGGAACCTATCGGTTGGTGCAGCTCCTCTCCTACGAGGATTTTGGAGAACATCTATGGGACAGCTCTTGGAGCGGCGCGAAGCAGCTTCTGCTACACTCAACGGGTCTTACACCTGCTCGTTATTATACCTTCTCGGTGGGGATGACGACGGAGCAGGCCCCTGGCGCGCGCTCCTCCGCGTGGGTGACGCCGCGTGGCACTGGAACGCTGGCCTTGCTGAGTCCAGCCTCGAGAGGAGACACCTCGAAGCTGCGTGAGCGGCTCCAGCAGCTTGAGCAGACGCTGCCGGGCATCTCCAGTTTGGAGCTGACGCAGGTGGCGGAGTCTCAGGAGGTGATGTTGAGCTCAGAATACTATAACCGGGAGCTCTCTCCGCGTGTGCATGAGGGGCTCACCGATGGTTTTTCGGTTCATGTTTATGGCAAG
>JBJTQF010000298.1:0-3619 GCA_046075485.1 Myxococcota bacterium | reverse complement strand
GGAAGATTCCAAAGCCGCGCCACGGGGAGCGGACCAGACGACACGAAAGCCCACGTTGCCGCTCCGGTTCGAGAGCCTGTGCCAGTTCCGGTTGGCCCCCCGGAGGCCCGACGCATCGTAGCGCCAGGAACCGCCCCGCAGCACCCGGTTGGAGCCAGAGCAAACAGTTCGAGCGGAACCATCATTGGGCGCATCGTTGTAGTTGCCTTCGTAACAGTCCTCCACCCACTCCCAGACGTTGCCCGCCATGTCCAGCGCACCCACCCAGGAAGCCCCCTCTGGATACTGACCGACCTGGGTGGTGCTCTTCACGTTATACCCGTAGTTTGCTCGCTCCGGCGTCGGGGCTGCTTCGCCCCACGGATACGTCCGAGACTCGGGGCCTCTTGCGGCGTACTCCCACTGCGCTTCACTGGGCAAGCCCACGGTCTGGCCCATCACCCCACTCAGCCACGCGGCATACGCCTTCGCTTGAAACCAGTCCACACAGTTGATCGGGTGGTTGTCCCTGCCTTCCACTTTCCAGTTGCAGGAGCTGCCCGTGAGAGGCTCCGTGCAGCCGGATCCCTTTGCATCGAAGCAGGCCCGGTACTGTGCCACCGTCACCTCGGTCTTAGACATCTGGAAGGCGGGAATTTTCACCTGGTGTCGGGGCCTCTCGTCAGACTCCCCCACGTTGTCGGGTGAGCCCATCCAGAAGCCGTCAGGGCCGGTGGGGGGGACCGAGACCCAGGTGATTACTTCGGGTGCCTCTGTCTGAGCCATCGTCGCCGGACGTGACAGCCACAGATAACCGCTCAGGCCCAGCGACCCGACCAGCCCCAGCGACAACACACCCGCCATCCCTCGCGCCGCCCGCTTGCCTGCCTCCGCCCGCGTGCGTGAGGCTTCAGCCTGTGCCCGTGCCGCCTTTTCGGCGGAGAGCTGCTGCTCCGCCTGCTCCGCCCGTGTCTTGCTCTGGCTGGCCGACTCCTCCGCTGCTGCCTTCTCTTGCTTCGCCTGTGCCAGGGACGCAGCCGATACCCGCTTCAGGTTCTCCTGCTCCGTCATGGCCATCGTCAACGACTTCTTCACCCTCTCCAGCTCTTCCTGAGTCGCCGTCTGCTTCCCCTGGCTGGCACTCAGCTCCTCGTGTAGGGTCTTGAGCGCACCACTCTGCTTCTGCAAGGCTGATTCCTTCTCGCTCAGGCTCGTCTGAAGGCTCTGCCCTTCACGCTTGAGCCGCGAGACCTCCCCCTCCAGCCGGGTCACCTGCTGAGACAGGCTTCCCACCCGCTGGTCGGCGGCCACCAGCTCCCCTTTGAGCTGCTCCGGATCGACCCCCGACAGCGCCATGAAGAGCTGCTGCGCACTGTCCTTGTAGTCCGGATGATGCCGCAAGACCTCCAGCAGCAGCCGCCGCGCCTCCACCGTCCGACCCGCTCTGAGGGCCTCCATCGCGTTGAGATAGTCCTGCGCCACCCGCTGCTCCGCTTCGAGACGGCTCTGGTCCTCCACCCACCGGCGCACTTCAGGGAAGGCATGAGCAGCACGCGCGACCAGCCAGCGGGCGCGAGACCAGTCCTCTGCGGCCTCGAGCTTCTCCAGCCAGCCCAGCCAGCGATTTAAGAACATGGCCATGCCAGGCTGCCACCAGCGGAATTCCGCCTGCTCGTGTTCCGCTTCCTGAAGGGCCTGCTCCAGCCCCTGCTCGTGGAATACCAGCTCCAACGCATCCTGCACGGTCGTAAGATGTGCCTCAAGGGCGCGCTCCAGGGCTTCGCGAAAGGCTCGCATGGTCGGAAAACGCTGCTCCGGGGCCTCCGCCAGCCCTTTTTCAAGGACGGTACGCAGCATGGGTGGAAGGGCCAGCTCTGGCTCCACCCGCTCCGGAAAGTGCTCCGGCTCACGTCCCCGAAGCCCCGTCAGCAAGGTGACGGACAGAGAATAGATGTCCATCCGGGGGTCCGCCTTGACCCGTTCCTCCTCCATCCGACGACGTTGCCGTACCAGCTCCGGTGCCGAGTACAGGAACGTACCCAGTGCGCCTGAACGGGTGCCATGCGTCGAATCTCCCAGCCGTGCCAGGTCGAAGTCCGTCAGCTTCGCCGTGCCATCGGCCATCAGCAGGATGTTTCCTGGCTTTACGTCCCGGTGGATGCACGACACACGATGGCCGTGGGCGTGCTCCAGCGCCTGCGCAATCTGCCAGACGATCCTCAGCACTGGCCCCAGAGCGGGCTTTTTCTTGTCGTGCTGTTCGATGTATTGCTGAAAGTCTCCCTGCGCAAGCTCCAGCACCCCATAGTGCAGGGCTTCACGACCGCTGACGTGTGTCTCTTTCCGAAACGGCTCCTTGACCTGCACAATATGAGGGTGACGCAGGGTCAACATGGCCCTGACGCCGCTCTGAAAACGCTGAGCCGTCGTGGGGTTGCTTAAGGCATCCGGCTTGAGCACCTTCACTGCCACGAGGGTGTCACTCTCTTTGTCAACCGCCAGCCAGACAATCGAAAAACCACCTCGTCCCAGGATGCTTACCAGTTGATAACGTTCATCAAGCCACATGCCGGGCAGGAGCCGAGTCCCGTTCCGGAGCCTTTCTTTGAGCACTTGCACGGTCTGCCGAGCCTGCTCCAGCTCCGGCCCTCCCGATGTTTCCAGCGACTCGACCCGGGCGCGAGCCGCTTCAAGCGACTGCGTCAGCTCCCGCAGCTCGGGTGCCTCGAAGGCCGGAATCGGCGGCGTCGGCATGGGCTCCGATGGAATCTGCACCGGTGGAGCCTGATGCGGCAACCTGTCGAGCAAGACCGTGCGCAGCTCCTTCACGACACTCAGCCAGGCTTCATTCCGGTTGGGCCACAGGTCCAGAGGTGTGCGGTTGTGAGGCAGGCTCTGTAAGCGGTCGAGCGCATGACCTTCCATGTCCACCGAAGTCACCAGAATCGGGACAATCTTGACCTCATGGGCTTCCGCTCGCTCCAGCGCGGTCTTGAGCTCCACCTGGTGAATGAACTCGGAGTGCATAAAATGAGGACTCACGAGCATGAGTATCAAGTCGGTGGCCAGCAGCTTCTCGGTGAGGGTCTCCTCCCAGGTATCTCCCGCCCGAAACATCCGGTCACACCAGGGCTCAATCCACCCAGACCGGACCAGGTTTTTGAGATGGCGTAGCAGCTCATCCAGAAAGGCTTGGTCCTTTCGGGCGTATGATATGAACACCCGAAAGGGTTCTTTCGGCTTGAGGGCTGGGGATGTCACGTCTGGCATGGGAGCTCCGACTCGTGGGTGACGGTTCTTCCGCACATCCTATCAAAAAATGCGCGGGCTCCACATCCATTTGTTCAGGATACCCGCGAAGGTGTGCGCTGTGTAGCTCGGAGATGACACCGTGCAGGTGTGGGCGGTTTTCTTCTTGTGCTGCTGGTGGTGGTGAGCTTTCATCCACAGGAACCGTGTACTTTGAGCAAACATGAAGGCTGAACAGGAGGGCTGAAGCGGCCTCACGCCGGAGGTAGCGGGTGGATGGCACTTTGACATACGGGTACACATCTGCTATCGTTTTGCGGAAATCGCTCGAACGAAAAAGCCCACTCGTTTCAGAAACCCTGCTGAGTACCACCCCGCTGAGGAGTCTTAT
>JBJTQF010000297.1:0-15090 GCA_046075485.1 Myxococcota bacterium | reverse complement strand
CATCCTTTGACCCGTGTATTGTTTTTTTATGGTTCTGTTTTTGCGCTGCTTTTTTTAGCAAAGAGGGCGCTGCCCTCTCTGCACTCACCCGCAAGGGATTCCATCCCTTGACCCGTGTTTTGTTTTCTCGAGCGTGACTTCCCGCATGAACTTCACCGTGTTATAGTACCCGCAGTCTTCGCCTCGACCTCTTACGGAGCCGTCGCATGTCAGAAGCCCTGCGTCTCGAGCGCATCACCCGTCGATGTGGTGCAACCCTCGCCAACGACCACGTCGATCTGACCGTCCTCACGGGAGAAATCCACGCCGTGATCGGCGAAAATGGCGCCGGGAAGTCCACCTTACTCCACATTGCTGCGGGTCTCCACCCACCAGATTCAGGCTCCATCACCCTCTTCGGCACACACTATCCCACCCTCACCTCGGCCCAAGCCATCGCCGCCGGTGTCGGGCTGGTTCAACAACACTTTGCCCTGATTCCAGCCTTGACGGTGGCCGAAAATCTCGTGCTCGGTGCCGAACCTCGACGTGGCCCCTTCTTCAGCCATGATGCCGCACGCGCGCGTGTCCTCGCGCTCGCTCAATCCCTCGGCTTCAGTCTCAATCCCGATGCCCTGGTCTCAACTCTCTCGATGGGACAACAACAGCGGCTAGAGATCCTCAAGCTGCTCCACCGAGAGGCCCGCTTGTTGATCCTCGATGAGCCCACTGCCGTGCTGGCCCCTCAAGAATGTGATGAGCTCTTCAGTGTCTTACGTCGCCTCCGCGCTCAAGGACATGCCGTGGTGCTCGTCACCCACAAACTCCGCGAAGTGATGGCACTCTCAGATCGGGTGACCGTCTTACGCCGTGGCCGCAAGATTGAAACCCTCAACACCGCTCAGACCGATATTCCCACCCTCACCCGGCTGATGGTTGAAGGGTCTGCTGCTCAAACGGCGCTCGCACAGCTCACCGAAGGAGGGCTCGCCGAGGGAAAGACACACAGCAGCTCGAATACACCCGCTCCGCAAGCCGTGGTGCTCAGCGTCAGAGGGCTCCGCGTGCGTGACACTCGTGGACATTGGCTCCTGCACCCGACCTCGTTTGAGCTACACGCGGGCGAAGTGTTGGGCGTTGCTGGGGTGATTGGCAACGGTCAAACAGAGCTGGTGGAGGCCCTGGCAGGGCTTCGATCCTACGAGGGCGAGATCTATTTAAAAGGTCAGCGACTTGATGGCGTCTCTGCTGCTGAACGACTAAGGCAAGGATTAGCCCATATTCCAGAAGATCGACAGGCGCATGGATTGGTTCTGGGGATGACGGTGGCGGAGAACTTTGGACTGGGAAGGTTGGCGCAGCTCTCGCGCTGGGGATGGCTCCAGCGTCTGGGGCTGGTGCAGGCGGCTCAACAAGGGATCCAGCAGCTCGACATCCGCCCACCGGACCCGGATGGGCTGGCACAACAGCTCTCTGGGGGCAATCAGCAGAAGATCGTGGTGGCGCGCGAGCTTCAACGTCAACCAGCTTGTCTGTTGGCAGCTCAGCCGACAAGAGGGGTAGACATCGGAGCGATGGCCATTCTCCATGAGCAGCTCGTGCAGGCGCGCACACGAGGCACCGCGATTTTACTGATCAGTGCGGATCTCAACGAGCTGCGGAGTCTCTCGGATCGCATCATGGTGCTCTATCAGGGAAAAATGGTCGGGATTTTGTCGCGGTCGGAGGCTGAGGAGGCCCGACTGGGCACACTGATGATCGGAGGAGCTGGACATGAACCCGGCCAATGAATCAGAGACTTCCGTTGAAGAACCGCAGGCTCAGGCTCAGCCCAGACGGGGGATGCTGGAAGAAGGCGCGGTGGTGTTGCTCCTGACCCTGTTGATGTTGCAAAGCATCTCCCTGCTGTACGGGCAGGCACCGATGGAGGTGTTTCGAGCGCTGTTTGAAGGCACATGGGGAACCGGTTATGGGATTGGGCAGGTTCTGTTTAAGACCACCCCCCTGATTTTTACCGGGCTGTCGGTGGCGGTGGCGTTCCGCGCAGGGCTGTTTAACGTAGGGGCGGAGGGGCAGAGTGTGCTCGGTGCCCTGGCGATGGGCTGGCTCGGGACGATCTTACCTGCCACGCTCCACACGCCGCTGGGCATAGGGCTCTGCCTACTCGCTGGGGCGATGGCAGGTGCTTTCTGGGGAGGGCTCGCCGGGGTGTTGAAGGCCACCTTTAAGGCCCATGAGGTGATCACCACCATCATGCTCAACTTTTTGGCAATGGCCTTGTCCAGCTATCTATTGGTCAATTTTTGGGCCGTGAAAGATACCCTACATACCTCCGCGCTGGGTGAAGGGCTCACGCTGCCACGATTTGAGGCAAGTGTTACAGCCCTTCAAGGCTCGGCCCTCAACTTTGCCTTCCCGCTGGCGTTGCTGATGGTCGGGGGGGTGTGGGTGGTGCTCTTTCGGCTCACGTTTGGCTTTGAGCTGCGGACGCTTGGGCTTTCGCCAGGGGCGGCGCACTACAGCGGGCTTAACACCGCAGGCTTGGAGATCAAAGCACTGGCCCTGGCAGGTGCGCTGGCTGGTCTGGTGGGAGCCAACTTCGTGCTGGGTTATAAGCACTATTACGAAGAAGGCTTCAGCGGTGGGGTGGGATTTTTGGGCATCGCGGTGGCATTGTTGGGAAGAGCTCATCCGCTGGGCGTGGTGTTTGCCGCCCTCTTTTTTGGGACGTTGCAACAAGGAGGACTGGCGGTGAACGCACTCATCCCCAAAGACTCGATGGACGTGCTTCAGGCCGTGGTCATCTTCGCAGTGGCGGGTGCCAGTGGACGCTCGTTGCTCAGGAGGGGTGCATGAGTGGCGAAGCAGCCTTGATGGATGCCAGCGGAAGTTTGCTCGACCTCGTGGCGCAGACGCTGAGGATTTCCGTGCCCTACACCCTGGCCGCCCTGGGGGGGGTGCTCTCGGAACGTTCGGGCGTGGTCAATATTGGCTTAGAAGGAATGCTCCTGATGGGGGCCTTTGGAGCAGCGGTTGGCACGTTGGTTACGGGAAGCGCGTGGCTTGGACTGGGATGTGGGATCGCGTGTGGGGCCTTGTTGGGGGGCGTGCATGGTGTGGCCACCGGGCTGCTTCAGGTCAATCATGTGGTCAGTGGATTAGCCATTAACCTTCTTGCTGCAGGATTGACACGCCTGCTATTACAACGCTTTTATCATTCATCCAGTAACTCGCCTCGAATTGAAGGGGTAGAAGCGCTGGTCCATGGATCTAGCTGGTTGGCGTTGCTAAGCCATCCATTGGTGTGGATGACGGTCGGGGCCGTGATGCTGGTGCATGGCCTGTTTCAGAAGACCGTGTGGGGGCTGAGAGTTCAAGCGGCGGGAGAGAGTCCGCGTGCGGTGGAGGCCGCTGGACTTCAGACTTGGCGGCTGAGAATGGGCGCACTGCTGCTGGGGGGTGGACTGGCGGGATTGGGAGGCGTTTGGCTGGCGTTTGATCAACATACTTTTTCGGATGGGATGTCGGGCGGGAGAGGATTTATCGCGCTGGCTGCGTTGATTTTTGGGGGATGGAGACCCATGCAGGCGGCTCTTGCGTGTGTGCTGTTTGGAGCGGCGGAGACGCTTCAGCTTCGGTTGCAAGGGGGGAGTGATGCGCTTCCTGTGCAACTGATACAGAGTTTACCCTATCTGTTGACACTGGTGGCGTTGTGTGGCGCGGTGAGACGAACACGCGCACCGGCAGCCCTGGGACAATAACGTGGACGGGTCAAGGGATGGAATCCCTTGCGGGTGAGGAGCCCTTCGGGAAACCTCCTCCGTCATCTCTGCACCCAACTCGGAGGTTGGGAACCACTTCGGAAGGGGTTGAACGTCATGGACGCCCCCACCCCAGCCCAACCGCCCCCAACTTTGGGGGAGGGTTAAGACTCTTGATGAAGTCACTACGTTCATAACGTATATGCGATATACTCTCTGGGTTAGCCTCCCCCCAGAATTGGGGGGGCGGGGCGGGTCGGGGGCGGTGGGTCTGGTCGAGTCAGGGTTGGAGGGGGGGCGGAGGGTCTGATTCGAGAAATCGGCCTTTTACGACACCCTCATATGCAGGCGCGGGCTCCCAGAGGTGGGAGTGGGCGGCGGGTCTTCATCCCAGGGTCTTCACCCCAGGGTCTTCACTCCAGGGTCTTCACTCCAGAGTGAAGCAGCTCAGAGGGCGTCCTTGATTGGCGGGCCAGCTTACGCCGAGGCTTCCGCGTTGATACACCACCTGGTAGCTGCCGGGCAGGATGCCCAAGCTGTTGCTGCTGCTGATCTGTCCGCTGACCACGTTGTAGCTGCTGAAGGCATCTTGAACGTCGTCGGAATCGTCGGTGCGCCACAGCTCGAGCACGCCAAAAGAGCTGGCGGAGCTGTTGGCAGAAGACACCGCTTGTCCGTTGAGGGTGGCAACCATCGTGAGGTTCAACGGGGGCACGTCGAGGCTCACGCTCTGTCCGCCGCTGATGACCACGTCTTGTTTGAGGGTGAAATCCGTATTGCCGGGCCAGCGACTTCCATCTTGGCCGACGTGGTAGCGGAGGTTGTAGACCCCAGGCATCACCGAGACGCTGCTGGAGCTCACCGCTTGATTGCGCAGGGAGTCGAAGCTCGAGCACAGCTCAAAGGTATCACCTTCGCTGTCTTTAACAAAGAGGCGGCCATAATCGGTAGCAGAAGTGTTACTGGACGAGACCGCTTGTCCGCCGAGGGTCAGGCTACAGGTGATCGCGCTGGTGGGCACATCCACGTTGAGCGCCACATTATTGGAGAGGGCCACATCCTGCTGGAGCCTCACGGAGCCATTCTTGGGCCATGATTTTCCAGTTGTACCGGCGGCATAAAACACATCATAGATCCCCGGCAACACGGCCACCGTCTTGGATGATACCGGGCGGGCATTGGTGCCATCCCAAGTGTCGAGCAGCTTAAAGTCTCCGCTGCCCGCTGGGTCGAGGCGGAGTGCGCCAAAATCGCTGGCCGAGGTATTGCTGCTGCTCAAGGTTTGTCCGCCGAGGGTCACGTTGACGTTGATGGACACCGGCTGGAGGGCCACATCTTGCCGGAAATCGCCGCTGACGTTCAGAGCGGCTTGAATCGGCGCGTCTTTGTTGACGGGCCAGCGGCTTCCACCGCCGACGCCGGAGTACACCAAGTCGTAAGTACCGGGCACCACCACCACCTTGCCGGAAGGCTGGACTTGATTGCTGGCACTGTTCCAGGTGCTGACCACCCGGATGTGGCTGCCTTCGCTGTCGATGAGCTCGACCAAGCCGTGGTCGCTGGCGCTGGTGTTGCTCGTGTTGAGGTTTTGTCCGCTCAACGTCACCTGGCTGACCACGCTGGCGGTGGGCACGTTGACGCTGAGACTGGTATCGTTGAGCAACGAGACCCCCGTCTGAAGCACCACTTCGGAGTTGGCGGGCCAGCGGGTGCCGGGCATATCTCCTTCGTAGATCACGTCGTAGGTGCCGGGGATCAACCGTGCGGCGTAGCTGCCTCGGGGCTGGCTCGTGGAGCCCACCCAAAAGTCAAAGAGGGGGAACTTCTCACCGGTATCGGTATCCCGCAAGGAGAGGCTGCCGTAGTCGCTGGCGCTGGTATTGGCGCTCGAGAGCGCATTGCCGTTGAGGGTCACGTTGAAGGTCACGGTGACATATTTCACCGCCACGTTGACGGGCGCGGCGGAGGTGATCACCAGGCCGGATTGGATGCGTGCGTCTTCATTGTCCGGTGAGAGAGGTCCATCATCCTGTACCGTGTAGAGCACGTCGTAGATGCCAGGGAGCAGCGGTACGGTAAAGCTCCCACTCGGCTGGTTGAGGGTGGTATTCCAGAGGTCTCCGATGCGAAAGATCTCACCGGTGAGGGTATCCAGCAGGCGAATGGCACCGTAGTCGGTGGCTCCGGCATTGGCGCTGCTGAGGGTGGCACCGTTGAGGGTGACGGTAAAGGGCACCAGCAAGGTTTGCACGGGAATGGTGAGGGTGGTTCCGGCGCTGACCAGGGCACCGACCAGCCCGTCGCAGTTGATGTCTTTCCCGTCGAGGCACTCATCTCCTTCGGCATCGGGGAAGATCTTTGGGTCTTGGTCGTCGCAGTCTCCGCTGAGGCTCACGTATCCAATGGGGGCGCTACAGGCGGCGAGAGGGTCTTTGTCTTCGCCGAAGCCGTCTCCATCTTCGTCGAGGTAGAAGCTCGACAGCACCCCTTCGTCGGTGGCATTGTTGCAGTTGTCGTCGAGCCCGTTGCAGGACTCGGGCGCATCGGGGAAGACGTCTGGATTGTTGTCGTTGCAGTCGGTGGCGGCGTTAAAGCCATCGTTGTCGGCGTCGGTGGAGGGGTTGGGGGTCTCGCTGGCACCGTTGGGGGTCTGACTGGGGGTGTTGTCATCAGCGGGGTCGGTGCAGGCGCTGAGGGCCAGCAGTCCCGAGAAGAGCAGGGGCCAGTGAGAGCGGCGCATGAGGACAGCATGAGAGGGCGTGGACATGGTATTCCTTTCTCGCGAGGGCATGAAGGCAAGATGTCTGGTAAGTCTAACGCTCTGATTCCGGGGGTGCAGGCAGATTGTGGGGCTGAGTTCACAAAATCCTGTGGGCATCTCTTCTGGCGCATCAGGACTACGGCGGCCCTGGGGGTGGAGCGCATTCAGAGTGCTCCGCTCATCCACAGGGGCTGAGTGGACGGGAGGTCTCACGGATGGAGCCTTGATCAGCTTCTTCTAAGCCTTGCGCCTGACCATCTTCTGGCGTAATCCAAATCGGGATGTGTTTAAACGCGGGCGTATAGGCTCGTGCGTCGAGCTGGTTGGAGACCAAGACGTTGGCTTCGGGATAATACATCAGAGCGTTTCCCGCTCGGATCTCAAAGGCGCGCGCCAGCACATGATACAGGGTTCCGGTTTGACTCCGCACGGTCACAAGCTGATCCTCGTGGAGTCCTCGAGCGGCCATATCTTCTGGGTTGAGCAAGATGACATCGCGTCGTTCTTGGCCTCGGTAGAGATCCTCGAGGTCGTACACCACGGTATTAAACTGTCCTTCAGAGCGCACGGTCATCAGCCGGAGGGCTCCTGCGGGGGTGCTCAGGGCGGGGAGCGGATGAGCTTTGAGCAGTCCTCGTCCCGAGGACGTCTGAAAGCTGGGGGTGTGCAGCACACGTCCCGGAATGTGGAACTCCTGCCGGGTCTCATGAATGTGCTCGAGCCCTTCCATGCCGGGCACGAGGCGAGCGATCAGCTTCCGAATGTGAGTGTGATCCTGGAGGGAGGCAAAGTCGAGCGCTCCCGGCTGGACCACCTGCTGGGCAATACGGGCGATGATCTCCACTTCGCTGAGCAGCCCCTCGATGCGCCGAGGCCCCCCATCACTCAGGCGCACGAAGTTGAACATCGACTCTTGGGTGGTGCTCTGCTGTTCTTCGTCGCGGGCGAGCACGGGAAAGACCAAGGTCTCTTGGCCACGTCCCCACGTGTGGGTGGTGTTGAGGGTGGTGTTGAGGTACACCACCTGATCCACTCGGGAGAGGGCCTCATGGGTGAAGTGTGCATCCGGGCTCGAGCCAAACAGATTACCACCCAGACAAAAAGCCAGCCGCATCTCGCCTCGATGAGCGGCCTGCATACAGGCCATGGTGTCGTAGCCGGTGAAGGTGGGCATCTGAACTCCCAGCTCCTCGAGCCGTTCGAAGATCACCTTCTTAAGGGTGGGTGTGACCCCCAAGGTGCCCAAGCCTTGCACATTGCTATGGCCACGGATGGGCATGACCCCACTGGCCGGTCGGCCAATCATGCCTCGTAGCAGCGCCAGATTGATGATCCACTGAACGTTCTCTACCCCGTGCGTGTGATGGGTAATGCCCATTGTCCAGGCAAAGATGGCACTCGGAGCCTGTGCGTATAACGTCGCCGCTTCGCGCATCTGGGCCCGCGAGACCCCACTCTGCTGCTCGAGCTCCTCCCAGCTCTGCTCGCGCAGCAAGGCCTCGAGGGTTTCCCATCCTTCAGTGTGAGCTGCGAGGTAGGCCCGGTCGAGGGCATTGAGCTCCATGAGCTGCCGCGCCATGCCCATGAGCAAGGCAATATCACCTCCAATATGTGGCTGGAGATAGAGCGAGGCGATCTCACTGCCCAGCAGCAGGCTGGCCGGATCGGAGGGCACCTTAAAGCGGACCAGCCCCGTCTCCTTCACCGGGTTGATCACGACGATGTGGCCTCCTCGCCGACGCAAGCGCATCAGGCTGCTCATCAAACGTGGATGGTTGGAAGGCGGATTGCCTCCGATGAGAAACAAGAGCTGGGTACGCTCCAGATCGTCGAGCGAGACCGTCGAGGTGCCGGTGCCCAAGGACTCACTCAGGCCCACCCCACTGGCTTGATGGCAGTAATACGAGCAGTTGTTGACATGATGGGTGCCATACACCCGCGCAAAGAGCTGGAGCAAAAAGCCCGCCTCGTTGGAGGAACGACCACTAAAATAGAAAAAACTCTGCTCCGGTGAGGTCCGACGAAGCTTCTGCGCCACACGAGCGAGAGCCTCGTCCCAGCTCAGCCGCCGAAAGTGGGTCTCACCGGGTGCCGCCAGGATGGGAAAGGCCAGCCGTCCACTGCGCTCCAGATCTCGCGGCGAGAAGGCCCGAAGCTGCTCCAGGGAATAGGTCTGAAAAAAACGCTCTTCGATGACCCCCTGCATGTCCGACGCCATCGCCTGGAGCGATTTTTTGCAGAACTCCGGAAAGTGACCCACTTCGTTGTGCATGCCTCCTTGTTGTCCCCCCATGCCCAGCGCACAGGTCTTACACGCATTTTTGGAACGCATGGCGCGCAGGAGGGCCAAAGGGCCCACCTCCTCCGCCGTCTTGAGGGTGTAGTGGATGGCCTGCCAGCCTCCACCATGAGAAGGAAGGGGTATGCGTTTGGTCTCATCCATAAGCGCTCCTGCTGCGTCTGGGGGATGAGACACTGTACCTGTGTTACAGATGAATGACAAGCGGGTGACAAAATCCCGACCGCAACACACCACATGCTCGGGCACATGCGCCTGCACCCGCAGGCAGGCAGGCAGGCAGGCAGGTAGGCAGGCAGGCAGGCAGGTTGAAAGGGAACCAGGGAGAGATCACCTTCACGGGAAAGATGAGAACCCACGATGGCGGGACGCTTTACGCGGGTCGCTTTCTCCACACCGAGGCCAGCCAGGGCTGCTGCGCACGAGGCAAACCCGGAGGCCGATAATAGTGATGGAGCGCCTCAAATCCGACCGCTTCGACGATGCCGCGCCAGCGCTCCCACGTGTGGAAGCTCCCGTATCGTTCTCCAGACCACTGCTCCTCGTCGGCACCACGAGGATTGGAGCAGAACAACACCCCCTCCGGCTTGAGGCTCCGGCGTAAGCAGCCGAGCACCCGGCTCAGCTCCTGCCGAGGCACATGGAAGAGGGTCGCGTTGGCGAAGATGCCATCAAATCGACCTTCCGGCAGCGAGAGCTTCAGAAAATCCTGGTGCAGCACCTCACAGTCCGCATACGCTCGAGCTAAGGCGACAAACTGCTCGCAGCCATCCAAGCCCACCGCCTCATGCCCTAAGCTGCGGAAGTAACGCAGATCTCGGCCCGGTCCACAGCCAAAATCCAGTAAGGTAAAAGGGCCACCGCCTCCCAACGCACTCAAAAACGCATCGTAGTTCTGGCTCACGTCGTGATGTCGCGTGCCCTCCCAAAAAGAGACCACATTCTGCGCGTAGTGCTGGAGCGTGCGTCGAGAGATCTCCTCCAGGGCCTCAGCACTCAGAGCCGGAGAAGCCGAGCTTATCGGTTCAGCCATCGCTGCATCCGAAGCCGCCGATGTGGGCTGCAAAGACTCAGGCATGCCCCAAAACCTCCGCACTCGAGAGGATCCGAATCCCCTTGAGGGCCATCGTCTGCCGCGCCTCCGCGTCGCTGATGGGCGAAACCGAACGGCAGGCATCGTCGATCACGTAGACCTCCGACGTCACCTCCAGCGCATCCACCGCGCTGAACAACACACAATAGTCAAAGGCCAACCCACACACATAAATACGCTCCACCCCACGCGCCCGCAGAAGCCCCGTCAAACCCGATGGATTGTGTCGATGGTTGTCATAAAAGACGGAGTAGGAATCCACCCGCGCATCCATGCCCTTGCGAATGATGGCCTGAAAATACCCCGTGTGCAGCGCCGGATGAAATGCCGCTCCCGGCGTCCCCTGCACACAATGGTCTGGCCACAATACCTGCGGCGCTCCACCCAACATCCCAAGCTGGAACGGCTGCGTGCCCTCCTGCTGAGACGCAAAGCTCCCATGATCCGCCGGATGCCAGTCCTGACTGGCCACCACCACCTTAAACAGCGGCATCAGCCGGTTGATCAGCGGCACCACCTCCGCCCCACCCGCCACCGGAAGCTCCCGGTCGATAAATCCGTTCTGCACATCAATCACCAGCAAAGCCGCGTTCTTAAACGATGGCCCCACGTCCGTCGTGTTTCCCCGTGACATCTCCTGACTCCTCGGTAAAAATTCGGTCTCAGATTAATACGGAAGCACCACCCGCGCAGGTGCCTCCACCCGATAGGCAAACGAGAGCTGCGTATGACCCCGCGCCGCCAGCTTCACCGGCCAAGTGATGAGCCCTTCTCCATCCGGTCGAGCCGGAGACTGCTCCCCCAGCAGGATCTTGACCTCCTCCAGCTCACTCACCGGCACCCGCTCCGTCACCTGCACCGAGAGCGCCTCGTCCGAGAGGTTGGAAAACGCCAGAGAGACCTCCACCGTCACCGTCTGATACCCCGAGAGACGGGTCTCCTCCCGCTTTGTCCGCACCTGCCGATCCACCCGCAGCCCATCCAGACTGCCAAAGGAGATTCGGAACTTCTCGCCCGGTGCCACAAAGAGCAGCTTGGAGCGCCCCACAAAACCCCCTTCGCGAAAGAGCGTGACCGGACCCGCCAGCAACGGTTTACTCGAGAGGTTGCTCAGCTCCGCCCGCTGAAGCACCCGGTTGAGCTTCTCCGGCAAACAGATTCTTTCAAGAGCCGCCGGTGTCTCAAAGGAAGTCAACGGAGCCCGCACCGGCTGGCCATGCGCTGGCACATCCACCGGATCACCCACCACAAACCGTAAGACCTCCCCGCCATCGTCCACGCCCGGCATGTCGTCCGCCACCGCCGCACCTCCCAACCCCGAGGTCTGAATCTCCTGCTCCCGCACACTGGCCACAATCGTCTTGGGGTCCACTTTCTTGCGAGACACGAGCGTATCGTCACTCAGCAGCGGAGGTGTGGCAATCCGCCCCGGACGGGCCGTCGAGCAGGTGAGCTGAACCCGCTGCCAGTCCTCCCCCGTCGCCTGCCACACCACACCCTGGACCGTCCACCGCACCCGCCCTCCCACCTCGAGCCGCGCTTCATGCTCCGGCCTCCACAAAGCGCACGGGGTGACATAACTCAGCTCCAGCCGCAGAGCTCCCGCTCGTTTGACCTCCACCAGCAGCTCCACCTGCGCCACATACCTCACCCCCGGACGCCCCAGGCGCTCACGCGCTTGGTTGAGCTTCTGCTGCTCCTCCTGCACCGCATGCAGACGAAGCCCCTGCTGGGTCAGCTCCAGCCCCAGGGCCTGAAGCTCCCGCTGGCCCACCTCCAGCCGCTCCAGCAGCGGACCCGGTGAGACCGCACGGGCAATCCCCGCCTCCAGCCGCTTCTTGAGATCCTGCTGCAACCGCTCCAGAAGCTGCTTACGGGTACGCAGGCGCGCAAGCTGACGGTCGAGCTCCTGCCGCTGCTCCTCCAGAGCCTGCTTCTGAGCCTCAAAAGGCGTCACGTCTGGATGATGCTGCTCGAGCTGCTGAAGTCGCACCAAACGACTGTCGGCCACCACCGCCTCGGCACCAGACTGCGCGTGGAGAGGCTCCACCGGCTCGACCTTCACCTGAAGGCTCCGCTCCAGTGCCAGCGGGGTGATCGGCGTCACCACCAGCCGATGCACACCCTGCGAGAGCTGCACAAGGCCCTCTCTCCCCACCAGCGCCCGATCTTCAAAGAGTGTCACTCGGGTGATCGGCGCATCCACCGGGCGGAGCTGCGCTCCCGAAAACCCTTCGGAAGAGCCCTCCAGGGCGGATCCCTCTAAAGCAGAGGTGACGGTACTGCTCGTAAGGGCGGTCGTTTGGGATGCGGTCGTTTGGGATGCGGTCGTGTCCATGTACAAACCTCCGGCGTGTCAATCTCGGCGATTCCCGCCCACCAGCTCCAGGTTCTTGTTTAGCCCGATCTTGTAGGCGAGCTTGCCTTTGACGGTGCCTCGAGGTGGCAGCTTAAACAGAAGCAGGCGGCCTCCCTGAAGCGGCGCTCCCCGCTCGAGCTGAGTATAGGGCACAGCGGGAGGCTGAGAGGCCAGCTCCTTGATCTCCACCTCTTTGTCGTGCGAGACCGGCAGGCGCTCCAGCACCTCCACCAGCACCTCACGCTCAAGCTGAGAGGTCAGGGAGAGCTCGAGCTCATGCTCAAAATATTGAGTGTTGCCGAGGAAACCAGGGGCGGTCTCTCGATATTGAACGTTGCGGGCGATCTTGATGCGCTCCTCGAGCCCCAGGCCCAGCGAGAGAGCCCCTCCCACATCCAGCCTGTTTAAAGGAGAGGTCGCCACCAGCTCCGCGCCCAAGTACAGATCACAGGGGCCACTCAACAAAGGCGCTTGGAACGGGTTGATGAGCTTGAGCTCACGATATACCACTGGCTCCACCCCCGGCACACTGCGGTAGACCACCGAAGACGTCCCTCCACCCGTTAAGAGGGTCAGGGCATGCAGCCGCCCGTCGGAGGGCACATCCAGGGGCAGCTCGGCGTCGTAACGATGATCAAACCGCTCACGAAGCTGCTCCACCCGCTGGACCATCGGGGGAAGGGGGATCTGCACCACCTCCCGCACCGCTTGCTGCGCCTGCTGAAGCTGCTGCTTGACCGCCCGCTGAAGCTCCGGCTGCGATAAGAGCTCGCGGAGCTGTCGGTCCAAGTCCGCTTGAATCAGCCGCCCTCGGCGAGGCTCTTCCGGTCCCGCCATGCGTAAGGCGTCGAAGGCCATCCAGGATTCGCCTGCATCCAGCTCTGTCGGAGAGGGGTGCAGGCTGCTCAGCTCTTCGGCGTCGCCTTCGTCTTCGTCGAAGGATTCTTTGCTCGCTTTTTCGGCCATCATGTTACGTCCACGCGAGGGCATGGCCTTCTTTTTGGCTTCGGGGGCTGCACTGGCCATGTCTAAGCTCGCGCGTGCGACGACCGGCGCTGCCGCCATCGGAGGTGGAGGGGGTGCTGACAGCGACGGGGGCATCGGTGGAGGGCCTCCCGGCATGCCTCCAAAACCCCCCGAGCGGGCCTGAGGCGGTGGTGCTCCAAGCTCAACGGGCAATACGGAGGGCGTATTTGAACGCATCAGCCCTTGACCTGCCATCATGTTCGCACCACCTCCTCCTTCCAGGTCGCGGAGGGGACCGTCAAGGGTGATATCGACTTCTTCGCGGCGCGGTTTTTCACGCTTCTTGGGCGCCGGAGGTGGGCTCGGTGGCCGTGGGCGAGGTTTTTCTTGGTCGTAGCCGTTAAAGAGGGCATCCAGACCTTCGGGGGGAGGCCGAAATCCGGTGCGCGGTGGGCGGCTCTGCGCTCGACCGATGCGCAAGGACTGAAGGGTGGGGAGCTCGGTCACATAGGCGGCATCGGCGGTGGAGAGGCTGAGCTTCACCCCTTGCCAATCTTCTCCGGTGGCTTGTGCGATGAGGGCCCGCAAGCGCAGCTCGGCGTGGGCTCCGTCGGGGGTGGCGCGGACTTCGTAGGTGGGCGACCAGGTCGCACCGGGGGTCAGATAAAAGAGCCGAAGCCGAGGCTGAGGGCCCCAGGAGCCTTCACGCACACGCAGGTGGACCCGCAAGGCTCGACGTGGAATGCCTTCCAGGGTAACACTTTTAGCGCGTTGCTGCCGCTGTTCCACCAGGCTGAGCTGCTCCGCACGGCGCTTAAGCTGCTGGCGAAGCAGACGGAGCTGCTCTTGAAGCCGGTCAGTGTGCTGCTCCATGCGCTCGAGGGTGGACCGCCAGCCTTCTTCGGCGGCGAGCAGGTCCGGCAGGGGGTCTCCGCCCGGGAGTGGCAGGCGGGAGGTGTCGAGGGCTTCGGGGCTCAGCCCTTGCCAGAAGGCGAGCTGCTGCTCGAGCATGACACGCTCACTTTCGTCGAGGGCCTGTTCTCGCCGGAGCTGCTGGGCTTGTTGCTCGAGTACGGTGGGGTCTTCGCCTTCTTCGGCGCTGACTTGCCAGCTTGGGGAGAGCGCGGCCACTTCGTAGGGTGTGCCTTCGAGCCGGACTTGCAGCGACGAGTCCAAGAGTAAGGGGGGGAGGTCCAGCAGGAGCAGGCTGCTCCAGGGTGTTGTATCTGCTGTTGAGGGCGGCTCGAGCGCCACGCTGCGCTCGATATGTGCCATACCGGGATGGACCACCACGTGGGAGATGGGCAGCTTGAGCCTCCGCTCCATGAACGACCTCCGGGTGCATGTGATGCGTTGCGATGATGGGCGGGCGCAAGGGGTGCGCCTCGTTCGCGAGCCACATGCTACACGACAGGCAGGAAGAAAGTCCATGCCGGAGCGCACACCATGAGGGGTGATGAAGTGCTGGAGCTGGTGGTGAATGGGTGAAGTCCGGGGGGAGGCAGAGGGTGTCGTCCAAGAACTTCGGTTCTACTATCACTCATTCCGGTGTCTGTTTCTGCATGGACAGGGCTTTCCACTCTCTCCGGCGGGGATCGAAGCCAGGTGAACCGAGCCTCATCGGACCCCTTCTTTAGCGGGAAGACTGGGAGAGCACCGTCCGCTGAAGCTCTTCGACCACGCGGGTGAGGTGGGCGAGCTGCTGAGCTTGCAGCTCCAGGGCTCTTTCCTTTTCCTCGAGCTTCTGGTCTTTTGCGTGGAGGGCCTGAGCAGTCTGTACGAGGGCGGTGGTGGTCTCTTCGAGCTTCCTGTCCTGCTCTTCGAGCTTCTTGTCCTGCTCTTTGAGCTTCTTGTCATTCGCTTGGAGGACTT
>JBJTQF010000296.1:0-6222 GCA_046075485.1 Myxococcota bacterium | reverse complement strand
CTCGGCGGGAGGCTCGGACTGCCAGGATCAGGACACTTCGATCTATCCGGGGGCTACGGAGCTGCCCTACGATGGGGTGGATCAAGACTGTAACGGCACGGATCTCATCGATGTGGACGGGGATGGGGCGGCAGGAGGCGCTTCGGGCACGGACTGCAATGACAACAACGGGCAGATCAAACCAGGTGCCACGGAACAGCCCTATGATGGGGTGGATCAGGACTGCTCCGGGGCGGATTTAACGGATGTAGACGGGGATGGGGTGGCGGGAGGTCCGACGGGGGCAGACTGCAACGACCAGTCGTCGGCCATCAAACCGGGGGCCACGGAGCTCTGTGACGGGCTGGATAATAACTGTGATGGGGTCACGGATCTGGATGCGGTGGATCGGCTCACGCTCCATCCCGATGGGGATGGGGACGGTTATGGGGACGCTCAACAGACAGTGCTGGCGTGTGAGGCAAGTGTATCGCTGCTGGTGGATGGGCAGGACTGTCAGGATCAAGACGCTTCGATCCATCCGGGGAGCGCGGAGCAGTGTGATGGGCTGGACAATAACTGTAATGGTTCAATCGATGAAGGTGTGAAGACCACCTATTATCAGGATGCAGACGGGGACGGTTTTGGCAATGCGAGTGTGACCACTCAAGCTTGTAGTCTTCCTGCGGGATTTGTCAGCAACAGCACCGATTGCTCAGACAGCAGCGCCCAGATGTATCCGGGGCTGGCGGAGAGCTGCGACGGGCTGGACAATAACTGTGATGGCACCATCGATGAAGGTGTGAAGACCACCTATTATCAGGATGCAGATGGGGATGGTCACGGCAACCCGAACGTCTCCACCCAAGCCTGCACAAAACCGACGGGTTATGTGACAAGTAATGATGACTGTGCAGATAACAACGCGGCGCTGTATGGGGTGTGTACGAGCCTGCCTCCACAATCCGGCCTGGTTGGATTTTGGAAGTTTGAGGAGAGCTCGGGCACAACCACATCGGACAGCAGCGGGCTCGCGAACCACGGCAAGCTGATGTCCGGGGTAACGCGGGTGAGTGGGAAGGCAGGCAGTGGGGTGCAGACGAAAGATGGGGCGTGTGTGACCATCGCGGACTCGGCGTCCCTCTCGATGGTGGGGGCGAAGGCACTCAGTTATATGGCGTGGATCAAATATGCCAGTCCCTGCAACTCCGACCGTGGCATGATCTTAAACAAGGAACACACGTATGAGATGGGGATTCAGTGTGCGACGGGGGACTATTTCCAGGAAGCGATCCAGCTCAGCGATGGGAGCTGGTTCTGGACGGGCGGCACGTCGGTCACGCGCAACCAGTGGGCGCATGTGACGGTGGTTTGGGATGGCAGCAAGGTGACTCAGTATCTCAACGGGGTGGTGGCGGGCACACGCAACCTGACGGGGGTGGTGTCGGATCGGGCGACGGGCATGGGCATCGGCTGTCGCAGTGTGGACGAGGCAGGCACAACCTCCAGCAGCTCCTTCTTTAACGGGGTGCTGGATGAGGTGGCGGTGTACAACCGCGCGCTGTCGGCGTCCGAGATCCTGAGCTACGTGAACGCCACTCGGTGAGGGAGGTCAAAGTTCGTAAACGCCTGTTACCTCTCCCCCCTCCGCCTGTTGGATAACGTATAGGGGATAAAGCTGTAACGTTGCCCCGCATCGCGCAAGGACTCCAGCCACCGCTCCGTCTCCAGCAGGCTATGCCCACGCTTCTGTGCTGCTGCCCACAAAAAACCGTACTCGTGCAGCAGCTCCGCGCCAAACACCGAAGGATCATCAGAGCCCACCACCACTTGACAGCCCTCCTCCAACGTCATCCCCGGGCCTCGCCATCGAAAGACAGGGTGTTCGCTCAGGTCACGCAGCGGCCCAATGCAGAGGTTTGAGCTGGGGTTGATCTCCACGATCACCCCCTTCGTCCGGCAATACTGGATGAGCTGATCCTGCACGGTATGATATGCTTCTTCCCAGGCCTGTCCAGCCTCCGCGTCATCATACTCATCGCTCTTTTCGCGCACCGCTGGATCGTAGTGATAGCGCAACCACAGCAGCAGGGCATCGTCTCCCAGAGTCTCACGCGCATGTGTTAAGCGCCGGTGTTGGATGGCCGTGAAACGAGGAGCCAACAAGCTATCCAGCATGCGCACTTCGGAGAGCCGCTGCGTCCACAGCAGCGCCTTCTCCCAGTCTTCCAACAGCCCCGAACTTTTCCCCGGCTCCAAAGACAACAAGTGTAAGGAGAGTGGATCCTGTGCGCGCCACTCCCACGCGCGCTGAAGCAAGTCCAGCTCCAGGGTTTTGCCATACACCAGGCGGCTGAGACGCTGAATCTCTCGCAGGAGCTGCCGACACAGGCCCCCAAACGCACCCAGCAGCTCCAGCTTGTGATAAAACCAGACCAGATTGTCGAGTGCCTCTCCTCGCCGCATGCGCACCGAGTCACCCACCCGCTGCAACCACAAAAGCGGCTCCAGCCCCATCGCGAGGGCATGTCCCAAGCGGTCTCCCGGGCGCATCTCCAAAAAGCGGAGGCTCTCATCCACCGTGCGCATGCCGGTGAGCAGATGATCGAAGGCTTCTCCGGCGTGGCAGGTCAGGCGTAGGGGAGGACGCTCGAGAGGGTCTCGGCGTGCCGTCCAGCGCTCCAGCTCCGAAGGAATCAGGGGATAAGGCTGGCGAAGAGACAACAGGGTGGGCACAAACACTTCCACCGGGGAGAGTGTCTCGAGGTTCGCCACGTCGAGGCCCACTATATAGGGAGCAAGCGTCGGGTTCTCCAGCAGTCGAGCCACCTGCTCCCGTTCTTTCTCCAGCTCCAGCCGACGTTGATGATGACGGCAGAGCAGCCTAAACGGTGCCGCATCTTCTCGTTTTTGTTCTGGATCTTTCTTTTTGAGAAAGTGAATGATAAAACCCAGGCCGGGGCAAGTAAGGGCCGGATTGCCCGAAGGGAGGCGCAGATCCTCACGGTCAATGCGGGGCGTGGAGCTGCTGGGCTCCAGAAGCTGCTCGAGCAGGGAGGGGGGAGCGGTACTTTCTGCTCGGATGTTGACAGCCCCCTGCAAGAGCCTCCACATCTTTTGCTCGAGCTTCTCGGGCGCATGGGCGTTGGGGGCCAGCCGAAGCTCGAGCCAGCGCACCGCACCTGTGTGCCACGCTTGAATGAGTGGGTCGTGCCGCTGATCGTTGTCCAGCTCTTGCAGGGGGCTTTCAACGTAGTCCTGGACAAACCGGTCAAGTCCCTCTTCGCTGTGTCTCGACTGAATCCAGAACTGAACGGCCAGATTTTGAATCAAGAGGTAGGCGTGCAGCAAGGCTTGATGATGCGCCAGCAGGTCGGCCATACCCAGCCGCCGCAGCAGCTCACACAAGAAGGCACGTTCACTGAACAGAGAGCAACCTTGTCCACCGGGGAGTCGGCTGGCAGGATCGGGGGTGTCGCCTACATAAGGGGGGCTTCCCGGTAAAAAAGGCTCCTCCAGAGGGGGAGGATTTTCCAGCTCGCGTAGGTAGCGTCCATGCTCGAGCAGCAGCTCCTCCATCCGCTGGTTTTGAGACGACGGCGCAAGTTAGGTCGTCGCCGTCGCCGTGTCGTTTGAGCTCCAAGTCCGGCTGAGCAGGGCTCGAAGCCGCGCCGCCCATCGCACGAGCTGTAACAGGCGTCGATGGCTGACTTCCTCCACCCAGCATTTATCGAGCCAACCGGTGCCTTTCTCGCGGGCCTTTTCATGCAGCTTCCGCTCCAGCTTGGAAGGATCTTGCATCAGCTCGGCCCAGCGAAGGATGGGCAGGCGAGTCAGAGCATCATGGCGGTGGGGCTCCACCAGTCCCCGCTCTAACCAGTGGGGTAAGGCATGAAAACCGGGTGGAGGCACCAAAGGACTTATTCGGAAGGCTTTGTGTAGCAGCTCGGGGGAGCTCAGCCGGGGGCTTCCATCCGGTGCGTCTTGGGGCAGCGCGTGTAACCGGAGGGCGTAGAGGCTGAGCTGATCGGGCATGAGGCGCTCGAGGTGAACTTGAAGCTCGAGCAGGTGCTGAGGGTTGAGCTCCACCCGGTCTGGGCCCCACTGGAGATATCGCTCGGTGAGGGTGGCGAGGGCTCCCATCACCAGCGGCACCGGCTTCTGCTGATGCGCATGATAGTGAGAGGGGAGCTGCTCGAGGCGTCGTTTGAGCTGCTCGAGGGGATAGGTGCCAAATTTCCGCTTGAGGGCATTTATTAACACATCCGTGAGCTTATGCTTCAGGCGTTTGGATGCCACTTGCCAGGGATCGTCCGGCTCCGCCAAAAACGCTGCGAGGGGCTTGAGCAGCTCTGGGTGACTGAGGACAAAAACGGAGACCTCAACCTTGATGTGCATGGGGTCACTCCAGCGCGAGGGATGAGCGGAACCGAGCGGTTATTTGGGTGTCTTAGGGGTAGGGGCGGGGCTCGTGGGCGCCTGCTCCTTTTCAGGGGGACGATGTGCCGGGCTTTGGCTCTTCGGAGAGGAGCCCGTACTTTTTCTCGAACGTTTTGCTGTCCACCCCCCTTTTTTCGGTGGTTGGCACGACGAAGATGCCAGAGAGTAGGGTTGAAAACTCCATGTCTTCGATGCGCTCCGCCTTTGCGTTGGAGGAGGGATTATAACTGCCCTTGAGCGGGCCCGCTTTAATGCTGAGGCGGAGGTGAGCTCTGAGCTCCGGCTTCAGAAGGTATTTAAAGAGGGGACACTCGGCCCAAAAGTGCAGGAGGGGAAACTGCTGCTTAAAGTTGGTTTCCCCCAGCTCCGTGTGAAGCGTGGATACATTTCGTACAAACACATTTTGTACAAACTTATTTTGCTTCTGGCCCAGCGAGATGAGATTCCTACTGTCCACCTTCGAGGTGTGACCAGAATGAGTGGCCTCCGCCAGCAGGAGATGATGCAGAAACAGCGAGACCCAGCGCTCTAAGAGGGCGGACACCGTGTACTCCCCAGCCCTTAGCTGGTTGTGCAGGGCCAACAAGTTTTTCTCCAGTCGGCTGCCCAGGTCCAACCACACCCTCGGTAAGATCGCAATCGATTCCGAAGCTGGGGAGGGGCGCGCTTGAATCCAATCATGAAGCTCCTTTTCAAATGACGTAGGCTGCGGAGCAGTCGGTTTATTGGGGTCAGACTGTTGCACCTCGTCTCCTTCAACGTTGGCAGGTTCGTCTTCCTCCGCCTCCTCATCTCCAGCTTCCGGGCTGGAAGTAGAGGAGGGCACTCGTACAGCATAATCCTCGTAACCCTTGATCAGGCTGTCTACCTGCTGTGGGGTGATGGCGGGGGTGCGCAACATGTCCGCAAGCAGGGTGATGCCTTTCCAGAAGTCCAGGTAGATGTAGGTGTTGGAGCTGACTTTTTGGCCAGCGCGAAAAATGGAGAGTATGGCCCACGTGGTGTCGTCAAAACGGCTCTCGCGGAAGGGGGGAATGAGTGCCGTATACCGCTGGGTTCTGCTGACAGGGAACTTGCGGCTGCTCTGAAGCGCATCCCAAAATGGATGCTCTGACTTGGCCGCAAAAAAATGAATGACCACCCTCTTGCGATGCTCTGGGGAAAGTTTTGCCGTCAGTCTTGCCGCCCCGGGCACGGTTGGACCTGGGGCAGAAGGCATTCGCAGCCCACTGCATCGCCACGTAAGCACCCAGGGGGGCTCCTCATCCTTGAGGCGCAGCCAGCTCGAGACCGCCGTGTGCTGCTGCTCACCCTTTACAATGGAGGGGTAGTCCCCATCCAAGTATCCTTTCACCGGACGCCAGATGGCCGCAAGCTGGCAGAAGACCTCGCCTGGGTTCTGGCGTGCCGCATGATGGAGCACCGCCTGAAGCAGCAGGACCACCCGCTGGAGGCGGGCTGTTCTGTCGGCATCGGGATCGGAGACCCGGTGGGGGTTGAAGCTCAACAGACCCGGCTGGTGTGGGATCCGCTCCAGCAGCCACTCGGTGAGGTGGCTGTAAGCTTCCCCCTTCATCAGGGCCATCATCAGCTCTACGGTGAGCCCTTCTTCCCGCAGCTCCCACTCAAAAAAGTGCAGCAGTGCTTCCAGGCGCTTCGCAGGGGTGTGGGATTTTGGAGCCTCTTTATCCCATTGGCTGGCGGGAGGGGGAAGCGGCCTCCACCAGCTTCTTTCTACCCGAGCAGTGGCCCCCTGCCCTGCTCTTTCCCCAGAACCTGCGCATGGCCACCCGCTTTTTGATC
>JBJTQF010000295.1:0-20505 GCA_046075485.1 Myxococcota bacterium | reverse complement strand
GGGTGGCATCGAGCGGATCTCCGGTTAAGTAGGTGAATCCTTTGGCTTTGGGGGCTAAGCGTGTCGAGTTACGAGGCACCCAAGGGGGTGCTACTTCGGCTTTCTGGGGCATACGAAGGCCCGAGGTCGCATAGTCCGACCCCGCTCGGGGCAGCGCACCCAGCAGGAAGTTCAGCAGATTGGCAAACTGACGGCGAAAGCGTAACCAATCGGAAGGAAAAGGGCCCAGGTGTGGCACAGACACCAGCACGGGCAGGCTGGTAAACCGCTCCAGATCCTGCTCGTCCAGGAAAGGGCGAAAGAGCAGATCCATGCCGATCACCAAGAGCAGGCCCAGGCCGACACCGACCAGCCCACCGATGGCCACCAGCAGGGGACGATTGGGACTATCCGGCTTCGTCGGAACGCGGGCCGTGTCGAGGGCTCGAAACTGGCTGCCTTGATTCTGCCGCTCCAGCTCAAAGGAGGCGGCTGCGTCGGTGGCCTTCTTCTGGAAGCTGTCCGCCTGCTCTTTGAGCACGGTCATACCTTTGGTCAGCTCGTTCAGCTCCAGCTCCACTCGAGGGGTATCGTCGAGGCGCTGGTTGACCTTGGTCAGCTCTTCTTGGACCCGGGTCAGCTCGTTCTGACAGCGGACCAGATCGCCTTGAGCGGTGCGCTCGTCGTCGATGGCGCGCAGCAGCTCCGGGTTCCGGGGACGCCGTCTCACGGGGGCACTCGAGCGAGGGGCGGAGGCAAGCTGAGCCTCCAGAGCGGCCACTTCTTTTTGTTTCAGCTTGATGTCGGGATGGCGCTCTGAGAGCTGAGAGCGCAGGGTAGACAGCTCCTGGCGTGCTTTTTCGACGCGACTCTCAAGGGAATCTTGCTGCGTCGGGTTAAAATTGCCTCGATCATCGTCATAACCATCGCCCAGGATGGCAATTCGATCTTTGGCGCTGTTGAGGCGTGCGCCTGCGGTGGAGAGGGCTTCGGAGACCGACTGAAGCCGCTGGTTCAGCGAGGCAAGCTGCACTTGATTGGCGGTGCGCTGTTCGGGCAGGCGATCCAGGTTTTGGGACTTAAACTGCTGGATCTTCCGCTCCTGCTCACTCACTTGATCCCGAAGCGCGCGGGCTTGACCTTCGAGAAAGGCCACGTTCTGAGCAGATCGCTCCAAGCGGTAGCGCAGGTTTTCTTCGATAAACATCTCGGTGAGTTTGTTGGTGATGCGGGCCACCACTTCGGGGTCTTCGCCGGTGAATGAGACTGAAAAAGTATCGTTGGCGCGGCTCTCAATCTTGATGCGCTCGCGCATGAAGGCCACCACCTCTTCGATGGGGCGTTTCTGGCGCATGTTAAGGTAGAGCTGGTTCTCCACGATGATTTTTTCCAGTCGGCTGGTGCTTTTGATCTGCTCGACCAGGGTTCTTACATAGGTTTCCGGCCCATACGGAATGGTGGACTTCATAAAATCCGTCGGCAACGAGGGCTGCTCCACCAAGATCGTCGCCTTGGCCGAGTACAGATCTTGCATGAAGAGGCTGGCCAAGCCCATCAAGAGCAAGCCCACCACCATCGGCACCAGGATGAACCACTTCTGGCGCACCACGAGCTGCATATAGTGTTCAATGTCTAGGCGCTGTTCTGGCTGGTCAAAATCGTTCATCGAGATAACCTCCCCGTCAGGCGTGCAGTCGTATTATCGACAGGGGAGTGACGATAACCAAATGAAAAATGAAGGGCTCTTCAGAGTCTTGTCTGGCAGGGATTGAAGAAGGGCAGCGTGACCGTGCAGAGGGACAGTGCAGAGGGACAGTGCAGAGGTGGGCAGCTTCAGCAGGTATTTTTACTTATTCCGCTTCTTCCTCATCAAGCAGGTCGCTCATCAGGGGATCTTCGTCACTGTCCACATCCCGGAGAGGTCCGGGTGCAGGCGCGTTCTGAATGCCTTCGATGATCACATGCCAGTACATACGATGGCATACAGGGGCATCGTCATCACCCCCCCGTTCATCGAGCTGAGTGTCCTGATGGGCGGGCTCGAGCCCCCGCGCAAAGGCCCCTTCGTTGACGTACACCGCGAGCAACCCAGCAGTCAGCAGCAAGCACAGCTTCTTCATATCCACGTCTCCTTCGGGTGCAGGGCAACTTTCCGCCTCAGCATTGGCATCTGAGGGTCCAGTTGGGGTCGGTGTGCAGTTTCCGAGGAATGTCTGCTCAAAATTGGGAGGATTCCTGTCCTGCACACTACACATTCATTTACGCACATCTGACGGGGGATGCCAGCAAAAAATATGCGTAACACTGAAATTTTTTGGTTTAAACAGGAGAAATTAAACTATGGATGGAAAATAGCGTGAAAATGACAACTTCACTGAAATTGATGCCATGGCGGTGTTTTTTATAACGCAGGGAATGGAGCGGGGCTTTAAGCAGGTGTCTGTTTACTGGATGGGGAAGGTCGGCAGGACTTGCGTGGCGGCTAGGCAAGAGACTGTAACATCTTGAGCACTTCCTGCTCACGGGCCCGTGACATGCCCGCTTTAGGCTGCTGCCGTCGCTCTTCTGGCAAGGATTGCCAAAACGCGAGGGTATCTCGCACTGTCTCTTCAAAGGGGCGGAGCCTCAAGCCTGCCGCTCGCGCACGCACGAGGCTGGCTTTGGCCATTCCAGACTCCGGAGCATCTCCGGGCAGCCACACCGGAAGATCGCCCCACGGCTGGAGGGCATACTGTTCGAGGGTCTGAGCATCCACCCAGCGCAGCATGGCCTTCTTTCCAGTCTCGGCGTGGCAGGTCTCAATGAGCTCACCGATGGTAAAACCTTCTCGCGGGCCAACAGCGTTAAACACCCCTCCGATGCCGTTTTCGAGCAGATGCAGGGCAAAAGAGGCCAGATCCCGGACATCAATCACCTGAACCGGGTCTGAGGGCATTCCGGGACACAAAATAGTGCCATCGTCGGCAAATCGGGCGGGCCAGTAGGTAAAACGGTCGGTATGGTCTCCTGGACCTACAATCAGGCCCGGACGGAGGATCGTGGCGGCGTCGTCGAAAAACTCTTGAACCCGCTGCTCACAGAGGACTTTGTAAGCGCCATAGGTCTCACCGGTGATGGCTTCAGGAGAATCGGGAGGCAGGATGGCCAACGGTGCATCTTCTGCCAGCTCCGCCTGAGAAGCGGCGTAGGCCGACACGGATGAGATAAACAGGTAGCGCCCCACCGAGCCTCGGAGGGCTGCGCAGGACTTCTCCACCACCCGAGGCAGATAGCCGCAGGTATCGATCACGGCATCAAACTCCAGCCCACGCAGGGGGGCGAGGGTCTGAGCGCGATCTCCCGCCAGGTGTCGAACGCCTTCTGGCACCCGCTCCGGTCGATTGCCTCGGTTGTAGAGGGTGACAGCGTGGCCCCGTTGGAGGGCCTCCTGTACCAGATGGGGTCCAATAAATCCAGTTCCACCCAAAATTAAGAGCTGCATGCAGGTTCCTTTGTGTTGACACGAGGGGTTTTAGACAGTGTCTCATTTAACACCACTCTGCTGGCGTCGTTCAGCCAAAAAAGGGCACCTGTGTGCAAGCAAAGACACTCATGCTCGAGGCAAGGGCTGAGAGTCCTGAAAAAACAGGTGTGGATGCTGCAAGTGCCGCGTTCAAGGGGGAGCGATAAGAATTCTCATGCCAGGTATGGCGAGATTTGACGCGCTCGAGGGCTTATGCTATAGTACACCCCGTGTAGGCTCCCATCCCGAGTGGAAAAGTTCCGCCGTCATAACCGTCGTCGAGGTGAGGCTATGTCAGAACAGTCAGGCACTCCGGAGAATCCGATCCAGGTGGAGCGCGATCAGGATCCGCTGCTGGGGCGGGTGATCGACAACCGCTATCGGATTCTCTCACTGATTGCCGTCGGAGGTATGGGGCGGGTCTATCGTGCGGAGCAGACCAGCCTCGGTCGTGTCGTGGCCATCAAAGTGCTCTCCTTGCCCCGTGATACCGCTGAGATGGATCCTCAGTTTCGAGAGCGATTTGCCTTAGAAGCTGCCACCGCTAGCCGCTTGGCCAACCCCAATACCGTCACCATCTTTGATTATGGGCGCACCGACGATGACCTCTTCTATATCGTTATGGAGTTTGTGGAGGGCATTACCCTCAGCCGCCTGCTCAAGACCGAAAAACGGCTGGTGGCGGAGCGTGCCCTGCAAATTGCCCGTCAGATCTGCCACTCCCTGGTCGAAGCCCATGCCCGAGGCATCATCCACCGAGATATAAAGCCAGCCAATGTGCTGCTGCTGCATCCCGACCTGGAATGGGTCAAAGTGCTAGACTTCGGCATTGCCAAGCTCGCCAATGATGCCAGCAGTCCCGAGCTGGATGAGCAGCTTACCCGCGTCGGCACCTACGTGGGCACGCCCGAGTATATGGCCCCCGAGTCCTTTTACAGCAAAGTGGATCATCGAGCAGACATCTATTCTGTGGGAGTGCTGCTGTACTTGATGCTCACCGGGCGGGTGCCGCTCCAGGGTGCCACCCATACCGCCACCATCGTGATGGCCGTCCATGATACGGTTCCCAAGATCGATCCGGGGTTGGGAGTTCCCGCATCGGTTGAAGCGATGGTGATGCGCTGCCTTGCCAAAAAACCCGAAGAGCGTTTTCAGACGATGGCCGAGATGCTCAACGCCATCGCCACCAGCTTGGTCGAAATGGGCGCGGCCCTGCACTCACCCACCCATCCGACCATTACTGGAACGGGTGTTAAACCGACCCTCGAGCTCACCCTGCGACCTCAAGCCCATGAGGTGACACGCGATCCGAATGTCACCGATACAAGCGGAAATCAGCGCAGGCTGGTGGTGGGCTTGGCCGCCGCGCTGGTGTTGCTCCTGCTGGGGATTGGCTGGCTTCAGCTCTCCCGCTCGGGTGGAAGTGTACCGTCAGGCGTGGCACCGTCAGGAGTCGCACCGTCAGGCGTGGCACCGGAGACCGCACGAGGCACCTCCACGGTGCCGCTCTCAAACCCAGCCGCTTCGGATCCGGCTTCGGAGCCCGCTTCTTCAGCGCCAGCATCTTCGGATCCGGTGGTGAGTCCGGCATCCAATCCAGCCGGAGAGCAGGGCAGTCCCGCTGCTGCATCCGCGCCCACCTTACCGGCCTCTTCAGGGGCAGAAAAAGGGGCTGCGCTTCCGACGACATCGGAGGCGAGTGCTGGAGCTGCGCCAAGCAGTGTGTCAAACGCCGCCATCAGCAGCGGGGCCAATCCGGCTTCCGCCGAGCGCTCGGCAAAGTCGGCTGCTCCGCCAGCGGCATCCACCTCACAAAAAACGGATCCTGTTTCAGTCCACGTTGAATCCCCCAGCAGCCGCGCCTCCGAGACCAGCGTTTCCCCGGCGGCTTCTCGTCCTGTTCGGACGGAAGCAGCGCCCCGAGCAGAGCGTCCACGTTCTGCCGAGCGGACCAAGAGCCGTCAGCGCCCCGCAGAAGCACCCGCAGAGACCACGCCGGCAAAAGCACCGGCCAATGTCCCGGAAGGCTATAAGCCCTCCCCCTACTGATCGGCCTCTGTTGAATTCGGAACTTGGAGCCATTTATGAGCTGTGTCCCTCCCTGCTCGGCCCGTCGGTCTGTCCGATGGCGCCGGGTGACTCGTGCTGGCTTGGGCGTATTGCTCTTGTCCAGCCTTCTTGTCCCGTCGGTGTATGCTAATGATCGGGTCGAAGCCCGCAAATACTTTCAAGCCGGGATGGCCCTGATCCAAGCCCGCCAGTACGACGAAGGTATTGCTTTACTCGGGAAAGCGTATCAGCTCGCCCCTCATCCCTCGGTGCTCTACAACATCGGCAAGGCATATCTGGATGCAGGTCGGCTGGACGAAGCCCTCTCGTACCTCAAGCAGTATGTGGAGACCGATCCACCAGATCGTGCTGAAGTGGAAGTGCTGGTGAACTCCCTCCAGGAAAAACAAGAGCAAGCTCGACTTCAGGCCCTCGAGCAAGCGCGCGCGGCTCGGGCACCTGCGCGAGCGGATGGGGTCGCTTCTGAAGAGCTCACCGCCGTGGCCACTCAGTTGAAGACCCTCAGTGTTGAGCTGGAGCGCCTGATTGCGGCGGGAGCGGTCGCTCGTCCCAATCCCAATCCAGCAGGGCAGGGGGCTGGAGGGGAGATCCTCAACGAAGCGGGCGTCTCAGAGACCTCCCAGCCTGGAGAGAGCTCCCCAGAAGAAGCGGGGGCGGAACGTGCGCCGGGGAACTTGGCCGATCCGTATGCCCCTGTGGTCGTGTCTGCATCCCGATTTTCTCAGAGTCCGCTGGAAGCGCCCAACGCCCTCACCATCATCACCGGCGACGAGCTGCGAGAGCTGGGTGGGCACTCCATTGGCGAAGTTTTGAGGCAAGTGCCCGGACTGGCGGTGATGACCATCAGCCCGAGTGACTATAACTTCAGCATCCGAGGTTTTGGCAGTCCATTGGCCAACAAAGTGCTGGTGTTGGTGGATGGTCGATCCTTTTATCTGGACTTTATCGGTGCCAACCTCTTGCCCCTGCTGAGCATCTCACCTTCGGACATCGAGCGCATCGAGATCATCCGAGGTCCGGGCGCTGCTCTTTATGGAGCCAACGCCTTTAGTGGGGTGATCAACATCATTACCCGCTCACCGGGCGAATCGGAAAAAGGCTCGAGCGTGACCCTGCGGGGTGGATTGCCAGATTTTACCAGCGGCGATTTGCATCTGAATGGCAAGCAGGGCAAAGTGGCCTATCGAGCCTCCGTGGGTTTTGAGCGGGTGGAGCGCTGGGCCCTCGAAGTGGATCCGGATCGCCAAGACTACGAGACCCTGGTGGCCGATCCCGAGCTGAGCAACAAGGTGAACCGTTTTGACATCCGACTGGATCAGAAAGTGCCAGGGCTGGGTTTTTTGAGCCTCTCGGGGGGAATGGCCTCGGGCCAAGTGGAGTTTCAAGCCATTGGCGCGCTGCGTGACTTTTCGGTGGATGGGAGTTATGGCTATCTGCGGGGCGATCTGGTCTTGCCATATAACCTGACACTTCAAGCATTCTGGAACCATGTGGCTCTCAAGGCGGCCCCGTGGGCGGCTCCGGTGGGCACCCTAGACCTGCGCTCCAATCCAAAGAGTGATATTGTAGACGTAGAGTTGCAGTGGGCGGGGGAGCAGGAGTTTCTGGTCACACACCGCCTGAATGCGGGCATCGGCTTTAGGAACAAAGCCGTGAGCTGGGAGTGGCTGCGAGAAGAAGCCAGCGAGCCACATTTCAGCGTGTTTGTGCAGGACGAAGCGCGCCTGACCGATGACCTGCTGGGCACTTTTTCGCTGCGTTACGACCGGCATCCGGTGCTGGCACGGCTGGAAGAGGGCTCATGGATTGATCGAAATCCGGTCTCACCGCGCGCTGCCGTGGTGTGGCGTATGGCACCGACCCGCTCCTTGAGAAGCTCCTTAGGCACGGCCTTCCGCACCCCCACCTTCTTGGAGACCTATATTAATCAGTATATCCCCACCTCCTTGGATGGTGTGGTGGTGCTCAACGAGGGCAACGAGCAGCTTCGATCCGAGCGGATCTTGTCGCTCGAGGTGGGGTATCTGGAGCAGGTCGCCGACGGTGCCTATGAGCTGGAAGCCACCGCGTTTGCCAACGGCGTGAGCTCTCTGATTGGGCTGGGCGACGTGCAGCCCCTGCAAACCAGCGTGCAGCCTCCCGAGACGGGGGAGTATGTGGCGGGATCCACAGGCTTTATCAACCTGGACGAGCAGTTCCTCTCGTTGGGTGGAGAGCTGGCGGGGCGGATCTATCCTGCGACTGGGCTGGAAGTGTATGGTAGCTACAGCCTCAACTATGTGATTCGAGCCCCCGACGAAAACGGTGAGACCTCCGTCTCCGTCCCGGACGAGCTCTTGGAGAGCCTGGGTTGTAACGTCGAGCTGTTTGATTGTAGCACTGCACCTCATCGTCTCTCTCTGGGAGCGCGTTATCGGCTGCCGTTTGGAGTAAAAGTTGGCGCTAACCTGCACCTCACCGCCCGTCAAGTGTGGGGCCTGCGCTCTTACGACGATAGTGGTGCCGTGGCCTATGATTACGTGCCGCTTCCGGCTTATCAATGGCTGGGCATTCGGGTAGACTATCGCTCAGAGGATGGACGACTGGAGGTCGGGCTGCGTTCGTCGAACCTGCTGACCGCACTGATTCCGGTTTCAGAGGAGGAAGGGGCTGTGATCACCCCTGAAGGCACCCATCGAGAGTATCCCCTGGGGCAGCCGATTCCCGCGCTGGTCTCTGGTTTTATGACCTGGAGGTTTTAATGAGACGCCATCTGATCGGCCTGAGCCTGCTGTTGAGCGCCTGCACCGCCGAAGTGCCGGTGGATGAGGGCCTTGCACCGCCTGCTACGGGCGTGATTGAAGGAGAAGCGGTGGTCTTGGTGCCTCTGGAAGAGCCTGCACCGGTGATCTTGTTTCTTGTTACGCCGGTTGTGGACAACAGCGGAAACGTGATCTTGACCCCGGTCAACCTCACGGTGATTCCGGCATCTGACTTGACCGTCGCCGAAGGAACACAGGGAAGCCCCATTGTGACCGGTGCATTCCAATTTCCGACGGTGACACCGGGGACGTATTATATTCAGGCGTTTGTGGACACCGACCAAAACTACAACCCCTTGGCACCGAATACCACGGGAGCTCCTCCTTATGATCCGGGGGATGTGTTGGGGGGTTATGTGCAGCTCAACCCGGCCAATCCAGCGGCATCAACTCCACTTCCGATTGTGGTGGCAGCCGATCAGGTGGTGAGTCAGATCAACGTGCTCTTGGCCACCGTCGTGCCGTATCCCGAGACCACCGAGACCCCTACCGCAGCGCCATGAGCGAATCTGATCTCCCGCCCGAGACTTGCCAAATATGAGCTGCTGCTTGACTTGGTTTGAATATGTTCCTTGCCATCACTGGTTTTATCGGAGAGAGCCTTGAGCCTGCCCGTCGTGATCACCCGTGCTTAGGCGTGTGAAAGTCCCTGCCTTTCGTCCTGCCTTCAGTCCTGCTGAACCGGTGGAGGCATACGCCGTCGGTCGTTCCTCGTTGCGACCGAGCGAGGGATTCGTTACACTGCGCTTTCATTTGAGAATCGTCAAATCTTCACCATAAGGAGCGCACATGCGCGAGCTGACCACCCAGCTCCGGGTTCGATACGCGGAGACTGACGCTTGGGGTGTGACCTATCATTCGAACTTCATCATCTATTTTGAAGTGGGCCGGAATGAGTTTAATCGAGATCTCCAGCTTGACTGGAGGGCGATTGAAGCCACCGGGGTCTCGATGGTGGTGGCGGAAGCCCATGTGAAGTATACAGCGCCTGCCAAGTATGACGACCTGCTGACCATCTGCACAGGGGTGGCTAAACTCGGCAACCGGTCAATCCGATTTGAGTATCGGATCTTGCGGGGGGAGGAGCTGCTGTGTACGGGCTGGACAGCACACGTTTTTGTAGATCGTGTGGGTAAGCCGGTGTTGGTGCCTGAAGCCTTTCGTGAGGTATTGCGGGTGCATGACCTACTGCCTGTCATCGAATCTCCAACAGAGACTTAACGGCTGACCCGAGCCGATTATCCTTCAACAACCATACTTTTGTCTGCTGGATCACCAAAATTGAGCGTGCATTTTTTTTAAAGGTCGCGTATCAGTATATGCGCGTTGTGACCCTCTCTGGAGGGCGGAAGCAGCTGTCACGTTCATTTGAAGCTGCACACTGTGAAGGAGAGTTCCATGCCATATGTGGTGACCGAAGGCTGTATCAAGTATAAGTATACCGACTGCGTCGAAGTGTGTCCGGTTGATTGTTTTTACGAAGGTGAAAACATGCTCGTCATCAACCCCGACGAGTGTATTGACTGTGGCGTGTGTGAGCCGGAGTGCCTGGCGGACGCGATTTTTCCTGACTCCTCCGGATTTGCTGTGCGCTGGATCGAGCTCAACCGAGAGCTCGCGCCCAAGTGGCCTAACCTGACCCGTAAAATTGACGGGTGGCCCGACGCCGACGCACATAGGGGGTGAGAAAGATAAGTATACGAAATACTTCTCCTCGAAACCCGGTGGTAATCGGTAGAAGGAGCTTTCTCCTTCCCGCATCAAAAAGCCCCCCAGTCTCCATTGCTCAGGAGGTCGCCGATGGCTTTTGTCGTGACAGAGCCTTGTATCAAATGCCGCTATACGGACTGTGTAAAGGTATGTCCTGTTGATTGTTTTCATGCTGGCCCGGATATGCTCGTCATTAACCCAGACGAATGCATCGACTGTGGTGTCTGCCAGCCTGAGTGCCCGGTTCAGGCCATTATGCCCGACTACGAAGACACAGAGGGCTACTGGACCGCATACAACAAACACTTCTCCAGCATCTGGCCCAACCAGGATCGCCTGCTGCCTCCCTTGCCGAGTGCGGAGCACTTCAAAGACGTGCATGATAAAAGAGCGTTTCTTACGGAAAAGTTCTCCCGCTGAGCCTTTCAGATCCATCCTAAAGTGAAACACGGTGACATAATCCTGCATTATGTCAATAGGAGCCCCCATGTCCCGTTTTGACGCCACCGTCGCCGACTGTCACATCTTTACCTTCAAAGACGGATTACTCTCCGCTGTGGCCCATGACCTCAAGCTGCGTGTGAGCCGGTTTGAAGTTCTGGTTCAACCGGAGCCAGTCACCGTCTCGGCGCGGTTTGAAGTGGCTTCTTTAGAAGTGGTCTGCGCCGTCAAAGAAGGCCACGATGATGTCAATACCCTCTCCAGCCGCGATCACGACAAGATTCGTCAGACCATGCTGGAGGAGGTGCTGGAAAGTCGGCGTTTTCCCGAGGTATTATTTCGTTCGACGCGGGTAGAGCCTCGGGGAGCGGGATACGAAGTCCAGGGCCAGTTGAAGCTGAAGGGGGTGGAGCGGGCCATCACCGGCCACGTTAAACCGGAGCTGGAGGGCTGGCTGGTGGAGGTCTCTCTCCATCAACCCGACTTTGGCATCAAACCTTATAGCGCCATGTTGGGCACCCTTAAGGTGAAGCCGGAGCTGCGGGTGCGCCTGCGGACGCGGGCACGCTGAGGTTTGAATTCCGATAAAGCCAGAGTGTGGCCCCGACAGAGACCGCTTGAGAGAGCAAAATCGGCGTCAGCTCCCCGACCTTGACCGACCCTTCTCCTGCTAAGGCCGTCCCCAACACCCCTGCACTGCCCAAAAATCCCAGCAGCGGGCTCAACGCCGCCACATACAGTGCTGCATCTGGCTGGTTTGCCGAGGACAGCACCCCTGCGACCATCAGCGGCAGCACGCAGCTCACGAAGATCACCAGCAGGGTGGAGCGAGCCGACGCCCGTGTGCCCAGCCGAACGTACTCCGTGACCCCCGCCATGAAGGCCAACAAAATCAGTGGTGCCGGAATCACCACCCACACGAAGGGCTCCAGCAGCCGCTCCAGTCCCGCTGAGCTCAGCTCCGGCACAGCCAAGAGCAGCCCTGCCACCACCAGAAAGCCAAAGATCGGCACCAGGGGCCAAACCCGCGCTCCATCTTGTCGCCACGGTGCTTGGCGCAGTCCTTGTTTCTGGGCCCTGCGGGTGGCTCTTGCCAACTCCATCCGGTGAGGTGTCAACGTGATCAGCAGCACCACCGCCAGCGCCGTCGAGCCCATGACGTGGGTGGCCATCACCCCTCCGAGCCGATCCATCCGAGCGTCCCAGTCGCTGGCGTTCGCGACCATTCCGAAGGCCCCTCCCACCACCAGCAGCACGGCCAGAGCGAAAAACGTCAACGCCCCGGTGCGTGAAAACAGCGGCATATCCTCTCGCTGCAAGCGACGCACGGTGCCTCTTGCTACAAAATAGAGTGCAACGCCGAGCACCATGAGGGCAAACAGCAGCGGTGGCAGCTCCAATCCCAGCAGGGAGACCGTTTGGGCCATCGTGAAGGGCTCCGGAGGGACTACCTCGTGCTCCACCAACTCCGATAACAGCGGAATCGGGGTGAGATACGAGAGGGCGACCAGTCCAAGCTGATAAAATGGCCACGCCAGCGCGTGCAAGAGCAGCACCCACAGCGATGCTTGATTGATGAAGCGTTTTTTCTCTCCGGCAAAGAGGGCCAGCAGCATGGCCCAGAGCTGATACAGCCAGCCATAGACCAGGATGAGCCCCAGAATGCCCAGGGTCGGCAGCAGCGGTGCTCCTCCCGCCAGCGTTGAGATCAGCAGCAGTGGCAAGAGCATGGCCACGACGAAATATTCTCGCGCACAGCTCCCAAGAAGATAACCCAGCGCGTCGGTGGCCGGAGAGGTGGGGGTGGCCCGATGGAAATCCAAGATGCCACTGGTGCGGTCGGCCTGAAGCGCTGCTCCGGCGCTGTTGGTGCCTCGAAAGAGCAGGGTGAGGGCCATGATCGATAAGACCAGCACTCGTAGGCCGTTCCAGGCACCGTCTTCGTGAACAGTAAGCCCAAACAGGATGGCCAGGATGGAGCCGGCCCCCATCACGGTGGCCTGTCCAACCAGCTCTTTGCGACGCAGATGTCGCCGCGCCTGGGCCAATATGATGGGATTGTCACGCAGACGTAGACTCGGTTCTGTCGAGAATGTCGGCAATTCGTGACTCATGCCACCCTCCCGGTCGAGACCTTCATAAAGATGTCTTGCAGGTTGCTCTCCAGCTCCTGGAACGCACACACCTGAAACTCCTGCATCACCAGAAGCCGGAGCAGATCGGCGAGCTGGGCTTCATCCCCACTAAACGAAAACCGGGCCTCCACACCACTCTGAACCAGCCCTTGCACCCCGCCGCAGGAGCTCAGCAGCTCACCCAGCCGCGCATCTTCTCGGACCAGTCGCACCAAAAGCCGACGCTGAGGCTGAAGCTGCGCCAAGATCTCATCGATGCGTCCGGTGACGATCATCTTGCCTTGCTCCATGATCCCCACCGCGTTACAAAAGTCAGCCAGCTCTGACAAGATATGAGAGGAGACCAACACCGCCTTGCCTTGTCGTCCCAGCTCCGTCAAGATCCCTTGAAACTCCAGGCGCGCCCGTGGATCCAGGCCCGATGCAGGCTCGTCCAAGAGCAGCACCGGTGGATCGTGCAGCAGGGTCTTGGCCAGAAACAGGCGCTGCTTCATGCCTCGGCTAAGCCCGCCGCAGGGCTGCTCGAGTTTCTCGGTGAGCTGCACTTGAGCCACCAGACTCTCGATCCGGGTACGCCGGATGTGTGGCGACAGGCCATAGGCGGAGGCAAACAGCTCCAAGAACTCCCGCACCGATAAGTCGTCATAAAGAGGTGGAAAATCAGGCATATAGCCGATGTACTGAAGGGCTTTTTGGGGCTCCATCAGCAGGTCCACCCCGTTGATCCGCACCTGTCCCCACGTGGGCTCCAGCAGGGATGCCAAGATTTTCATCACGCTGGTCTTTCCGGCACCGTTGGGACCGATCAGACCATAGACCATCCCCGCTTCCACCGAAAAGGACACGTCGTTGACGGCCAGCACATCGTCGTAATCCACTCGAAGCTGCTGGACTTCTAATAAAATCGCTCCCATCGTCATTCCTCCTGCGCATCGGAGGTACGATATCATAGGTCATGCGGGGGTGGGAGCTTTCAGGGGATGGGCGAGAAGGGGAGGGCAGAAATCGGCGGGATCTTGTTTGCCAAGCTCTCCGGGCAAACGGGCGGAAGGAGAAACCACCGCGCTCAGCGAGTGCTGGTCAAGATCACCGGACGCTTGTCAATATCTGCTACTTGCCCGGTGGGGGAGACCCTCAGCCGGTGATGTCCTCCCGGAAGCTGATACTCGAGGCTCCAGCCTCCTTGTTCGATGGCCGCACGCTTGAGCGCCTTCAGGCTCACCCCGTACAGCCATGCGGTGAGGGCGTCCGTGTGCGGGCTCACATGGGTGCGCGAGGTCTTATATCCGTTCAGATATACCGTCGGCTGAAGGCTGGCTCCGTTGAGATAGACCCCCTTAAGCTGGATCTCAACGGCATTGGAAAAGGACTGCTGACCGGCTCCCATACTCATCAGGCGTGGCTGCTGATACTGAACCGCAACCAGATGATATCGTGAGCCGGGCTGAGGCCGCGCGGGCGCTTCTACCGGTGTGTGGGGTGCGATGTGCTCCGCTGCCACCCCAGGCAGACTCGGAAGTAGACCCATCATCACGGCACATAGGAAACCATACCCATATGTATGCATAAGCTCTCCTTCCATCATATTTAAGGGGTGAGACGCAGCTCGTCCAAGACCACTTGACCGTCCCATGCCAGTGACAGGCTCAGCTCGATCCCTGCCAGACGTGACACATCCACCCCTGAGAAATCCGACAACGGAATGCGCGCATGGGTCATCATCGTCTTGGGACCGCTGCTGATGCCTTGCCAGTCGAGGGTCAGGACGAGCTGCTCCATCATCGACAGCGGCGCAGAGATCTGCCCTTGCTGATCGATCACACGAATCGACACCTCACGCAACAGATGCTGGCTGTCTTCTGTCTGGAGCGCATTCCGTGCAAGCTCAGCAATACGGAAGGAGAGATAGGGATAGATGCTGGGATTCTGTTGCTGTCTCACCGTGCTGGAGAGCCAAGAAGTATACTGGAGATCCCCTTTCCAAGAGACACTTGCGGCCCCTGTATCGCCCACATAGCTATTCCAAGGAGGCAATGCTGCCGTAGAGAGCTGACGCTCAATCCATTGGGGTTGCACATTCAGCGGCTGCACTTCAGAAATTCCCCCTGAGCTGCTCAGAGCCGTATTGGAACCTCCAAGCTGATTGAGCTGATAATGATCAAGCTGAAGCACATCTTGAGCGGGAAGCTGAAGATCCAATGCCACCTCTGTCTCTTCGATGGGGTTGAGAGCCGCATCTTCGAGCAATGCCAGATGTCCTGGCTCTCCATACAGTGCTGCTTCCAAAAAGGCGTAGATATAACTCATGGCCAAAGCACGCTGCGTTTCACCGTCGAGCACCCCTTCACAGCAGAAATCGTCGCCTGCTTCTTCTTCCCACACGCTGTTAAAGAAGTTGTGATTGGCATTTCGGATGAAGACCATCGACTTGAGCGAATCGCCCGCATCTGCCGGATCGGATGTGCGATCATAGGTGCGTAACCCCTGGAAATCGCTTACATCCCCATCCTTGCTGCCCTGGATAATCTGATAGGCCACATCTCGTAAATGAGTGGTGATCGAGGGCTCCTCATCGAGCACGCCAAAAAATTGAACGGGGGCAATGGCCACCAGTGCGGCAATTGAATAACCTGCATCGGGTGAGACACGCTGCCATTCCCAAGCCGCTGTAATGGCATCTCCACCACGAGAATGACCGATCAAAACGACCGAGCTGAGATCCAACTTTCCTTCCAAATAGGAGCCTGAGCCGCGCGCATTTCGTTGGACAAACCGTCGCAGATGCTCCCGGATCAGCTCCCCGCGTGACTTGATCGTGGAGTCCATCATGGACCGAAAATCTAGGCTCGCCACCACATATCCCTGGCGGGTGAGCCCATATGCTAAATAATCATAACCTTCAAATCCAGGCACATTCCAATCCGACTGCTGACCATGCACGATCAGCACCAAAGGAAATGCACGTCGAGGACTGTAGCTGGGTGTAACGGGTGTAAATACTTTGGCCGTCATGTCCACGTTAAGCGCGGGAGTTCCGGGGCAGCGTGTGTCGGAGAGCTCGGTAAAATCACTGTCGCCAAACTCGATCAGCATGGGGGAGTCACTCCCAAATGCAACATCACTCCAGAGCAAGTCGCGAGCCCGATCTAAGTCATACGAGCAGCCTTCTGCTAGGTAGCTGACATACACGGGAAAGCGTGGCTCAATGGGCTTTTCTCCTGCGATGAGCTGGGATTGCTCTCTCAAACACAGCAGGCTCAAGAGCACATAGAGAAGCTGCTGCCATTTGAACAAGTGATGGGCTGGAGGTGGAATCGAACGTGTCACACACGCACCTTTAAAGGTCTCCATAAAAACTCCTCGGTTTAGACAAGAGGCTGGGGTTGATCGAGTCCGATGGTCACGGCTCATGGTTGGAATCGGTGCGCACTTGTACAATACCGGGGGTATAAGTTCAAGGCAAATTTTGGCAGGCAGAGTCAGAACTTTTCAGCAACGGGAAGTCTATGGACGGCGGGGTGATCAGAAGCGTGAGGACTCACTGGCGGCATGAATACCTTCTTCAGAGCGAGCAAAAAACTCCAGCAGGGCTTCTCGTCGTTGATATGCGTCCTCCATCCCCAGCTCGATGAGCTGTGACGCAAAACCGCCATCAAACAGGATATAGCTGGCCAGATCGGCTTCATCGTTGGATTCTGAGCGAGAAATGGTCCGAATGACCCGGGCTGTCAAGGAACGTTCGCTGATGAACTTTCCTTGCCGGATAAACTGAGCCGCAAGCTGTCCAATATCCCGCGACGGCTTAAAATACAGGTTCGGCACCACCCGATAGTTGGCATGCCGCGTGCGCGCGGAGATCGCATTGAGGCGGTCTCCAAAGGTCTCCCCAAAGGCTTCTTGTCCATCCAAGAGCAGGCGGTTGAAGTGACTGAGCCGGATCAGATCGTAGTCAATGCGGTCGATCATCAACGCATCCAGCACCTTTCCCAGCAGATAAAATGGCTTGCCCACCGCAGCCTCTCGATCTGCAAAGTCCTGATGACGTCTCCGATCCCGTGCATGCCCTACGCCGATGACCAACACACTCTCGGCCCCCAGTCTCAGCGCCGGAGACAGCGGCGTGTTTTGGCGCAAACCACCGTCCACATAGAGGGCACCTTCGACTTCCACCGGTGGAAAGATCAGGGGAATGGCCGCAGACGCGCGTGCATGCGACTGCCCAATATAAGTGGGCACCGCGCGCACATGGGGATCCCGGGACCACGGGCGCTGGACCAGCTCTTTCTCTTCGTAAAACACCACCGTATTACCCGTCGAGACCTGCGTGCAGGTCACACTGATCGCGTCAATCAGGCCACTTTCGATGTTGGTCCGAATATTATTCCAGGGCACAGACGAGTTGATCACCGTCTTCAGCGGCGATCCTGGAAAGAGTGCCTCACGGCGATTTCGGCCCGCCAACCAGCCGGGAAGTGACATCACGTCCGAGAAGCTCAGCGGGACCAGCAGGTCTAGGCTCAGATTTTTCCAGCGTTGCACAAGCGCGTGGCTGCCCTGCTCCAGATCGTGGGCCCAAGCCGCCAGCGCCGTCACATTGAGCGCGCCCACCGAAGTGCCCGCATACACCTTAAAGTGAGCCCGTTTGCGCAGCTCTGGCTCCGATTCCGCCAGCAGATAGTGCAAAACCCCCACCTCATAGGCTCCACGCGCCCCACCACCCGCCAGAACCAGCCCGTGTTTTGCCATGATGTTGCCCTCCTATTGACGTGTATGCTCGGGTCACGGATGCTGAATGGTACGGCGGACGCCCTCATAAACTCAAGGAGAACGTTTTCCCGACTTCTTGCTGTGCTTGTTGGATTTGCTCTGCCGAACGGCCAGCGGCACCGGGGAAGACGGTATGGCCTGCACGGGCACCGGTGTGGAAAGTGTCACTTCTGCCAGACGTCCTTGATTCGGGACTGGCTGGGCAAGGGTTGGAGCCTGCTTCGTTTCGGCTTGGGTCGCCTCCGTTAAAATGCCCGCCTCACGCGCAACCAGCGGCCATGCTTCCAGCACCGCAATCAGCATCGCCGCCAAGATCGGACCCACGAAGACCCCCACGATGCCAAACATGGCCAGCCCTCCGAAGATGGCAACAATCGAGAGCAGGGGATGCATATTGTCGCTGCTGCCCTGTAACACCAAGGGACGCACGATATTATCGCTGACCCCCGTGATCAGGCCCGCGATCACCATGATTGCGGCTTTGGCAAGACTTCCACTCAGATAGAGATAGAGCGAACCCACCAGCCAAACCGGAACCGAGCCCAGCAGCGGAATCCAGGCAAAGATGAAGGTTGCACCGGCGGCGAGAAAGGCACCCGGCACCCCCAGTGCAGCAAACGAGAGCATCATCATCACCGACTGAACGCCCGCAGCGGCCACCGACGCCACCAGCACCGACACCGAGGTCTCCCGAAAGGAGCGAAAGAGCTCCCGTCGCACGGGCGCTGCAATGGGCACTCGGGCTCCCAGCCATGCCAACAAGCTCTTTCCATCGATGAGGAGAAAGTACGAGGCAAACAGCGCCAGGATGAGCTGGATCATAAAATCAGGCACTTGCCCCGCCAGCGTGAGGGTGGCGCCACTGACCGCACCCACCACTGTGCGCGCCAGTGAGCTGAGCTGAGCCTTGACCTCTTCGGGGGTGCCCAAGACCAGCCCAAAGATTTCCAGCGAGAAGAGGCGGTCCAGCAGCTCCTCATACGAGCTGAGCGAGCGTTTGGAGAGGGCGTCCACGATGGAGATCGACTGGCGAGCGGCCGCAATCCCAAAGAGCGTGATGGGGCCTAACACCAGCACCAGCAGACTACTTGTCACCGTCACTGCGCTTTGTGTGGGTGTCCAACTGCGCTTGAGCAGGTGCGCATACAGCGGCTGCATCAGCACAGCCAGAATCACCCCCATCACCAACGTGAGCGCATAGGGGGCCACCATCTTCATGAACAGCGCCAGCACTGCCAACAGCAAAACAAAATAAACAATCAACGCCGGGCGCTGAACCTCCGATTCTGACATGGAGCACTCCTCATGTTGCGTGGCCGATGAAAAAACAGCGGCGTTCAACATAACAAATGAGCGAGAAGCGCCGCAAGTACCTTGACGAAATTGAGCACTAAGGCTAGGGTGTGCATAGCATGCGGTGGTGTCTTTCAGCCGCCCAGAGGGGAGTTGACGCGAGCGATGAATGCAGCCCAAAAGGATTGTTACGAGCGCATACAGCGGCACTTGGAAGATCTTCCCGCCCTGTCGCCGACCGTGACCAAAGTGCTCCAGATCGTCAACAACCCCGACGCTTCCGCCAACGACTTGATCCAAGTGATCAAGTTAGATCCGGTGCTGACAGCGCAGGTGCTGCGTCTGATCAACTCTCCATTCTTCGGGATGTCAAACGTCTCTTCGGTGGGCCGTGCGCTGGTGGCCGTCGGTTTTAACACCGTCAAGAACCTCGTGCTGTCCTCGGCATTGGCGGGCATCATGGCACCCGGTGCCAATCAAGAAGCGGAGCTGCTCTGGAGCCACTCGTTGTCCGTCGGCGTCTCTGCGCGTTGTCTCGCCCGCGCCATGAATCTCCCCCGTGACGAGCAGGAAGCCGCCTTTATTGCGGGCCTCATGCACGATCTCGGCAAAATCCTGCTCCAAAAGCACTTCAAAGCAGAGCTCACCCAGATTCGTCGGCTTGAGCTTCAGGGCCTTCCAGAGATCCATGCAGAGAAGACGGTGTTGGGGGTGACGCACGAAGCCATTGGTGGTATGCTGGGAAGGAAGTGGAAATTCCCCCCTGGCTTGGTGTTTGGGGTTGAGTTCCATCATGCGCCAATCTTGGAAGGGCCGGGAGCCGTTGAATCCTGCCTCACCTGTCTTTCCAATGCCATGTATTATCGCCTGGGTTTTGCTGCCGAAACCACGGCGCGTGACCATGCCGAGATCATCATTCCCGATGGTTTATGGCGCGTGCTTGGCCTTAACGAAGCCCAAGTGCGTGAGATCCTTGCTCAAGTGCCCGAAGAAGTCGCAGCGGCCCGGCAGTTTTTGGGCCGTTGAGCTCCTCGTCCATGCTGCTGGATGACAGAGCCCTCCAGACTGGGGCTGTCCCGGTGGTGTATGTTGATCCTCAATCTCGATGGATTCGCTGGCTGGAGCGGAGTTCCAAGCATTATGCCAGTCATTGGCAAGTGGAGCGCGGATGAAGGTCCGGTTCTGGGGTGTCAGGGGGTCGATTGCAGCGCCGGGGCCCACGACCGTGCAGTTTGGTGGCAATACCTCCTGCTATGAGATCATCAGCAAGGCGGGTACGCGCCTGATCCTGGACTCCGGCACCGGCATCCGTGAGCTCGGTTTGGGCTTGCTCAAGAACTTGCCCACCACCGCTCATATTCTCATCAGCCACACCCACTGGGACCACATCCAGGGTTTTCCGTTTTTTGTGCCTGCCTTTATTCCGGGCAACAGCATCCACATGTATGGACCCATTCAGTACAGCAAAGATCTGGCCACCATCATCCGCATGCAGATGGACTACGAAGTGTTTCCCGTCCGGGAGGCTGAGCTCAAGAGCCGCTTGCATTACCATAACCTCGGCGAAGGCAAGATTGAGATCGACGACCTCACCGTCTATACCAAGTATACCAACCATCCTGTTATGACCCTCTCGTATCGCATCGAAGGGGATGGCAAGTCTGTGGTCTATACCGGGGATACCGAACCTTATTTTAATGTCCTCCTGACGGGAGGGCGTACCCCCGACCAGATCGATCCTGAAGACCTCCGCGAGATCGAAGACGAGGTGCGCATTCCGAACCAGCGCCACGTCGATTTTTGTAAA
>JBJTQF010000294.1:0-9144 GCA_046075485.1 Myxococcota bacterium | reverse complement strand
CAGCTCAAAAAGCCGCTTTCCAAGCGGCTTTTCTTTTTTATTGAAAGGGCTTTGCCCTTTCAAACTTTCCCAGCAGGGGGGGATCTCCCCCCTGCACCCCATTTTGTTTTAGCGACCTTCTTCAAGGTAGTTTCCTGTGGTGAGGGTGCGTCCCTCAAATCCAGCGAATGACGCATCAAACCAGTACGCTCTAAAAACCGAGTTATCCTGTCCCCCCAAGCTCGTCCCCTGGCTCGCCACCTTACTATCCCCCAGCACCGGATTGACATACTCCCACACCACATCCCCCGCCGTCGTCACCTCATACAGCTTCCCATATGCACCGTTCACCACCAGCGTATTCCCATTCGGCAGGCGCTGCGCATTCGAGATCCGATCCGCATACAAATCCGTCGGTGTTGCCGCCTTGTATCGCCAGGTCAGCTCCTCCGGCCCAAAAGCCCCCGAGCTCAGCACCCCATACGATCCATCCTCATTCAACGACGGAGTCCACTCATCCGCCGTCGAATACCGTCCATCCGTCCGACTGTTCCCATTATTAAACACCATCATCCGACCCGCACCCGGGAGCCCATCCTCAACCCAATGCACCGCGTGCTGATTGTAAAATACCCGCTCACCGTCCGCCCGATACACCTGAGGATTTCCCCACCGATACAAAAAATCTCCACCCTTGCCATACGCCCCCCCGGAGCTGCTCGCCGCTTCCTCCGTGGTCGTACTGTGATCGATCACATAGATCTCACTCATGTACTTCGAGCTCAACACAATCTGATCCAAGTCTGCGTTGTAATCCACCGCATTAAAGTGAATCCAATCCGCTCCTGCGGTATCCATCCCCCCCATGCCATCACCCGTATAGTTGATGTCCAACCGCTCCGGATGAGCCGCTACATCCCCATAATTATCCTTCGCACTGTCATAATCCTGGATCACATGGTCCAACATACACCACTTCCACACCACCTCCGCCGAGGTCGTGCCCGTGATCTTCAGCTCAATCACACATTCATTCCACAGACTGCCTTCCGACAAGGTGCTCGGATCACGCCCCATCGAGATGGCATTACTCTGGCTCACCACCTCCCACGAGAGCGCCAACACATTCCCACTCGGCAACATGATGGCATCGTGATGCGTCAGATGACTGGTCGTCGAATAGGTATAGTTCCAGCTCAACGTCCCATCCCATTCAATGAGCTGAAGCTGCCCCCCCGCCGCGCCCGCTTTAAACACACTATTATTCACCATGCCTGTGCGGAGAATACTCCCGTCCTCCAGCAGATGCACCGCCTGTCCCGGCATATAGGTGCTCGGCCAAGTGTGAACCTGTCGCCCATATTGGTCGATCAAAAAAGAAGTGGTGGAGCGTAATGGCGCAAAAAACACATAACCATCTGAAGCAGCATCCGTACAACCTAACCATCCCACCGTCCAGCTCGCGTTGTCCGCCGGACAACCAACGCCATCGGCGCTCGGCGTGGCGGTCGGCGTGCTGTCTCCGTCCGGTGTTGCCGTGGGCGTGCTGTCTTCGTCCGGTGTTGCCGTGGGGGTCTCATCCTCCCCACTGGCACTGCAACCCACCAGCGGAAGAACAGTCATCAGACACATGGAGTAACACACAAAACGCAATGGATGAACCATCATAAACAACGCCTCCAAAGAAAACCGTGGGACTTGTGGTCTCGACCCTACACTTTCAGAGCTGCCTCTCTAAAGTTCAAATACCGTGCCAGCCCTGATCTTCGCCGCAGCATTTTTTTGAACAAGCCCCCCGCAAGCATGCTGGGCACGCCATACCCCGTCACGGAACGCCTCTCAAAAGAAAAATGGGCCCCTTCAAGGCCCTCTTTCCCCACTCAAAAAGGGTGTACAGACGGGAAGCCCCCCTCACTCAGAGCACCTACCCCATCCATGTCCCCCCAAAAATGTCCAGATCGTGCATCCAGGTGTGCTCGCGAGCACCCCCCTCAACCTCCGGGCTGAGCCCGTCACCGCCCAAAATTGTCCACCCGCTCCCCAGCACACCTACGGAGCCGCCTTCAGCATACCTGCCGCCTTCAGCTTCTCACGCATGAGCTGCACCACCTGCTCGTCGAGGTCTTCACGCTTCCAGACCCGCTCCAATACTGCCAAAGCAGGCGGAATTTTGGTCTCCAACAGCTTGCTGATGGCAAACTCCCGCTCCGCCAACGTCCAGCCCGGCATCGGCCCTCCAATTCCCGCCTCCAGCACCGGCAATGCCTCGTCGCTGAGCTGACGAAAGAGCGCCTCCAGCGCCTCCAGTCGCACCGGTGCCTGCGGCAGCTTCACGTACTTGAGCAATACATCCGCGCCCCCCTCCTCACGCGCGTGTGCGAGCCCAATCGCCGCCGAGACCGCCACCTCAAGCTCCGCATGTTTCAGCAGCGCCTTCAGACGAGGCACCACGCGCCCATCCCGCATAAAGCCCAGGCCCCGCGCCGCCCCCGCCATCGCGAAGGTGTCAAACCCGTCGGTGAGCCTCAAGAGCGGCTCCAGCGCCTGAGCATTTCCAGTTCGACCCAGTTGAGCGGCGATATTTCCCCGCATCCGCCCATCTTCTACCGGCGACATCGGAGAAGCCAGGAAGTCCAGCAGCAGCCTCAGCGACGGCCCATCCCCCACCCGCGCCAACCCCTCAATCGCTTTGAGCCGCACCCGCTCTTCGGAGTCGTTTGCCAAGCGCATCAGCGCCTCCGCCGCCTGTTTGCTCAGGGCATCCGGCAAGCTGCTCTTACCCTTCTCCTGCGGCGTCGGAAGGTACTCCAGCAACCCTTCCACCGCCACCGCCCGCATCTCGGAGGTCGGATCTTTCACCAGGTCGATCAGCATGGGCAACGCCGCCACCGCTCTCAACGCGCCCAACAGACGCACCAGCTCCAGACGCGCACGGGCAGACACCTGCTGCAACATGGCCGCAATACTGGCGACCACCGGGCCCCCCATCCGCTTGAGACACTCAAAACGACTCAAGCTCGGGTAAATCAAATAGAATTCCAACATGGTGGAGGTCAGCTCACGACTGAAGGCAATGCCCTCCGCGCCCCCCTCGGAAGGCGCTGGCATACAAGCCACCGACCCTTCGAAGAGCGCATCAAACATCCGCTCGCGCCCACGGGTGACCCCTCCTCCCGTTTTGAGCTCACGCTTGAGCGCCGCAAGCAACAACGGAGCGGCCTCGACGTCCCCCAAGATGCCCAGGCTCGAGTAGGCATAGGCCAAGACGTCAAAGTCTCGACTGCTCTCCGCCTGCGATTTCCAAAAACGCACAAGCTGTGAGATAGAGTACGGGGAGGTAGTGGCCGGATCAATCCCTCGACAGATTTCCCGCAGAATGTCCAAAAGCTGAAGACTTAAGGCTGGCTGGCGCGTGCCCAAACGCAAATACTCTTGAATGATGCGCTCCGAAGCCGCCGTGCTCAGCTCGATGAGCCGAATGCGCGCCATGCTGCGCAAAGACGTGTTCTGAGAAGTCAGGGCTTCCAAGAGCTCCCGAGGATCCCCTTCCTCCAGCCCATCCACCGCTTCTTGAAAGCGCGAGTAGCGAAACCAAGCAGGCAGGATCGCCGCCAGAAAACCACCCGCTCCCAAAGCAAGGCCATACAGCGCATAGTCCGGAAAATAATAGACGGGGGCCGTCAGCAGAAAAAATCCTGCAAAGATCCCCAAGAAGGTAAAGTCTCGGGCGGTCATGGGGCGCATCAAGGTATAAAAAAACACGGGAGAGAGAGACACCGCACCCAGGGTATATAATAACCCGGTGAAGGTCTCAAAGGCTCCCCCCGGCCCGTGGGTATACAAGTGTAAACCCGTCCAGAATAAGGACAGTCCTCCAAAAAACACCACACCAAAGCTACCCTGGGGAATAAATCGCCGCACAAGAGAAGTGTCTCCCGAAGCCGACTCGGACGCCGACCCAGAAGAGGCCGAGGATGAAGACGAAGAAGGAGATGAAGTGCCCGCCATCAAGTGCTCCGCTGCCGCGTGAGGGTCCGCCACACAACCACCAGACCCCCACTTGCATTCCGCTCCCAAACCACCACAGTGCCGATGGTGACGCGCTCACGCCACAACCGGCAGCTCCCGACTGGATTTCACCATGAGTCAGGGCGAAGGTGCAAGGACAAAGCTCAGCGGACAGGCTCATTCCGCAGGACAAGGAGCCGTCACGCCCAGGGCCTCCCACAAATAAGCACGGGCTCCGCTGGCCCAGAAGTGCTGGCTGGTCAGCTCGGCGTGCGGCATCTCCCGGGTCGAACACACCGAAGAGAGGATGGCACCCCGCAAACGCAGCAGCTCCTCCGGGGTCTGGAGCTGGAGCCCCTCCTGCAAAGCCTGATGACACCCTTGACAATAGGGTCTCACCACCTGCTGATACAAGGTCGGATGGCGCTGCCAAGCAGCCGTCACGTACTGTTCGGCGGCCTTCGCCTCCGCCTGCGAGACGGAGGCAGGGGCATACATTCCCTCCAGAGTGGCACGAATTCCAGCCGTAACAGGAGTGCTCAACACACCCTCGTTGAGACGACGAAGGGCCTCCTGCTGCGCGTCTCGAGTTTTACCCGGCTGTGAGCCAAAACCTAAGAGGCCCACGTCGAAGGGCAAAAAATGTGCCCCCGAGATGCGACCGAGCTCCGGCTCAAAGGTTCCACCGTGACAGGTCACACAGAGGCCCGGAAAGGGTTTGGCTCCCTGGCTGTCGAGGGCAAGCTGAGTCAGTCTCTCTCCAGCAGCGCCATAGGCATAAAAACGCACGGGATTGTTGAGATCGCCGGGGCGATACTCCATCGTCACAGTGGCCACCGGATTCTGACGGGCCACCAGCAGCTCGAGGGAGCGTTCCGCAGGCAGGCTCGGGGCTCCGTAGTTGGTGACATAACAGGCAAAACCAGGGGTGGAGGCCCCCACGTCTTCAGGCGAGAGGGTCCGACAGTGCATCTCCCGGCCAAAGCCCAGGTCGGCACCGTTGTAGTAGTCGGCTTTGAGCTCTGCTTCGGGAAAGCCGTTGATCACTTTCCAGCCTTCGAGGGTATAACGGGCTTTACCCGGGGCGGCTTCGACGGCTTCGTAATATCGCTCAGCGGCTTCCAGGCTGGACAATCCGCTGCTGTCGAGACGAGGCTGTCCTCGACTGAGCCAGGGGGAGAGTGCTTCCACGTCTGAGGCGGCACTCACCAAGCCAAACTGTTCAGAGGAAGGGGAACAGAGGGTCTCGATGCCATCGCAGTCGTCACGGCTCAGCTCTGAGGAACGTAAGGGAACACCATTCTCCAGGACACGAAACCAAGAGACACCTGCTTCTTGCCATCCTTTCTCTAGGCGTGGGTGTGTCGCACCGGAGAGGTTCCAAGTCCAAGCAATGGCTTGGTTCTGCCGCGACGAGACGGAGAGGGTGAGCTCAGACAGCCGCAGGGCCAACACCGGATCGGAGAGCTGGTCGAAGGGCTCCACGCGAAGCTCGCCGAGTGTTGGGGGGGCGCTCAAGCTCACCGATGCCACGGGCTCCCAGCGCGCATCGTCGAAGGAGGTGTCGGCATCTGGGTCGAGCTGCTCCAGGGTCAGCTCCGCCTGGGGATCCAGGCTCAGGCCGGAGAGCTGGAAGGAGACCTCTTCGGGGGAGGCGTCCAAGACGGTGCCGGTTTCTCCACCCAGGCGCGTGCCTTCGGGTGCGGGTACACATGCGCTCAAGGCCATCATAACAGCCATGAGTGCTGGATGTCGCATGAGATAGGAATTCATCATTTCGTCCTCATCATGACGGGAGGCTTTTAGAGGATGCGGGTCATCGGATGTGATAACGGTCGTAGTCGGGAGGGTCAGGCTTACAGGAAATCGAGCGGTTCTCTTGCGAGAGGTGCGCAGCGCCGGGATCACACCCATGCGTCGAATTTTGTGTAAGGAATGCTCACGCGAAGACACCGATAAGGCACAGGATGGCTGATGTGAGGGCCATCCACCCGTGAGACCTCAATCCCTTGCTGGATTGTATATCCGCCTACGCGAAGGAGATCCTCCTATATGAAGATCCATCATTCAATGTTAACGTCACCCGTGGTTCATGCGTCTCGTGAGATTACCAAACGTCCGCTTTGGCACTCTCTCTGGGTGACACGAGGGCTTTCCATCGGGCGGCTGATGGCGTCTCAGCTCCTGGTGCTGAGCAGCATGTCCATCTTGAGTGCATGTTCGATCAACCTGGAGCTTCCCGATGATGTGACGATCCCATCGGAGACTCAGGCAGATGTAACGGGAACACCTCAGCCGATTGATTCGACTTCGCGCATCGATATTTTCTTTGAAACGCAGGTACTTGATTTCGGTGATGTTCGAGTCAATGAAACCCGTTCTGCGACGGCTTATCTGCGGCAGAGCAATCCTGATGATTATCCTCTGGGGGTGACGCTGGTGTTGGAGGATGGGGTCTCGGTCTTCTCTTTTGAGGATGGAGAGGATGCCATCGCACTCACGCTGCCGCCGGATGTGGATGTGCCGTTGACGCTTCGTTTTAAGGCACCGGTGGAGGGTGTGTACGAGGGTCTTGTGTCGGTGTTGTTGCTGGGGAGCTCGGCGGAGCCGGTGACGTTGCCACTCGTGGCGGTGGCGACGTTTGCCGATCAGGATCAGGATGGCTTCACAGAGGAGCAGGAATGTGATGACCTGAATCCGCTGATCTTCCCGGGTCAAGCAGAGCTGTGTAATGGCATCGATGATGACTGTGATGGTGAGATCGACGAAGGGGTGATGTTGCTCAGCTATTTGGATCGAGATTCTGACGGTTTTGGTGTGGAGGAGTCTTCGACGTTGAGCTGCGAGCTCCCAACGGGGTATGTGTTGGTGTCAGGGGATTGTAATGACCGCAAAAAGGATGTGAATCCCAACGCAGCGGAGGTCTGCAATGGGGTCGATGATGACTGTGATGGTCAAGAGGATGAGGGTGTCACGACGACATACTATGTGGATGAGGATCGGGATGGATTTGGGGATCAGAACCATCCAGTAGAGGGCTGTGTTCCGGGATTGAATGCGACGGTGGCAGGTGATTGTAACGACCAAAATGTGTACGCATATCCGGGTGCGAAGGAGCAGTGTTTTGGGGAGGATCTCAACTGTGACGGGGTTTTACCGACCTGCTTCTCGTGTGAGAGCATCTTGCGGACGGGGCTGAGTGAGGGTTCGGGGCTGTACACGGTGGACCCAGACGGGCCGTGGGGTGAGCAGGCATCTCTCACGCTCGTGTGTGATATGGAGCACTCTGGAGGCGGCTGGTCGTTGGTGTTTGTGAAGAACTCGTCGCATGTGGGGGACTATGGAGCGTTTGGGGTCGGTCGGGTGTCGTCGCAGGAGCTGGTGAAGAGCCCGGAGGAGGCGTCGATGACGGTGGCACCGGTGGCAGGCTGGCTGGATATGAACAGCTTTCCTTTTGAGGCGCTGCGGGTGGCGGCGTACTCCACGGGAGAGCAGACGTATTCGAGCTTGGAGATTCCACGGTCTGCGCTGCGGGTGAAGTTTGGAGAGCCGGGTTATCTGCTGTATGGAGAGGTGAACGGTTACTACTGGTGTGCCGGGGACCGGGGCTATACGGATGAAGGGGAGGGTCAGGTGAACCGTCCGGGTGGGGCTCCGGCGGGCTGTAAGGGGCACGATGAGCTGGGGTCTGGATGGGATTTCAGCACGTCGCAGGCGGCGAATCAGGGGCTGACGCTGAGTGGGAGTGAGGCGGAGACACCGTTTATGCACCGAAGTTTTGCGGGGGCGACGGTGAATTATCCGATTGCGGGTGCTGCTTACGCGCTGTGGGTTCGCTGAGCTCTTACAAAACACGGGTCAAGGGATGGAATCCCTTGCGGGTGAGTGCAGAGAGGGCAGCGCCCTCTCTGCAAAAAAAAGCGGTGCAAAAATAAGCAGCGCAAAAACCAAAAAACAAAACACGGGTCAAGGGATGGAATCCCTTGCAGGAAAGTCTGAAAGGACGGCGTCCTTTCAGCTTAAAAAGCCGCTTCCCAAGCGGCTTTTCTTCTTTATTAAAAGGGCTTTGCCCTTTCAAACGTTGAGCCCTTCGCTGACACGGAGGCTCCGTCACCTGCAAGGCCGAAGCCTTAGCGGAGGAGGCGCGAATTCGCCTTTACGGGTTCTGGAGCGAACGCTCCCCGCGCGTCTTTCGGGAGCCTCCAGTCGCCGTGATACCGCCGACTCCACTTTGCGCTGAACCAATACAGGTATACTGGCTGCCGCTGAAAGAGCCATTGCATATCATCAGGTTGAAGTTCTTGCCAGACCGATACAGAAGGGTGATGAGCATGCCCACACGAGACACCTTGAGGGCATGCTGACGGAGTTGGAGCTTCTCCACCGAAATGAGCCAGCGCTTTACCAGCTCCTAAAGGTGACGGATTCCCAAGTTGCTCTGACAGGCAGGAAGATGTGAGGTATCAGCTCCTGAGTTAGCATTGACGCGCTTGGAAAGCTGCAACACTATCGCAACAGACTTTCCCAACATTGCGTTTACCCCCTCAGCTTCTGCACCAGCGGCTCATCCTGGAGGGTGGGGAGCTGACGCATGAGCAGTCGTCCCAGAATCGCGCCTTGCCCCAGCTCCAGGGTCCGCATGAGCAAGAGTCTCCACTGCGTGACCGGTCCTTCTGCTGGAAACTCAGCCGGAGAGAGTCCCAAGCCCAGCCAAAAGTCAAAGAGTGTGGCGGAGCTCAGGGCTGGCAACACCCGCTCTTCCAGCTCCAGCCGTTCCTCGAGGCTCAGCACGGAGGTTTTGGGTGCAGCCGGTATGTTCTGACGTTTGCGTCGAGCGGCTTTCTCGCGTGCCTGCTCGAGGGCCTGTGCGCGTGCGTGTGTGAGGGCCTGCTCCAGCTCGGAGCGTTGGGAGAGCTCCGCCACTCGCACTTCTTTTCCATTAAACGCCAGTCCATAACGGTGCATCATGGAGACTTGGTGACTCTCCAGCAGGGTCTCATAGTGCTTCTGCTCGAGCTGCTGGAGGGCATCCACGACGCCTTCCAGCAGGGCTTGAGACTTCTGCACCACCTTGAGCTCCATCACCACCCCTGCCTGACCGGATTTTTTCGGGATGAGCTGGAGATCCGCTCGGCCCAACCCTACTTCTAAGTTGGA